>NZ_JBYHFN010000003.1:0-463824 GCF_057669785.1 Microbacterium sp. Y547
CCGACAAAATGTCAGGAACAGCAGTCATCAACGGCTCTTCGAAGCTAGATCGGCCCCAGGCGTTCGGCCTCAAGCCAGCCCGCCGGGCAACTTCTCTAGTTTATCCCGCTCGCTCTTGCTTGTCAAATCGGCTCACCGCGACTGTTTAGCGTCTCCGGTCAGCACTCATCAGCAGTTCGAGGAGTGGGAACCTCATCCTAGACCCGAGGGTCGCGATCCTCAAGAGGATCAGGATGGGGGCGGTTCTCCGCTTGAGGGGGGTAAGGCTCTCGGCCTCTCCGCATCCCTGTGGGGCGAACAAGTAATAAGTTACGTGGCTCCCAGGGGTACGGCAAATCCTGCTCGGACCCCGGGCGTGTCGTCCTGCGTTTCCGCGGTTTTCCGCGGCTTCCGGTGGCTGAGCCGGCGCAGGCCGCACGGGGGACGCGCATAGGAGGCGCACGCAGACCAGATCGTGGGGGGAATCAGCCCGCTGCTCGTGCGGCACGCCGCATCGACGACCGCCGCACCTGGACGACCATCGCCAGCGCGACTGTCACGATGCCCCACACGGCGCACGCAGGCGGGAGCACGCGGTATGCCAAATGGGCCACTGTGAAGTCATCGTCGAGCGGGCCGAAGGAAGCGAGGCCCCAAGACCACGCACCGATGAGGGCCGTCGGCAGCGAGAGCCACCACACTCCGCGAACCCACGCGGAGAGGATCCGCTCAACAGGTGCTGTGTTCGCTCGGGCGAACCAGACCAGCATCCAGACGCCGATGATCGCAAGCCCGATCACGCTGGAACCGTGCTGGAGCCAGGCGTATCCCGCCAGCGGACCCCACCGCTGGTCGAGCACCGGGACAAGGGCCACTCCCCAACGTCCCTCATGGGTGAACAGATCCCACACGATGTGAGTCACGACGCCGAAAGCCAGTGACAGGACCGTCATCGTCAGCGCTCGCACCGAGAAGCCACCGGGCCTCGGGAATCCAATCGTCTCGCGGAACGCCCCCGTCGCGGGTGCGTCCCAGTCAACGGGAAGCCGTTCGGCGAGCCAGCGCGGTGACAGCTCGCGAACCGCCGGCCGCAGAAGGCAACGCCACACGAGCAGCAGGACGAAAGCGAGCAGGATCGTCGCCGCGATCCACGTCAGGTCATGCGTGCGGCCGTAGTGCAACGCAAGTCCGCGCACGAACAGCGGCAGATCCGGGGTCATCGCGCCGATCGCGATCGCCGCCGGCACGAGCGGCGTCCGCACGAACGGCAGCGCGACGACAGCGTGGCTCGGCGTGAACGGCATTTCTCAGGCGTCGACGAACACGCCGGCCAGCGTCTTCTTGCCGCGTCGCAGCACCGACACGCCGCCGGGCAGTGCGCCCATGACCTCGGCATCGTCACCCGTGACCTTCACGCCGTCGAGCGAGACGCCGCCCTGCGCGATGGCGCGTCGGGCTTCGGACAGGCTCGCGACGAGCCCCGTCTCGACGAGAGCCTGAGTCACGGGGGTGCCCCGCGCAACGCTGGTGTTCGGCAGTTCGTCGAGTGCCGTGCGCAGGGTCGCCGCGTCGAGCGCGTGCAGATCACCCTGGCCGAACAGCGCATCGGATGCTGCGATCACAGCCGACGTCGCGTCGACACCGTGCACGTAGGTCGTGACCTCGCGCGCGAGTCGCCGCTGCGCCTCACGGCGGAACGGTTCGGCGGCGACGAGCCGCTCGTACTCCTCGATCTCGTCGCGGGTGAGGAACGTGAATACCTTGAGGCGCGAGATGACATCGGCGTCATCGGTGTTGAGCCAGAACTGGTACATCCGGTAAGGGCTGCACATCGCAGCATCCAGCCAGATCGCGTTGCCCTCGCTCTTACCGAACTTCGTGCCGTCGCTGTTGGTGATCAGCGGTGTGCCGATCGCGTGCACCGAGACACCCTCGACGCGGTGGATCAGATCCGTGCCGCTCGTGAGGTTGCCCCACTGGTCGCTGCCACCCGTCTGCAGCACGCAGTCGTACTGGCGGTACAGCTCGAGGTAGTCCATGCCCTGCAGGATCTGGTAACTGAACTCGGTGTAGCTGATGCCGGCCTCGGAGTTGAGCCGAGCTGCAACGGCGTCTTTCTTGAGCATCGTGCCGACGCGGTAGTGCTTGCCGACTTCGCGAAGGAAGTCGATCGCACTCAGCGGCGCCGTCCAGTCGAGGTTGTTGACCAAGCGAGCGGCGTTGTCGCCGTCGAAGCTGAGGAATCGCTCGACCTGTGAGCGAAGGCGGGCGACCCACTCCTGGACCGTTTCGCGCGTGTTCAAGGTGCGCTCGGCCGACGGGCGAGGATCGCCGATGAGACCGGTGGATCCCCCGACGAGCCCGAGCGGCTTGTGGCCGGCCAGCTGAAGGCGGCGCAGCAGGAGGAGCTGTACGAGGTTGCCCAGATGCAGGCTGGGAGCTGTCGGATCGAAGCCGCAGTAATACGTGATCGGGTCGCCCGACAGGAGCTCGCGGAGCGCAGTCTGATCGGTGGACACATGCACGAGTCCACGCCAGACGATCTCGTCCCAGACGTTCTCGAACGTCGGATCGTTGGCGGGCGCGGTCGCGCTCACGAGGCTGGATGACACGCTTTTCAGGTTATCAGCGCAGAAGATGGAGCTCGTGCCGCCCTCAGCGCGCGGCCCACCACACCAGCAGAGCGGCGGCGAGAGCGAGCACCCAGCTGACGAGGCTGCCGACGAGGAAGAACTCAGCCCGATTGCCGTCGCTGCTGTCACGCGAGATCTCGGGGAAGCGGACGATTCCCTTCGCCGCGAGGACCGCAGCGATGAGGGTGTAGGCGCCCGCGAGCATCAGAGCGAAGACGAGCACGCGCTCGAGCGGGCCGATGAGTCGCCCACCCTTGAGACCGCCCGTCGTCGTGGTCTCGGTCTCATCTGCACCCGCCGTGTGCTCGGCGCGCAACGCCGTGCGCACGACGATGTTGCTGGATTCGAGCAGGAACGCCACCGCGCCGGCGACGAGTATCAGCAGGTCGACGGGCACGCTCGTGCCGGGCGCCGGCAGCGCCCACAGCGTGTCGAAGGCGGGGGTCGCGGAGCGAGGACCCGCGACGATGACAGCCGCCGCGACGGCCGCCCCGAGAAGACCGACGGGCCACAGCCCGGCACGGGCGCCGCCTCGGGCCGGCATCGTGAGCACCCAGACCGCGGCGACCGCGAGGGCGACCAGTCCCCAGAGCGCGGCGTCGACGAGCACGGCGACGAGGAAGAGCAGCACTGCGGCGAGCGCCATCGCGATCCCACGGCGGCGCGTGGTCTGGAACTGACGGATCAGGTCGGCGGTGCCGACGGCGAGCAGGGCGAGCCCGGCGACGATCATGCGCGCACCTCGTGAACGAGCTGCGTCAGCCCTTCGAGGATGGACCCTGCGCCGGCAGCCGCGAGCGCCTGCGACACGGCGGACTGACTGATGCCTTCGGCCCGCGCGAGATCCCCCTGCGTTTCGCCGAGGCACCGCCCATAGGTCAGGCGCCGGGCGCGAGCGCTCATAGCCCCCACGATGTGATCGTGCGAGAGCGCGTAGGCGTTCGCGAGGCGGACGGTCTGTGCCATGGCGGCATCATGCCCTGCCGCGGCGACGACCCACGTGCGCGCGCTCGGCGCGGTGCGTTTCTGCAGGCCGTGAACGATCTCGATCGCGTCGCGCGCGGCCCACCAGCCGGGCCCTTCCGAGAGGACGCGTGTGGCCGTGGCGACGGACTCGATGGACCCCACCCCCAGACCGAAACGCAAATCGAGCCCCGGGGGCAGCGCCAGCCTGAGAAGCGCAAGCCACCTCGTCGCGGTCGGCAGGTCGCTGAACACGGCCTCGAACTCGTCGCCGACCGTGGCGCTCATCTTGACGTCGGCCCGACCGAACGCGTGCTCGATCTGGTCGATCACGCGTTCGATCGTGTGCTGCGCCGCCACCCGATCGAGCAGGCGGCGTGAGCCGACGATGTCTGCGATCACGGCTACCGACGGACTCTGCATCCGACGAGCGTATGGGCTCTCAAGGTGCCCGCGCACTGTGCGGCATGATCGGAACCGACGAATGCATCGACCCCCGATGACCTGGAGACTCCCATGATCCTTCTTGCTTCGGCTGCCCTACTGGCGGTGGCGGCCCTTGGAACCGCGACGCTGGTCTCTCGCGCGCGCTGGTCGCAGGACGCCTGGGTCGTCGTCGCCTGTGTCGTGCTGTGCATCGCCGCAATCGTCTTTGTCCTGCTCGCACCCCCGCCAACTGTGTTGGATCGGGTGATCCTCGCCATCTCGACGCTCGGCGCGGCCACGACGGCGGGCTGGCCGGTCACAGGGAAGGTGCTGGAGCGGGCTCTCCGGATCCCGTCGGAGCCGAGCGACGAGCTTCCAGCGACGGGATGGGTGGGCCTCGTCGAACGATTCGGATTCACTCTCGCGCTGATTCTCGGCCTCCCCGAAGTCGCCGCACTCCTTCTCGGCGTCAAGGCGCTCGGCTCATACGCGGTTCCCGCCGAACGCGGAAATACGACTCCCGCCGCCCGCGTCCTGGGAACCCTGACCAGCGTGGGCTGGGCTCTGCTTGCATCGGCCGGCTACCTCATCGCGGCGCAGGACTGACCTCACGCACCTCCGAGGAGCAGGTTGTCCAGCGCGAGCTTGAGCGCCGTCGCGCCTGAGCGCTGAAGCGCCTGCGAGATCGCGGACTGGGACACGCCCTCGTCGCGGGCGATGTCGGCCTGCGACCGGCCGATCCAGTACTCCCCCGCGATCCGTCGATGCCGCGGCGTCATCCGCGTGACGACGAAGTCGCGCGACACGAGGAAGGAATTCACGATGTCGTCCTGCGCGGGCGTGCCACATGAGAACCACGCGCGAAGGTATGGGTGACCGTGGTCCTGCCGGCGATGGACGGCGGCGATGGCCTCGCGCGCGCGCCACCACGCGGGGCCGTCCTGGATCGAGGTGCCTCCCACGCTCCGCTCGACCTGCTGGTACTCCCCCTCGCCGAGCCCGAACCGACAGTCGATATCCGATGGCAGGAGAACACGCACGAGCATCGTGATGCCGAGCGCTGCCTGCGCGGTGGGGTAGACGGACTGGAATTCGTCTCCCGCCGTGGCCCACAGAGGCTCGGCGGGCTCGACGACGGCGTGAGCCACTTCGAAGGCCCGATGGACGGCCACCTGCGCCTCCTGG
Source organism: Microbacterium sp. Y547 (assembly GCF_057669785.1). Lineage (NCBI taxonomy): Bacteria > Bacillati > Actinomycetota > Actinomycetes > Micrococcales > Microbacteriaceae > Microbacterium > Microbacterium sp. Y547. The sequence goes on from NZ_JBYHFN010000003.1 coordinate 5,187, forward strand.
CGATGGGCCAGATCTCGCGAGCGAACGATGTCGGTGATGACTCCTACGCCATGCATCCCGCCATCATACGCTTATCTGAGTTCAATATAAGGATGAGATCTAATTCAGGCCGAGCGCAAGCGCTGACGCCTGCACGCGTTCGATCAGCTGCGTGCGCTGCTCCGCGACGCGCTGCGGGGCGGTGCCTCCGACCCCATCACGGCTGGCGACCGACCCTTCGATCGTGAGGACGCTGCGCACCTCGGGAACCAGGTGCGCAGACACCTCGGCGAGCAGATCATCGGAGGCATCCTCGAGTCCGATCCCCCGCGTCTCGCAGGCCCGGACGAGCGAGCCCGAGATCTCGTGCGCGTCACGGAACGGGACGCCGCGCTTGACGAGCCACTCGGCGACATCCGTCGCGAGCGAGAATCCCTGGGGCGCGAGCTCAGCCATGCGTTCGACGTCGAAGCGCATCGTCGCGATCATGCCCGCGAACGCCGGCAGCACCGTCTCGAGGGTTCGCACCGAGTCGAAGACGGGCTCCTTGTCTTCCTGCAGATCGCGGTTGTACGCGAGCGGGAGTGCTTTCAGAGTCGCGAGCAGGCCCGTCAGGTTGCCGAGGAGTCGACCGGCCTTGCCCCGCGCCAGCTCAGCGATGTCGGGGTTCTTCTTCTGCGGCATGATGCTCGAACCCGTCGAGTAGCGGTCATCGAGCGTGACGAAGCCGAACTCGCGCGTGTTCCACACGATGATCTCTTCGGCGAACCGCGACAGGTCGATGCCGATCATGGCGGCGATGAAGGCGAACTCCGCGACGACGTCACGGGCCGAGGTGCCGTCGATCGAGTTCTCGGCGGGCCGGTCGAGGCCGAGTTCGGTCGCGACGAGCTGAGGGTCCAGGCCCAGCGTGGATCCGGCGAGGGCTCCGCCGCCGTACGGCGAGACGACGGCCCGCGCCATCCAGTCACGCAGTCGTTCGACATCGCGCACGAGCGGCCACGCGTGTGCCTGCAGGTGGTGAGCGAGCAGCACGGGCTGGGCGTGCTGCAGGTGGGTGCGCCCGGGCATGATGGCACCGGGGTGCGCCTCAGCCTGCGCGACGATCGCATCGACGACTCGCAGGATGTCGCGCGTGATCGTGCGCGCGTGGTCGATCAGATACATCCGCACGAGCGTCGCGATCTGGTCGTTGCGACTGCGTCCGGCGCGCAACTTGCCGCCGAGGTCGGGGCCGACCTCGGCGATGAGCGCCTGTTCGAGAGCGCCGTGCACGTCTTCGTCCGCCTCGGCGGCGACGAGGGTGCCGTCGGCGACTCGGCGGGCGAGCGCGTCGAGTCCGACGTGCATCGCGTGCTCCTCATCGGCGGTGAGGTAGCCGGCCGCGGCGAGCGCCTTCGCGTGCGCGTGCGAACCCGCGATGTCGTACAGCGCGAGGTCCCAGTCAAAGTGCGTCGAGCGACTCAGCACAGCCAGTTCGGGGGCAGGCCCCGAGGCGAATCTCGCACCCCACAGCGCGCCTTCGTTGGTGCCGTGGTCATCTGTCGTCGGGGTGTCGTCACTCACCCCGACAGCTTATCGGCGGGACCGCGTGCGCCCGGCGTCGGTCCGGACGATGAGTCGGGCGATCCGGTCGAACACCCACTCGAGCGGGCCGCGACCGATGAGCAGCGCCCATGCCGTGCAGAACACGACGAGGATCAGCGTCATAGGCCAGAACGGCTCGAGCGCCCGGAAGCCGCTGAGGTCTCCCGCGCGTCCGACGACAAGGGTCGCAATGATGGCCCACGCGACGAGCTGCGCCGTGTAGGCCGTCAGCGGCATGGCGCCGACCGCCCGCAACGGCAGCACGACCCATGTGAGTGGTGTGCGGCACAGCAGCAGGCAGCCGCCGATGACGGCGATCGCGAAGCCACCCGATCCGATGACCTCGAACAGGCCACTCGAATGCGGCTCGACCTGCAGGGCGCCCTCGGTCGCGCCGATACCGCGGCCCACTCCGTAGCCGAAGAGCGACACGACGGTCCCCCACAGCAGCATCCGCACCTGCACGCGCGCCCGACGGATGTCGGCACGCGCGACGCCCAGCCCCGCGAGGACGAACGCGATCCAGACGGTGAAGGGGTAGTGCCAGCCGAGGATGAGCGACAGTTCGGATCCACCCACCGACGACCACACAGGCAGTGCGTCCAGCGATACCTGCACGAAGGGCATGACGACCCCGAGCACTCCCGCGATGATCAGCAGAACGCGCGCCCTGAGTGAGACGAAGGCGAGCGCGAGCAGGAACATGATCGCGTACGCCGGCAGGATGACGTAGACAGGCACGCCCGTCTCGATGAGCACGACGCCGAGGACCCACAGCAGCGCAGCCCGCACGGCAAGGCGCAGCCGCGCGATCATCATCGGCGATCCGCGCAGCGGCGTCGCTCCGCCCGTCACGAGCCCGATCGATACGCCGGCAAGGGTCGCGAACAGGATCGACGAGCGTCCGTCGACGACGGCGATCCATGATTCTGGTTCGGGCCACTCGAACGCGACCTCGATGGCGATGAGGTGGGCGGTCAGCATGCCGATGACGGCGAGGCCGCGCGCGAGGTCGACGCCCGTGACCCGACCCGCGCCGTTCAGTCGCTGCCAGCGCGACGCAAGCCACGTGCGCGATGCGACCGACTTCTCGTTCACCGTCATGGTCGGGTCACCGCTGCCGCAGCAGCCAGACGAGCAGCGCCTTCTGCGCGTGCAGCCGGTTCTCGGCTTCATCCCACACGACACTCTGCGGGCCGTCGATGACGTCGGAGTCGACTTCGTACCCCCGGTCGGCCGGCAGGCAGTGGATGAAGATGGCCTCGGGGTCAGCGAGCTGCATGATCTCCTCGGTCACCTTGTAGGCGCCGAGGTCGCGAAGCCGTGCGAGCTTCTCTTCTTCCTTGCCCATCGACACCCACGTGTCGGTCACGATGACATCGGCACCTGCGGCCGCCTCGATCGCATCGGTGTACAGCGTCACCGACCCGCCCGTTTCGGCAGCGCGGCGATCGGCGTCTGCGATGACGTCGTCGCGCGGCGAGTACTCCTCGGGCGACGCGACGCGTACGTGCATCCCCGCCGTGACGCCGGCCAGGACATACGAGTGCGCCATGTTCGACTTGCCGTCGCCGAAGAAGGCAAGGGTGAGGCCCTTCAGCTCACCCTTGTGCTCGCGGATCGTCAGAAGGTCGGCCAGCAGCTGGCACGGGTGGAAGTCGTCGGAGAGGGCGTTCACGACCGGTACGCGCGTGTCCCGCGCCATCTCTTCGAGGCCCGCCTGCGCGTAGGTGCGCCAGACGATCGCCGCGACCTGCCGCTCGAGCACGCGCGCCGTGTCGGAGGGGGTCTCCTTGCCGCCGAGCTGGCTGTTCGCCGTCGAGATGATCAGCGGCGAACCGCCGAGGTCGGCGATGCCGACGGCGAACGAGACCCGCGTCCTCGTCGAGGACTTGTCGAAGATGACCGCGACGGTCTGCGGCCCCGCGAGGCTCTTGTCCGCCCAGCGGTCCTTCTTGAGCTCGATGGCGAGATCGAGGATCTCGCTCTGCTCGGCCTGCGTCAGATCGTCGTCGCGCAGCAGATGACGGGTCATGCGTTTCCTTCCAGGTCCGCCTCGACGGCCGACAGGGCTGCCGCGAAGAGCGTCTCGAATTCGTCGACCTCGACGTCGGCGATGTTCAGTGCCGGCACGAGCCGGATCGTGCTGTCATTGGGGGCGTTCACGATGAGTCCGCGCTGCATCGCCGCCTCAACGACCTGCTTCGCGACGGGATGCCGCAGCCCGACGCCGATGAGCAGTCCGAGGCCGCGGCATCCGGTCACCAGGGGTGAGTCGATGCGCGCGATGACCTGCGTCAGCTGCGCGCCGCGCTCGGCGGCATTGGCGAGCAGGCCGGACCGCTCGATCTCGCCGAGGACGGCGTTGGCTGCCGCCGTGCCGAGAGCGTTGCCGCCGAACGTCGTACCGTGCGTGCCGGGGTAGAACAGGTCGCTCGCGGCTTCGAACGTGATGAGGGCACCGATGGGGAACCCGCCCCCGATGCCCTTGGCGACCGTGATCGCGTCGGGCACGATTCCCGCGCGCTGGAAGGCGAACCACTCCCCCGTGCGGCCTGCGCCGGTCTGGATCTCGTCGATGATGAGCAGTGCGCCGTGCCGAGCCGTGAGCTCACGGGCCGCTTCGAGGTATCCCGCCGGCAGCTCCACGACGCCCGCTTCGCCCTTGACTGGTTCGAGGAACAGCGCAGCGACCCGGTCATCGAGCGCCGCTTCGAGCGCCTCGATGGTCGAGTCGATGAACTCGACCCCCGGCGTCATGGGCAGAAACGGTTCCTGCATCGCGGGCTTGCCGGTCAGGGCGAGCGTGCCCATCGTGCGGCCGTGGAAGGCGTCCGTGAGAGCCAGGATGCGCGGACGCTCCGTGCCCCCGTGCAGGCGGGCGAGCTTGAAGGCGGCCTCGTTGGCCTCGGCGCCGGAGTTGCCGAAGTACACCCGACCCGCATCGCCCGTGCCCGCGAGGCGCTTGAGGCGTGCCGCGAGCTCGAGCTGCGGCGGCGTCGCGAAGAAGTTCGACACGTGTGCCAGGATCGCCGCCTGCGATGCGACGGCGTCGACGAACACGGGGTGGGCGTGGCCGATCGAGGTGACGGCGATGCCTGCGAGAAAGTCCAGGTAGCGGCGTCCGTCGGCATCCCACACGTGGGATCCCTCGCCGCGGACGAGCATTGCCATCCGCGGTGCGAAGCTGCGAACGAGGTCTCGTCCTTCGTCGTCCTGCCAGGTCATGCGCTCACCACTTCTGTTCCGATTCCCTTGCTGGTGAAGATCTCGACGAGCACCGAGTGCGGCACGCGGCCGTCGATGATCGCGGCCGTCTCGACGCCGCCCTCGACCGCTTCCAGGCATGCGTTCATCTTCGGGATCATGCCCGACTCGAGGTGCGGAAGCATGTCGCGCAGCGCGCTCGAGGTGATGTGCGAGACGAGCGAGTCGCGGTTCGGCCAATCGGCGTAGAGACCCGCGACATCGGTCAGGATGACGAGCTTGGCGGCACCCAGCGCAACGGCGAGGGCTGACGCCGCGGCATCCGCGTTCACGTTGAGCGAATGGCCTGCCTGGTCGAGATCGGGGGCGATCGATGAGACGACGGGGATGCGCCCCGCGGCGATCTGATCGAGCACGGGCTGCGGGTCGACGTTCACGACGTCGCCCACGCGGCCGAGATCGTGCTCGACGCCCTCGATCACGACGCCGCGACGGCGACCGCCGAACAGCCCCGCGTCCTCGCCGCTCAGCCCCGTGGCGACGGGGCCGTGGGCGTTGATCTTGCCGACGAGCTGCGGGTTGATCTGTCCGGTCAGCACCATGCGCACGACCGAGATGGCTTCGGTCGAGGTGACGCGGTAGCCGCCCTTGAACTCGCTCGGGATCTCGAGCCGGTCGAGCATCGACGAGATCTGCGGTCCCCCGCCGTGCACGACGACGGGCTTGATGCCGACGTAGCGCAGATACGCGATGTCGGCGGCGAAGGCGTCCTGCAGCTCTTCGGAGACCATCGCGTTGCCGCCGTACTTGATGACGATGATCTGGTCGCTGAAGCGGCGCAGCCACGGCAGGGACTCGATGAGCGTGATCGCTCTGCGGCTCGCTTCGGCGGGATCGGTGTCCTGGATGTCTGTCATGAGGAGTAGGCGCTGTTCTCGTGGACGTAATCGTGCGTGAGGTCGTTCGTATAGATCGTCGCCGCCGCAGGACCCGTCTTGAGGTCGATCAGCAGGGCCGTCGCGCGCGGCGTGAGGTCGACGTCCTCGCGGGGTCGGTCGGGTCCGCCCTGCGTGCACACGCGCACGCCGTTCATCCAGACATCGACGTCGTACGGGTCGAAGGCCGCCTCGGTCGTGCCGATCGCGGCGAGCACGCGCCCCCAGTTGGCGTCGTTGCCGAAGATCGCGGCCTTGAAGAGGTTGTTGCGGGCGACGGATCGGCCCACCTCGACGGCGTCGTCTTCGGATGCCGCGCCGACGACCTGGATCGTGATGTCGTGGCTTGCTCCCTCGGCGTCGCCCTGCAGCTGCACGGCGAGGTCCGTGCACACGTCGATGAGCGCCCGGCGGAAATCGTCGGGGTCCGGCGTCGTACCCGACGCACCGCTCACCATCAGGGTGACCTGGTCGTTCGTGGACATGCAGCCGTCGGAGTCGAGTCGGTCGAAGCTCACGCGCGTCGCCGCCCGGAGGTGCGCGTCGGCCTCGGCAGCGGTCAGGACGGCGTCGGTCGTGAGGACCACGAGCATCGTCGCGAGGCCGGGCGCCAGCATCCCGGCACCCTTCGCGATCCCGCCGATGGCCCATCCGTCTGAGGTGACCGCGCTCGTCTTGGGCCGCGAATCGGTCGTCATGATGGCTTCGGATGCCGCGGTGCCGCCGTCGTCCGAGAGCTCGGCTATCGCCTGCTCGGTGCCGGCCAGCACTTTGGCGCGGAAGACCTCGTCGCCCGTGCCGATGAGCCCCGTCGAGCACACCTGGATGTCGCCCGCGCTCACGTCGAGGAGCGCCGCCGCCTTCTCTGCGGTCGCGTGCGTCGTCTGGAACCCGAACGCGCCCGTGAAGCAGTTCGCGCCACCGGAATTGAGCACGATGGCCTCGACCACGCCGTCCTGGATCGCGCGCTGCGACCACAGGATGGGATTCGCCTTCGCGCGGTTCGAGGTGAACACGGCCGCACCAACCTTCAGCGGGCCGCGATTGACGACGACGGCGACATCGGGCTTACCGGTCGACTTGAGTCCTGCGGCGACTCCGGCCGCTTCGAAACCTCGGGGTGTCGTGACGCTCACGGCGCAACTCCGTTCACGCTCAGCGCCGTGCCTTCGGCGAGACCGAGCGCGATGTTCATGGACTGGACAGCGGCGCCTGCCGTGCCCTTGGTGAGGTTGTCGAGGGCGGTGACCACGACGACACGGTTCGCGGCACGATCGACCGCGAGACCCATGAGCGCCGTGTTCGCGCCCAGGACGTCGGCCGTGCGCGGGAATTGCCCCTCGGGCAGAACCTGCACGAACGTCTCACCGTCGTACGCGGCCAGCCAGGCGTCGCGGATCGCGGCATCGGAAGCACCGCCGGTGATCGGCGCCGTCGAGGTCGCGAGGATCCCCCGGGCCATCGGCACGATGACCGGGGTGAATGAGATGCGAATGCCCTCATCGGCGGCCACGGGTTCCGCGGCATCCCCGCGATGTCTTGCGGCGGCGAGCGCCTGCCGGATCTCGGGGATATGCCGGTGCGTGCCGCCGACCGCATAGGGATTGGCGGAGCCGAGGATTTCGCTGGCGAGCAAGTTCGTCTTGAGGCTCTTGCCCGCTCCGCTGGGGCCGACCGCGAGCACCGTGACGATGTCGGAGGGGTCGATGACCCCCGCGGCCATGCCCGGCGCCAGGCTCAGGCTGACAGTCGAGGCGTTGCAGCCCGGCGCGGCGATCCGCGTCGCACCGACCAGCCGGTCGCGCTGCTTCATGCCGGCGACCGGCAGTTCCGGTACGCCGTACACCCACGGGTCATGGAAGTCGCCCCCGTAGAAGCGGTCCCAGTCCGACACCGATTCGAGGCGGTGGTCCGCACCGGCGTCGATCACGAGCGCGGTGTCGCCGAGAGCGTCGGTGTACTGGCCGGATTGGCCGTGGGGCAGCGCGAGGAAGACGATGTCGTGCCCCGCAAGAACCTCGGGCGTCGTCTCGCGCAAGGTCAGGTGCGCGAGCGAGCGCAGGTGCGGCTGATGCTGGATGAGTGGCTGTCCCGCGTTCGAATGCGCGGTCACGGTGCGGATCTCGACGTCGGGATGCGCGGCGAGGATCCGAAGGATCTCACCGCCCGCATAGCCGGATGCGCCGGAGACGGCGACCGAATATGTCATGGATTCCACCTTAGAGTCTGGGGTCGGGTGCCTGTGGCGGCGACTCCCGCGTCCCACGACATCGTCGGGGGTCCGCCGCACGGCGGATGACGGGGTCGCCTAGAGTCGGCGTCCGCCCAGACGTCGGCGCCCAGCTGCGCCGATCGCAACGCCCGTCGGCGCGCTCGAGGACCGCGTGCAGAGCGGGAGCGTGGCCGAAGGCATGCGCCGACGATAACCCTCGCGCCGCGGCATCCGCAACTTTCCGCGGAGGCCCGACCGGCTCATCACGCGGCCGTGAGGCTCTCGCGGCGCGAGAACAGCTTGATCTGCAGATCTTCGTCGGTGTCGTAACCGGCGTCTTCGACGACCATCAGCTGAAAGCCGACGGCGTCGCCGGGCAGGCGCTGTTTCGCCAGGTATCCCCGCGCATGCTCGACGAGAGCCCGGTACTCGGTGAGCTCTTCGAACGGCCCCTCGAGCGACTGCATGCGCATGGCGAGCCCGCTCACCACGTCGAAGAACCCCTTGTCGAGCCGGTGCGCCGGAAAATACAGGGCGTGCCACAAGGCCCGCTTGCGATGCTCATGGGTCACCTGCCAGTGATCGGCGGTGCCGTCTGCGCGCACGACTCGCACGAGAACGTGGCCGTCGGTCTGTCCGGGCTCGGGTGCGAAGAAGCGCCAGTCCGGCACGCGAAAGCTCGAGCCGAGCCAGAAGCGCACTCCGATCGGACGAGGTCTTCGCCGCAGAATAGCGGCGCGCCCGCTCGGAGCACAACGGCCACGGGGCTACTCGCGCAGCGTCGCTCCGAACCGCTCGGCTGCGACCGCCACGCCCGCGAGCTTCGCGTCGGTCGCCTCGGCGGCCGTGAGCGTGCGGTCCGGTGCCCGGAAACGAAGCGCGAACGTCAGGCTCTTGCTCCCTTCGGGCACGCCGGGACCGCGGTAGTCGTCGACGAGGCGCAGCGTTTCGAGCAGCTCCCCCGCCCCCTGGACGAGCGCAGCGCGCAGGTCGGCGGCGGCGACGTCGTCCGCGACGACGAGCGAGACGTCCTGCGTCGCCGCCGGGTAGCCCGAGAGTGATGCCGCTACGACACGGTCGCCCGCGAGCTGCAGCACGAGGTCGAGGTCGAGCTCGGCCACGACGACGCGCCCGTGCAGATCGACAGCATCCGCGACGGCGGGCAGCACTTCGCCGACGTAGCCGACCTCGGTGCCTCCGACCGACAGGATGCCGGTCCGACCGGGATGAAGCGCTGCGCGTCGGCCCTGGGCGACCTCGATCTCGACGCCGGCCGCGCTCGCGATCGTGCCGACGGCGTCGAGGGCGTCGGCGACATCCGCCATCACTGCGGGCTGGCCGGGCTGCTTGGAGACGACGGCACCCGTGAGGAGCACCGCGACATGGCGGGGCTGCGGGGGGATCGAGGCGTCGAGGTCGGCGAGCGTGGCCGCATCGGGTCGCACGGCCAACGGCGGCACGGTCGTCGTGCCGTAATCGCGGCCCGGCTCGGGCAGGAACACCGCACCGGTCTCGAACAGGGCGAGGTCGGTGAAACCGCGCGAGTGGTTGCGGTGCGCAACCTGCAGCAGGGCGGGCACGAGAGAGCGGCGCAGGAACGGGTGCTGCCCGTCGAGCGGGTTCGCGAGCTTGATCGAAGGTAGGTGTTCGCCGGACGCCGACCCATGCAGGTCGTTGTCGGCCTCGGTCGTGAAGGGGAAGGACGGGGTCTCGACGTAGCCGGCCGCGGCAAGCGCGTTCGCGACACGGCGGCGGCCCTGCTGCGCGAGCGTGAGCCCGCGACCCGAGGGCGGCGTCGGCAGCACCGACGGGATGCGGTCATACCCCTCGATGCGGGCGACCTCTTCGGCGAGCGTCCACTTGTCGGTGAGGTCCGGGCGCCACGACGGGGGGAAGACGATCCACTCGCCGTCGCGCTCGGTGACCTCGCATCCGATCATCTCGAGAGCCGTGACGATCTCGTCCCGGGTGTAGTCGACGCCGATCAGGCTCTCGACGAACCCTGCCGGAAGCGTGACCCCCGGGATCTGGACCTCTGCGAAGAGCGCTCCCCCGACGGCGGTGTCCAGCGTGCCACCGGCGTACTCGACCATGAGGTCGGCGACGCGACGTGCCGCCACGAAGGGCACGAGCGGGTCAACGCCGCGCTCGAAGCGCCGCGACGCCTCGCTGGGCAGCTTGTGGCGGCGGGCCGTGCGCGCGATCGACACGGTGTCGAAGATCGCCGCTTCGATGAGCACGTTGCGCGTGGCATCCGACATCTCGGTCGTGCCGCCGCCCATGACGCCGGCGAGACCGATGGGCCCGGACTCGTCCGTGATGAGCAGGTCCTCGGCACTGAGCGTGCGCACCTTGCCGTCGAGCGTCTCGAGGGTCTCGCCCTCGGTGGCCCGGCGAACCGTGATGCCGCCCGTGAGGCGATCGAGGTCATAGCCGTGGATCGGCTGCCCCAGTTCGAGCATGACGTAGTTCGTGATGTCGATGAGCACGCCGAGCGAGCGGATGCCGGCGAGCGTGAGCCGCGCGACCATCCACGCCGGCGTCGGCTTGGTCGGGTCGACGTCGCGCACGATGCGCACGGCGAACTCCGACGCTCCAATGCGTCCACGGATGGGCGCATCGTCGCGAACGGCGACCGGGAAGCCCGCGACGGGCTGCTGCAGGTCGCCCCACTCGCGCAGGCCCGGATCACGGAACGCTCCGCCCGTGGCGTGCGAATACTCCCGCGCGATGCCGCGCAGCGAAAGGGCGTAGCCGCGGTCGGGGGTGACGTTGACCTCGACGGCGACGTCATCGAGTCCGAGCAGCGCGATCGCGTCGGTGCCGACCGGCGCGTCGAGGCCGAGCTCGACCAGGCGAAGGATGCCGGCATGCTCGTCCCCGAGGCCGAGTTCTTTCGCCGAGGCGATCATGCCGTCCGACACATGGCCGTACGTCTTGCGCGCGGCGATCGGGAAGGGTCCGGGCAGGACCGAGCCCGGCAGGGTCACGACGACCTTGTCACCGGCGAAGAAGTTGTGTGCGCCGCACACGATGCCGCGCACTCCTCCGTGCTCGGGTCCGACGTCGACCTGGCACCAGCGGATGGTCTTGCCGTTGGACTGCGGTTCTTCGACGAACTCGACGACCTCGCCGACGACGATCGGGCCGGACAGCTCGAACCCGTGCATGCCCTCCTCTTCGAAGCCGACCGAAACCAGAGCCGCCAGGATGTCCTCGGGCGAGGCGTCCGCCGCGACATCGACGTACTCACGCAACCACGAAAGCGGGACGCGCATCAGACCACCATTCCGAACTGCTCACTGAAGCGGACATCGCCCTCGGCCATGTCGCGCATGTCCTGGACATCGCTGCGGAACATGAGCGTGCGCTCAATGCCCATACCGAACGCGAAGCCCGAGTACTCCTCCGGATCGATCCCCGCAGCGCGCAGCACGTTGGGGTTGACCATGCCGCATCCGCCCCACTCGATCCAGCGGGCGCCGCCGGTGAAGGTCGGGTGCCACAGGTCGAGCTCTGCCGACGGCTCGGTGAAGGGGAAGTAGTTGGCGCGGAAGCGCGTCTTGGCCTCGGGGCCGAAGAGCACCTTCGCGGCGTGGTCGAGCGTGCCCTTGAGGTGGGCCATCGTGATGCCCTTGTCGATGACGAGACCCTCGAACTGTGTGAACACAGGAAGATGCGTCGCGTCGAACTCGTCGGTGCGGTACACCCGTCCGGGGCACAGCACGTAGATCGGCAGGTCGCGCTCGAGCATCGAGCGCACCTGGACGGGGCTCGTGTGCGTGCGCATGACGAGGTGTCGGGCGACGGGATCGACGAAGAACGTGTCCTGCATCTGACGCGCCGGGTGGTCGACGTCGAAGTTCAGGGCGTCGAAGTTGTACCACTCGTGCTCGAGCTCGGGGCCCTCGGCGATCTCCCACCCCATCCCGACGAAGATGTCGGCGATCTGCTCCTGCAGCAGCGAGATCGGATGCCGCGCACCCGTGCGGCTGCGCGCGGCGAGCGCGGTGATGTCGATCCGCTCGGCTTCGAGCTGGGCTGCGGTCTCGGCCGCAACGAGCTCCTCTTCGCGAGCAGCGAGCGCCTGCGTCACTCGTCCGCGAGCCTGCCCGACGAGCTTGCCGAACTCGGCCTTGCGCTCGTTCGGGACGTTGCGCAACTGGGCGTTGAGTCTGGCGAGGGGCGAGCCTTCGGCGGAGTGCGCCGCACGGGCGGACTTCAGCTCGGCGGTGCTGCTCGCCGCGGTGATGGCCTCGAGGGCGCTGTGCACCGCGGCATCCACCGCCTCGGGCGTGATCGTGGGGTTCTCGGGTGCGTCGGACACGAGAACCGAGTCTACCGACGCGCGGGGCAGGGTTCCGCGCAGCCGCTACCGCCCGCCTGCTCCTCCAGCCGTGCCATCGAACTTTCCGAGGCCCCGCGCAGCGGCGATCGTCTCGGTGGCCGTCGTGGGTTCCTGACCCGCACCGGGATCGAGGGCGACGACCTTCGGGGAGCGTCGCATGCGCTTCTCGACGGCCGTCGCGACGGCCGACAGGACCAGACACAGGCCGATGTAGATGATGCCGACGACGATGGTCGCGGGCACGATCGGCGAGCCGACGCTGGCCTGCGAGCCCAGGTACTTCGCGTAGAAGAGCAGTTCGGGGTAGGTGATGATGAACCCGAGGGCGGTGTCCTTCAGCGTCACGACGAGCTGCGCGATAATGACGGGCATCATGGCGCGGATGGCCTGCGGCAGCAGCACGAGACGCATGACGCCGGCCTTGCGGAGGCCGAGCGCATAGCCCGCCTCCTGCTGACCGCGCGGCAGCGACTCGACGCCGGCACGGATGACCTCGGCGAGCACCGAGCCGTTGTAGGCGATGAGGGCGATGACGACGGCCCAGTACGGCTCCATGCGGATGCCGAGCACCGGCAGTCCGTAGTACAGCAGGAACATGAATACCAGGACGGGGATCGCCCGCAGCACCTCGACGATCGCGGTGAAAGGCCAGCGCACCCAGGCGTGGTCCGACATTCGGCCGATGGCGAGCACGAACCCGAGGATGAGGGCTCCGACGCCGGCGACGGCGAACGCACTGAGCGTGCGCAGCGTCGCGAGCCCGATCTGCACCCAGACGTTGGAGTAGGTGAAGGCCTGCCACTTCTGCGCCGTGAACTGGCCGGTGTCGAACAGTCGCCACAGCAGCAGGCCGAGGACGGCGGCCACGACGAGGACGGTGATGACTCCGAGCACGCGGTTGCGCGCGATGGCACGAGGCCCCGGGACGTCATAGAGGACGCTGCTCATCGGTTCACCCTCCAACGGTTCTCGAGTGATCGTTGAGCCCAGGAGAGGAGAAGCACGAGGGCGACGAAGATGACCATGACCCAGAGGATGACCTCGAACTGGTTGGCGCCGCGCTCACTCAGATAGCTGCGGATCGAGCCGAGGTTGACGACGGAGAAGCCCGCCGCAACGGTCGTGTTCTTCAACAGCGCGATGAAGACGCTCATCATGGGCGGAATGACCGAGCGGAAGGCCTGCGGCAGCACGACGAGCGTCATGACCTGCCCGAACGGCAGGCCCAGAGCGCGCGCGGCTTCGGCCTGCCCGACCGGAACCGTGTTGATGCCGGAACGGATCGTCTCGGCGACGTAGGTGGCGGTGTACACGCCGAGCGCGCACACCGCGAGGGTGACGTTCGTCGCGCCCGTCAGGCGCAGGCCCAGCAGAGGGGGCAGCGCAAAGCAGAAGGCGAAGAAGACGAGAGTCAGAGGGGTGTTGCGGATCGTGTTGACGTAGATCGTGCCGACGGCGCGTGCGACCGGGATCGGTGAGACGCGCATGGCCCCGACGACCAGGCCCAGGAGCAGAGCGACAGTTCCTCCTGCGAAGAACAGCAGGAGGGTGCCCAGCAGGAACTCCCACCACAGGTCGAGGTTGTCGGTGATGACGCCCACGGGGATCCTCTCAGATGTGATCAGGGGAAGGCGGGGCGGCGCCGTGCGCCGCCCCGCCAGGCCGGATTAGTCGACCTCGGGCTGGGTGCCCGAGATGCCTGCCGGTGCCAGGTGAATGTCGAACAGTCCGGTCCAGACGTCGCCGCCGTCGGTCAGGAGCGTGTTGATCCAGTCGAGGAAAGCCGTGTCGCCCTTCTCGAGGCCGACGCCGTAGCGCTCCTCGCTGAACGGCTCGCCGGCGATCTTCAGCGTGTCGGGCTCGAGCGCGACGTAGCCGGCGAGGATAGCCTCGTCGGTCGTGATCGCGTCGACCGAACCGGCCTTGAGCTGCTCGACGCACTGCGAGTAGGTGTCGTACTCGACGGTGTCGCCGGGGCTGTACTCGTCACGGATGCGCTGCAGAGGCGTCGAGCCTGTGACGGAGCAGACGATCTTGCCCTCGAGGTCCTCGGGGCCGTTGATGTCGTCGTTGTCCGCGGCGACCAGAAGGCCCTGACCCGTGATGAAGTACGGGCCAGCGAAGTCGATCTGCTCCTTGCGGGCGTCGGTGATCGAGTACGTGCCGACGTAATAGTCGATGTCACCGTTCACGATCGCCTGCTCGCGGTTCGCCGAGGGGATCGTGACGTACTCGATCTGGTCCTCGCTGAAGCCCAGCGACGCAGCGATCCAGCGCGCGATGTCGACGTCGAATCCGGTACGCTCACCCGTCGTGGCGTCTTCGTAGCCGAGGCCGGGCTGGTCGTTCTTGACGCCGACGATGACGCCGTCACGTGCGACCATGCGGTCGTAGGTGGGGCTGTCGGTCAGATCGACCTCGGTCGCGACCTCCCAGAGCGCACCGCTGTCTCCGTCGCTGCTCGTGTCGCCACCGGTCGTGTCGCCGGGCGTACCGCTGTTGCAGGCCGTCAGGGCGAGTGCCGCGATGGCGAGTCCGGCGAATGCGCCGCCGATACGTGTTCTGCGCATGTGATCCTCCTGGGTTTCTTATGCGTTTTATGCGCCGCGCCCGGTGCTGGGGGCGTGGGGTCTAGTGGGTCAGCAGCTTCGAGAGGAAGTCCTTCGCCCGGTCGCTGCGCGGCTTGGTGAAGAACTCCTCAGGCGTGCCCTCTTCGACGATCAACCCGTCGGCCATGAACACGACGCGGTCGGCCGCCTTGCGGGCGAAGCCCATCTCGTGCGTCACGACGATCATGGTCATGCCGTCGTGCGCGAGGCCGATCATGACATCGAGCACTTCGTTGATCATCTCGGGGTCGAGCGCACTCGTCGGCTCGTCGAAGAGCATGACCTTCGGCTGCATCGCGAGGGCGCGCGCGATAGCGACGCGCTGCTGCTGTCCGCCCGAGAGCTGTGCCGGGAGCTTGGATGACTGGTGGCCGACACCGACGCGGTCGAGCAGCTGCGTGGCGAGCTTGTCGGCATCCGCCTTCTTCATGCCCTTGACCTTGATCGGACCGAGCGTGACGTTCTCGAGGACCGTGAGGTGCGAGAACAGATTGAACGACTGGAACACCATGCCGACGTCGGCGCGCAGTGCGGCGAGCCCCTTGCCCTCCTTGGGCAGCTCTTTGCCGTCGATCTTGATGGTGCCGCTCGTGATGGTCTCGAGCCGGTTGATCGTGCGGCACAGCGTCGACTTGCCCGAGCCGGAGGGCCCGATCACGACGACGACCTCACCGCGGTTCACAGTGAGGTTGATGTCGGTGAGCGCCTGGAAGTCGCCGTAGTGCTTCTGCACGTCGGTGATCTCGACAAGCGGGTCACCCCTCCTGACGTTGATGTTCGACGTCTTCGGCGCAGAATCAGAGGTCGTCATAGCAAATACCCTAGGGGTGCGCGCCTACCCGTCACACGCGACGCCGCCGAGCTTTACCGATCCGTGACCGGACTCACGCCCGCTGCGCGAAGGCCGTCTCGTACAGGCAGACACTCGCAGCGGTCGCGAGGTTGAGCGATTCGGCGGCGCCGAAGATAGGCAGCCGAAGAGACAGATCGGCCAGAGCGAGCGACTCGTCGTCGAGGCCGCGCGCTTCGTTGCCGAACAGCCACGCCGTCGGCGCTGCCAGCAGCGCGCGGGCCGCGAGGAAATCCTCTCCCCCGACATCGGCCGCAATGACGCGCACGCCGGCCGACCGCGCCCGCTCGACCGCCGTGCTGAGGTCGACGCCGACAGCGATGGGCAAATGGAAGAGCGAGCCTGTCGTGGCGCGGACGACCTTCGGGTTGTAGGGATCGACGGTGCGACCGGTGAGCACGACGGCGTCGGCTCCGGCGGCATCCGCGGCTCGGATGATCGTGCCGAGGTTGCCCGGATCGCGCACCTCTTCGCAGATGACGACGAGGCGCGGGGATGCCGCGAACACGTCGCGCACCGAGGTCGGCGTCTGCCGTGCGACGGCGACGATCCCCTGAGGCGTGACCGTGTCGGCCATCGCGTCGAGCACCGCTTCGGTCGTGAAGACCACATCGATCCCGGCGTCGTCGGCGGCGTCGCGGATGTCGGCGTGCTTCTCGAGCGCCGACGGCGTCACGAACATCTCGAGGAGCGTGTCGGGGCGGTGGGCGAGCGCTTCGCGCGCGGCCTGCGGGCCCTCGAGCAGGAAGAGCCCGGTCTCCTGCCGTGCGCTACGTCTGGTGAGCTTTGCCACCGCGCGGACTCGGGGCGACCGTGGGTTCTCGAGCACGCTCCCAGCATAGATCCCACGATGGCCGGGAACGACGGAGGGCGCCCTCCCGAGGGAAGGCGCCCTTGCACATCGATGCGCCTGCGGCGCTGTTCGACCGGGTTCGGTCAGGCGCTCTTGGGAGCGTTGACGTTCTCGGGCAGTGCCGTGCGCGCGGTCTCGACGAGCGACGCGAACGTTGCCGGCTCGTTCACCGCGAGCTCTGCGAGCATGCGGCGGTCGACCTGCACACCCGCGAGGCCGAGGCCCTGGATGAAGCGGTTGTAGGTGATGCCGTTCTGGCGGGCAGCGGCGTTGATGCGCTGGATCCACAGGCGGCGGAAGTCGCCCTTGCGCTTGCGACGGTCGCGGTACGAGTAGACGAGGGAGTGGGTGACCTGCTCCTTCGCCTTGCGGTACAGACGCGAACGCTGACCCCGGTAACCGGAGGCGCGTTCGAGGATGACGCGACGCTTCTTCTGGGCGTTGACGGCCCGTTTGACTCTAGCCATTTCGTTTCGTTCCTATTCGTGCGCGGGCGCTCAGAGACCGAGGAGCTTCTTGGCGATCTTGGCGTCGCCGGGAGCCAGGATCTTGTCGGCCGACAGGCGGCGCGTGCGCTTGGTCGGCTTGCCCTCGAAGTTGTGGCGAAGGTTCGCCTGCTGCCTCATGATCTTGCCGCTGCCGGTGACCTTGAAACGCTTCTTGGCACCCGAGTGGGTCTTCTGCTTCGGCATTTCTCTTCCTTCGTTGAGTTTCCCGCCGGAGCGGGAGTCGTAACCCGCCGGAGCGGGAATCTGTGGGCCTATGCGGCGTCGGTGTCTTCGTTCGACGAGCCGTTGTCTTCGTTCGACGAGCCGGAGCGAGAAGAACGTGCTGCCTCTTTGTTGGCGGCGCGCTGAGCGTTCTGCTCGGTCTTCACTTCGGACTTGTTCTTGTGCGGTGCGATCACCATCACCATGTTTCGCCCGTCGATCGTGGGGCTCGACTCGACCGTGCCGAACTCGGCGACATCCTCGGCGAACTTGCGCAGGAGACGCACACCCTGCTCGGGACGCGACTGCTCGCGGCCACGGAAGAGGATCATCGCTTTGACCTTGTCACCGGTCTTCAGGAAGCCCTCGGCGCGCTTGCGCTTGGTCTGGTAGTCGTGCGCGTCGATCTTCAGACGGAAGCGGACCTCTTTGAGGACCGTGTTCGCCTGGTTGCGACGTGCTTCCTTGGCCTTCTGCGCAGCCTCGTACTTGAACTTCCCGTAGTCCATGATCTTGACCACAGGAGGCTTCGAGTTGGGGGCCACCTCTACGAGATCGAGGTCAGCCTCCTGCGCCAAACGCAGCGCCACTTCGATGCGGACGACGCCGACCTGCTCTCCGGCGGGACCCACGAGACGGACTTCGGGGACGCGGATGCGGTCATTGGTACGGGGATCGCTGATGCGGAGCTCCTCTTATCGTGCGGGTGTCACACCGTGGCACGGGTGTGACACGGGCGGAAGAGGAGCACTCCACCCAGACGGCGCGAACGCCGGCTTGCTGCACCCTGACTACCCCGCACGCTCTGCGCACGGGGCGGAGTACAAGACCCGGTAGCCTGGAACGGCAAGCGCGGGTGGGATGTGATCCACTTTCCACTCCGAGGCATTACGCTCCGGAGACCGCCACAGTTTAGCAGAAAGAGCGGCGTGAACACGATTCGGGATGATGAAGCACAGGATGCCGCACGCGGCGACGACGAGCGGCACCGCCGCTGGGAGGAGCAGGAGCGCGCAGCCTCCTCTGCGACGCGCGACATCGCCGACGTCCCCGCCGTCGAGATCATCACGACGGCGGCCGTGCACCTCATGAGTGCGGCAGCGGTCAAAGTCGGCCTCGCGGACGACCCCGAGACCCAGACCGACCTCGACGAGGGCCGCAAGCTCATCAACGCGCTCGCGGGCCTCATCACGGCCGGCGCTCCCGAGATCAGCGACATGCACGCGCGTTCGCTGCGCGACGGCCTGCGCTCGCTTCAGCTCGCGTTCCGTGAAGCCTCGGTCATCCAGGACCCGATCGGCAAGGGGCCCGGCGAGAAGTGGACCGGCCCGGTCACCTGACCCTCAGCCGCGGACGAGCTTGACCGTCAGCGAGTCCACGAGCACCGCGATCCGGTCATCGGCTGCCCAGCGCGAAGCCAGTCGCGCCAGCACGGCGTCGAGCGCACTCGCATCGAGGCCGTCGATGAGCTGCAGCCGCACGACGAGTTCAGGTCCACGCAGGCGCGCCGTCGGGTCGCCGGGCTCGACGGCGAGGTCGAGCACGGCGAGCTCTCCGCCGATGCTCTCGGTGAGTCCGGCGAACACCTCGGGCGACGCGAAGCTCGGCTCCCACGCGTGCCCCTGGGCGATCGCCCACACGGCGGGCCGACGCAGCACGAACTCGGTCGGCGAGGTCGGGTCGATCACGATGAGATCGGTCTCGTCTTCGGCCGCGGCGACCGCCGTGCGGATGCCGTCTGCGGGAACGGGCCGTGCCGCGGCATCCCACCGAGCCATCGTCTCGACCGAGGTGAACACCGGCAGCACGCGACGCCCGTCGGGAGCGGCCACCGTCACGATCGACAGCTCCTGCGTCTTGTCGACGACCAGGCCGTGCGGGCCGATCGTCGGCTCCTCCGCGTCGCGAAGGTCGCCCTTCTCGGCGAGCAGCGGGATCAGCAGCCGGGCGCGGCGGTAGGCCTCGACCACCGCCGACTGATCGCCGCCACCGTCGTGGAACGCGCGCAGCGCCGCGAGGAGAGCAGGATCTGCGGAGCCGTCATCCTGGGAATGCGGATTGGACTGGAAGCTGCGCCCCTCCCACGGCACACCGGCGGAATCCGCAAGGTGCGCGTCGCGGCAGCCGTCAGTGTCCTGCGACATCCAGTGCCTCGGCGAGCGTGAACGCACCCGCGTAGAGAGCTTTGCCGACGATCGCACCCTCGACGCCCAACGAGACGAGCTCGCGCAGGGCCGCGATGTCGTCGAGGCTCGAGACGCCTCCCGAGGCGATGACGGGCTTGGGGGTGCGCGAGGTGATTTCGCGCAGCAGATCGAGATTCGGCCCGTTCAGCATGCCGTCCTTCGTGACATCGGTGACGACGTAACGGCTGCAGCCGGCGTCCTCGAGACGTTCGAGCACGTGCCACAGGTCACCGCCCTCCCGGGTCCAGCCGCGCGCGGCGAGCGTCGTACCGCGCACGTCGAGGCCCACAGCGACGAAGTCGCCGTACCTGCTGATGACCGACGCCGCCCACTCGGGGTTCTCGAGCGCGGCTGTTCCGAGGTTGACACGAGATGCGCCGGACTCCAGCGCCGACTCCAGGGAACGGTCGTCACGGATACCGCCGGACACCTCGACCTGCACTCCCTTGACGTGCTTGATGACCCTGCGCAGCACACCGGCGTTGTCGCCGCGACCGAAGGCGGCATCGAGGTCGACGAGGTGGATCCACTGGGCGCCCTGCCGGGCCCAGTCGTGCGCAGCGTCGATGGGGTCGCCATAGCTCGTCTCGGTGCCCGCCGCACCCTGCGTGAGCCGGACGGCTTTGCCGCCGGCTACATCGACGGCGGGAAGCAGGATCAGTTCTGGCGTGGACGCGAAATCGTTCATGGCTCCTCGTGTGGGACTCTCACGCGGCCGGGCGGCGCGGACGACACGACTTCAGAGGCTAGTCCCTGCTGAGGCCGCCGACCCAATTCGCCAGCAGACGGATGCCGGCCTGGCCGGACTTCTCGGGGTGGAACTGCGTCGCTGAGAGCGGACCGTTCTCGACCGCAGCCAGGAAGGGCCTGCCGTGCGTGGCCCACGTCAGGGTCGGCGCAGTGAACGGCTCCTGCGGCTCGAGCTCCCAGTGCTGCGCGGCGAAGGAGTGCACGAAGTAGAAGCGCTCCTGCTCGATGCCGGCGAACAGCCGCGAACCGGAGCCGGCGTCGACCGTGTTCCAGCCGATGTGCGGCAGCACGGGCGCGTCGAGTTCAGTGACGGCGCCGGGCCATTCCCCCAGCCCTTCGGTGTCGACCCCGCGCTCGACCCCCCGGTCGAAGAGCACCTGCATTCCGACGCAGATGCCGAGCACGTGTCGGCCGCCGGCCAGTCGACGGTCGATGATGTCGTCACCGCGGATGGCGCGCAGCGCCTGCATGACGGCGCCGAAGGCTCCGACGCCGGGCACGAGGAGTCCGTCGGCGTCGAGCGCGAGCCCCCGGTCGGACGTCAGACGCGCGTCGGCTCCCGCGAGAGCCAGTGCTTTGACGGCGGAGTGGACATTTCCCGAGCCGTAGTCGAGCACCGCGACGAGCGGACGAGTGCTCACAGAGCACCCTTCGTGCTCGGGATGCCCTCGACGAGCGGGTCGAGGGCTTTCGCCTGGCGGAAGGCGCGGGCGAAGGCCTTGTACTCGGCCTCGGCGATGTGGTGGGGGTCACGGCCGGCGAGGACCCGGACGTGGGTCGTGAGCCCGCCGTGGAACGAGATCGCCTCGAACGTGTGACGCACGAGGGAGCCCGTGAAGTGACCGCCGATGAGGTGCAACTCGAATCCGTCGGGCTCGCCCGTGTGCACGAGGAAGGGCCGCCCGCTGATGTCGACGACCGCCTGCGCGAGTGCCTCGTCGAGCGGCACGAGCGCATCGCCGTACCGCGAGATGCCCGCCTTGTCGCCAAGCGCCTCGCCGATCGCCTGTCCGAGCACGATCGCGACGTCCTCGACGGTGTGGTGCGCGTCGATGTGCGTGTCACCCGAGGCGCGCACCGTGAGGTTGGTGAGGGAGTGCTTCGCAAACGCCGTCAGCATGTGGTCGAAGAACGGGACCGTCGTGTCGATGTGGCTGCGACCCGTGCCGTCGAGGTCGATCTCGAGCTCAACGGTGGACTCGCTCGTGG
Source organism: Microbacterium sp. Y547 (assembly GCF_057669785.1). NCBI lineage: Bacteria > Bacillati > Actinomycetota > Actinomycetes > Micrococcales > Microbacteriaceae > Microbacterium > Microbacterium sp. Y547. Next base: position 26,622 of record NZ_JBYHFN010000003.1, read on the forward strand.
CGCGCCGCACGGAGGCGACACGGTGGCCGGCAGGACGGGTCATGAGATCGATTCTATCGAGGCGAGGGCGTCGAGGAATGCCGTCGTCTCGCCCTCGGTGCCCGCCGTCACCCGCAGGTGATTCGGGATTCCGACGTCGCGGATGAGGACCCCCTGGTCGTACAGCGCCTGCCATACGGCGGCGGGATCGTCGACCCCGCCGAACAGAACGAAGTTCGTCCACGACTCGTGCGGCAGGTACCCGAGCGCTTCGACAGTCGCCGAGATGCGGTCGCGCTGCACCACGATCTCATCGACCATTCCCAGCATGACGGAAGCGTGACGCAGCGCCGCCGAGGCAGCTGCCTGCGTGAGAGCACTCAGGTGATAGGGCAGACGCACCAGACGCAGCGCATCGATGACGGCGTCGTCCGCGGCGAGGTAGCCCACTCTCGCTCCGGCGAACGCGAACGCCTTGCTCATGGTGCGCGAGACGACGAGGCGCTCACGCCCCGGCAACAGGGTGAGCGCCGAGGGCGAGCCGTGCGGCGCGAACTCCTGATAGGCCTCATCAACGACGACGATGCCTGGCGCGACGTCGTAGACCGCCTCGACGATGTCGAGGGGCAGCGGGGTGCCGGTCGGGTTGTTCGGCGCGCACAGGAACACCACGTCGGGCTGGGCCTCGGCGATCTGGGATGCCGCGCTCTCGGCGGTGATCGTGAAGTCGGGCTCGCGAATGCCGGCGACCCAGGATGCGCCGGTGGCGCGCGCCAGGAGCGGATACATGGAGTACGTGGGCGTGAAGCCGAACGCCGTGCGGCCCGGTCCCCCGAAGGCCTGCAACACGTGTTGGAGCACTTCATTCGAGCCGTTCGCAGCCCAGATCTGATCAGACGTGAGACCGTGCCCCAGATACTCGGCGAAACCCTCGCGCAGCGCGCGGAACTCGCGGTCGGGGTACCGGTTGACGTCGCGCAGCGCGATCGCGATGGAGTCGAGGATGTCGTCGGCGACGTCCTGCGGGACAGGGTGCGTGTTCTCGTTGACGTTCAGCGCGACGGGAAGCGCCGCCTGCGGTGCGCCGTATGGCGTCATCCCTCGCAGGTCGTCGCGGATGGGCAGGGCGGCGAAGCGGGAGGTCACGAAGGCAATCGTAGGCCGCATCGCGAGCCCGGGCGCCTGATCCGTCAGCCCGCCGGTGCGTACTGGGCGGGGATCGCGAGTGACTGGCCGAGTTCGATCGCGCCGCCCGGCAGCGCGTTGAGGCGGGCGATCGCATCGACGACATCGCGCGGGTCGTGCTGCGGTGCGACCGCCTGCGCGATCGACCACAGGGTGTCTCCGTACCCCACCGCGACCGTTGTGAACGACGTCGAGGCCGCGCCGGTGTCGCGCGATGCCAGCGCGGAGCCCCCACTGAGAACCCCGAGAGCCAGCAACGCGGCGAGCGGCATCGCCGCTGCGGTCGCGAGCACGCGGCGGCCGCGCGTCGTCGTGCGCAGGCGGGTGCGGGGCGCGGAAGCGAGAACGGGTGCGGATGCGGATGCGGCGATGGCGGTCATGCTGTTCCTCCTGGTGGGAAGGTTCGCATCCGACTTTCGGCCGGGAAAGCCGGATGCGAACTCCTGTTCCGAAGCTATCTTCGATGTTCGATGCTGTCAACGCGATTCCGGGGATGGGGATGTTCGAATGCGACACGCTGAACGGGCGCCGCGTGAACCCCGCACAACCGGATACGGTTTCGATGGGGCCACCACACCACGGACCTCCGACATTCGAAGACAGGAGCCGATATGAGCGACGCAGCCGGGCGCGAAAAGCCCCAGACGCGGCGGCGGAAGAGCCTGAGCGACAAGCAATTGGCGATCCTCGAGGTCATCCAGCGCTCGATCGCTCGACACGGCTACCCGCCGAGCATGCGCGAGATCGGCGACGCCGTCGGACTCAAGTCGCTCTCGAGCGTCACGCACCAGCTCAACCAGCTCGAGTTGAGCGGCTACCTGCGCCGCGATGCCGGCAAGACCCGCGCGATGGAGGTGCTCATCGATCTGCCCGGCAGCGCTGCCGAGAACCCGGCCGATACCGCGCCGTCCGTCGGCGATGCCGCCCTCGTTCCGCTCGTCGGGCGCATCGCCGCAGGCGTGCCGATCACCGCGGATCAGCACATCGACGAGATCTTCCCGCTCCCCCGCCAGCTCGTCGGCAAGGGCGACCTGTTCATGCTGCGCGTCTCGGGCGACTCGATGATCGACGCCGCGATCTGCGACGGCGACTGGGTCGTCGTGCGTTCGCAGGCGACGGCCGACAACGGCGAGATCGTCGCGGCGATGCTCGACGATGAGGCCACCGTGAAGACCTTCCGCCAGCGCGACGGGCACACGTGGCTGCTCCCCCGCAACTCCGCATTCGAGCCGATCCTCGGCGATGACGCGGTCGTGCTCGGCAAGGTCGTCGCTGTCCTTCGCGCTGTGTGAGGCCTGTGTCGGCGACACCGCATAGCGTGGAGGGGTGACGACTCCCTACGGTTCCTGGCCCTCTCCCCTGACCGCCGCGGCGGTCTCCGCCGCCTCGCCCCGCATCGAGGGCGCGTCTTTCGTCGGCGACGACGTGTGGTGGGGTGAGGGGGTCCCCGAAGAGGGTGGCCGCAGCACGGTGCGCCGGCGCACCCCCGCCGGTGCGGTGGAAGACGTGCTCCCCGCGCCGTGGAGTGCGCGCTCGCGCGTGCATGAGTACGGCGGCGGCTCGTGGGCGGCGACCGACGACGGCGCGCTCGTGTTCGTCGAGAAGACCGACCAGCGAGTTCGGCTGCTGCGACCCGGCGCCGAGCCGGTCGCACTCACGCCCGCCGGCGGCGATGTGCGCTTCGGCGGTTTGACGGTGCAGGGCGGTCGGCTGCTCGCAGTGCGCGAAGCCCACGGGCAGACCCCGGTACCCACGCGCGACATCGTCGAGATCCCCCTCGATGGATCAGCCGGCGACGACCCCGATGCGATCCGCTCGCTCGCCGGCGGCACCGACTTCGTCGCGCATCCGGCGCTCAGCCCCGACCGGGCCCGCCTCGCGTGGGTCGCGTGGAACCACCCCGACATGCCCTGGGACCGCGCACAGCTGCGTGTCTGCACCCTCGACGACGGCGCCGTGACCGTGTTCGACGAAGGCACGTCGCCGCTGCAGCCCGTGTGGCTGGGCGAAGACGACCTGCTCTACGCCGACGACCCGACGGGGCGGTGGAACCTCTACCGCCGCGGGATCGACCGCGCGGCGCACGCCGTGGCCCCCGTCGACGCCGACACGGGCGGCGGCATCTGGGTTCTCGGCACCCGATGGTTCGCACCCGTAGGCGGCGACCGAGTCGTCGCCGTTCGCACGAACGGCGACGACGAACTCGTCGTCGTCGACCTCGCCGACGGCACGGCGAGGGCGCTCGGTCTGCCCGTCTCGGCAGGCGCATCCATCGAAGACGTCTCGGGAGCGCGGGTGCTCGTGAGCGGAGCCGACACGACGTCGGGCTCGACGCTCTGGCTCGTCGACATCGACGACCCCGGATCGGCAGCACCGATCCGCGGCGGCACAGCGGACTGGGGACACGAGTGGATGCCGCAGCCCCGCGCCGTCACGTTCGAAGGCCCGCACGGGCCGGTGCACGCGTTCGACTACCCACCCACCAATCCGCAGGCGACCGCCCCTGAGGGCGAGCTTCCGCCGTACGTCGTGTTCGTGCACGGCGGACCGACGGCGCACTCGGGTCCCGCTGCATCCGGCAAGGTCGCCTATCTCACGAGCCGCGGCATCGGCGTTCTCGATGTGAACTATGGCGGCTCGACGGGATACGGGCGCGCATACCGCGAACGCCTCCGCGGTCAGTGGGGCGTGGTCGATGTCGATGACGTCGCCGCGGCGGCGGCCGGTCTCGCGGCGTCCGGAGTCGCCGACCCCGCGCGCATCGCGATCGCGGGCGGCTCTGCCGGGGGGTGGACCGTGCTCGCGGCCGTGACCCGCACCGAGGCCTTCGCCGCGGGGATCTCACGTTACGGCGTGGGCGATGCGCGCGCACTCGCCGCCGATACGCACGACTTCGAGGCGCGCTACCTCGACGGCCTCATCGGGCCGCTGCCCGACGCCGAAGACGTCTACATCGAACGGTCGCCTCTCAGCCGTCCGGCACTGTTCCGGGTGCCGCTGCTTCTGCTGCAGGGCGCCGACGACACCGTCGTGCCGCCCGCGCAGTCCGAGGCCGTGCGCGACGCGCTCAAGGCCCACGGCGTGCCGCACGCGTACGTGCTCTACGAGGGCGAGGGTCACGGCTTCCGCAAGTCCGAAACCGTCGTGCACGCGCTCGAGACCGAGCTGGCATTCCTCGGCGCCGTCTTCGACTTCACCCCGCCGGGTGTGCCGCCCGTCACCCTCGCGACGGGCGACTGACGGTTCTCAGGCCGGGAAGTCCGCGAGCTCGGCGGCGAGTCGCTCGTTGACGTGTGCGTGCAGATAGGTGCCTTCGCCGCGGTGCTCCTGGTCGACGATGATGCCCGTCTCATGCGCCGCCGAGATGAGGTCGCCGCGGTCGTACGGCACGATGGCGTGCACTTCGACGGCGGGCAGTGGCAAGGCCTCATCGATCGCCGCGCGCAGTTCCTCGATGCCTTCGCCCGTGCGTGACGATACGAAGTGCGCGTCCGATTCGAGGCCGCGCAGCACGAGGCGCGTGTCGTCGTCGACGAGGTCGGCCTTGTTGAACACGACGATTTCGCGCGTCTCACGCGCGCCCACGTCGCCGATCACGTCACGGACGGTCGCGAGCTGCGCTGCAGGGTCCGGGTGCGAGGCATCGACGACGTGCAAGAGCACATCCGCCTCGCCCACCTCTTCGAGCGTCGAGCGGAACGCCTCGACGAGCTGGTGCGGCAGGTTGCGCACGAAGCCGACGGTGTCGGTGAGCGTGTAGACACGCCCATCCGAGGTCTGCGACCGCCGTACTGACGTGTCCAGCGTCGCGAACAGCGCGTTCTCGACGAGCACGCCCGCGCTTGTCAGCCGGTTGAGCAGGCTCGACTTGCCCGCGTTCGTGTAGCCGGCGATCGCCACGGCGGGGATCGTGTTGCGCTTGCGCTCGGCGCGCTTGGCTTCCCGCGAGGGCGCGAAGTCGCGGATCTGGCGGCGCAGCAGTGCCATACGGGTGCGGATGCGACGACGGTCAAGCTCGATCTTGGTCTCACCGGGACCGCGCGAGCCCATTCCGGCGCCGCCGGCACCGACCTGTCCACCGGCCTGGCGGCTCATCGAGTCACCCCAGCCGCGCAGGCGCGGCAGCAGGTACTCGAGCTGCGCCAGTTCGACCTGGGCTTTGCCCTCGCGGCTCTTGGCGTGCTGGCTGAAGATGTCGAGGATCACCGTGGTGCGGTCGATCACCTTCACTTTGACGACGTCTTCGAGCGCCCGTCGCTGGCTGGGCGCGAGCTCGGTGTCGGCGATGACCGTGTCGGCGCCGACGGCGGCGACGATGCCGCGCAGCTCTTCGGCCTTGCCCCGGCCGACGTAGGTCGCAGGGTCGGGGTGCGGGCGGCGCTGCATCACGGCGTCGAGGACGACGGCACCGGCGGTCTCGGCGAGCGCAGCGAGCTCGCGCAGCGAGTTCTCGGCATCCGTCTGCTCGCCCTGCGGGTGCACGCCCACGAGCACGACGTTCTCGAGGCGCAGCTGACGGTACTCGACCTCGGTGACGTCTTCGAGCTCGGTCGAGAGGCCGGGCACGCGGCGCAGCGCTGCGCGCTCCTCTCGGTCCCACTGCTCGCCGTCGGCGTCAGACCGAGCGACGGTGGTGTCATCCTGGAGCGCCTGCGCGGAGCCGAACACGCGAACCCCCGAGCGCGCATCGGCGCGCGCCAACACGCGATCCACCGCATCGATCTCGTCGAGCGGCGTCTCGTCGGTGGTGCCGGGTGTCGTCGTATCCGTCATGTGTTCCTTTCGGGGTGCCTCCCGGGAGGGCGGCATGGGGACGTGGTGTCGGTGTGGGAAAGCGTCCGAGGATTCTAGCCTCCACCCTGTGGGGCGTCCTCCGCTACGCTCGTGACTCATGGGGAGCGAGCATTACTTCAGCGCGACCCCCGCTAGCCCCGAGAATCTGCGCCGCATCCGCGCCACCCTCGCGGGCCGCGAGGTCGAGGTCACGACGGCCGGTGGGGTGTTCAGCCCCGCGCACGTCGATGCGGGGACGGACGTTCTTCTGGCGAACAGTCCTGCCGCGCCCCCGGGCGGCCAGCTGCTGGATCTCGGGTGCGGGTGGGGGCCGATCGCGTTGAGTCTCGCGCTCGAATCGCCGCACGCGACCGTGTGGGCGGTTGATGTCAATGAACGGGCCCTCGATCTCGTGCGCCGGAATGCGCAGTCGCTCGGGCTTGAGAACGTCAACGCCGTACGCCCCGAGGATGTTCCCGGCGACGTCGTCTTCCGCACCATCCGATCCAACCCGCCGATCCGGGTCGGCAAGAGCGAACTCCACGGTCTGCTCGAGCACTGGATCCCCCGGCTCGACCAGCGCGCCGACGCGTGGCTCGTCGTGCAGCGCAACCTCGGCTCGGACTCTTTGCAGCGCTGGCTGGCGTCGACGTTCGCGACGGGGTACAGCGTGCATCGTGCGGCGACGGGGCGCGGGTTTCGCGTCATCCGGGTGCGCCGGCACGGAACGCCGCCGAGCGGGCCCATCACGCTGCCCTGAGCCGGATCAGGCGAGCGTGACCTCGCCCGAGTAGACGAGCGTCGCAGGCCCCGACAGGTAGACCCGCCCGTCGCTCATACGCACACCCAGGCGTCCGCCGGGCACATCCACCGTCCACTGGTCCGGTGCGTTGGATCCGGCCCATTCGCGCACCGCAAGCGCTGCCGCCGCGACTCCTGTGCCGCAGCTGAGCGTCTCACCGACGCCCCGCTCGAAGACCCGCATGCGGATCGAGCCGACGCCGTCTTGCACGAGCGGGTCGCTCGGCACGACGAACTCGATGTTCGCGCCGGCAGGGGGCTCGGGGTTCAGCTGCGGACGCGCCGTCAGGTCGAGCGCTTCGAGTTCGTCGGTGTCAGGCAGAGCGACGACGATGTGTGGGTTTCCGACATCGATGCCCATGCCGGGCCGGGGCGCACCAACGCCGCGGGCACGTACGAGAACGTCGGGTTCGACGCGCCATGCCCCGAGATCGACCTCGAAGCCCCTGTCGCTGCGGGTGACCGTCTTGGTGCCGGCGCGCGTCGCGACGGGGAGCCCTTCGGAGGCGTCCGCCCAGCCCACCTCGGTCAGGTAGCGGGCGAAGACGCGCACGCCGTTGCCGCACATCTCGGCCTTCGAACCGTCGGCGTTGCGGTAGTCCATGAACCAGGTCACCCCGGCAGCGGCTGCCTCGGCGCCCTCGTCGATCGCGTCGGCGCGGACGACTCGCAGAACACCGTCGGCGCCGATCCCGAAGCGGCGGTCGCACAGGACGGCCACCTGGTCGTTCGAGAGGTCGAGGGCTCCGTCCGGATCGGGGATCACGACGAAGTCGTTCCCCGTGCCGTGGCCCTTCGTGAACGCGATGGTCTGAGGCATCTGTTCAGCCTAACCGCGCGCGACGAGCTCGCCCGCGGACGCACCTGGCGCGACCCACAGGGTGTCGTCGTAGCGCCGGAACCATGACACCTGGCGCCGCGCATAGCGGCGCGTGAGCGCCTGCGTCTGCGCGATCGCCTCCTCGCGCGTCAGCTCGCCGGCGAGCTCGGAGAGGGCCTGGGCATAACCGATCGCTCGACGCGCCGTCACGCCCCGCTCGAGACCCTGCTCGCGCAACGCCTGCACTTCGTCGAGCAACCCGTCCTCCCACATGCCCCGAACGCGCGCATCGAGCCGTTCGACCAGCTGCTCGCGCGGCATTCCGACACCGATCACGCGGGTGGGGGGATGCCACAGCACAGGCGCGTCCGGCAGAGCGGCCCCGTGTGTGCGCTCCCCCTGCGCGAGCACTTCGAGGGCCCGCACGACCCGGCGCCCGTTTCGTGGGTCGACCTTGGCTGCGGTCACGGGGTCGGCCTCGCGCAGCTGCGCGAACAGCGCACCGGGCCCGTGCTCGGCAAGCTCGGCCTCGAGGCGCGCCCGAACGGCGGCATCGCGCGGCGGAAAACGGAAGTCGTACAGCACGCTCGAGACGTAGAGACCGGATCCGCCCACCAGGATCGCGTCGGCGTCGCGCGCGTGGATCGACGTGATCGCTGCGCGCGCGGCGTCCTGATACCACGCCACCGCCGCCTCGTCGGTCACCTCGAGCGCGTCGAACAAGTGGTGCCGGATGCCGCGGCGATCGCTCACCGGAAGCTTGGCGGTGCCGATGTCCATGCCGCGGTAGAGCTGCATCGCGTCGGCGTTGACGATCTCGGCGGGGCGCCCCCGCTCGGCGAGGGCTTCGGCTAGATCGAGCGAGAGAGCGGTCTTTCCCGTACCGGTCGCCCCTACGACAGCCCACAGTCGTGCACTCGTGTCAGGCACCGGCGCACGCTCCCGCTCTGCGCGCGAGTCCGAAACGCGCGCGCGAGCCGAGCCCGCCACGCGGGGCATGCGGGAGCCGGGCACGGGTATGCCGCGCCGAAGGGTACGGGTCCACGGCCTCAGGCGGGTCGCATCGCGGGCAGCCCGAGCGAGACGGAGCGCCGGTCTCCTCCGGACGTCGGGGCGGGGACGCCGCACGAGTCGGCCTGCGCGCGGTCCCACGCGTCGCCTGACCGCGTACGCCGGATGCGCAGCGCAGCGCCGTCGGGTGAGTCTGCCAGCAGGTGGAAAGGCGCAGCGTGGGTCACGACGACCGAGACGATATCGCCGGGGCGGGGGACGTCCGAGCCTTCCGGGACCTCGAAGTGCACAAGCCGGTTGTCTTCGGCGCGGCCGGTGAGCCGGTGCGTCGCGGCGTCTTTCTTGCCTTCTCCCCTCGCGACGAGCACCTGCAGCTCACGACCGAGCTGCTTCTCGTTCTCTTCGCGGGAGATACGGTCCTGCAGCGCGGCGAGCCTCTCGTAGCGCTCCTGCACGACGGCTTTGGGCACCTGGTCGGGCATGGTCGCCGCGGGTGTGCCCTCGCGGATCGAGTACTGAAAGGTGAAGGCGCTGGCGAAGCGCGCCTGCTCGACGACACGCATCGTCTCTTCGAAATCCTCGTCGGTCTCACCGGGGAAGCCGACGATGATGTCGGTCGAGATCGCGGCATCCGGCATCTTCGCGCGCACGCGGTCCAGGATGCCGAGGAACCGCTCGCTGCGGTACGAGCGCCGCATCGCCTTGAGGATCCGGTCGCTGCCCGACTGCAGCGGCATGTGCAGCTGCGGCATGACGGAGGGGGTCTCGGCCATCGCGTCGATGACGTCGTCGGTGAACGCCGCCGGGTGCGGGCTCGTGAAGCGGATGCGCTCGAGGCCGGGGATCTCGCCCGCCGCGCGCAGGAGCTTGCCGAACGCCTGACGGTCGCCGAACTCGACGCCGTAGGAGTTGACGTTCTGGCCGAGGAGGGTGACCTCCATCGCGCCGTCTTCGACGAGCAGCCGGATCTCGCTCAGGATGTCACCCGGGCGGCGGTCTTTCTCTTTGCCGCGCAGGCTCGGCACGATGCAGAACGTGCACGTGTTGTTGCAGCCGACCGAGATCGACACCCACCCGCTGTGGATGCTGTCACGCTTGGTGGGCAGTGTCGAGGGGAACACCTCGAGCGCCTCGAGGATCTCGAGCTCGGCTTCGTCGTTGTGTCGCGCGCGCTCGAGCATGCCCGGCAACGACCCCATGTTGTGGGTGCCGAAGACGACGTCGACCCACGGAGCCTTGTGCAGCACGGCATCTTTGTCCATCTGGGCGAGGCACCCGCCGACGGCGATCTGCATGCCCGCGTGCTTGTCTTTGCGGGACTTCAGATGACCGAGCGTGCCGTAGAGCTTGCCCGCGGCGTTGTCGCGCACAGCGCACGTGTTGATGACGATGACGTCCGCCTCGACATCCGGTTCAGCACGGACGTAACCGGCGCTCTCGAGCGAGCCCGAGAGCCGCTCGGAGTCGTGCACGTTCATCTGGCAGCCGAAGGTGCGCACCTCGTAGGTGCGGGCGCTGCCGTCAGCCGTGCGTGCGGCGTCAGACGGCGCAATGAACGTCGGCGTGGTGGAGGGGGTCGTCATGATCCGCCTATTGTACGAGCCGACACTGACCCAGCGCCGCGCGACCGCCCACCGTCAGCGAAACCGGACGCCTGAGGAGGAGCCGTGCTCGTCGAGAGCCTGCTTCGCCGCGCTCAGCGCGGTGCCGCCGGAATACCCCCTGCGTGCGAGCTGACCCATGAGCCGTCGCACGGCGGTGTCACGATCGAGCGAGGCGAGGCTCCTGGCCTTGCCACGGGCGAACTCGAGTGCGCGCTCTTCATCGTCGTCGGGCAGCGAGGCGATTATGACATCGGCCACGGCGCGATCGATCCCGCGCTTGGCGAGCGTCTGCGCGATGACGTGACGCCCCTGCCCCTTGCGCTCGACCGCGGCGTACACGAGCTGATCCGCCAGCGCGGCGTCGTTGAGATAGCCGCGCCGCACGAATGTGTCGAGCAGCCGGTCGACCGCCGCCGCCTCGAGGTCGAGGGCGACGAGCGCACGTGCTTCGCGCACCGAGAGTGAGCGGCCGCGTAGCTTCTTCAGCAGCAGCTTCTCTGCGGCTTCGAACGCAGCTTCCTCGTCGTCGTTCTGCTCGTCGGCGAGCGCGATGTCGGGCGCATCCGGGGCGACCCACGTCGCATGCCACCCGGGCTCGTCAGCCACCGGCTCAGGTGACCGCTCGGAGGTCGGCGCCGTACTCTGCGGGGCAGCCGCCCGCGCCGCCGTGACCGGCATATCGCGGCCGAAGAGCGGGATGACGGGGGCGAGCGTTTCCTGCTCGCCCCCGTCGTTCCGAGGGTGTCGCGTCATCAGGCCGGGCGGCGCGCGGCCAGTTCGTCTGCGGCCGACGCGTCGACGTTCTTCGGCTGGCCGATGCCGAGCTTGACCTTGATCTTCGACTCGATGTCGGCGGCCATGTCGGGGTTCTTCAGCAGGAAGTTGCGGGCGTTCTCTTTGCCCTGCCCCAGCTGTTCACCGTCATAGGTGTACCACGCGCCCGACTTCTTGACGATGGCGTGCTCGACGCCGAAGTCGATGAGGCTGCCTTCGCGCGAGATGCCGACCCCGTACAGGATGTCGAACTCGGCCTGCTTGAACGGCGGGGCCATCTTGTTCTTGACGACCTTGACGCGCGTGCGGTTACCGACCGCATCGGTGCCGTCTTTCAGAGTCTCGATGCGACGGATGTCCAGACGCACCGATGCATAGAACTTCAGGGCCTTTCCACCCGCGGTGGTCTCGGGCGAACCGAAGAAGACGCCGATCTTCTCGCGCAGCTGGTTGATGAAGATCATGGTCGTGTTGGTCTGGCTGAGGCCACCGGTCAGCTTGCGCAGGGCCTGAGACATGAGTCGTGCCTGCAGTCCGACGTGCGAGTCGCCCATGTCGCCCTCGATCTCGGCCTTGGGCACGAGTGCGGCGACCGAGTCGATGACGACGAGGTCGATGGCTCCGGAACGCACCAGCATGTCGGCGATCTCAAGGGCCTGCTCGCCCGTGTCGGGCTGCGAAACGAGGAGAGCATCGATGTCGACGCCGAGCTTCTGTGCGTAATCGGGGTCGAGCGCGTGCTCGGCGTCGATGAACGCCGCGATGCCGCCGGCGCGCTGCGCGTTGGCGATCGCGTGCAACGTCAGCGTCGTCTTACCCGACGATTCCGGCCCGTAGATCTCGACGATGCGGCCGCGGGGCAGACCGCCGATGCCGAGCGCGACATCGAGCGCGATGGACCCGGTGGGGACGACCTCGACGGGAGCGCGCTCGTCGCTGCCGAGGCGCATGACCGAGCCCTTTCCGAACTGGCGGTCGATCTGGGCGAGGGCCGAGTCGAGGGCCTTCTCGCGGTCAGCGGGTGATGGCATGGCGTGCTCCTTGCACTTTGTCCGTCTCCGGAGGTCCGTCGCCTGTAGGCTGCCGCGTCTCGGGCCGGGTGGCCCGAGAACTGCGGCAAGGCGTGTGGTGTCGTCTGACGTGTTCCACGGTAGGCAGGGGCTCCGACATCGGTCGATGCTCCGGGCATCCCGTGGAAGACACGTCCTCGACACCCGCTGTGCAGGAGCCTATGTCGCCATCGAACGAATCTTCGACGACACGCCGCTGATCAGTCGCGCTTCGGTTCGAGTCGACCTACGCCGTGCCGCCTCGCGACGGGCACGTCCATCTCGGCGCATAGCGCCAGCCAGATCTCCCGCGGCGGCACGCCAGCGGCGAGTGCATCGATGGCGGTACGCCCTCCGGCCCCGCTGAGCGACAGGTCGGAGAGTAGCGACTCGCCGCGCGGGCCGAACTCGTCGGCGACGGCGCGCAAGAACTCACTGCGTCGCACGTGCGCCGTCGATTCCGTACGTCAGCGCAACGAGAGCTCGGGACCGACTTCGGCGACGAGGTCTGCAGGAACGACGTCGGGGAAGCCGTGCAGGCCTTCGAGCACCGAGATGCGATCGCCGACCTCGCGCATGACAGCCGAGATGGGCACATCGAGGGCCTCGGCGACCGAGGCGAGGATCTCGCTCGATGCTTCCTTCTGGCCGCGCTCGACTTCGCTGAGGTAACCGAGCGCAACACTGGCACGACTCGCAACCTGACGGAGGGTGCGGCCCTTCTGCTGGCGGAAGTCACGCAGGACTTCGCCGATCTCTTGGCGAACCAGGATCATCTCAGGCCCCCTCCCTTTCCCGTTTGTCGCTCGATCTCCGGATGGATAACGGTACAACATCGGCAGATCCCAATCTAATCCCGGGTGCTGTGGAATGGGTGGGAATCGCCGAACATGACGGAGCCGATCCGGACGCCGTCACAGGTGCTGCAGACAGGCTGCCAGCGCCGCAGCGACGGCAGCGCTGCGGATCGCCGCACGGTCCCCGGTTACGTGCGTCTCAAGCGACGCAGCGCCCTCCGGTGTGATGACCGCGATGCACACGGTGCCGACGGGCCGTCCGTCCTGCGGCGCGGGTCCGGCGACGCCCGTCGTCGCGATGCCGACATCGGCTTCGAGGAGCCGTCGCACTCCCCCGGCCATCTGCCGGGCGACCTCGGCGTGCACGGCGCCCTGTTCCGCCAGGAGCGCGCCGTCGACCCCCAGCACATCGCGCTTGATGTCGGTGGCATACGCGACGACGCCGCCGCGCATCGCCGCCGAGGCGCCGGGCACGTCGACGAGCGCCGAGGCGACGAGGCCGCCGGTCAGGGATTCAGCCACCGCGATGGTCCACCCATGCGCGGCCAGACGCCGTAGGAGCTCGGCTGCAGGGGCATCCGTCATCGTCGTCGGGCGCGCGCGCCGCGCGCTTCGGACGCGATGTAGTCGATCCCGCTCGCGATCGTGAGCACGACGGCGATCGCCATCGTGATGCCGTTGACCCAGAAGATCCACTCCCCCACGAGCGTCCACAGGGGCAGCAGTGCGAGCGACAGCGCGACCGCCTGCGCGACGGTCTTGAGCTTGCCCATCCACGCCGCGGCGAGCACGTGATCACTCACGACGGCGAAGCGGTACACCGTGATGCCGATCTCGCGCGCGAGCACGACGATCGTGACCCACCACGGCAGCTCGCCCAGGATCGACAGCCCGACGAATGCCAGCCCCGTGAGGACCTTGTCGGCGATGGGATCGAGCAGCTTGCCGAGATCCGAGACGATGTCGTGCTTGCGCGCGAGGTACCCGTCGATGCCGTCGGTCGCGATCGCAACGATGAACAGCGCCGCCGCCCACCAGCGCAGAGCGCCGTCTGCTCCACCATCGGCCAGCAGCATCCACAGGAAGACCGGAGCGCACAGGATCCGAACGATCGTGATCGCATTGGGCAGTTGCCTCGGGATCGCCATGCGCTGAGCCTACCGGCCGCGGTGCACGGTCAGTCGCGTCCCGTGAGTCCCCACGCGTCTTCGGAGCCCTCGTCGTTCTCGACGACCTCGTACCCGTCGAACTGAGCCTCGGCGGCGTCGGGCCCGTAGGGGTCGGATGCCGCCTGCTCGGGCACATCCTCACCGCGGAGCTTCGCCAGCACGCCCGGCAGCTGCTCGTTCGTCACGAGCACGTCGCGGGCCTTGGAGCCCTCGGACGGGCCGACGATCTCGCGCGACTCGAGCAGGTCCATGAGGCGCCCGGCCTTCGCGAAGCCGACGCGCAGCTTGCGCTGCAGCATCGATGTCGACCCGAACTGCGTCGAGACGATGAGCTCGGCCGCCGCCAACAGCAGTTCGAGATCATCACCGATGTCGGCGTCGACCTCTTTCTTCTCGACGACGGCGGCGACATCGGAGCGATACTCGGGCCGGGCCTGGTTCGTGACGTGTTTGACGACCTTCTCGATCTCGGCTTCGCTGACCCAGGCGCCCTGCACGCGCAGCGCCTTGGAGGTGCCCATCGGCAGGAACAGCCCGTCGCCCTGCCCGATGAGCCGGTCGGCACCGGGCTGATCGAGGATGACGCGGGAGTCGGTGACGCTCGTGACGGCGAAGGCGAGGCGCGAGGGCACGTTGGCCTTGATGAGCCCCGTGACGACGTCGACGGAAGGGCGCTGCGTCGCGAGCACGAGATGGATGCCGCTCGCGCGAGCGAGCTGCGTGATGCGCACGATCGAGTCTTCGACATCGCGCGGGGCGACCATCATGAGGTCGGCGAGCTCGTCGACGACGACGAGCAGGTAGGGGTAGGGCTTGAGCACGCGCTCACTGCCGACGGGAAGCTGGATCTCGTCGGCGACGACGGCCCTGTTGAAGTCGTCGATGTGCCGGAAGCCGAACGACGCGAGGTCGTCGTAGCGCATGTCCATCTCTTTCACGACCCACTGCAGCGCCTCGGCGGCCTTCTTGGGGTTCGTGATGATGGGGGTGATGAGGTGCGGCACGCCCGCGTACGACGTCAGCTCGACCCGCTTCGGGTCGATCAGGACCATCCGCACATCGGTCGGCTTGGCGCACATGAGCAGGCTCGTGATCATCGAGTTCACGAAGCTCGACTTGCCCGATCCGGTCGATCCCGCGACGAGCAGGTGAGGCATCTTGGCGAGGTTGGCCACGACGTAGCCGCCCCCGACGTCCTTTCCGACGCCGATCGTCATGGGGTGCGTCGAGCGCTTGGCGTTCTGCGAACGCAGCACGTCGCCCAGCGTCACGATCTCGCGGTCGGCGTTGGGGATCTCGACGCCGATCGCGCTCTTGCCGGGAATCGGCGCGAGAATGCGGACCTCGTTCGATGCGACGGCATAGGCGATGTTGTTCGTGAGCGCCGTGATGCGCTCGACCTTGACGCCGGGGCCGACCTCGATCTCGTACTGCGTCACCGTCGGGCCGCGTGAGAAGCCCGTCACCCGCGCGTCGACGGAGAACTGCTCGAAGACGTCCGTGATGGCGCGGACGACCGTGTCGTTGGCCTCGGAACGCGCCTTGTGCGGCGTGCCGGCGGCGAGTGCGTCGACCGAGGGAAGCCGATAATCGGCCGAAGACTGCGGACCGTCGGTGCCGACACCGTCGAGGCCCGGCAGCAGGCCGTCATCGACCTGGTCATGGGTCTCGTTGTCGCGCAGGCCCGTGCCCGACCGCTTGGCGGCCTTGGCTGCAGACAGCACGGCCGGGTCGATGACCTCGGTGAGGGCACCGGTCGTCGGGACCGGCGGCGGCGGGGTGGGCGGCGCGATGGCCTGCTCGAACCCGCCCTGAGGCGATCCGACCGGAAGGAGTTCAGTGAGGTCCTGCGACCCGAGACCGTCTTCGGGGTCTTTCTCGCGGCCCGTCTTGTTGCGACGCCACCACGGCAGCGACGTGTCTTCGTCGTCGCTCTCGGGAGTCTCGCTGAACTCGACGGCCGACTTGGGGGCACGCGGTTCGGTGCCGAACATCCAGGCGTAGAGCTCGCCGAGGCGGTGACCGATCCGGTTCGGCGGAGTCTTCGTGATGATCAGGATGCTGAGCGCGGCCAGCAGCGACAGCACGATGTACGCCCCGATGCCGGTCAGCAGCAGTGCGAGAGGCTCGCCGATCATCCAGCCGAACAGGCCACCCGCCTCACTGAGGGCGGGCAGTCCCGAATTCGGCTGCGGACGATTGCCCGCCACGTGACAGAAGCCGGCCACGGTCCACACGAGCAGCCCGAAGCCGATGCCGATGCGGCCGTTGTCGTGGACGGACGATGGATGACGGAAGAGCCAGCCGGCGAGCACGAGCAGCAGAACGGGCAGCACGAACGCCTCGCGGCCGAGCAGTCCGCCCACGGTGTACGCGCTGATCGTGGCGGCGACATCGTTGCCGATGAAGAACCACTCGTTGACGGCACCGGCGATGGCCAGCAGCACCAGCAGGAACGGGAAGCCGTCGCGCCGCTGGTCTTTCTCGAGCGTCTCGGGGCCGAATGCGCGGAACAGCCCGCCCGTCGCATGCGCGACTGCGAGCCAGGCGCGAACGAATCCGGACGGTCGTTCGTCGTCGCCGACGTACTTCTTGGGCGCCGGCTCGGGTTTGCGTGCGCGCGACGACGACCCGCGTGCGGGCGCGCGACCATTCTTGGTCGGGCTTGAGCTCCTGGCCATTCCCCCACGGTACGCGCCGCCCCGGACAATTCCGGGAGCGACGCGACCCTTCGGGGCGGTCGGGAGCCGGCGGATCAGGTGCCGGTGCACCGACCGCGCGGCATCCTCACGCCTCGATGACGAGAGGAACGATCATGGGGCGCCGGCGCAGCGACTGGTTCACCCAGCGCCCGATCGTGCGGCGCACGATCTGCGCGAGCGCGTGCTGGTCGCGGACGCCCGACTGCGCGGCCTCGGCGAGCGCCGCTGCGATCTTGGGCTTGACACTGTCGAACACGGCGTCGTCCTCGGCGAAGCCGCGCGCGTGGATGTCGGGTCCCGAGATCACCTTGCCCGTCGAGGCATCGACGACGACGATGACCGAGATGAAGCCCTCTTCGCCCAGGATGCGGCGGTCCTTGAGATCGGCGTCGGTGATCTCGCCGACGCTCGAGCCGTCGACGTAGACGAACCCGAGGTCGAGCTGGCCGACGACCTTGACGTCGCCGTCGCGCAGATCCATCACGGTGCCGTTCTCGGCGATGATCGTGCGCTCGGGGGCGATACCCGTCTCTTGCGCCAGGCGGGCGTTGGCCATGAGGTGGCGGTACTCGCCGTGCACGGGCAGGACGTTGCGGGGCTGGAGGATGTTGTAGCAGTACAGCAGCTCACCGGCAGCGGCGTGACCGGACACGTGCACCTTGGCGTTGCCCTTGTGCACGACGTTGGCGCCGAGCTTGGTCAGTCCGTCGATGACGCGGTAGATCGCGTTCTCGTTGCCGGGGATGAGGCTCGACGCGAGGATGACGGTGTCTCCCTCGCCCGGCTCGATCTCATGGTCGAGGTTCGCCATGCGGCTGAGCACGGCCATCGGCTCGCCCTGTGAGCCCGTCGACATGTAGACGATCTCGTTGTCGGGCAGGTTGCGCGCCTTCTTGTAGTCGATCAGCACACCCTCGGGCACCTTGAGGTAGCCGAGGTCCTCGGCGATCGTCATGTTGCGCACCATGCTGCGGCCCAGAAGCGCCACGCGGCGACCGTGCGCCGCGGCGGCATCCAGAACCTGCTGCACGCGGTGGATGTGGCTCGAGAAGCTCGCGACGACGACGCGTCGCGGGGCTCGGCCGATGACCTGGTCCAGAACGGGGCCGATCTCACGCTCGAGCGGAGTGAAGCCCGGCACGTCGGCGTTCGTCGAGTCGACGAGGAAGAGGTCGATGCCTTCTTCGCCGAGCCGCGAGAACGCCCGCAGGTCTGTCAGCCGGCCGTCGAGCGGCAGCTGGTCCATCTTGAAGTCACCGGTGGCCAGCGCCATGCCCGCGGGAGTGCGGATCGCGACGGCGAGCGCATCGGGGATCGAGTGGTTCACGGCGATGAACTCGAGGTCGAACGGCCCGAGCTGCTCGCGGTCGCCCTCTTTCACCGTGAGGGTGAACGGCTTGATCCGGTGCTCTTTGAGCTTTGCCTCAGTGAGGGCGAGCGTGAGCCCCGACCCGATCACGGGAATGTCGCGCTTGAGTCGCAGCAGGTACGGGACGGCGCCGATGTGGTCCTCGTGGCCGTGCGTGAGCACGATCCCCACGACGTCGTCGAGTCGATCCTTGATCGGCTCGAAGTCGGGCAGGATCAGGTCGACGCCCGGCTGGTGCTCTTCGGGAAACAGCACTCCGCAGTCGACGATGAGGAGCTTGCCCTCGTACTCGAAGACCGTCATGTTGCGACCCACTTCGCCGAGGCCGCCGATCGGGGTGATCCGCAGGGTGCCCTTCTCGAGAGCGGGCGGGTCGAACGGACTGTTGGGCATGTGTACCTCCTCGGTTGTCGACGACCTCTTCAGGCCGACGAGCCGGATGCCGCGGCATCCGGGAATGTCTGTCACCGCCGACGCGGTTGAATCATCTGGTCGTTCCGGACACCTTGGGCAGTGCGCCGCCGGCGGCGGCGTTGCGGTCGGGTCGGAAGTTGGAGAAGTCGATGCCGGGCACATCGGACACGAGTGCGAGCTCGTCTTCGATCTTGGCCGCCTCCCACTCCTCGGGCCCCACGAGCGGGAGCCGGACACGCGGACTCGAGATGCGGCCGAGTCCGTGCAGGATGTACTTCGCCGAGACGGTGCCCGGCACGTGCGTCATGACCGCACGCACGAGCGGCTCGAGCTGCTTGTGCGCCGCCGTCGCCTTGTGCAGGTCACCCGCGTTGACCGCGTCGACGATCACACGATACGGCGCGGCTGCGACGTTGGCCGTCACGCCGATGAGGCCGGTCGCGCCGATCGCGAGGTGCGGCAGCACGTTGGCGTCGTCGCCCGAGAAGTACATCAGGTCGGTCTGGTTGAGCACACGACTCACCTCGCTGAAGTCACCCTTGGCGTCTTTGATCGCGATGATGTTGGGGTGCTTCGCGAGGCGCAGGATCGTCTCGTACTTGATCGGCACACCCGTGCGGCCGGGGATGTCGTAGAGGATGACCGGCAGGTCGGTCGCGTCCGCGACGAGGCGGAAGTGCGTCAGGATACCCGCCTGCGTCGGCTTGTTGTAGTACGGCGTGACGATCATGATGCCGTCGGCTCCGGCGCGCTCGCTCGCCTTGTACAGCTCGATCGCGTGCGCGGTCTCGTTCGAGCCGCCGCCCGTGATGACCTTGGCTCGTCCCGCCGAGACGTCTTTGCCGACCTCGACGAGGCGGATCTTCTCGGCATCCGTGAGAGTGCTGGTCTCGCCGGTCGTGCCGGTGACGACGATGCCGTCTGCGCCGGCGGTGATGACGTCGTCCATGTGCTTCTCAACGGCAGGCCAATCGACTTCACCGTCGGCCGTCATGGGAGTGACGAGCGCGACGAGCACCTGACCGAACGGGTTGGCGGATTGCGTCATGTATTCAGGCTAGCGGGAGCGCGCGCCGCGCGGCGACGCGTCGCGGCCTCAGCGTCCCGCGCTGCCGGCTCTCGCGGCGAGATCGGCGGGGACGAACCTCGCCAGTCCGGCCAAGAGCTTGTACCTCAGGGACGGCACCGACACGGCCTTGCCTCGTGCCGCGTCGCGCAGCGACTCCGAGACGACCCGCGGGGCGTCGAGCCACATCCACTCCGGCACGCCCTCCCGCCCGGGCGGCAGGCCCGCGCGCTCGTGGAAATTGGTGTGCGTGAAGCCCGGGCAGACCGCCGTCACGGTCACGCCGCGCGGCGCGTACGCGGCGTTCGCCCAGCGGCTGAAGCTCACGACCCACGCCTTCGCGGCGCCGTACGTCGAGCGCGGGATGAACGCCGCGACCGACGCGATGTTGATGATGCGCCCGTTGCCGCGCGCGAGCATCGGCTTGAGCGCGGCGTGCGTCAGCCGCATCGTCACCTCGGTGTGCAGCCGCAGGTGCCGGACTTCGTCTTCGATGTCGTTGCGCTCGAACGCCAGCGGCAGCCCGAATCCCGCGTTGTTGACGAGCAGCTTGACCGGTCGTGTCGCATCGAGCAGCCTCGCCTCGACCTTCTCCCGCTGGCGCGGCTTCAGCAGATCGGCGACGATCACCTCGACGGCGACGCGGTTGACGCGGCGCTGCTCGGCGGCGAGGAACTCGAGTGCCTCGCGGTCGCGGGCCACGAGCACGAGGTCAGCCCCGCGCGCAGCCAGCTGACGGGCGTATTCGGCGCCGAGCCCCGAGCTCGCACCGGTGATGAGGGCAGTCGTCATGCCGACAGCCTAAGAGCCGGGGTGCAGTGTGAGGAAGCGATAGCGGATGCCAGTGCGCGACGTGTGCCAGCCTTCGACCGGCTCGACCTCGGCGATCCGCCACCCTTCACGGTCGGGCGCGCACGTGTCACCGTCGACTTCGAGATCGAGTTCGGTGACCTCGAGCAGATCCGCCCGCGGCATCGCTTCGTGAAAGAGCGCTCCTCCTCCGATGACCCACACCCGTTCAGACCCGGCGAGCGCGAGCGCCTCATCGAGGGATGCCGCACGCTCGGCGCCGTCGGCGTGCCATCGGCCGTTGCGGGTGACGACGATGTTCCGGCGCCCCGGCAGCGGCCGGAACCGGTCGGGGAAGGATTCCCATGTGCGCCGGCCCATGATGACGGGCGCCCCCATCGTGACCGCCTTGAAGTGGGCGAGATCCTCGGGCACGTGCCACGGCATGCCGCCGTCGGCGCCGATCACCCGTTCGGCCGCCTCGGCCCAGACGAGTCCGATGCGCGCGGTCATACCGCCACCGCGGCACGGATGGCCGGGTGGTGCTGGTAGTCCTCGACGGCGAAGTCTTCATACGTGTAGTCGAAGATCGACGCGGGCGTGCGCGTGAGGCGCAGCCTCGGAAGCGGGTACGGCTCACGGCTGAGCTGCTCGCGCACCTGCGCGACGTGGTTGTCGTAGATGTGGCAGTCACCGCCCGTCCAGACGAAATCGCCCGGCTCGAGGCCCGTCTGCTGCGCGATCATGATCGTCAGCAGGGCGTACGAGGCGATGTTGAACGGCACCCCGAGGAACATGTCGGCGCTGCGCTGATACAGCTGGCACGACAGCCGCCCGTCGGCGACGTAGAACTGGAAGAGGGCGTGGCACGGCGCCAGGGCCATGTCGGGGATGTCGGCGGGGTTCCACGCCGAGACGATGAGGCGACGCGAGTCGGGGTTCGTGCGGATCTGGTCGATGACCTCGGAGATCTGGTCGATCTGCCCGCCGTCCGGTGTGGGCCAGGACCGCCACTGCACGCCGTACACCGGCCCGAGTTCACCCGCGGCATCGGCCCACTCGTCCCAGATGGTGACGCCGTTGCGCTGCAGCCATCCGACATTCGACTCGCCGCGCAAGAACCACAGCAGCTCATAAGCGATCGACTTGAAATGCACGCGCTTCGTCGTGATGAGGGGGAACCCCTGCGAAAGGTCGTAGCGCAGCTGACGCCCGAAGACGCTCGTCGTGCCCGTTCCCGTGCGGTCGTCCTTGTGCGTGCCGTTCTCGAGCACGTCGCGGAGCAGGTCTTCGTAAGCAGTGGGGATCGCCGTTGTCACGGCTGCCACGATACCTGCGCCGCGGCAGCACATGGGTCTACCGAACGCCGTCGCGCGGCCGCACACGGATGGTTAGGCTGGCGATGCGGCGTCCGGAGCGCGGAGGCCCCGATTACGGAGGTTCTGATGACCGTCACGAGCGAAGCGACCACCGAATGGAAGGGCGGCCTGACCGACGGATCGGGCCAGGTCACCTTCGTCTCGTCGGGTCTGGGCACCTTCGACCTCGATTGGAAGGCCCGCAGCGAGGGATCATCGTCGGTCACGACGCCGGAAGAGCTCATCGCCGCCGCTCACGCGTCGTGCTTCAGCATGGCGCTCTCGCACGCACTGGCCGGCAACGGCACCCCTCCCGATTCGGTCTCCACGACGGCATCCGTCACGTTCAAGCCGGGCACGGGCATCACGGGAAGCCACCTCAACGTCAACGCCGTCGTCCCCGGGCTCTCGGCCGAGGACTTCGAGCGCCTCGCCCAGGAGGCGAAGACCGGCTGCCCCGTGTCGCAGGCTCTCGCGGGCATCGAGATCACCCTTGAGGCGACGCTTGCCTGATTCCCCGACGAAGCCGGGGCGCGTCGTCGTCGCGGGTTCGTCCGGGCTCATCGGCGCGGCACTCGTCGAGAGTCTGCGCGATGACGGCGTAGAGGTCACGCGTCTCGTGCGTCGCCCGCCCACCGCCGCCGACGAGGTCGAATGGCTCACAGAGGCCGCACCCCTCGACCCCGCAGTGCTCGAGGGCGCTGCGGCCGTCGTCGGGCTCAACGGAGCGAGCATCGGCCGCTTTCCGTGGACGAACCGGTACAAGAGCACGCTGCTGTGGTCGCGCATCACGCCGACTCGCGCGCTGGCCAGAGCCATACGCGAGCTGGGCACCGACGCCCCCGCGTTCGTCTCAGCGTCGGCTGTCGGTTGGTACGGCTCCGCCCCCGGGGTCGCCCTCACCGAGGATGCCCCGCGCGGCGAGTCCTTCCTGGCCGATCTGTGCGGGGAATGGGAGGCCGCGGCACACGCCGCGGGCGCGCACGCGCCCGTCACGACGCTGCGGACGGCGCCGATCGTCCACGCCCGCGGCGTGCTCGCCCCCCTGCTGGTGCTGACGAAGCTCGGGATCAGCGGGCCCATGGGGCGTGGCACACAGGCGTGGCCGTGGATCTCTCTCGATGACGAGGTCCGCGCGATCCGGCACATCATCGACACGGGCTTGACGGGGCCCGTCAACCTCTCCGGTCCAACCCGGGCGACCGCGAACGATCTCGGCTTCTCCCTGGCGATGCGGATGAACCGTCCCTATCTGCTGCGCGCGCCCGTGCCTGCCCTCAAACTCGTCCTCGGTGCGGATGCCACCGAGGCGCTCCTCACCTCCGACATGAACGTCGTCCCCGAGGCATTGCTGCGCAGCGGATTCCGTTTCGGGCATACGACCGTCGAAGAGGCCGTCGCGGCGGCGGTGCCGGCCGCGAGCTGATCAGGCTCGGCGTTCGAGCCGGATCGCGCTGCGCACAGCTTCGCGCGCGCGCCGGCGATCGCCCGAGGCGTCGTAGGCGAGCCCGAGGCGGTACCACGCCCGCCAGTCTTCGGGGTGCGCCTCGACGTCGGCCCGGTAGGCCGGGAAGAGTGCATCCGCTTCATCGCGCAGCACGCGCCCGCTCGGGCGCACGGCGACCTGCTCGGTGGGTAATGCGTCTTCCTGCTCGAGGCGGGAACCGAGCTGTTGCGCACGGACGCCGAACCACAGTTCGCGGCCCAGTGCCCACATCGCCACGAGTGGGACGACGACGAGGGCGACACCCATCGCGATCCCGAGGGGGTTGCCGCTGAACATCAGCTGCACTCCGCGGTATCCCGCGATGACGATGTACAGCGCGAGGAGCACCGCCATGACGGCGACGCCCAGGCGCACGCTCATCCGCCGACCTGAAGGTTCAGGAACGAGTCCAGACCCACGACCACTCCGGTCACGTCGCGGGCGGCGGCCAGAGCGATCCGGATGCCGGGGGCATAGGCCTGGGCGGAGTCGATCGTGTCGTGCGTGATCGTGAGCGTCTCACCCGGTCCCGACAGGATGGTCTCTTGCCGGGCGATCACGCCGGGGCGTCGCAGCGAGTGCACCGGGATGCTGGCCACCTGCTGGCCGCGGGCCCGTTGATCGACGTGGGGCGCTTCGACGGGGCCGACCTCGGAGCGCGCTGCGGCGATGAGTTCGGCCGTGCGCACAGCCGTGCCGCTCGGCGAATCGATCTTGGTGTCGCGGTGCGCCTCGACGATTTCGGCGGACGGGAAGAACGGCGCCGCGGCGGCGGCGAGCGCCGAACCCAGCACGGAGCCGATGGAGAAGTTCGGGATGAAGACCGCGCCCGTTCCGGCGGCGTCGACGAGGGGCCGCACGAGCGCGATGCGCTCTGCCGACCAGCCCGACGTGCCCACGAGGACGTTGAGGCCCCGGTCGATCGCCGCGCGCACCACCTCGATCGAGACGGCCGGGATCGAGGCATCGATCACGAGGTCGGCATTGTCGATCTCGTCGAGCGACGACGTCGACGACAGCACGGCGGTGACCTCGAACTCGTCTTCGGAGTCGACCACCTCGCGAATGATAGCACCGAGCTTGCCGGTTCCTCCCACAATGGCCACACGCGTCGTCATGCGTCCCATCCTAGGCTTCGGGCAGCACGGTCTAGGCTGAGCGCCATGGTCCGCCTGCGCCCCGAACCCGTCGACTCCCCCGCTGCGCACGAGCTTCTCGCGGAGTATTTCGTGGCCCGCACGAGCGGGTTCGCCGAGCAGGACGTCGTCTATGCGACGACGTTCCCTGATCCGGCAGTCTTCGTCCCGCCCGCCGGCGTCTTCGTCATCGTCGAAGACGACGACGGCGCACCGGTCGGGTGCGGCGGCATCCGACGCATTCCCGACGGTCCACACGGTCGGCGGTACGAGGTCAAGCACCTCTACCTGCGCCCCCAGACGCGCGGCCGAGGCTGGGGACGGCTTCTCATGGACGACCTGGAGCGGCGGGCCCGCGACCTCGGAGCGCGCGAGCTCGTGCTCGACACGCACCACTCCCTCACGGCGGCCGCTGCGCTCTACGCGAGCACCGGCTTCACCGCGATCGAGCCCTACAACGACAACCCCAACGCGACCCGCTGGTACGGCCGCGTACTCGAGCCCGCAGACTAGATCGGCGGGGTCTCGGGCAGGCCCGTGCGAAGTTCGAAGGGCAGGTGCTCGAGGTCGTTGTGCGAGAGCATCGTCCACGGGCGGCCCTGCTTCTGTGCGAGCACAGTGACGCCGCAGTTGGCCTGATTCAGCGTCATCCAGCGCCATTCGGGCGCCTGCAGCACTTCGCGCACGAACCAGGCGATGACGAAGTTGTGGGTGATGAGCAACTCGTGCACCTCGCCGCTCTTGCGCACGAGGAACTCTGCAACGGCGTCGCCCATCTGCGCGCGCCCTGCCTCGATCTCAGCCTCGGTGACGGCACCGAAGAACGGCTCGTACCCCGCGGGTGTGTCTTCGGTCATACCCGTCGGGACACAGTCGAACAGCAGTGCCGACGGCGCAGGCGAGAGCGCCGGCATGCGTTCGGCGACGACGCTCGCCGTCTCGGCCGCCCGCATCAGCGGGGAATGCCACACGGCGTCGAACGGGACGCCCGATAGACGGTCCGCGAGCAGAGCCGCCTGACGGCGACCGCGCGGCGACAGCGGCCCGTCGGTGAGGCCGTGCTCCGCGTCCTGGTGCTCGCCATGCCGCACAAGATAGATGTAGTGCGTCACCTGATCACTCCGTTGAGGGTTTGGGGCCCCTGCAGGGCGCTCTTTCCACCCTACGTCACCCGTTTGCCGGCCTCGGCCGTTCGTGCGCTACTCGGACGCCCGGGCGATGTACGCCAGCTGCGCGCGGGTCAGGTGCACACCCACACCGTGCACGAGCTCTTCGACATGGTGGGGCGCGTAGGCATTGACGATCGGCGCCGTGACGAGCTTCTGCGCGAGCAGCCACGCGACGGCGACGGCCGCGTCGGGCACACCCAGCTCGGCGCCGACGACGTCGAGCGCGCGCAGGGTGCGGTTGCCTCGCCTGTTCAGGTTCGCCGCGATCTGCGCGCCGCGCACCGACAGATCGCCGCGGCTGCGCGTGCGCTGCCGCCCCGCGAGAAAACCGTGCTCGAGCGCGTGCGACGGAGTCACGGCGATGTTCTGCGCGCCGGCGACGAGCCGTAGGTCGTGATCGAACTCATGCCGGCGCACGATGTTGAACGGCACGTCGAGCACCGTGACGCGGGGGAACCCGGCGGAGGCGAAGATACGCGCTTCGACGAGCTGCGCGGCCGTGTAGCCGACGGCGCCGATCGCGCGGACCTTGCCCGTGCCGATCAGCCACTCCGCCGTCGCGAGCGTGTCGTCGAGCGCCGCGGTCGAATCGGTCGTGGAGTCGAGGTAGAGCACGTCGATGCGATCCGTCCGCAGCCGCGTGAGCGAGGCTTCGACCGAGCGCACGAGACTCACGGCGCCCAGACCCGGGTTGTCGGGATGTCCGCCGACGCGCACGGCGAGAACGATGTCGTCGCGCAGACCCCGCGAGTGGGTCCACTGGCCGATGATGTGCTCGCTGCGCCCCGCCGAGAACGTGTCAGCGGTGTGCACGACGTTGCCGCCCCGATCGACGTACGCGTCGAGGATCTCGTGGCTCGCCTCGAGATCGACGTTCCAACCGAACTCGGCGCCGCCGAGGATCAGCGGGAAGACATCGATCCCCGACTCGCCGAGCGGTACCCGCACGCCGCGCCCGACGGGCGGGCCTTGCACGGGAATCGGAGCGGAGGGATGCACGAACGGTGATCCCGAGGCCGTGGTCTCAGTGCTGGCGCTGGCGCTCGGCGACGAGACGTCCGCGCCGCTGCTGAACGTACTCATCTTCTACCCCCGCACCCGCTGTACCGTCGAGGAACCGGCGTGGCGTTCGCCCCGCTGCACCCCCCGGCGCGTACTTAGAGGGTAAGCCAGACCACGGACACGACCGCCAAGACGGGCAGGCGGTCGGTAAACATTTCATAACGTTCGTGCCGTCGTCTCGACGCCCGCCCTGGGACGACGGATGCCCGCCCCCGATGTGGGGAGCGGGCATCCGGTCGAACAGCGGAAGAACTCAGTCCTCGGCGGGCACCTCGACGGGTGCCTCGACGACGACGATCTCCTCGACCGACTCTTCGACGACAGGCTCGAGGGAGAGCTTGCCGCGGTCATCGATCTTGGTGATGCGCACGAGCACCTTCTGGCCGACCGAGAGCACGTCATCGACGTTCTCGACCCGCTTGCCGCCGGCGAGCTTGCGGACCTCGCTGACGTGCAGCAGTCCGTCCTTGCCCGGGAGCAGCGAGATGAACGCGCCGAACGTCGCGATCTTGACGACGGTTCCGAGGAACTGCTCGCCGATCTCGGGGTTCGTCGGGTTCGCGATCGCGTTGATCTGCGCACGGGCGGCCTCGGCGGCGGGACCGTCGGTCGCACCGATGTAGACGGTGCCGTCCTCCTCGATCGAGATCTGCGCGCCGGTCTCGTCCTGGATCGCGTTGATCGTCTTGCCCTTGGGCCCGATGAGCTCGCCGATCTTGTCGACGGGGATCTGCACGCTGATGACGCGCGGAGCCGTCGGAGCCATCTCGTCGGGTCCGTCGATCGCCGCGTTGAGCACACCGAGGATCGTCAGACGCGCTTCCTTGGCCTGCGTGAGCGCCGCCGAGAGCACCGACGAGGGGATACCGTCCAGCTTCGTGTCGAGCTGGATCGCCGTGACGAACTCGCTCGTGCCGGCGACCTTGAAGTCCATGTCGCCGAGGGCATCTTCGGCGCCGAGGATGTCGGTAAGGGCCGCATAGCGCGTCTGACCGTCGACCTCATCCGAGACGAGGCCCATGGCGATACCGGCGACGGCAGCGCGCAGCGGAACACCCGCGTTGAGCAGCGACAGGGTCGAGGCGCAGACAGCACCCATCGAGGTGGAGCCGTTCGAGCTCAGCGCCTCGGAGACCTGACGGATCGCGTAGGGGAACTCCTCGCGCGACGGCAGCACCGGCATGAGGGCGCGCTCGGCGAGGAAGCCGTGCCCGATCTCGCGACGCTTGGGGCTGCCGACCCGGCCGGTCTCACCGGTCGAGTAGGGCGGGAAGTTGTAGTGGTGCATGTAACGCTTGCTCGTCGTGGGCGACAGCGAGTCGATCTGCTGCTCCATCTTGAGCATGTTGAGCGTCGTGACGCCGAGGATCTGCGTCTCGCCGCGCTGGAAGATCGCCGAGCCGTGAACGCGAGGGATGACCTGCACCTCGGCGTCGAGCGCGCGGATGTCCGCGAGACCGCGACCATCGATGCGGGCACCCTCGGTGAGGATGCGGCCGCGCACGATCTTCTTCGTGACGGACTTGTACGCCGCCGAGAACTCCAGCGGAGCCCCTGCGGGAAGCTCGCCGGCTTCGGTCGCCGCGATCAGCTCGGCCTTGACGCGGTCCTTGAGCGCGTCGTCAGCCGAGGTGCGCTCGGTCTTGTCGGCGATCTGGTAGATGCCGGCCAGCTCGTCGTGCGCACGGCTCTCGACGAAGTCGTAGACCTCGGAGCTGTACGGCGGGAAGACGGGGTAAGGCTGGATCTCCTTGGCCGTCGAGCTGGCGAGCGCGTTCTGCGCCGCGACGAGCTCGGTGATGAACGGCTTCGCTGCCTCGAGGCCCTGGGCCACAACCTCTTCGCTCGGCTTGGTGGCGCCGCCCTGGATGAGGTTCCAGCTGTTCTCGGTCGCTTCGGCCTCGACCATCATGATCGCGACCTCGCCATCGGGGCGGACACGGCCCGCGACCATGAGGTCGAAGACGGCCTGCTCGACCTGAGCGGCGTTGGGGAATGCGACCCACTGGTCGGCGTGCTCGCCCTGACCCGGGATGAGCGCGAGGCGCACACCGGCGATGGGGCCCGAGAACGGCAGACCCGAGATCTGTGTCGACATCGACGCGGCGTTGATCGCGAGGGCGTCGTAGTACTCGCCCGGTGCGATCGAGAGCACCGTGATGACGATCTGGACCTCGTTGCGAAGACCATCGACGAACGACGGGCGCAGCGGCCGGTCGATCAGACGGCAGACGAGGATCGCCTCGGTGGACGGGCGTCCTTCGCGGCGGAAGAACGAGCCGGGGATCTTTCCGGCGGCGTACGAGCGTTCTTCGACGTCGACGGTCAGCGGGAAGAAATCGAAGCCCTCGCGCGGGTGCTTTCCGGCGCTCGTGGCCGAGAGGAGCATCGTCTCCTCATCGAGGTACGCGGCAACCGCGCCCTGTGCCTGCTGTGCGAGGCGACCGGCCTCGAATCGGATCGTGCGGGTGCCGAAGCGTCCGTTGTCGAGGACGGCTTCGGAAGCGGTGATTTCAGGACCTTCCAAGAGGTCACTCCTTCTTTGTTTAGGCTCGCGTGTCCGTATGACACGCGAGCTTCGCGAAGGAGCAGGAACAGGCAGATTATCGGCGCGCGCGGGAATCCGCGGGACCGCCTGCACTGGCCACCAGTAGAAGATCACCCGGCACGAGACGCGACGAGGAAGCCACCACAGGGGACCAGCTTGCTGCCGGCCTGCTCCATGAGCTCATGTTGAATTGAGCGGATGCCGCATAGGCAACCTTGCTGAGCCTATCAGTGCCGCATGGACACGTGCCTGCGAAGGCTGGGAGCGGGCGCATTGTGGCGTCGGGATGCGGGCCATGGGAAGCTGGGAGCATGAGCACCGATGACGCGACCACGCCCTCCGAGGAGATGAAGCGCAAGTTCAAGGACGCGCTCGAGAAGAAGAATGCGCATCACCGCGAAGGCGAAGCGCATCTCGACGGCGACTCCGCGGTCCACGGCACGCACTCCGCCAAGACCAAGCGCGAGTTCCGGCGCAAGAGCGGCTGAGCGCTCACCTCCACCGGCTCGCAACGTAGAGCCGACGGCGCGAGGCCCCCGCGGCGGAGTTCCGCGGGGGCCCTCGCTCTGCCGCAGGCGAGGTCACTCCCCCGCGAGACCGCCCAGCAGGTGCCCGAACGAGCGGCCTTCTCCGAGGTAATTCGCCGGGTCGAACGGGTCGTTCGATGTGGCGGGGGCCTTCCGTGCGATCGCTTCGGCGAGCTCGCGGGCACCGCGCTCGATGCGGGCGGCCAGCGGCGCGACATCGTCTGCGCCTGCACCCCAGTCGCTCGAGGCGGCGAACACGCCCGTCGAGACAGGTTCGGCGTGCAGATAGGTGAACAGGGGCCGGATCGCGTAGTCGATCGCGAGCGAATGCCGGGCCGTGCCCGCGTTCGCCCCGATGAGCACGGGCTTGCCGGTCAGAGCATCGGGGTCGAGCACGTCGATGAACGACTTGAACAGGCCCGAGTAGCTCGTCGAGAAGATCGGCGTCACGACGATGAGCGCGTCGGCCGAGACGACGGTGTTGATCATCGATTCGAGCGCGGCCGGCGCGAACCCGGTGAGCAGGTTGTTCGTGACGTCGTGCGCATGATCGCGAAGCTCGAACGTGTCGAACGTCGCCTCGATCTGCTGCTCGTCACGCAGCGCCGTCGCCGTAGCAGCGACGAGCCGGTCGGCGAGCATTCGCGTCGATGAGGGATTGGACAGTCCTGCCGAAACGACGGCCACGCGTCGGGGTGTGCTGCTGGTCATGTCAGGTCCCCTGTCGAGTCGCGGCCGCACCGAATGCCGAACCGACCTGTGCCGCGACGTCCTGGTACGGCGACCCGGCTGTCAGGTTGTCCCCGCGGTTCGCGGCGGGCCGCGCCTCGCGCGCCGGTTCGTCGCCGTACGCCGCGCGGACGCGCGCCGCGTGGGTGGGTGCGTCCGGAACATCGGCCGGGCGGTCCTTCTGCAGCTCGCGACGCAGCACCGGCACGACTTCTCCGCCGAGCAGGTCGAGCTGCTCGAGCACCGTCTTGAGAGGCAGGCCCGCGTGGTCCATGAGGAACAGCTGCCGCTGGAAGTCGCCGTACAGGTCGCGCATGCCGGCGTACCGGTCGATGACCTGCTGAGGCGAGCCGACGGTGAGCGGGGTCATCTCGCTGAAGTCTTCGAGGCTCGGGCCGTGTCCATACACGGGCGCGTTGTCGAAGTAGGGGCGGAATGCGCGCACGGCATCCTGGGAGTTCTTCGCCATGAACACCTGACCGCCCAGACCCACGATCGCCTGCTCGGGCGTGCCGTGGCCGTAGTGCGCGTAGCGCTGGCGATAGAGCGCGATGAGGCGCTGGTAGTGCTCAGCGGGCCAGAAGATGTTGTTCGCGAAGAAGCCGTCGCCGTAATAGGCCGCCTGCTCGGCGATCTCGGGCGTGCGGATCGAGCCGTGCCAGACGAACGGCGCGATGCCGTCCAGCGGCCGCGGGGTCGCCGTGAACCCCTGCAACGGCGTGCGGAACTTACCTTCCCAATCGACGACGTCTTCGTGCCACAGCCGGTGCAGCAGGTTGTAGCTCTCGATCGCGAGTGGAAGGCCCTGTCGGATGTCCTTGCCGAACCACGGGTAGACGGGGCCGGTGTTGCCACGCCCGAGCATGAGGTCCATGCGCCCGCCCGAGAGGTGCTGCAGCATCGCGTAGTCTTCGGCGATCTTCACGGGGTCGTTCGTCGTGATGAGGGTCGTGGCCGTGGACAGGACGAGCCGCTCGGTCTGCGCCGCGATGTATGCCAGCGTCGTCGTGGGGCTCGACGACCAGAACGGCGGATTGTGGTGCTCGCCGAGCGCAAAGACATCGAGTCCGACGGCTTCCGCGTGACGCGCGATCGTGACGGCGTCGCGGATCTTCTCCGCCTCGCTCGGGGTCTTTCCCGTCGTCGGGTCCTGCGTGATGTCGCTGACCGAGAAGATGCCGAACTGGATGCCCGACCGGGTGATGTTGTCGCTCACGATCCTTCTTCCGTCTCCGAGTGCCCTCGACACTCATTATGTATGCACGTGAATGTAAGTTATAAAACACCGTGGGGCGAAGGTTATTCCCGGCCGATACCGCGATCTCCCGCATCCGCGAGACGCCGGGACCCGAGGATAAACTGACGACGCCTCATGACGGATCCTTCGAGAGCGGCCGACGCCGCGCAATCGCGCTCCCCCGCGACGGGGACGACCGACTCTCCGCGCCCGAAGCAGCGCACCCCGTTCTGGGACAACGCCCGCTTCGCGTGCATCGTTCTCGTCGTGCTCGGCCACGCGGTCCAGCAGCTGACATACGAATCCGACATCGCGCTGGGACTCTACCTCGTCGTGTACGCCTTCCACATGCCGGCGTTCGCGATCATCTCGGGCTACTTCTCGAAGTCCGACTCGCCGGGCTCTCGGCAGATGGCGCGAGTCATCACCGACATCCTGGTGCCGTACGTCATCTTCGAGACGCTGTGGACTCTGACCAAGTGGCTCGTCGAGGGGCAGGCGAACCCCAACCCGACCCAGCCCTCATGGACTCTGTGGTTCTTGCTGGCGCTCGGCATCTTCCGGCTCGTGCTGCCCTACCTGGCACTGCTGCGGTGGCCGCTCGCGTGGACCGTCGCGATCTCGATCGGCGCGGGATACCTGCCCAACGTCGATTCGACCTTCTCACTGTCGCGCACGCTGGGCCTGCTGCCGTTCTTCGCGCTGGGCTGGTGGCTGCGCGAGCGCGGCATCGTCGAGCGGCTCGGGCTGCTGCGCCGGCGCCCGTGGTGGACGATCGCCGCCTCGATCGCCGTGTTCCTCGGCGCAGGGCTGACCGCGTGGCTGCTGATCGACACATGGCGCGACATGAACCTGCGCGGATGGCTCTTCTACAACGCCGACTACGCCACCCTCGGCAGCACCGAGTGGTGGGCCGGCGGCGTGCGCCTCGCGCTGATCGCCGTGGCGCTCGTGCTGTGCACGGCGTTCTTCGCACTGCTCCCCCGCGGCGCCCACTTCTGGACGCAGTTCGGCCAGTACACGATGTACGTCTACCTGCTGCACTCGTTCGTGCTCTATCCCTTCCGCGAGTCGGGCGTGCTCCGCGACCTCGAGCCCACGTGGCTGTGGCTGCCGATCGTGATCGTCGCGTCGGTGCTCATCGCGCTGGGCCTGGCGACCAAGCCCGTGCGCCTTGTCTTCCGCCCGCTCATCGAACCGCGGCCCGCGTGGCTCTTCGCCGATCGGTCGCTCGCGCTGCGCGAAGGCCGCAATGCCGACCCGACCGGCGCGCGCCGACCCCGGGGGACGCAGCCCGCGCCGCATTCTGATCGATGAAACATTCGCCCACACGGTGCGGAATCCCTTTACGCTCGTCGTATGAGCGACCTGAACCTGCCCGTACTCGACCTCTCCGAGCTCGACAAGGGGCCCGAAGCCGCCGCCTGCTTCCGCGACGACTTGAGGGCTGCGGCGCACGAGGTCGGGTTCTTCTACCTGGTCGGCACGGGCATCCCGGCCGATCTCGAAGCTCGCCTGCACCAGGCGGCGATCGACTTCTTCGCACTGGATGACGAGGACAAGCTCGCGATCGAGAACCTCAAGAGCCCGCACTTCCGCGGGTACACGCGCGTCGGCGGCGAGCTGACGCAGGGCCGGATCGACTGGCGCGAGCAGATCGACATCGGCCCCGAGCGCGAAGCGGTCACCGACCCCGAGGCGCCCGACTTCGCCCGCCTCATCGGACCGAACCTCTGGCCGGAGGCGCAGCCCGAGCTGCGCACCGTCGTCGAGGAGTGGCAGGAGCACCTGAGCGGCGTCGCCCGCAAGCTGCTTCGCGCGTGGTCGCTCGCTCTCGGCGCGGACGAGGGGCACTTCGACCAGCATTTCGGCGACCCCGCGACCCTCATGAAGATCGTCCGCTACCCCGGCAAGGATGACCCGACGCCGCAGCAGGGAGTCGGCGCACACAAGGACGCCGGCGTGCTGACGCTGCTGTGGGTCGAGCCCGGCAAGGGCGGACTTCAGGTCGAGCGCGACGGCGAGTGGGTCGATGCGCCGCCCGTGCCCGGTGCGTTCGTCGTGAACATCGGCGAGATGCTCGAGTATGCGACGCAGGGCTACTTGACGGCGACGAACCATCGGGTCGTCTCGCCGCAGGCACCCGACCACCGCATCTCGGTGCCGTTCTTCTTCAACCCGGGCCTGGACGCGCAGTTGCCGATCATCCAGCTGCCGGCTGAGCTCGCCGCCGATGCCCGTGGGGTCTCGCAGGACCCGAGCAACCCGATCCACGACCTCTACGGCGAGAACGCCCTCAAGTGGCGCCTGCGCGCCCACCCCGACGTCGCGGCCATCCACCACGCCGACCTCGTCGCCGCCCGGGCCTCGTCCTGACCCCGGCCCGGGGCATCCCGGGCGTCAGAAACGAACGAAGGCCTCCCCACACCGTGGGGAGGCCTTCCAAGAATGTTCTGCGCGATTGAACGCTGGTCGCGTGCTCTCGACGTGTGTCGTCTTAGCGACGAAGACCGAGACGCTCGATGAGCGAGCGGTAACGGTTGATGTCGATGTCCTGGAGGTAGCCCAGGAGACGGCGGCGCTGACCGACGAGCAGGAACAGCCCACGACGCGAGTGGTGGTCGTGCTTGTGCTGCTTCAGGTGCTCGGTGAGGTCCTTGATGCGCTGCGTCAGCATCGCGACCTGCACCTCGGGGGATCCGGTGTCACCGGGGTGCGTCGCGTACTGTTCGATGATCGCCTTCTTGACGTCTGCTTCGAGTGCCATAGATGGGATCCCCTTTCTGTTCACTGCGCGGCGCCCGGCACCTGATGTGCGAGCTCTCTTTATCCGCGGCCGATCAAACGGCAACCTCCAGAGTCTACCAGCGTTGACGACGAGCGGATGCCGGCGGATCTCAGTCGACGCATCCGGCGGTCGTCCGGAGTGTCCCCCGTGGGCCTAGAGTCACTTCGTGACCACCACCCTCTCGCCCCTCCCCGACGCGCCGACGACGAGCTCGAACGCGTGGATCGCCGTGCAGTTCGTGCTGTGCGGCGTCGTCTGGGGATCGAGCTTCCTGTTCATGAAGGTCGCCCTCGAGGGGATGTCCCCCGCGCAGGTGGTGTGGTCGCGCCTCATCCTCGGCGGTCTGACGCTCGGGCTGATCGTGCTCGTGCGGCGCGACCGGCTCCCCCGGCGCATCCATGTCTGGCTGCACATGACGGTGCTCGCCGTGTCGTTCTGCGTCGTGCCGTTCATGCTCTTCTCGTGGGCCCAGCAGCACGTCACCAGCGGTATCGCGAGCATCTTCAACGCCACGACGCCGCTCATGACGGCGATCATGGCCTGGCTCGTCTTCCGCGTCGAGAAGCTGCGACCGGGGCAGATCGCCGGCATCGTTCTGGGCATGCTCGGAATCATGGTGATCATCGCCCCGTGGCAAGGTCTCGACCTGTCGCAGAGCGTCATCGCGCAGCTTGCGATCCTCGGCGCGACGGCGTGCTACGGCTTCAGCCTCGCCTACATGCGCCGGTTCGTCTCGAACACCGGCATGAGCCCGCTCGTGTTCTCTTTCCTCAACATCGGCATCGCCGCCGCGATCATGGCGCTGCTCACGCCTGCCCTCGTGCTCACCCCCGTCGCACTCGATGCCTGGATCGTCGCGAGCGTCCTGATCCTCGGCTGCGTCGGCACGGGCGTGGCCTACGTGTGGAACCAGAACACCCTGCGCGCGTGGGGGCCAACGCGCGCGTCGACCGTGACCTACATGTCCCCCGTCGTCGGGGTCATCCTCGGCATCATCGTGCTGGGCGAATCCCTCAGCTGGAACGAGCCGATCGGCGCCGTCATCGTCTTCGCGGGCATCCTGCTGGCGCAGAATCGCCTGACGCTCGCCCCGCGCGCCCGGGCATGACGAAGGGCGGATGCCGCACCCGAGTGCCGTGCGGCACGGTGCGGCATCCGCCCTTCGATCGGGTCACTCGGTCTCGAGCGCGCCCTGCAGGTCGAGGGTGACCGTGATGTCCTTGCCCACGAGCACGCCACCGGTCTCGAGCGCGGCGTTCCAGGTGAGGCCGAAGTCTTCGCGGTTGATGACGGTCTTCGCCGTCGCACCGGCCTTGTAGTTGCCCCACGGGTCGGATCCGAAGCCGCCGAACTCGAACGCGAACGTGACGGGCTTGGTCGTGCCGCGGATCGTGAGGTCGCCATCAACGAGGAAGTCGCCGTCTTCCACGCGGACACCCGTCGAGACGAAGTCGATCGTCGGGTGGTTCTCGACGTCGAAGAAGTCGGCGGAGCGCAAGTGCTGGTCACGCCCGTCATCCTTCGTCGACAGCGACGCCGCGTCGACCTGGGCGGTGACGGTCGTCTCCAGCGGGTTCTCACCCGCGACGATCGTGGCGCTCTTCACACCGAACGCGCCACGCACCTTCGAGATCATCATGTGGCGGACGCTGAACGCCACCTCGCTGTGCGAGGGGTCAAGCACCCAGGTTCCGGCCTTGTAACCGGGGATGTCGGCGATCGTGACGGTCATACTTCTCCTCCAGGGATTCGGCCGACGGTGCGGCATGTGGGGTTCAACACGCGGCCAGAGCCGATCTATTCCACTGCATGGAATTTTTCTTCTCTGAAGACGACGAAGGCGGATACCCCAGGGGCACCCGCCTTCGTCTGATGGTGTTCGTCAGGCGACGTCGATGAGGTCGATGACGAAGATGAGGGTCTTTCCACCGAGGAAGTGTCCGCCCGCGGGGCCATAGGCCAGGTGCGGCGGCACGATGAGTTCGCGGCGGCCCCCGACCTTCATGCCGGGAATGCCGTCCTGCCACCCCTGGATGAGGCCGCGCAGCGGGAACTGGATGCTCTCGCCACGCCCCCAGGAGGAGTCGAACTCCTCACCGGATTCGTACTCGACTCCGGCGTAGTGGACGGTCACGGTGTCGCCGGGCTTCGCCTCGGCGCCGTCACCCACGATGATGTCGCGGATGACGAGGTCGGTGGGCGCCGGTCCCTCGGGTGCGTCGATCTCGGGCTTGGTGCGGTCGTCAGTCATGCATCCATCCAACCCTGCGAGCACGCGGCGGTCAATGTGGGCCGCGGGCAAAACTCAGCGCCCGGGGTCGCGGCAATGCC
This sequence comes from Microbacterium sp. Y547, assembly GCF_057669785.1. NCBI lineage: Bacteria > Bacillati > Actinomycetota > Actinomycetes > Micrococcales > Microbacteriaceae > Microbacterium > Microbacterium sp. Y547. Next base: position 63,295 of record NZ_JBYHFN010000003.1, read on the forward strand.
TACGAGCCAACCGAGCGCTGAGCTTGATCTGCCCTCAGCATGCCCAGGCATCCGCGCCGTGTCAATACCCCGCCGCGGGCTCGCCGAGCGAGGTCAGGGAGCGAAGAGCGCGGCGCGCGCGGCGCTCGTGCGCGCGAGCAGTACGTGCTCGTCGCCGCGGGCGTGCGCGTCCCGACCCGAGATCGCCCGCTGTCGGGCTGCCGCGAGAGCCGTCGCATCGGCGATGAACTCGCGCATGAGGGGGCGCCGGTCGCCCCGTAGCGTGCTCGCCCACGCGAGCGCTGCTCTACGGCCGGCCGACGTCGCGAGCATGTCAGCCTCTTGCGGTGTGAACCATCCCGCGGCCGCGTAGTCCCCCAGACGCGCGCGGGTCAGCCGTGCCTCCTCTCGCCGCAGTGCGACGATTCCGAGGATGAACACGACGAACAACGGCACCTGCAGCGTCCAGTAGAGCGCGAAGAAGTCTCCGAGCATGGCCGAGCCGTTCCACAGCGCGTGCAGCACGATCGCACCCGCGAGGCCCAGCAGCAGCGCTCCGAGGGCGGCGCGCGGCGGTACTCCGCGGCGCGCGGCGAGGCCGAGCGCGAAGCCTGTCACGGCCGTGAACATGACGTGGGCGAACGGGGAGAGGATGCCGCGCACGAAGAACGTGACGGAGGTGTCGGCGGCTCCGCCCTCGATCACGCTGACGGCGAAGTACTGGATGTTCTCGGTGAAGGCGAAGCCCGCTCCCACGAGCGCGCCGTAGACGACACCGTCGACGGGGCCGTCGAACGCACGGCGCGCCGAGGCGAAGATGAGGAACACGCCGAGCCCCTTCGCGACCTCCTCGACGATAGGCGCCTGGATGACCCCGGAGATGAAGTCCGAGTCGAAGCCGCGTCCCGCACCGAACCCCATCACGAGCAGCAGGTCGACACCGAGGGCGATGCCGACGGCGGCGATCGCCCCCCACGCGATCGCGAAGACGACGAGGCCCATCGGCTCGGGCTCCCAGCGGTCGATGAGGCGTATCGCGACGAGCACGCCCGCGAGCGGGATGACCGCGAGCACCATGCCGACGATCGATGCACCCGGCCCGAGGGCGTTGAGGAAGTACGCGACGAGTACGACGAACACGAGGACCAGCAGACCGATCGCCCAGATGGGCGCTGACCTTCCCTTGCGCGGCCGCACCGGCAGCACGGCGGGGACCGCACCGACCGGAGGGATCGCGGCGGGCGCCGCGTGGGGCGGCTGAGCGAAGGGCGACGCGAACTCGGGCGGCGTCAGTGAGGGGCGCGGACGGGCGGAGTCCATCGTCATGCGCACCAGCCTATGGGCCCGTCGCGCGCGGCCGCTGCGCCAGAGCGACAGGTAGTTTAGAAGGATGCGTTTTGCCCACGTGGTCGCTCCCGGCGCCACTTCACCCCAGCTCGCCATCGTGGAAGACGCGCAAGCCGTCATCGTCGAGAACCTCTTCCCCGGAGCCCCTCGCGTGCTCGAAGAGCTCATCGCCGGCGGTGACGAACTGCTCGCCCGCGTGCGGGAGACCGATCGCGACGCGGCGGCACGGCATCCGCTCGCCGACGTCGGCTTCGCCTCGGCGGTGCTCACCCCGCCCGTCGTGCTGGCGGTGGGTCTCAACTACGCGGCGCACTCGAGCGAGCTGGGGCTGAAGACCGACTCGACGCCGACCGTGTTCGTGCTCTGGCCGAACTCGCTCGCGGGGCACGACGACACCGCGGCGTGGCCCCGTTCGCTCAGCGAATCCGTCGACTACGAGGCAGAGCTCGGTGTCATCATCGGCCGTCCGGCGAAGGACGTCTCGCCCGAGGACGCGCTCGACCACGTGTGGGGATACACCGTCGTCAACGACATCACGGCGCGAGACATCCAGTACTCCGAAGCCCAGTGGTCCCGCTGCAAGTCCTTCGACGGATTCACCCCGACGGGCCCGTTCGTCGTGACGGCGGACGAAATCCCCGACCCGCAGGACCTGCGGATCTGGACGGTGCTCGACGGCCACACGATGCAGGACGCCACGACGGGTCAGATGGTTCGGCCCGTGTCTGCTCTCGTCGCGCACCTGTCGAAGTCGGCGACGCTGCTGCCGGGCACGCTCATCTCGACGGGAAGCCCCGGCGGCGCGGGGTACAGCCGCGACCCGCAGGTGTTCCTGCGGGACCGCTCGACCGTCACGGTCGGCATCGACGGCATCGGCGAGCTGACGACGCACTGCCGCATCCTCGACTGACGGCGAGAACGAGAAAGGGCGACCCGCACGCGGATCGCCCTTTCTGGAATGCGAATCACTCGCAGGTGATCGTGCCACCCGTCGAGAGCTCGTAGACGCCGGGCGCCATGCCGTCGCACAGATCAGCGACGGCATCCAGCGAGAACATGATCAGCGCGACGATGATGATGACCGAGACCACCAGCAGCACCGCCCCGACGATGATCGCCGCCAGAGCCCACCCGTTCTTGTAGCCGGCCTTCTTGCTCTGCACGAGGGCGATGATGCCGAGGATGATTCCGACGATCTGCACGAAGAACGACACGGCGAAGGCGACGATGCCGAGGGTCTTTCCCGGGACGGTCGGCTGCGCGGGCGGAGCGGCCCCGGGCGGAGGAGCGGGAGCGTACTGCGGCGCTCCGCTCGCCGGCGGAGGAGCGGACGCGTACTGCGGTGCTCCGCTTGCCGGCGGCGGTGTGGTTTCAGGTGTGTTCGGATCAGTCATGCGGTCCCCCTGGTCGTATCTGACGTCGTCCCAGCGTACCGAGCGCGACCCACGCTGTGTGGGATGCGGCCGGTTCAGGAGTCTTCGGACGCGACGATGTCCTCGGCGCTCTGCACGATCGGGATCGCCGCCGTGATCGTCTCCAGGCCCGACAGCCGCGCGGGCGAAAGCTGCTTGGCGACTTCTTCGGCCGACATCAGACCGGCTTCGACGACGAGGTCGCCGACGTTGCGACCCGTGAGCAGCGCGGTCTTGGCGAGCGCCGCCGACGCGGCGTAGCCGATGAACGGAGTGAGTGCCGTCACGACGCCGACCGACGAGCCCACCATCGCGCCCAGGCGCGCACGGTTCGCCGTGATGCCGTCGACGCAGTTGACGCGCAGCGTCCACATCGCGCGGCGCATCCAGGTGATCGACTGGAAGATCGAGTGCGCCATGACGGGCTCGAAGGCGTTGAGCTGAAGCTGGCCGCCCTCGGCCGCCATCGTGACGGTGAGGTCGGCGCCGGCGACCGCGAAGGCGACCTGGTTGACGACCTCGGGGATGACCGGGTTCACCTTGCCCGGCATGATGCTCGAGCCGGCCTGCTGGGCGGGCAGGTTGATCTCGCCGAAACCGGCCTGCGGACCCGACGACAGCAGCCGCAGGTCGTTGCAGATCTTCGACAGCTTGATCGCGTTGCGCTTGAGCGACGACGAGAACGACATGAAGGCGCCGGTGTCGCTGGTGGACTCCACGAGGTCGGTCGCGAGCTCGATGTCGAGTCCGCTGATCTCGCGCAGGTGGCGTAGCACCGTCTGGCTGTAGTCGGGGTGCGTCGTGATGCCGGTGCCGATGGCGGTCGCACCGAGGTTGATCTCGTGCAGCAGCTTGGCGTTCTCGGTGAGCCGGCTGTGGTCCTCGGCGAGGGTCGTGGCGAAGCCGTGGAACTCCTGCCCGAGCGTCATCGGGACGGCATCCTGCAGCTGCGTGCGCCCGACCTTGAGGATGTCGTGGAACTCGACGGCCTTGGACAGGAACGCCCCGCGCAGCAGGTCGAGCTCTTCGAGAAGCGTCTTGAGGTCGAGGCTGAGCCCGACCTTGATGGCGGTCGGGTAGACGTCGTTGGTCGACTGGCTGCGGTTGGTGTGGTCGATCGGCGACAGGAACGCGTAGTCGCCCTTCTCGCGGCCGGCGAGCTCGAGCGCGACGTTGGTGATGACCTCGTTCGCGTTCATGTTGGTCGAGGTGCCCGCGCCACCCTGGATGACGCCCACGACGAACTGGTCGTGGTACTTCCCGTCGATGACGAGTTGCGCGGCCCTGTCGATGAGGTCGGCCCGTTCGAGGTCGAGCACGCCGATCTCGCGGTTCGCCCGCGCCGACGCCTGCTTGACCATCGCGAGCGCGACCACGAGGTCGCGGTACACCGAGATGGGGCGCTTCGAGATCGGGAAGTTCGCCAGCGCCCGCGCCGTGTGCACCCCCCAGTACGCGTCGGCGGGGATCTCGAGGGATCCCAGCGAATCGGTTTCTGTGCGGGTGAGCGACGTCGCGTCGGCAGTCATTCGGGCGTCCTTGGAGGTCACGACTCTGTGGGAGGGGATGCCCCGAGCCTACCCGCGCGCACGGATCGGCACCTTGTCCCCCGCGGCGGGTCGTCGGCCTCTGCTGTACGCCGAGGCCTACCGTGCGGGCTTTCGGGAGAACGCTTCGAGCCGTTCGGCCGGGGACAGCGCCGCCATCTTGTCGAGCCACTCCTGAGAGAAGCCGTCGGCCGTCGGGGAATCGAGCACGGGAACCACGGCATGCGTGATCGTCTCGTCGTACACGTGCACGAGGTGGAAGGACTGCCCCGCGTCGGTGCCGTTGACCTCGGCCGCGGGCCTTGTGAGGTTCATCGTGTAGCACGTGGCCGCCGCAACGCTGACGGGAACGCCGGCGAAGGTGCCGCTCGTCGAATAGTGCAGGTGGCCTCCGAGGATCGCCCGCACGTCGGTTCCCGCGATGACCTCGGCAAGGCGGTGCTGATCGCGCAGTTCGAGGATGTCGAACAGCCGCACGTGCGAGGGCAGCGGTGGATGATGCAGCGCGAGGATCGTGCCGAGGGGCGCCGGCTCGGCGAGGACGTCGCCCAGCCACGTGAGCTGCGCGTCGTCGAGTTCGCCGTGGTGCCACCCGGGCACACTCGTGTCCAGCCCGATCAGACGCAGGCCGCCGAGGTCGGACACGCTCGTGACGGCGGCTTGAGTCGGTTCGAGATCGAGGAGCCCCTCGCGAAGCGCGGGACGCTCATCGTGGTTGCCGGCTACCCAGATCACGGGTGCGCCGAGTCGCTCGGCGACAGGCTCGACCGCGGTGCGCAGCGCGCGGTAGGCCTCGGGTTCGCCGAGGTCGGTGAGATCGCCCGTGAACACGATCGCGTCCGGACGCAGCTGCATGCGCTCTACCGCTTCGAGTGTGCGCACGAGATTGGCCTCGGTGTCGATCCGCCCCGCGAGCAGCGCGTTGCCGGCGAGCAGGTGCGTATCGCTCAGGTGCAGGATCGTCCGCCGCGCGGGCGGGTACTGGCCGAACTGCTCGGGCCCTGCGGCATCCGCCTGCCCGCTGTCCGGGGGCGATGTGGGAGAGCGCGTGGTGACCATGACGACAGCGTACGGCGACCCTGCGACGCTCAGTGGTTGAAGACGATGAGCAGGATGCCGCCGAGCACAGCCAGCGCGCAGAGCCCGAAACATCCGTAGGCGCCCACGAGCGCGAGGCGCTTCTGCCCCTCGGTGAGCGGGCTCTTCCGGGCGGCCTTCAGCGCGGCCTTCTCTGCCCGGCGTGCCTCTTTCTCGGTGATCACCGTGATCGCGTCGGTGAACTCGGCCGGGGCGACGACCGGTGCCTTGCCGGCGCGCACGAGAAGGCGGAGCCCGACGGCGTACGACGTCACGACGAACACCCCTGCGACGAGGCTCGCGGCGAAGACCTGCAAGAACGCGATCCAGTCGATGGTGATCACCGGTTCTGCTCCTTCTGCTTCTTCGCCGCCGCGCGCTGCGCCCTGCGCTCGGCGTGCTCGACGGCGGCGACGCGGCGGGCCTCTTCGCGCGCGGCCGCACGCTGGCGGCGGGTAGGCGGCGGGTTGCGCTTGACCTTGACCGCGCGACCGGACTCGGCCACGTCGCTCATCGCGTTGGCCGAGTCGACCACGTTGCGGCGCGAGCGCCAGAACAGGCCGAGGATGATGGCGAGCGCGATCACGGCGTCGATCAGGACGCCCCACGTGCCCAGCCACACCACGACGAGAGCCGCGAGCGCGCCCACTGCTCCGGAGGCGGGGAGCGTCAGCAGCCAGCCGACCATGATGCGGCCGACGGTACCCCAGCGCACCTTGGATCCGCGCCTGCCGAGTCCCGAGCCGATGACCGAGCCCGACGCGACCTGCGTCGTCGACAGGGCGAAGCCGAGGGCGCTCGAAGCGAGGATCGTCGCCGCCGTCGACGTCTCGGCGGCGAAGCCCTGCGCGGGTTTCACATCGGTGAGCCCCTTGCCCAGGGTGCGGATGATGCGCCATCCGCCCATGTAGGTGCCGAGCGCGATCGTGACGGCGCACGCGACGATCACCCAGAACTGCGGATCGGGGTTGGCCGTTGACTGCCAGCCGACGGTGATGAGGGCGAGCGTGATGACTCCCATCGTCTTCTGTGCGTCATTGGTGCCGTGCGCGAGGGCCACGAGCGACGATGTGAAGATCTGCCCCCACCGGAAGCCGTCGCGTCCGTCGGGCTTGGTGTCGTACCGGCGGGTGATGGCGTACGCGATCTTCGTCACCGTGAACGCGATGACGCCGGCCGTCAGCGGTGCGATGAGCGCGGGCAGGATCACCTTGCTCATGACGACACCGAAGTCGATCGCCATGGCGCTCGCGCCGACGAGCGTGGCTCCGATGAGTCCGCCGAACAGCGCGTGCGACGACGACGACGGAAGCCCGAGCAGCCACGTCAGCATGTTCCACGTGATGGCGCCGATGAGTCCCGCGAAGATGATCGAGGGAAAGACGGTCGCCGATATCTCGTCTTCGCGGATCATGCCGCCCGAGATGGTCCGCGCGACCTCGGTCGACAAGAACGCGCCGACGAGGTTCAGGATGGCGGCGAGCAGCACGGCGGTGCGGGGCTTGAGTGCGCCCGTCGCAATGGGCGTCGCCATCGCGTTCGCGGTGTCGTGAAACCCGTTGGTGAAGTCGAAGAAGAGCGCCAGTGCGATGACCAGCACAATGATGAGGGTTGCGGCTTCCACGTTCGCTTTCGTAATGAGGATGCGGGGCCGACGATGTCGGCGTGACGAACGAACAGTTCACCCAGAGTTCAGCAACCGGCAACCGGCCAGAGAGAATCCTTACACCGGGCCAGCCCGCGGTCAACTCCGGCCACCTCGCGGCGGCTAACGTTGTGCCGTGACCGCTCACGATTCCGCTCCTCCTGCCCCCGTCGCCTCACCCCGTGTCTCGGTGCGCTCGCACCACGGAGACGACGTCGAGGACCGCTACGAATGGCTCCGCGACAAGGAAGACGCCGACGTCATCGCCCATCTCGAGGCCGAGAACGCCTACACCGACGCACGCACCGCCCACCTCGCGGATCTGCGCGGGCGGATCTTCGACGAGATCAAGAGCCGCACCCTCGAGACCGACCTCTCCGTGCCCGTGCGCCGCGGACAGTGGTGGTACTACGGCCGCACCGTCGAGGGCAAGCAGTACGGCATCCAGTGCCGCGCCCCCCTTGCCTCCGTCGACGACTGGACTCCCCCTTCGCTCGCCCCCGACGTCGAGGTTCCGGGCGAGCAGATCGTGCTCGACGGCAACGCCGAGGCCGAGGGCCACGAGTTCTTCTCACTCGGCAGCTTCGAGGTCACCGGCGACGGCACGCGCCTGCTGTACGGCATCGACCTGGCCGGCGACGAACGCTACACCCTCCGCGTGCGCGACCTCGAGACGGGCGAGCAGCTGCCCGACGAGATCCCCGACACGTTCGCCGGCGCGACGTTCTCGCCCGACGGCCGCTTCATCGTCTACACGACGATCGACGACGCGTGGCGACCGGACACGGTGTGGCTGCACGAGCTCGGCACGGACATCTCCTCCGACCAGAAGCTCTTCCACGAGCCCGACGAGCGGTACTGGGTCGGGGCGGGCTTCACGCGCAGCGACCGCTACCTCGTCATCGGGCTCGGGTCCTCGATCACGAGCGAGGAATGGCTGCTGGACGCCGACGACCTGCGCGGCGAACCCCGCGTCGTCTGGCCTCGCACCGAAGGGGTCGAGTACGACTCCGACCACGCCGTGATCGACGGCGAGGATGTGCTGTTCATCCTGCACAACGCCGGCGCCCTCGATTTCGAGCTCGTCCGCGTCGCGGCATCCGACCCCGCCGGTGAGCGCACGGTCGTCGTGCCCCACCGCCCGGGTGAGCGCCTGCTGGGCCTGTCGACGTTCCGCGACTGGGGTGTGCTCGGCTATCGCCGCGGCGGGCTCGCGCGGCTCGGGCTGCTCGACTACGCGACCGGCGACGTCGATGAGATCACGTTCGACGAGCCGCTCTACGCTGTGGGGGCCTCGGGCAACCCGGAGTGGGCGCCGCCGCTCGTGCGCATCGGCTTCGCGTCGTTCGTCACGCCCGGCACGGTCTACGACTACGACGTCGTGTCGAAGCGGATGCACCTGCGCAAGCGGCAGCCGGTGCTCGGCGGCTACGAGCCCGCAGACTACGCGCAGGCACGCGTGTGGGCTCCGGCGGCTGACGGCACCCGCATCCCCGTCTCGCTCGTGTGGAAGCGTTCGTTCGGCGAAGCCGGCGCCGCGCCGCGCCCCCTGCACCTCTACGGGTACGGCTCGTACGAGCACTCGATCGAGCCCGGCTTCTCCGTGGCTCGCCTGTCCGAGCTCGACCGCGGCGTCGTGTTCGCCGTCGCCCACGTGCGCGGGGGCGGCGAGATGGGCCGTCAGTGGTACGAGGACGGCAAGCTGCTGAAAAAGCGCAACTCGTTCACCGACTTCGTGGACTGCGCGCGCCACCTCATCGACGAGGGCTACACGACGCCGGCGCAGTTGGTCGGCGAGGGCGGCTCCGCCGGCGGACTGCTGATGGGCGCGGTCGCCAACCTCGCACCCGAGCTCTTCGCGGGCATCCTCGCCGACGTCCCGTTCGTGGACGCGCTCACGACGATCCTCGACCCGTCGCTCCCCCTCACGGTCATCGAGTGGGACGAGTGGGGCGATCCCCTGCACGATCCCGATGTGTACGCGTACATGAAGACGTACTCGCCGTACGAGAACGTGCGAGACGGCGTCGCGTATCCCCGCATCCTCGCGGTCACGTCGCTCAACGACACGCGCGTCATGTACGTCGAGCCGGCGAAGTGGGTCGCACGCCTGCGCGAGGTCGGCGCCGACGCGCTGCTGAAGTGCGAGATGGTCGCGGGCCACGGCGGCGTGAGCGGTCGCTACAACGCCTGGCGCGAGCGTGCATTCGAGCTCGCCTGGCTCCTCGACGTGGTCCACGCTGCCTGACACCGCCGCCCGCTGCGCGCGCGCGGGCCGCGCGATTGCCGCCGAACCGGACCGATCCCGCCGAACCGGACGACGACGCCGTCTGGTTCGGCGGGATCGGTGTGGTTCAGCGCTCGGTGGGCAGTGATCGGGAGGTCGCACCCAGCGTGGAGAGCTGAGCCCGCTGCGGCGGACGGACGGGCGTCAGACCAGACCTGCGCAGCGCGGCGTCGAGCGGGCCGCCGCGGATCGCATCCGCCCAATCCCAGCGAGCGAAACCCCGCACGCGCGCCCGCAGCCGGTCCTCGCGCCTCTTCTCGCGCACGAAGGTCGCCTTCATCACGTCGTGGTTGGACGCGTCGTACTTGCCGTATCCGTCAGACTCGCCGATGACACGGGCTCTCCGGAAGAAGAAGTCCACCCGATCCGTGCCGTGCTCGTGGTCGAATTCGACTTGCAGCTCGGGCGGCTCGTACCCCAGCCACTCGATGACGGCGCGGCTGACCGACTCGCCGGCTGACTCGGCCGCGCCGGTGGCGCGCTCCTGAACCCAGTCGAGTTGGAGAACGCCCCGGCGATTCTCCTGGGCACGGCCCCGGGCGCTGAAGTCGGTGGCGCCGTGCGACCCCAACCTGCGCAGTACGGCATCGGCGACGGCGAGTGCGAACGCGGGAGGAAGCACCCGGGCGAGGTCGACCGCGGTGTCCGCCGGCGCGGTGGTGCGCACGCCCTCGACGACATCGATCCGCCGCCCGTCCCGAGCCCCGTGGACGATGACATCGCCACGGCGCCAGGTTGCGGCATCCGGACTGAGCAGGTGGATGTGGCGCGGCTCACCGAAGATCGGCAGCCCCTGAAGCGCGGCGGCGGACTCGAGGCAGAGGACCGGCTCGGTCCAGGTCATCAGCACGGCGTGCACACGCAGCAGATACCGATCCCACGGTTTGAGCGCCTGCCACACGTCGGGCGCGACGTAGACGCCCGGTCTCACCCGGCGAAGCGCGCCCCGCCGGACAAGCGCGGGGTGCTCTCTCGCGAGGATCAGCGTCGCCGGTGCCGGAAGCAGCATCCCGCCAGCATCCCTCGCCTCGCTGCGCTCCTCCGCCCGCTCCCCCGGTTGTTGCTCGCCCGCTCCGCACACGCCCCCTGGGGAGGAACCCTCGCAACGCCACCGAACCGGACCATCCGCGTCGAACCGCACCTCGGCGACGTCGGTTTCGACGGGAATCGTCCGGTTCGGCGGGTGGGGTGGGGTGGGGTGGGGCGGGGCGAGCGGGCGAGCGGGGCGAGCGGATGCGCGGGGGGTCAACCGAACAGGGCGGCGGCCTCTTCGTAGCGGTAGAGCGGCACGGTGTTGAGTTCGCCGAGGGCCTCGGCGAACGGGACGCGCACGATGTCGGTGCCACGCAGGGCCACCATCTGGCCCCACGCCTCGTCGACGATGGCGTCGGCGCTGTGCAGGCCCAGCCGCGTCGCGAGGACGCGGTCGAAGCCCGACGGCGAACCCCCGCGCTGGATGTGGCCGAGCACCGTCGAGCGGGTCTCGATGCCGGTGATCCGCTCGATCTCGGGCGCCAGGATCTCGCCGATCCCGCCGAGCCGGGGGCGGTTGAAGGCGTCGAGGCCCTTGTCGCTGTAGGCCCGGTCCATGCCCTTGAGCGTGAACCCTTCCGACACGACGACGAGCGGCGCACGACCGCGGGCGTGGGCGCGCATCACCTGGGCCGAGATCTCTTCGAGCGACAGCGGCACCTCGGGGATGCAGATGACGTGCGCACCCGCGGCGATGCCGGCGTGCAGCGCGATCCAGCCGACGTGGCGACCCATGACCTCGGCGACCATGCAGCGCTGATGCGAATCGCCCGTCGTACGCAGCCGGTCCATGGCATCGGTGGCGATGTTGACGGCGGTGTCGAAGCCGAAGGAGTAGTCGGTCGCACGCAGGTCGTTGTCGATCGTCTTCGGCACCCCCATGACGTTGATGCCGTCCTTCGAGAGCTGGTCCGCCCCGGCGAGCGTGCCTTCGCCGCCGATCGCGATGATGCCGTCGATGCGGTGGCCGTAGAGCGTCTTGGCGATGTTCTCGGCGCCGCCGCGCGGGCCCTCGTACGGGTTCGTCCGCGACGTGCCGAGGATCGTGCCGCCGACCTTCGACAGGCCCTTGACCTCGTGACGCGTAAGCGGGAAGAAGTCGGCGTCGACCACCCCGCGCCATCCGTCGCGGATGCCGACGAACTCGAGATCGTGCGCCGTCGTGCCCTTGAGCACGATGCCGCGGATGACCGCATTGAGCCCGGGGCAGTCTCCGCCGCTGGTCAGGATGCCGATCTTCATGCTGTGGTCCTTGCTGTCGGTACGGAGGGTACGGCGACGGTGCCGCTCCGACACTATCGCCGCGGGCCGCGCCCCTGCCAGACGCACGGCGCCGACACGCCCGCACACGCGATGCCATCCGTCGCCACTCGGCAGATGAACCGGCTCGCAGGAACTCGTACAGGCGCGCGCCCGCGCGGCCCGCCGGAAGCGGGACCGCGTCGAGATGCGTGACAGCCACCTCAGTGGCCCGAGGTCACTCCCCGCCGAGCACCTGACGCAGCAGGTGCATGAGCGCCGACAGCTGAACGGAGTCGCTCGACTGCGGATCCAGCGCCTCACCGTCGAGGGCACGCGCGGCGAGACCCTGCTTCGAATCGATGAGCTCGGCGATCTTCGTGTCGATGGTGTGCGCCGCGATGATCCGCCACGCCGTGACGGGCTCGTCCTGTCCGATGCGGTGCACCCGGTCGATCGCCTGTGTCTGCTCGGCAGCCGTCCACGACAGCTCGGCGAGCACGACGTTCGACGACGCCTGCATGTTCACGCCGACGCCGGCGGCCGTGAGCGAGCACACCGCGATCCCGACCTCGGGGTCGTTGTTGAAGTCGTCGATCGCCTGCTGGCGCGCCGTCGTCGTCTGGTCTCCGCGCAGCGACACGGTCTTCAGCCCCGCCGCGGCGAAGTGCGCCTCGGCGGCATCCATCACATCGATGTGCTTCGCGAAGAAGACGACCTTGCCGACCGAGCGCTGCAGCTGCACGGCGTAGTCCGCTGCGAGGACAGCCTTGGCCTGGCCGATCCGACGCACCATCGTGAAGACGTTCTCCGAGCCGGAGCCCGCAGCCTTGGACTCTTCGAGCTCGCTGTGGGCGACGAGACGCACGATGTCGTCGTCGATCTCGCCCGGCATCAGGCCCCGGTCGCCGCGAGCCTCGATGATGCGGCGGTACTTCGCCGCGAGGCGCTCGCCCAGCTCGCGCTCGGCGGCGCGGATCGAGCGGCCGAAGTCGTCGTCGAGCTCGACCGGAAGGTCGGCGACGAGCTTGTCGGGCAGATCCGCCGCGACGTCCTTCTTGCGGCGGCGCACGATCCCCATCGAGATGACGGCGTCGCGCGCTTCGGGGTAGAAGGCTTTGTCTGCCGGCGTGAGTCCCGTGTCATCGAGCCGCTCCATCAGGAGCGGGCCCGGCTTCTCGCCGTTCGTCCACCCGAGGAACCGCCAGATCGCGTCGAAGTCCTCGACGTCGTTGATGAGCGGCGTACCGGTGAGTGCCATCAGCAGCGGGTCGCGCACCTGCTCGCGGATGAGCGCCGCGAGGGCGAGCACGTTGCGCGAGCGCTGCGACGACAGGTTCTTGATGAAGTGCGCCTCGTCGACGACCATGCCCTTGAGCCCGATCGACGAGAGCCACGACAGGTGCCTGTCGAGGATCTCGTAGTTGACGATGAAGACGTCGGCGAACGCGTCGATGTCTTCGCCGTCGCCCGAGATGACCGTCGCCCGGCGCTGCGGCGTCCACCGCTCGACTTCGCGGGCCCAGTTCATCTTCACGACGTTCGGCACCACGACCAGCAGCGGATAGGCACCGGCGACGGATGCGGCGAGCACCGACTCCGCCGTCTTGCCCAGGCCCGGCTCGTCGGCGAGGAGGAAAGTGCGGTGCCCGTGGCGCACGGACTCGAGGAACCGAGACTGGTGCACCATGACCTCGAGCCCCTTGGGCGAGATCCGGTCGAACTCGGGCACGGGCGGCAGCGGCATCGAGGCTGATCCTCCGCCGGCGCCGGTCTCGAAGGCCTTGTACAGGGGCCCCATGAGCTCCCAGCCGTCGAGTCGACGGCGCGGCGTCTCTTTCGGAGCCCGCAGAGCCAGGTCGGGCTCGAGGAAGGGGTTCGCCTCGCGGCGGGCCTCGACCTGCGGCGGGAACACCTGGCGCTCGGCCAGAGCGGCCGAGACCACGGGGGCTGCGGCGGGTGCGGCGTCGGTGATGATGAGTTCGTCGGGGGCGAGTTCAGCACCCGATTCGAGCAGCCAGTCACGGCGCATGCGCTTGGCGACCGGCGACGTTGCCTGGTCGACCTCGAGCAGCTGAATGAGCGATGTGTCGCGGGCCGCGGTCTTGGCGAGGATCGTCGCGACGCCGTCGAGGCGCTTGAGCAGCTCGGCGCGCGGTCCGTCGCCGAGCGTCGTGTCGGCCTTGACGCGCGCACGCTCTTCGCGCACGAGGAACGCGATGACCTGGAACTTCACGCGGTTCGTCGGGCCGAGCTTGCCACGCTGCGACTTGGCCTCGACCTCACGCACCTTGCGCGCGAGGATCGGGATGATGGGGGCTTCGTCATCGCGACGGGCTGACGAAACGGGCTTGCGCCGCCGCTGCGACGACGACTTGCCGGTGGTCGATGCCGTGGTCGGCATGCTCCTCCTGAGGATATGCGCCGGATACTCCGGCGGAACCGGTCGAAACCGGCGATGCTGGTGGTCCCGCGGGCGGCTTGGCAGCCGTCACTGACACGGATGGGATCTCGCCGCCTCCGGCCGCGGGCACTCGCTTCTGCGAGCTGCGACATCGGGGGCGGGCTTGCCCAGCGACCATCCTAGCGCGTCGGCAAGCTCAGCCCCACAGAGTCTCGACGATGTCTTCGGTGTAGCCCTCGGGCGAGACGTTGACCCACCGCGTCGAGACCCACCCTGAGCCACCGAGGTAGTGCGTCTCGCCGAGCGTGACGAGCTCGTCGTCCTGCGTGATCATCTCCTGCTCGATGCGGTGGATCGAGCCCTCGTGGTAGTCCTCGGAGAGGAAGCCCTCCTGCTCGAACGCCCGGAAGAGCGCATCGCGCTGCTCGGGCGTCACGATCGTCACGTTCGTCGCGATGCCGCGTTCGGATGGCGGTCCCCACGTGCAGCGCAGGGTCTCGGTCGCCGCGGACAGCATCTCGATCGCCTCGACGTTCTGCGACGAGAGCATCGTGACGCCGGGATCGTTGAGCGGCGGCACCTCGGCCTGAAGCACCACGAGCATCTCGGGCGAGTAGATCTGCTCGCACGCGGTCGGGAGCACCAGGTCATCGACGGGGTCGCCCGTCGCCGACGGCGCGGCCGAGGGCGTCGCACTGACCGAGGGCGACGGCGAGGTCGTCGGGGTGGCCGTCGGAACGGGCTCGGGCTGGCACCCCGTCGTCAGGATCGCAAGAGCGAGCGCCGAGGCGACGGCCCCGGCGCGCGTGAGCGGATGACGACGCGATGACATGGGACCTCCCGGAGCGGATGCGACGCCCCGACCCTACCTCCCGCGCGCGACCGCCTGCTGCCACTCGGATAGCGTGCCGGGATCATCGGTCACGATGCCGTCGACCCCCAGCGCCGTGACTTCACCCCAGTGCCTGTCGGAATTGAGCGTGTAGACGACGACGCGAAGGCCCGCGGCGTGCGCCTCGTCGACGATGCCGGGTCGCTCCAGCACGGCACTGCGGCTCACGACGATGCCGCGCGCTCCGGCATCGGCGGCCGCCCGCACGGCATCGGGCGGAAGATGGCGCAGGATGAGCATCCGCGGCGCCAGATCGGAGGCGTCCGCGGCGAGCGCGAGCGTGCGGGCGTCGAAGCTCGACAGCGCCACCCGGCGTTCGAGGTCGCGCGCTTCCAGTTCGTCGACGACACGCGCGAGGGATGCCGCATCCCACTCCCCCTTCAACTCGACGAGCGCCCGCTGCTCGGTCCCGGCGAGCACGTCGAGGAACTCCGCGACGGTCGGCACTCGCGTGCCGGCGTAGTCCGGATGGAACCACGCCCCGGCGTCGAGTGCGCGAATCTGCGCGAGCGTCAGGGCGTCGACCCGGCCCTGCCCGTCGGTCGTGCGATCGACCGTGGCATCGTGCATCAGCACGGCGTGGCCGTCGAGCGTCAGGGCGACGTCGACCTCGACGTAGTCGAAGCCGGCGGCGAGGGCCGCCGAGATCGCGGGAAGCGTGTTCTCGGGGGCCGTCGCCCCACCGCCGCGGTGACTCGCGATGAACGCGGCCTCACCGGGGGTGCGCGGGTCGCCGAGCAGTTCGCTCGTCCCCACCCGCGCGGGCGTCGCCCCGACGAGTGCGATCAGGATGCTCACGACCGTGAGGACACCGACCACCGCGAGCGCCTGCATCCGGTCGCCCTGACGGGCGGTGACGGTGTCGACGGGCATCGGGTGTCCTTCCACGGCGTCGTCCTCGACGCCGTGGGACCAACCCTAACCCCTCCGTTACCCTTTCGTTATTGTTTTTCGCGAGCGTCGCGGACGGCGTCCCACAGGGCGTCGGCGACAGCCCGTTTCGTCCCGTCTGCGCGGGCGGCGATGCGCCCTGCGGCATCCAGCACCACGACCTCGTTGCTTTCGGCCTCGAAGCCCTTCGCCCAGCCCACTTCGTTGACGACGAGCAGGTCCACGCCCTTGCGCGCAGCCTTGCGGCGTCCCCGGTCGACGAGCGACTCGCCCTCGGCAGGTGTCTCGGCGGCGAAGCCGACGATGGTCTGACCGAGGCGGCGAGCGCGGACGAGCCCCGCGAGGATGTCGGCGTTCTCGACGAGCTCGAGGGTCAGCCCTCCGGCGGCGTCTTCCTTCGCGAGCTTCCGCGCTGAGACGTGGGCGACGCGGTAATCCGAGACGGCGGCCGCCATGACGACGACGTCCGCGATCTCAGCAGCGGATTCCATGGCTTCGTGCAACTCGCCCGCCGTTCCGACGCGCACGATCCGCACGCGCGGATGAGCGGATGCCGCCGCCAGTACGCCGTCATCGACGTGGGCTGCGACGAGATCGACGTCGGCGCCGCGGTCGGCGGCGGCCAGGGCGACCGCGGCGCCCTGCCGGCCGCTCGAGCGATTGCCGAGGAAACGCACGGGATCGATCGGCTCACGCGTGCCGCCCGTGCTCACGGCGACGCGCCAGCCGGCGAGGTCGCGCGTGCTCGGCGCCACTGCGGCGAGCGCCGCGGCGACGATGACTTCGGGATCCGACATCCGCCCCGGGCCGCTGTCGCCGCCCGTGAGCGCGCCGTCGTCGGGACCCACGATCGTGACGCCCCGGCTGAGCAGCGTCTCGATGTTGGCGGCCGTTGCGGGATGCCGCCACATCTCGGTGTGCATGGCGGGCGCGACGACGACGGGTGCCGTCGTGGCGAGTAGGGTCGTCCCGAGGAGATCGTCCGCGAGTCCCGTGGCCATCTTCGCGAGGCTGTTCGCCGTCGCAGGCGCCACGATGACGAGATCGGCCGACTGGCCGAGCGACACGTGACGCACGCGGGCGACATCGTCGTGGACAGAGGTCGTCACGGGGTTGCGGCTGATCGACTCCCAGGTCGGCAAGCCGACGAACCGCACGGCATCGGCCGTCGGCACGACGTGCACGTCGTGTCCCTCCAGAACCAGGAGGCGCACGAGGTGCACCGACTTGTAGGCGGCGATCCCACCGGTGACTCCGACCACGACGAACATCATCCGATCTTGGCACGACCGCGCCCGACGAGACAGGAGACCGCATGTGCACCGTCGTCATCCGCGTTCCCGAGACGGCGAGTGAGGCCATCCGGCTGCTCGCGATCCGCGACGAGGACCCCGCGCGCCCGTGGAACCCGCTCGGGCGCTGGTGGCCCGAGCCGCACGAGGGCGTCATCGGCGTGCGCGACGTCCGCGCGGGCGGCGCGTGGCTCGCCGCCGACTCCGACACGCGACGGCTCGCCGTGCTGCTCAACCGCGTCGATGTGTCCACCCGGCCGGAGTCCGAGCTCGTCTCGCGCGGCGGCATCGTGTTGGACTCGGTCGCGGGGCGCTCCCCCGCGGGGTCGCCCGCGACGCACGGATTCAACCTCGTCGAGGTCGACGCGCAGAGCGCCCGGGTGTCATCGTGGGACGGCGATCGGCTGCGCACGACGACACTCGCCCCGGGCACGCACATGATCGCGCACGATGACGTCGACGACCCGACGACACCGCGCATCGCCCACTGGCTCGACGCTTTCCGCGCCGCCGAACCCGACGACGACGCCGCGTGGTGGCATCCGTGGCTCGCCGTCCTCGAAGAGTCGACGCGGCTCGAGAGCACCGACGACCGCGCGATCATCCGCGACAATCGCCCGCTCGGCTACCCGACCCTCTCGCTGCTCGCCTGCATCGCGTCGGCCGGCGCCGGCGGCATCGATGTACGCTACGGCGAACTCGACGTGCCGGGGCACTGGGGCGGCCTCGACATCGACGGACGGCCGACGAACGGCGGCTCCTGACCTGAGCCGGAGCGTCGCCGAGCGACGTGAGCCGCCGGCGGTCAGACCAGCGACTTCGTGTGCCAGACCGTCTTGATCTCGGTGAAGGCCGACATGCGGGCGAGCGAAGGCCCCGCGGCATCCGGCCCGTTCTCGGGAGGGAGCACGCGCGTCAGCGTCTCGGCGGCCGCTATCTGCAGGTCGACCCAGTCGATGTCGCCCGCGCCCACGAGGTCGAGGCCGTGCACGTCGGGGTGCGACGCGAGCCACGGTGCGATCTCGGCCGGGGAGCCGGTCAGCACGTTGACGACGCCCGCGGGCACGTCCGAGGTCGCGAGCACCTCGGCGAGCGAGATCGCCGACAGCGGGAAGCGCTCCGAAGCGACCACGACGACGGCGTTGCCCGTCACGAGTGCCGGCGCGATCGCCGAGACGAGGCCGAGAAGGGCGGTGTCCTGTGGCGCGATGACCCCGACCACGCCCGTCGGCTCGGGCACCGAGATGTTGAAGTACGGCCCCGCGACGGGGTTGCCGTTGCCGGCGACCTGAGCGAACTTGTCGCACCACCCGGCGTACCAGACCCAGCGGTCGATCGCCTCATCGACCTCGGCGAGCGCGGCGTTCGTCGACGCGCCCGTCTGGGCGACGATCTCGTCGGCGAACTGCCCGCGGCGCCCCTCGAGGATCTCCGCGACGCGGTACAGCACCTGTCCCCGGTTGTAGGGCGTCGCCCCGGACCAGCCCTTCACCGCGCCACGCGCGGCGGTGACGGCGTCGCGGGCATCCTTGCGCGAAGCGAGCGACGCGTTCGCGAGGAAGGCCCCCTTCGGGGATGCCACTTCGTAGGTGCGTCCGGATTCGCTGCGCGGGAACTTTCCGCCGATGTAGAGCTTGTACGTCTTCGGCACGGTCAGTCGCTTGCTCACTTGACGCCCCCCTTCAGGTAGGCGAGGAGGCCGTGTCGGCCGCCCTCGCGGCCGTAGCCGGATTCCTTGTATCCGCCGAACGGCGAGGATGGGTCGAATCGGTTGAACGTGTTCGCCCACACCACCCCCGCGCGCAGCCGGTCGGCGACGGCGAGGATGCGCGACCCCTTGTCGCTCCAGATGCCGGCAGACAGGCCGTAAGGGGTGTTGTTCGCCTTCTCGATCGCCTCGGCGGGCGTGCGGAAAGTGAGCACCGACAGCACCGGCCCGAAGATCTCGTCACGGGCGATGCGGTGCGAGGCCTGCACATTGGTGAAGATCGTCGGGGCGAACCAGAACCCGCTGTCGGGGATGTCGCAGTCGGGGCTCCAGCGGACGGCGCCCTCGTCTTCGCCGATCCGGCTGAGCTCGTGGATGCGGTCGAGCTGCGCGCGCGAGTTGATCGCTCCGATGTCGGTGTTCTTGTCGAGGGGGTCGCCGAGGCGAAGCGTCGACACGCGCGCCTTGAGACGGTCGACCACCTCGTCATGGATCGACTCCTGGACGAGCAGGCGGCTGCCGGCGCAGCAGACGTGGCCCTGATTGAAGAAGATGCCGTTGACGATGCCCTCGATCGCCTGATCGACGGGGGCGTCGTCGAACACGATGTTCGCCGCTTTGCCGCCGAGTTCGAGCGTGAGCTTCTTGTCGGTGCCGGCGACGGCCTTCGCGATCTCGCGCCCGACGGCCGTCGAGCCCGTGAACGCGACTTTGTTGACATCGGGATGCCGCACCAGTGCCGCACCGGTCGCTCCGGCCCCCGTCACGATATTGACCACACCGGGCGGCAGATCCGCCTGCTGCAGGATCTCGGCGAAGATCAGCGCCGAGAGGGGGGTCGTCTCTGCGGGCTTGATGACGACGGTGTTGCCCGCCGCGAGGGCGGGCGCGATCTTCCACGCCAGCATGAGCAGCGGAAAGTTCCACGGCACGACCTGACCGGCGACCCCGAGTGCCTGGGGCTTCGCGCCGAGTCCCGCGTGATCGAGCTTGTCGGCCCAGCCCGCGTAGTAGAAGAACCAGGCGGCGACCAGCGGCACGTCGACGTCGCGACTCTCTTTGATGGGCTTGCCGTTGTCGAGGCTCTCGGCCACGGCGAGCTCGCGCGCTCGCTCCTGCACGAGGCGGGCGATGCGGAAGAGGTACTTGCCGCGGTCGCGTCCGCTCATCTTCGACCACGTCTTGTCATACGCGCGGCGGGCGGCCGCGACCGCGGCATCCACGTCGGCTTCCGACGCCGAGGCGATCGTCGCGATGTGCGATTCGTCGGCGGGTGAGATCGTCGCGAACGACTCCCCCGAGCCGTCCCGGAAATCTCCGTCGATGAAGAGCCCGTAGCTGTCGCGCAGGTTCAGCACCGCGCGAGACTCCGGCGCGGGTGCGTAATCGAGGAATGTCATCTTCTCTCCCAGCTGCTGCCCTTCGGCAGGCTCAGGGACCGCCCGTGCGGCACCCATCAGTCGATCGTCACGTAGTCGGCGCCGGAGTAGTGACCGGTCCGGAGCTTCTGACGCTGCAGCAGCACATCATTGAGCAGGCTGGAGGCCCCGTAGCGGAACAGGTGCGGCTGCAGCCACTCCTCGCCCACCGTCTCGGCGACCGTCACGAGGTACTTGATGGCGTCCTTCGAGGTGCGGATGCCCCCGGCAGGCTTCACGCCGATCTTCTCGCCCGTCGCCCGGTGCCAGTCTCGGACGACCTCGAGCATGAGGAGCGTCGTCGGCAGCGTCGCCGCAGGCTGCACCTTGCCCGTCGAGGTCTTGATGAAGTCTCCGCCCGCGAGGATCGCGAGCCACGACGCGCGTTTGATGTTGTCGTAGGTGTTGAGCTCACCCGTCTCGAGGATGACCTTCAGCGAGGCGTAGGTGCCGTCCTCGCGGCGGCATGCCTGCTTGACCTGCGCGATCTGGTCGAAGACGAGGCCGTACCGCCCCGAGAGGAACGCACCGCGGTCGATGACCATGTCGATCTCGTCGGCGCCGTTCGCGACTGCCTCGGCGGTGTCCGCGAGCTTGATCGCCAACGACGCCCGTCCCGACGGGAACGCCGTCGCGACGGCCGCGACGCTCACGCCGCCGTCGTCGGGGTCACCGTGAGCCGCGCCGAGGGCTGCGACGGCGTCGGGCACCATGTCGCCGTAGACGCAGACCGCGGCGACGCGCGGGCAGGTGGGATCCGAGGCATCCGGATTCAGGGCCTTCGCGACCAGCGAGCGCACTTTGCCCGGGGTGTCGGCACCCTCGAGCGTCGTGAGGTCGATGAGCTGGATGATCTTGTCGAGCGCCCACGCCTTCGAGGACGTCTTGATCGAGCGGGTGCCGAGCGCTGCGGCGCGCTGCTCGAGGCCCACCGCGTCGACCCCCGGGAGCCCGTGCAGATACCGTCGCAGCGTCGTGTCGTCCGGTTCGCCGCCGAGGACGCTCCGAGTGATCTGACCACGGTCTCTCGCAGCCGCGAGTTCGTGTGAAGTCATGTCTGGTGGTCCTGTCTGGTCGTGCATCCGCGATGGCCTCGTGAAGCCGTTCGCCTCCGATGCTATGTTCTCCGCGCCGCTGCGTGGGACGCGTCGGTGATCGGGGCCCGGACGACCTCGACGGTCGAGTCGAGGGTTTGCCGTGGGACGAGCGTGCGCCCGCCCCACGGCAGACGATCAGAGGCAGCTCTCGATGTAGAAGTACTTCGAGATCTCCGGGTCGTCAGCGTTCTCCGTCGTCGCGATGATGTTCTCGAGCACCTTCGGCGACTCGATCGATGCCGTGTCGCCGGTCAGCTGCGCGTAGGCGTACTCGACACCGAGGCGTCCCTCCTGGATGAAGTCCTGGACGACGAGGATGTTGATGTTGCCGGCGCGGAGCTGCTCCACGGTCCCGGGCTCGGCGTCGTAGCCGGCCACGACGATCTCACCCTGACGGCCCGCGTTGACCACGGCGTTCGCCGCGCCCGTCGCCGAGTTGCCGTTGACGCCGAACACTCCGGTGAGGTCGGGGTGAGCGAGCATGAGCGCCTGGACCTGGCTCTCTGCCGTCGCAACGACCGACCGCGAGAACTCCGGCTCCAGGACCGTGACGTCCGGGAACTTCTCCTCCATCACGGCGCGGAAGCCGTCGACGCGATCGACGTCGGTCGTGGCTCCGGGCACACCGGAGATGATCGCCACGGTGCCCTGCCCGCCGATCGCTTCACCGAGGGCCTCAGCCGCAGCGCCGCCGCCCTGGCGTCACGACACCGATTCGGCCGCGCGGGGTCGCACGACGACCGGGGTGCGCTGCGCTCGACGGCAGTCGCCGGAAGCACCGGCATGCCGCAGCCGGCGGCCACAGCGGCAGCGAGCAGAAGACGCCGCCGACGCGGACCGAGCGCCGACGGAGTCGACGCGGTTCGTGCGCGCCTCGACGGTCAGCTCAGGGTGCGGCGCACCCGCTCGACATCGTCGGCCATCTGCTCGATGAGGGCGTCGATACCCTCGAACGCCACCATGCCGCGCACCCGATCGATGAACTGCACCTCGACGCGGTGACCGTACAGGTCGAGCTCGGTCTCATCGAGCACGTGGGCTTCGACCTGCCGCACGGGGACATCGTCGAACGTCGGATTCGTGCCGACGCTGATCGCTGCGGGATGACGGATGCCGGGACGCAGTCCGTCGGCGGAGGTCTCATCGACGAGCCAGCCCGCGTAGACACCGTCGGCAGGCACGAAGCCTTCGAGATCGGGGCTGAGATTGGCGGTGGGAAAGCCCATCTCGCGACCTCGCTTGAGACCGTGGACGACCTCTCCCCACACGGCGTGGGGGCGACCCAGCAGCTTCGCCGCGGTCGCGACCTCGCCCTCGGCGAGGAGCTCGCGCACCCAGGTCGAGGACACCCGGCGATCTCCCTCGACGGCTCGGACATCGTCGACGACCTGCACGTCGAAACCGAACTCGCGTCCGAGGTCGCGCAGCACTTCGACGGTGCCGGATCCTCGACTGCCGAAGCGGAAATCCCCGCCCACGAGCACGACGCTCGCGCCCAGCGCATCGACGAGCACGCGCTTAACGAACTCGCGCGGGCTCTGGTCGGCCAGCGCCTGATCGAAGGTCAGCATGAGCGTCGCGTCGACGCCCGTCTGAGCGAGGAGCTGCAGCTTCTGATTCACCCCGACCAGGGTGGGCGGGCAGAGGTCGGGCCGCAGCAGGGCGAGCGGGTTGCGGTCGAACGTCACGGCCACCACGCGAGCGCCGCTGGCCGCGGCATCCACCATCGCCCGGCCGATGACGGCACGGTGACCCGAGTGCACGCCGTCGAACTTGCCGATCGCGACGATCGACGGGCCGAAGCCCGAGGGCACCTCGGCGGGGTCGCGAAAGACGATCACGAGGCCACCGTGGGAGCAGCTGCGGTCGCGTCACGCGTGCGGTGGGTGATGAGCCACCACAGCCCCAGGAATGGCAGCACGAGCGGCACGAAGACATAACCGAGCCCGAACCAGGACCACACCGTCGGGTGGCCGAAGATCTGGGGCACGACGAGCGACAGCGTGCCGACGACCAGCACGCCGACAAGTTCGAAGGCGATCGCCGCCCAGGCGATGCGGTACCACGCACGAGAGCTCGAGAAGACGAGCGCGAGCGTCGCGAGGATGTAGACGACGGCGGCGAGGGCCGACAGCGAGTACGCCAGCGGAGCCTCGTCGAATTCGCGGACGATCTGGACGAAGGACCGACCGGTGGCGGCGAGCGCCATGACCGCGTAGACGATCACGAGCACACGGCCGATGCCGGTCATGCGGGGGCGAGCAGGCGACGTCATGACCTGTCAATCCTAGGACGGATGCCGCTTGTCCGCGCCGCGCGCCCGGTCATGCGACCTGCACGGTCCAGATGACCTGCATGCGCCACACCATGACGGCGACCGACAGCGCCGCGATGCCCATGATGACAGTGCTCCAGCGGCTGCGTTCGACCAGAGCCCACAGCGCCGCGGCGGGAGGCAGGATGACGGCCGAGACGAGGTACACCCACAGTTCGAGAAGGCTGCCCGTCGGCGGATTTCCCGCGAGCGGCGAGACGATCGCGATGACGACCTGGGCGATGAGCAGCAGCTCGATGAGCGCGAGGGAGCCCACCGTCAGGTCACTCGGGCGGCGCCCCATGAGCCCCAGGACGACGCACAGCACTCCTGCCGAAACGGCGACCACCAGCTGGGCGATCGTGAACCACAGGATCATCGGGGTGCCTCCTCAGGCATGTTCATGGCGCTCTTGATGTCGGCGCCGCGCCGCTCGACGATGCCGACGAGGGCGCCGTCGGGTGCGATGACGGCGGTCGGCGAGTGCGGCAGACGGGATGCGGCATCGATGAGGCGCTTGCCGTGTCGCAGGTCGCGCGCTTCGTCCTGGGTCACGTCGAGGCGGCCGAGAACGGCCACCGCCGCGGCGGCCGGGCTCAGGTGGTCGGCATCGGCCAGGTCGTCGATGGATGCCGCCTCGGCGAGGGGGAACGGCCCGATGCGTGTGCGCCGCAGCGCCGTGAGGTGCCCGCCGACGCCGAGCGCGGAGCCGAGGTCTCGCGCGAGAGCGCGGATGTACGTGCCGCTCGAGCAGTCCACGGCGACGTCGAGGTCGAGGACGCCCGGCTCCGAGGTCGCTTCGGGCCGGCGGATGTCCAGCACCTCGAACCGCGACACGGTGACCTCGCGCGGCTTGAGTTCTACGGCTTCACCCGAGCGCGCGAGGTCGTACGCGCGACGTCCGTCGACCTTGATCGCGGAATACGTGCTCGGCACCTGCGAGATCCGGCCCGTGATCCGGGCGATCTCGTGGGCGATGGCGGCATCGTCGAGGCCGGCGGCATCCGTCGTGGCCGTGGTCTCGCCCTCGGCGTCGTCTGTGTCGGTCGTGACTCCGAGGCGGATCGTCGCCTCGTAGGTCTTGTCGAGGCCGACGATGTAGGTGAGCAGGCGCGTGGCCCCCTCGACACCCAGCACGAGTAGCCCCGTCGCCATCGGGTCGAGCGTGCCGGCGTGGCCGACCTTGCGGGTACCCAAGGCGCGGCGCGCGCGCGCGACGACGTCGTGACTCGTGATGCCCTGGGGCTTGTCGACGAGGACGATGCAGGGCGCGGGCATACCCTCCAGCTTACGGCGCGCCCTCCGGCCGGAAGACGGCCTCGCGGGCGCGCGGCGGGGCGGATCGAGGCTTAGGCTGGCGGGCGTGCCCGACCTCACGACGCCGCTCATCGCGTGGTATCGGCGGAACGCGCGCGACCTGCCGTGGCGCCGCGCCGGGTACGGCGCATGGGGCATCCTCGTCAGTGAGTTCATGCTGCAGCAGACGCCGGTGGCCCGCGTCATTCCGCTGCTGGCCTCCTGGCTCGAGCGCTGGCCGACCCCCTCGGCCCTCGCCGCGGCCACTCCGGCCGACGCCGTGCGCGAGTGGGCGAACCTCGGTTACCCCCGGCGCGCGCTGTGGCTGCACCGCGCCGCGACCGAGATCCGCGACCGTCACGACGACACCGTGCCGCGCGACGTCGGCGAACTGCTCGCCCTCACCGGCATCGGCGACTACACGGCACGCGCCGTCGCCGTCTTCGCGTACGGGGACCGGCACCCGGTCGTCGACACGAACACCCGACGCGTGCTCGCCCGCGCGGTCGACGGGCGCAGCCAGCCCGGCCCGCCCGCCACGCGCGACCTCGCGGCGATGGCGGCCCTCCTGCCCGGTGACGACGCCGATGCCGCCGTCGTCAACGCCGCCGCGATGGAGTTGGGCGCCCTCGTGTGCACGGCCCGGACTCCCCGCTGCGGTGAATGCCCCCTGGCCGACCGCTGCGCATGGCGTGCGGCGGGGTACCCCGACACGGGCGACAAGCGCCGCAGGCAGGCGCGCTACGAAGGCAGCGACCGACAGGCCCGCGGTGCGGTGCTGAAGACGTTGCGGGATGCCACCGACCACCGCGCGCCGCTGACCGAGGTCATCCCCGACTGGGCAGATGCCCGCCAGCGTGATCGCGCGATCGACTCCCTCATCGCCGACGGCCTCGCCGAGGCGACGGACGGTGTCCTCGCACTCCCCCGCTGACCACGGCGCCCGCCCTTCGTCCGACAGACGGCGTTCCGTTCATATGTCGCCGAGTGCGCCGCGCGGCTGCACTCGACAGCACAGTGAGGCACATGAGCGAGGGGCGTTCCGTTCACTTGTCGCAGACTGACGGCGGGGAGGTCAGCCGAATCAGGCAAACGAGCGACCGGAGCGTCGACGGACGACGCACATCCGAATCCCGGAAACGAAGAAAGCGGATGCCGCGTGGCACCCGCTCTCTTCATCGACGTGGATCACTCCGCGTCGTCACTCTTTTCGTACGGGTCGGCGTCGCCCGCGTAATCCGCGGATGCCGCGAGTCCGGCCACAGCCGCATCCCGCTCGCGTGCCTCGCGCAGCAGGTGCTCGATGTGGCCCGCGTTCTCGGGGATCGCGTCGGGGATGAACTCCAGCGTCGGGGTGAGCCGCACGTTGAGCTGGCGTCCGACCTCGCTGCGCAGCAACCCGGTCGCGGACGTGAGCGCCTGGGCGCTTGCCGCGCGCTCCTCATCTGTGCCGAGGACGGTGTAGAACACCGACGCGTGCTGCAGGTCGCCCGTGACGCGCACGTCGGTGATCGTGACGAACCCGAGACGGGGGTCGCGCAGACCCTTCTCAAGCCGCTCGGCCAGCACGACCTTGATGCGGTCGGCGACACGTGCTTGGCGTTCCGATGCCATGATGACTCCTTTCGAAACGTGGGGGACGCCCGACGGCATCCCCCACGTCGACGATCACGTACGAGGCTTCTCGACCATTTCGGTGGTCTCGATCTCGTCGCCCACCTGGATGTCGTTGTACTTTCCGAGGCCGATACCGGCTTCGAAGTCGGTGCGCACCTCGGTGACGTCGTCCTTGAAGCGGCGCAGCGAGTCGATGGCCAGGCCATCGGCGATCACGACGCCGTCGCGGATGACGCGCGCCTTGGCGTTGCGCGTGATGGTGCCCGAGCGGACGATGACACCGGCGATGTTGCCGTACTTCGAGGAGCGGAACACCTCGCGGATCTCGGCGACACCGGAGCGGACCTCTTCGAACTCCGGCTTGAGCAGGCCCTTGAGCGACTGCTCGACATCGTCGATCGCGTTGTAGATGACCGAGTAGAACCGGACGTCCACACCCTCACGGGCAGCGCGCTCGCGCGCCTTCGTGTCGGGACGGACGTTGAACCCGATGACGATCGCGTTGTCGATCGTCGCGAGGTTGATGTCCGACTCGGTGATCGCACCGACACCGCGGTGGATGATCCGAAGCTGCACGGAATCGTCGACCTCGATCTTGAGGAGCGACTCCTCCAGCGCCTCGACGGCACCGGACACGTCGCCCTTGATGATGAGGTTGAGCGACTCGACCTTGCCCTCTTCGAGAGCACGCGTGAAGTCCTCGAGCGAGATGCGCTTGCGAGCCTTCGCAAGCTGCGCGTTGCGCTCGGCGGCTTCGCGCTTCTCGGCGATCTGGCGTGCCATGCGGTCCTCGTCGGTGACGATGAACACGTCACCGGCGCGGGGCACGGAGTTCAGACCCTGCACCTGGACCGGACGCGAGGGGTAGGCCTCGTGGACGGCGTCGCCGTTCTCGTCGATCATGGCGCGCACGCGGCCATAGGCCGTGCCCGCGACGATCGCATCGCCGACGCGCAGCGTTCCGGACTGGATGAGCACGGTGGCAACCGAACCGCGGCCCTTGTCGAGCTTCGCTTCGATCGCGATGCCGCGCGCCGCCTTGTTCGGGTTCGCCGTGAGGTCGAGTCCCGCATCGGCGGTCAGCAGCACGGCGTCCAGAAGCTCCTGGATGCCGGTTCCGTTGCGCGCCGAGATGTCGACGAACATGACGTCGCCGCCATACTCCTCTGCGACCAGGCCGTACTCGGTGAGCTGCTGACGCACGCGCGCGGGGTTCGCATCGGGCTTGTCGATCTTGTTGACCGCGACCACGACCGGCACACCTGCAGCCTGTGCGTGGTTGAGCGCCTCGACCGTCTGCGGCATGATGCCGTCGTCGGCGGCGACCACGAGGACCGCGATGTCGGTGACCTGCGCACCACGGGCACGCATGGCGGTGAACGCCTCGTGACCGGGGGTGTCGATGAAGGTCAGCGCGCGCTCGATGCCATCGTGCTCGGTCCAGACCTGGTACGCACCGATGTGCTGCGTGATGCCACCGGCCTCGCCCGCGACCACATTGGTCTGGCGGATGGCGTCCAACGTGCGGGTCTTACCGTGGTCGACGTGACCCATGACGGTGACGACGGGCGGACGGATCTCGAGGTCGTCCTCGCTCTCCGCCTCGAGTTCGGCCTCGAGATCGAGACCGAAGCCCTCGAGGAGCTCCTTGTCTTCGTCCTCGGGCGACACCATCTGAATCTTGTAGCCGAGCTCAGCACCGAGAACCTCGAACGTCGCCTCATCGAGCGACTCGGTGGCCGTGGCCATCTCACCGAGGTTGAACAGGATCGTCACGAGCGTGCCGGGCTGCACGGTGTAGCCGCGCAGCGCCTCGAGCTTGTCGGCGAAGTCGGCGATGGATGCACCGCGGCGAAGGCGGATGATCTCGCCGTTGCCCTTCGAGACGTTGACGCCGCCGACGACCGGCGCCGACCGCATCTCGAACTCTTGACGCTTCGCCCTACGCGACTTGCGCTGCTTCGACTTGCCGCCACCCTTACCGAAGGCACCTGCAGTGCCACCGCCGGGGCCACGACCGCGACCGCCACCACCACCGGGGCGACCGGCGAAGCCGCCGGTCGGACCACCGGGACGCTGGAAGCCACCAGCGGCACCGCCGGGACGGCCGGGACCGCCGGGACGCTGCTGGAACGGTGCACCGGGACGACCGCCGCCACCGGGGCGGGCGCCCTGACGCGGGGCGCCCGGACGGGGAGCTCCGGGACGCGGAGCCTGCGGGCGCGGGATGTTGCCGGGGTTGGGCCGCTGGCCCATGCCCTGCGCCGAAGCGAACGGGTTGTTGCCCGGACGCGGGCCGGCGGGCCGCTGGCCCATGCCCTGCGCAGAAGCGAACGGGTTGTTACCGGGACGCGGGGTACCACCCGGACGGGGCGGCTGCGGCGTCGCTGCACCGGGGGTGCCTGCGCCGGCGTCGGTCTGTGCGACCGGAGCCGCGGGGGCCTCAGCAGCGGGCGCGGCAGGCGCGGGAGCCGCCGGAGCCGGCGTGGCCGGAGCGGGCGCCGCCGGAGCGGGCGCGGCCGGAGCGGGCGCGGCCGGAGCGGGCTTCGGCGCTGCGGGAGCAGGTGCGGGGGTCGGTGCCGCAGGGCGCGCGGGACCGGGACGGCCCGCGGGGCGCGCGGGAGCGGGCTTGCTCTCGCCGCCTTCAGCGGGCTTCTTGGCGCCATCTGCCTCGAGGGCGGCGCGAAGTTTGCGAGCCACGGGCGGCTCGATCGTCGACGAGGGGCTCTTGACGAATTCGCCGAGCTCCTTCAGCTTGGCGAGGGCCACCTTGCTGTCGACACCGAGTTCCGATGCGATCTCGTGGACGCGGGGTTTGGCGTTTGCCACAGTTCTCCTGTCTGGGGTCTGCCCAGACAGGACAGACCATTAGTCGCGGACGGGTCTCATTTCGAGCCGTTCACTTTGTTTCCATAGCCATTCAGCCGTTTCTCGATGGTCTGCGTGTCAGGCTGCCCTGACACACGGAGTGCACGCACGAAGGCATGGCGCCGAAGGGCGGCGGCCATGCACTCATGTGTGTCGTGGACCCACGCGCCCCGCCCCGGCAGAATCGCCCGCTCGTCGGGGACGAGGGTCGATTCGATGGAGACCACCCTCAGAAGGGCGGACCGTGGCGCGCGCATGCGGCAACCGACACACGTTCGTACGGGGTCCATGGTACACCTCGACGCTGAACGCCCGGCGCGCGTCAGCCCTCTTCCAGAATGGAGTCGGGCTGGATGTCGATCTTCGCGCCCGTGAGCTTGGCCGCGAGGCGAGCATTCTGCCCTTCTTTTCCGATCGCCAGCGACAGCTGATAGTCGGGTACGAGCGCCCGCACGGCCTTGCTCGAGGCGTCGAGCACGAAGCTCGAGGTGACCTTGGCGGGCGAGAGCGCATTGGCGACGAACTTGGGCAGCTCGGGGTCATAGTCGACGATGTCGATCTTCTCGCCGCTCAGCTCTTCGGTGACGGCCCGCACGCGGCGGCCGAGCTCGCCGATGCAGGCGCCCTTGGCGTTGATCGTGGGGTCGTTCGCCTTGACGGCGAGCTTCGTGCGGTGTCCGGCTTCGCGGGCGAGCGAGACGATCTCGACCAGGCCCGACGCGATCTCGGGCACCTCGAGAGCGAACAGCTTGCGCACGAGTCCGGGGTGAGTGCGCGAGACGGTGATCTGCGGCCCCTTCGTGCCCCGCGACACCGAGGTGACGTAGACGCGCAGGCGCAGGCCGTGGGTGTACTCCTCGCCCGGTACCTGTTCTTCGGGCGGCAGGATCGCCTCGACCGTGCCGAGGTCGATGTGCACCATGCGGGGGTTCGGACCCTGCTGCACGACACCGGCGACGATGTCGCCCTCGCGCCCGCGGAACTCACCCAGCACGGCGTCGTCGGCGATGTCACGCAGACGCTGGCTGATGACCTGCTTCGCGGCGAACGCGGCGATGCGGCCGAAGTCCTCGGGCGTGGACTCCTCTTCGCCGATGACGACGTCTTCCTCATCGCGCAGCGGGATGAAGACCGAGACGTGGCCCGTCTTGCGGTTGAGCTCAGCCCGCGCACCGGCGGGGAGTTCGCCGTCAGGCGATGTGTGCTTGGCGTAGGCGGTCAGGATCGCCTGCTCGATGATGCGAACGAGTTCGTCGAAGGGAATCTCCTTCTCGCGTTCGACGGTCCTCAGCAGTCCGAGATCGATGTCCACGATGGGCCTCCGTATTCAGCTCTCACCGGCGCGTCGAGCGCGCCGGAACCATATGACTTTACCGGATGCCGCCGCGGTCACCGACCTCTCAGCGGAGGCAGTCGTCCAGCGGCAGGTCGCGCCCACCCAGCACGGCATCCGTCCACGAGATGAGCAGCGGCAGGAAGCGTGAGCGGGGCAGCAGGGTGCCCAGATGGTCGTAGCCGCTGTAGACGGCCCAGCGCACCTGCTCGCCGTCGGCGCACAGTCGCTGCACGAACTCCTGCTGCAGCCGCGGGGGGATGACTTCGTCCTGATCACCCCACGTGACGAGGATCGGCGTGCCCCACGGCCCCGTCGCGGCATTCTCGGCGAGCCGTTCGCCGAGGGCGCCGGCGGTCAGGTCGCCGATGTACAGTGGCCGATCCTCGGAGACGCCCAGGGCGGTGGCCACCGAGACGATGACGCCGGGCTCTTCGGGGCAGCGCTGGGTCATCTCGCGCACGATCGTCTCGGCCCCCGTGGCGACGTAGCGCGTCAAGTCGACGTCGGCATACGTATCGGCGTACGGCACGAGCACCCACGACGTGAGGATCGTCAGCAGCGCGTTGCTGTCGCTCTGCAGCATCTCTTCGGCGAGCGCGAGTGGCTCGGCGACGGGCGCGAGCACCGCCGTTCCGCGGATGTCGAGTTCGGGCGCGTACTCCTCGGCGATCTCCGACATCCACAGCGCCGCGTGCCCACCCTGCGAGTGCCCCCATGCGACCGTGCGCGGCGACAGGATCGACCCCTCGAGTTCGCGCGCGGCCAGCACGGCATCAAGCGACGAACGGGCCTCGCCCTGGCCGATGAGGTAGGGGAAGACCCCCGGCGCCCCCTGACCGGAATAGTCCGACGCCACCACGATCCATCCGTTGGCGAGCGCGCGGTCGAGCCCGGGGATCGCCCAGCGCGTGGCGGACGCATCGCGCAGGCTCGGTGCGCAGCCGCGCGCCACGCCTGTCGTGCCGTGGTTCCATGCGATGACCGGGCGCGCACCGGGCGGGCGCTCATCGGGGACGATGACGAGCGCGCTCGCGACGGCCGCACGCCCCAGGGCGTCGCTCGTCGTGTACAGGATGCGGGTCACCTCGGCACCGGGCGGATGCTGCCCCACGAAGTCGTCGGAGCGGATCAGGCGACCGTGCTCATAGGGCACGAGGTCGGGCGGGTCGTAGAACGCGTCGACGACCTTGGCGCCCTCCTGCAGCCAGTCATTGAGCCACCAGCCGCCGGATGCCGTCACGACCAGCAGCGCGGCGAGCGCGTATCGGCCGGCGGCCGCCCATGCACGCACGCGCGCACTGCGGCGCTGCCCCGTCTCACCCGCCGGCGCAGGCTCGGACGTTCCGTGGCGGAACCCGCGCACAGCGCGCACGAGCGTCGTGATGCCGAAGACGGTGGTGCGCACACCGAACACGATCGCGACGACGAGCACCGTGACGTCGGGCCAGGTCAGCGCGAGCACACCGAAGGCGATCTGCGCTCCCGCCCACGCGAACGCGAGGACGCGACGACTGACACTGCCTCGTGTGAACGCGTCGAAGAGCGAACCGAGGCCGCCGAGGATGAGCAGGTACGCCAGGAGCACGGGGAGGAACTCGAGGGTGCGTCCGAAGCCGACGAGCACGGCGAGCCCGAGAACGATCCACGCGCCCGCGAAGATCCGCCGTGGCCAGGTCGCCGCCCGGCGACCGGCGAGGTCGGCGACGCCGGAGACGACGGCGCTCAGCCCGATGTAGATCGTCAGGATGACAAGCGATGTGAGCGGCCGCGTGATGATGAGCAGCCCCAACAGCAGGGCGAGGGCACCGACGAGCAGCAGCACGAGCGGCGGGGCTTTCGCGACGAGGCGCGGCAGTGCGCTCCACCGTGGGGCGACCCCCGCCTTGCGCTCCTGACTCACCGTTTTGATTGTAGATCGGCTCGCGGGCTTGCGAGGATGCGTCAGCTCGCGGTGCCGAGGCCGTTCACGGCGCGGATCAGCCGGTACAGCGACCCGACCTGGAACTGGTCGAACACCACCGCGAGCCGCGGCAGGTCGACGCGGTCGTCGTCTTCACGTTCGGGCCGGAGCGCCTCGGACCGCTCGATGCGGCCCTCGGCCGCGAGGAACCCGAAGCGTTCGTTGAGCTCGTCGATCTCGGCATCCGTGGGCTCGTGGCGCAACCGCAGCACGAGCCGTCGACCGACCCAGCGCAGGGAGTCGTAATTTCGCCAGAATCCGGTGATCTCGGATGCGGCGACCTCGACGGAGTCGGTGACCAGCACGCGGTCGAAGTCGTCAGGCGAGATGACGCCCGACGCCACCAGCTGCTCGTCGACGAAGTGCCGCAAGCCGGCCCAGAACGTGCCCCCCGGCGCATCCAGCAGCACGATGGGTGTCGGGTCGGCCTTTCCCGTCTGCTGCAGCGTCAGCAGCTCGAACATCTCGTCGAGCGTGCCGAACCCGCCCGGCACGCAGACGAACCCGCGGGACTCTTTCACGAGCATGAGCTTGCGGGTGAAGAAGTACTTCATCGTCACGTTGTTCGCCGCCGACGAGATGACGGCGTTCGGCTTCTCTTCGAAAGGCAGACGGATCGACACCCCCAGGGAGCGCTCGGCGCCCGCACCCTCGGCCCCCGCCTGCATGATTCCGGGGCCGGCGCCCGTGACGATCATCCAGCCGCGCTCAGCGAGCGCCGCAGCGACCTCGGATGCCTGGCGGTAGAGCGCGTCCTCTGGGCGGGTGCGCGCCGAGCCGAAGATCGTCACTTTGGGGACGTCCTCATAGGGGGCGAAGAGCCGGAACGCCGCACGCATCTCGGTGAGCGCGGCCGATGTGATCTTGAGGTTGAGCCGGTCGGACTCGTCGAGCCCCATGCCGACGCCGGTCGCGAGGATGCGTGCGATGAGATCTTTGTTCTCGTGGATGCCGGCATCCTCGATCGCCTCGCGGATGCGGTGGGTGACTTCGGGAGGGACAACGCTCTCGGTCATGACTCCAGCGTCGCATGAACCACCGTCGCAGGGTGCGCCTGAACGTCGATCTATGCTGGCCCCGTGCCCTCCGCGCCCGCTGTGAAGTCCGCCGCCCGAGAAGCGGCATCCAACCCCGTGCTGCGCCTGCTCGCCCGTGCGGGGTATGTCGCCAACGGAATCGTGCACGTGCTCATCGGTGCCATCGTGCTCGCGATCGCCTTCGGAGCGCCTGGCGAGGGCGATCAGGCCGGAGCGCTGAAAGCGGTCGCCTCGGCGCCGCTCGGATTCCTGCTGCTGTGGGTCCTCGCCGTCGCACTCATGGCCCTGGGTCTCTGGCACGCGTTCGCGGGCATCATCGCCCGCGCGGCGCGCGACGATGTCAAGGGAGCGGCGAAGAAATGGGGACGGCGCGCGTCGGAATGGGGCCAGGCGGCGGTCTTCCTCGCGCTCGGGATCATCACTGCCGCCGTCGCGCTGGGAGCCCGCCCCGACGCCGAGGAGACGGCGGAATCCGCGAGTCGCGGCGTGCTGCAGCTTCCGGGAGGCCCTTTCGTTCTCGGCCTGACGGGGCTG
This sequence comes from Microbacterium sp. Y547, assembly GCF_057669785.1. Taxonomy (NCBI): domain Bacteria; kingdom Bacillati; phylum Actinomycetota; class Actinomycetes; order Micrococcales; family Microbacteriaceae; genus Microbacterium; species Microbacterium sp. Y547. The sequence continues at coordinate 97,524 of NZ_JBYHFN010000003.1, forward strand.
GGGATCGCGATCGGAGGCGTCTCCTTCATCGTGATGGGCGTGCTGCGCAGCTTCCGGAAACGGATGGACCTCCCCGACGGCAAACGAGGTCATGGGCTCACGGTGGCCGGGAGCGTCGGCTTCATCGCGAAGGGCATCTCACTCGGGGTCGTCGGCGTCCTCGTGGTCGCCGCCGCGGTGCAGAAGGACGCCGCGGCCGCGGGTGGGCTCGACGGCGCCATCGACGCCCTTCTGGAACTCTTCCTCGGTCACCTTCTGGCAGGGCTCGTCGGTGGCGGGTTCGTCATATACGGCGTCTTCACCGTGTTCCGCGCCCGCTACGCGAAGCTGGACGGTTAGACGTCGCCGCCCCGGCTGTCAATCCCCTCGCGGCGGCCATGCCATCCGCCGAGGCTGGAGCCATGACAGACAGCGAGGCGCAGGAAGTGACCGGGCCCGAGGCGATCGCCCGGGTGAAGGAGCTCGTCGAGGACATCGATCTGACGATGCTGACCACCCAGGACGCCGAGGGTCACCTCGTCGCCCGGCCGATGAGCACGAGGCAGATGGACGACGACGCGGCGATCTGGTTCTTCACCCTCGAAGACACCAAGAAGATCGACGAGGCCCAGGCCGAGCGTGACGTCGGACTGTCCTACATCGACCCCAAAGGGCACCGCTACGTGTCGATAGCAGGCAAGGCGAGCGTCGTCGACGACCGTTCCAAGATGGAGGAGCTGTACACCTCGTCGCTGGACATCTGGTTCGAAGACGGGCTCCAGACCCCCGGCATCACCCTGCTGCAGGTCACGCCCGTGGAGTGCGAGTTCTGGGAGCCCAAGAGCGGCAGGCTCGTCACGGCGGCGGGCATGCTCAAGGCGCTCGTCACTCGCGACTCCCCCGATGACACGATGCGCCACGGACGAGTCCGGTTCTGAGCGACCGGGCCCGCCTCAGCGGCGGAGGCGGCTGACCGCCTCAGCGGCGGGGACGACGTCGCGCTGGCCGGTGCGGCGATCCCACAGCTCGACCTCGCCGGCCGCGGCGCCGCGTCCGACGATGACGATGTGCGGGACGCCGACGAGCTCGGCGTCACCGAACTTGACGCCGGGCGAAACCTTCGGGCGGTCGTCGTAGAGCACGTCGAAGCCCGCGGCCTCGAGCTCGGCGGACACCGCTTCGGCAAGCTCGAAGGCTGCGGCATCGCGTCCTGTCGCGACCACGTGCACGTCGAACGGGGCGACGGATTCGGGCCACACGAGGCCCTTGTCGTCGTTGTTGAGCTCGGCGATGATCGCGAGGATGCGGGTGATGCCGATGCCGTACGAACCCATCGTGACGGTCACGAGCTTGCCGTTCTCGTCGAGCACCTTGAGCCCGAGCGCCTCGGCGTACTTGCGTCCGAGCTGGAACACGTGGCCGATCTCCATGCCGCGGGCGAGTTCGACGGGGCCCGAGCCGTCGGGTGCGGGGTCTCCCGCGCGCACCGTGGCGACCTCGATGAAACCATCGGCGGTGAAGTCACGACCCGCGACGAGCGAGTGCACGTGCTTCTGGTCGATGTTCGCGCCCGTGATCCACGCCGTGCCGTCGACGACCCGCGGATCCAGCAGATACCGGATGCCGGTCGCCGACTCTTCGCCGAGGATCGGTCCCATCTCGGACCAGGGGCCGATGTAGCCCTTGACCAGCAGCGGGTGGCGCTCGAAGTCCTCGGGCGTCGCCGGTTCGACCTCGGCCGGGGCGAAGGCGACCTCGACCCGCTTGTCGTCGACGTCGCGATCACCCGGCAGCCCGATGATGACGAGCTCGCGCGTGCCATCGAGGTGCGTGAGGGCGAGCACGACGTTCTTGAGCGTGTCGGCCGCGGTGTATTCGCCGTCCAGCACGGCGTTCGAGTGTGCGACGAGCGTGTCGATCGTCGGTGTGTCCGGCGAGTCGAAGATGACGGGAGCGGGCAGGCCGTCGAACGGGATCGGCTCGGGTACGACCGTCGTGAACGCCTCGACATTGGCGGCATAGCCGCCGGCCGAGCGCACGAAGGTGTCCTCGCCCACCGGCGTCGGGTGCAGGAACTCCTCGGAGCGCGATCCGCCCATGGCGCCCGCATCCGCCTGCACGATGACGTACTCGAGGCCCAGACGCTGGAAGATGCGCTCGTACGCGTCGCGCTGCGCCTGGTAGCTCGCCTCGAGGCCCGCGTCACTCGCGTCGAACGAGTAGGCGTCCTTCATCGTGAACTCTCGCCCGCGCAGGAGGCCGGCGCGGGGACGCGCCTCATCGCGGTACTTGTCCTGGATCTGGTAGATCGTCAGCGGCAGGTCCTTGTACGACGAGTACATGTCCTTCACGAGCAGAGTGAAGACCTCTTCGTGTGTGGGCGCGAGCAGGTAGTCGGCTCCCTTGCGGTCCTGCAGGCGGAACAGCGCATCGCCGTACTCCTCCCACCGGCCGGTCTGCTCGTACGGATCGCGCGGCAGCAGCGCCGGGAAGTGCACTTCGTAGGCACCCGCCGCCGCCATCTCGTCGCGGACGATCTGCTCGATCTTGCCCTTGACCCGCAGGCCGAGCGGCAGCCAGGCGAAGACGCCGGGCGCCTGGCGGCGGATGTAGCCCGCGCGCACGAGCAGTCGATGACTGGTGACCTCGGCATCGGCGGGGTCTTCGCGGAGCGTGCGGAGGAAGAAGTGCGAGAGACGGGTGACCACGAGCGACAAGTCTAGGGCGCGGGTCGCGTCGCGGGTTCCCTGAACCCCGGAAGCGTGTGCAGCGGTCAGCCCGCGCGGAGCACCTTCTCTATGGTCTTGCCTCGTGCGAGCTCGTCGACGAGCTTGTCCATGTAGCGAATCTTCTGCATCAGGGGGTCCTCGATCTCCTCGACCCGCACGCCGCAGATGACCCCCGTGATCTGCTCGGCCGCGGGGTTCAGAGCCGCGTCCTCGAAGAACGAGGTCAGGTCTGTCTCCTCCTCGATGTGGCGTGCGAGAGCCGCGTCGTCGAAGCCGGTGAGCCAGCGGAGCACCGCGTCGAGCTCCTCCTTCGTGCGTCCCTTCCGCTCGACCTTGGCGACGTAGAGCGGATAGATCCGCCCGAAGCTCATTCCGAAGATCTTGTGCACGCCGCCACCCTACGCCCGACCCGTGCACGGCACTCGCTGCACCCTCGCCGCAGCGAGCGCCCGGGTCTTTACCGTGTCGACGACCGGGCGTACCGTGCTGACATGGCTCTCGAAGCGCCGGTGACGGCGTGGCTTCTGGATTCGGACCCGGCCCTGCGCTGGCAGGTTGAGCGCGATCTGAGTGGCGCTCCGGAAGAGGTCTGGCAGGCGACCCGGCGACGCGTCGCGACCGAGGGGTTCGGCGCCGCGCTGCTGGCCCAGCAGGACGCCGACGGCCAGTGGGCCGGGGGCGCATACTTCCCGCGCGGTTACTTCGACAGCGCCGAGCGTGACGAGCCGGGCCAGCCGTGGGTCGGGACGACCTGGGCACTGAAGGACCTGCGGGAGTGGGGCCTCGACGCCGAGTCACTGGGCGATACGGCGGAGCGTCTCGCTGCCCACAGCCGGTGGGAGTATGACGATCTCCCCTACTGGGGCGGCGAGGTCGATGTCTGCATCAACTCCTTCACTCTCGCCAACGGCGTCTGGCTCGGCGCAGATGTGTCGCGGCTGGTTGCATGGTTCCCCGAGCATCGCCTCGCAGACGGAGGCTGGAACTGCGAAGCGGAAGAGGGCGATTCGGTGCGCTCCTCCTTCCACTCCACCCTCAACGCGGTCCGCGGCATCCTGTCGTACGAGCAGGTGACGCCCGACCCCGCCCTGCGCGCCGCCCGCCACGCCGGCCAGGAGTACCTGCTCGAGCGTCGACTGCTGCATCGACTGTCGACGGGTGAGGTCGTAGGAGAGTTCGCGACGCAGTTCCTCTATCCGAACCGGTATCGCTACAGCACACTTGCCGCGCTGGACCATTTCCGCGCGGCAGCGCTCCTCGAGGGAACCGCTCCCGATCCTCGCCTCGCCGACGCGATCGAGACGGTGCGCGCGGCGCGGCGGCCCGACGGCACCTGGCTGCAGGAAGGTCGGCTGGACGGACGCACGTGGTTCGACATCGACGTGCCACCGGGCGAGCCGTCGCGCTGGCTGACACTCATCGGCACGCGCGTGCTGGAGTGGTGGGACGGCGCCGGGCGGTGAGCCCGCTTCTCACGCCGCGCGCAGCACCGTGACGGTGGCTGCGCCTCAGCGTCCGAGCAGATCCAGCGCGGCGTCGACGATGCTGACCACGTCGATGCCGTGCAGCGCGTAGGCGTCCTCGAGGCTCGACGACTGGCCGAACTGCGAGACGCCGAGGCTGCGGAGGCGGTCTCCCCGAACCGCGGCGAGGAACGACAGCGTGTGCGGATGCCCGTCGGCAACGGTGACGATCGGCACGGTGCGCGATGCAGGAAAGAGCTGGTCGACGATGGCGCTGCGCGAGGACTCGTCGAGTCGATCTCGGCTCTGCAGTGAGCGGAAGACGAGGTCGGGGCTCGTGAGGCACACGACACCGGCGGCGACGCCGAGGCTCTCGAGCCGCTCCGCGGCGGACAGCACCTCGGGCATGATCGCGCCGACGCCGACGAGGGTGACCTCCTCATCCGCGCCCGCGTCGACGAGTCGATACCCACCCGCCACGACCTGCCGCCGGCGACGCTCGAGCATCGCCGGATCCTCGGGAAGGCGGGCGAGCGCCTGATCGATCGGTCGCGTGGTCAGTCGGAAATACGCCGACGTGCCGTCCGGCGTGCCGATCCGGCTCATCGCCTCGAGCATCGTCCACTCGAGGTCCTGAGCGAACGCCGGCTCCCACGCGATGCAACCGGGCTGCTCGAGCCCGATCGACGGAGTCGTGATCGACTGGTGCGCGCCACCCTCGGGGGCGAGCGTCACCCCCGAGGGCGTGCCGACGAGGATCGACTGACCGCCCGCGTAGATGCCGTACGACCAGGGCTCGAGCGCGCGAGTGACGAACGGATCGTAGATCGTCGCGATCGGGATGATCGGCTGCCCCCACCTGCTCCACGTCGCGCCGAGTTCGCCGGCGAGGCTCACGAGGTTGACCTCGGCGATGCCCAGTTCGATGTGCTGACCGCTCGATGTCTCCGACCACTTCAGCAGCCGGTCCGCGTCGTCGGCGAACCAGTCGCGGCGCTCCCCGACCGCCCACACGCCGGTCTTATTGATCCAGCCGCCCAGGTTCGTCGACGAGGCGACGTCGGGGCTCAGCGTCACGACGCGGCGCGCGGCGTCGGGAGCCGCGCGGGTGAGGTCCGAGAGGAAACGGCCCAGCGCCGCCTGTGTCGAGATGACCGCCCGGTACCCCCACGGCAGCGACGCCGGCACGGCGGTCGGTTCCGCGAGCGGGATGTCGGGACGGCGAAGGCGTTCGGCCGCGGCTGCGATGACCGCCTGCTCGTCGGTGCCGTCGTCGAAGGCCCGCCACGGGTCATCCAACGACGTCCCCGACAGCACGGCGAGCTCGTCGAGCTGTGCGGCGTTCAGCTGCGCGGAGTGGTTGTTCGGGTGCCCCTCGGTCGCGAGACCGCGGCCCTTCACGGTATAGGCGAAGAGCACCGACGGGCGGGTCGGATCGATCTGCTCGTACGTGTCCAGCAGCATCCGGATGTCGTGTCCGCCGAGGTCGCGGATGGCGGCGGCCAGCTCCTGCTCCTCAAGGGAATCGACGCAGGCACGCAACCCGTCGGACGGCGCGGGGCCGGCGACGCGCGCCGCCAGCCCGGACGGATGCGAACGCAGCAGGCGCTGATATTCCTCGTTCGGCATGGACTCGAGGCGTTTCCGCAGCTCGTCGCCGCCGGGACGCTCGAAGATCGCGCGGATGCGCCGCCCCCATTTGACCGTCAGGACCTGCCAGCCCGCCGCAGCGAACATCCCCTGCAGCCGTTGGATCTGGATGTCGGGGATGACCCGATCCAGCGACTGCCGGTTGAGGTCGACGATCCACAGCAGCTCGCCCATGCGCGACACCTGCGGGTCGCAGATGGCCTCCCACACGGCACCCTCGTCGAGCTCGGCGTCGCCGAGCAGCGAGATGAAGCGCCCCGATCGCGGCGTCTCGGGAAACTGGTCACGCAGATAGCGGTGCGACAGGGCCGCCCAGATCGGCGCCGTCGCACCGATGCCGACGCTGCCGGTCGAGAAGTCGACGGTGTCGGGGTCCTTCGTGCGACTCGGGTAGCTCTGCAGGCCGCCCTTTTCGCGCAGGCGCGGCAGATACGACGCATCGAGCCCACCGAGCAGGTAGTTGATGGCGTGCAGTGCGGGCGACGCGTGCGGCTTGACCGACACCCGATCGTCGGCGGTGAGCTCAGAGAACCACAACGACGTCATGATCCCGACCATCGACGCACTCGATGCCTGGTGCCCGCCGACCTTGACGCCCGACGGATTCGGGCGTCCGCGGTTCGCACCGTCGACGATGGCGGTCGACAGCCACAGCACGCGCTGCGCGATCCGATCAAGCACGTCGTCGCCGAGCGACGCAGCGGCCGAGAGGGGGCGGTCGTTGACGGAAGGGGCGACGGCCTCGTCTATGTCAGTCACCACGGAAGACTAACGAAACAGTCCGCTGTATGCGTTGAGCGCCAGCTGGCCGCCCAGGTGCGCGTAGAGCACGTTGCTCGTCGCGGGGATCTCCTTCGATGCCACGAGATCGATGAGTCCCGCGAGCGACTTGCCCTCGTACACGGTGTCGGTGATCATCGCCTCGAGTGAGCCCCCGAGCCGGATGGCTTCGAGCGTGGATTCGACGGGGATGCCGTAAAGGTCACCCGCCCACCCTTCGAGGATCGTGATCTCGTCATCGCGCAGGTCGCGACCGAGACCGATGAGCTCGGCGGTGTTGCGCGCGATGCGCTCGACCTGAGCGCGGGTCTTGTCGATCGTCGCCGACGCGTCGATACCGATGACGCGGCGGGGGCGGTCCTGTCCCGCGAACCCGGCGATCATGCCGGCGTGAGTCGAGCCCGTCACGGTGCAGACGATGATCGTGTCGAAGAAGACGCCCAGTTCGCGCTCCTGCTGCTCGACCTCGTAGGCCCAGTTCGCGAAGCCGAGGCCGCCGAGCGGGTGATCCGAAGCACCGGCGGGGATCGCGTAGGGCTTGCCGCCCTCGGCGACGACCTCGTCGATCGCCTGCTGCCAGCTCGATCGGATGCCGATGTCGAAGCCGGCGGAGTCGAGTGTGACCTTCGCCCCCATGATGCGCGACAGCTGGATGTTGCCGACCCGGTCGCTCAGCGGGTCGGGCCACTCGACCCAGTTCTCCTGCACGAGGCGGGCCTTGAGCCCGAGCTTCGCGGCCACCGCGGCGACCTGACGGGTGTGGTTGGACTGGTAGCCGCCGATCGAGACGAGCGTGTCGGCACCCTGCGCGAGCGCCTCGGGCACGAGGTATTCGAGCTTTCGGGTCTTGTTGCCGCCGAAGGCGAGGCCGCTGTTGACGTCTTCCCGCTTGGCCCAGATCTGAGCACCGCCGAGGTGCTGCGTCAGGCGCGGCAGATGCTGGATCGGGCTCGGCCCGAAGGTGAGGGGGTAGCGCTCGAAGTCGGTGATAGCCATGTCGTCCTCGTCAGGTCGTGGGGAAGAAGTGCCGCAAACCTACCGCAATATTTTGGATATCGCATTTCGGATGTCAGATTCGGCCGTAGAATGCCGGAAGACCCATCCTCGCGAGGAGCTCCATGCCTGTCCCCTCTGCCAGCCCCGTGCCGGCACGCGAACTCCTGCGCGACAACGTGTACACCGCGTTGCGGGACGCCATCGTCGACGGCACGCTCGCTCCCGGCGAGCGCCTGCGCGACACCGAGATCGAAGCATGGCTCGGGGTCAGCCGCACCCCGATCCGCGAAGCGCTGCTGCGCCTCGAGCGGGCCGGACTCGTCGTCTCGCAGCCGGGACGCGCAACGATCATCGCGCCGCTCGACGCGGATTCGACACGCAGCGCGCAGCAGGTCGCGGCATCCATGCACGAGCTGGCCGCGCGACTTGCCGTCCCCGCCATGACAGACGCCGAGCTGGATGACCTCGCGGCGGCCAACGACGCGTTCGCAGCGGCGATCGAGGCCGGCGACACCGACGCGGCACTCGCTGAGGACGACCGCTTCCACGGCGCGTTCGTGCATGCGTGCGGCAACCCCCTCGTCACCGAGGTGCTCGAGATCGCGACTCCCCTGCTGCGCCGCGTCGAACGACTGAGATTCGGCTCTCACTCGGGGCGCGACTCGGTCGATCAGCACGCCGAGATCATCGCCGCGGCTCGCGCACGCGACGCCGAGGGCACAGCGCGCCTGTGTCGCGAGAATTGGCTGTCGCTGCGCTACGCCGCGGAGCCGTGACTCGACGCGCCCGCGAGCAGCGTGATCGTCAGCTGGTGACGACCTGGGCCGTTCCCACGGCGGCATCCGGACCCATTTCGGCCGCGATGCGGTTCGCCTCTTCGATGAGCGTCTGCACGATCTCGGCTTCGGGCACGGTCTTGATGACCTGACCCTTGACGAAGATCTGGCCCTTTCCGTTTCCGGATGCCACACCCAGATCGGCCTCGCGTGCCTCACCCGGGCCGTTCACGACGCAGCCCATCACGGCCACGCGCAGCGGCACGGTCATGTCCTTCAGGCCCTCGGTGACGTTGTCGGCCAGCGTATAGACGTCGACCTGAGCCCGCCCGCAGGACGGGCACGAGACGATCTCGAGCTTGCGCTCGCGCAGGTTGAGCGACTGCAGGATCTGGTGTCCGACCTTGACCTCTTCTGCCGGCGGGGCCGACAGCGACACCCGGATCGTGTCGCCGATGCCCTCGGCGAGCAGAATGCCGAACGCCGTGGCGGACTTGATCGTGCCTTGGAAGGCGGGACCGGCCTCGGTCACCCCGAGGTGCAACGGCCAGTCGCCGCGCTCGGCGAGCAGGCGGTACGCCTTCACCATCACGATCGGGTCGTTGTGCTTGACCGAGATCTTGAAGTCGTGGAAGTCGTGCTCCTCGAACAGCGAGGCCTCCCACACGGCGCTCTCCATGAGGGCTTCGGGAGTGGCTTTGCCGTACTTCTCGAGCAGGCGCCTGTCGAGCGATCCGGCGTTGACGCCGATGCGCAGCGATACTCCTGCGGCCTTCGCCGCGGCGGCGATGTCGCCCACCTTGTCGTCGAACTGGCGGATGTTGCCGGGATTGACCCGCACGGCCGCGCAACCGGCGTCGATCGCCTGGAAGACGTACTTCGGCTGGAAGTGAATGTCGGCGATGACGGGGATCTGACTCTTCGCCGCGATGATGTGCAGCACATCGGCATCGTCCTGCGACGGCACCGCAACGCGCACGATCTCGCAGCCCGACGCCGTGAGCTCGGCGATCTGCTGCAACGTCGCGTTGATGTTCGTCGTCGGGGTCGTCGTCATGGACTGGACGCTCACCGGCGCATTGCCGCCGACGAGCACCTTGCCGACCTTGATCTGGCGGCTCTTCCGACGCGGGGAGAGGACTTCCGGCACGCGCGGGATTCCGAGGTTCACTGCTGGCACGCCCCCAGCCTACGGCGCGGGGGCGGGGGGGGGCCTGGCAGGGCGCCGAGAGAGGCGCCTGTGGTAGTTTCGGCGCATGCCCGCGAACCTCACCTGGTGGCCCGTCTCTTAGGCGGGTGTTCGCACGACGACAGACCGCCTTCGGGCGGTCTTCTTCGTGTAAGGCGACTGCCCGCCCGACGAAAGACCGACGATGACCGGGTCCGATTCCTCCACCATCGGGGAGCTCGCTGCGCGCGGCATCCCCTTCGCCCTCATCGCGCGCAACGGTGAGACCGTCGAGCTGCTGCGAGGCGACGTCGTCGACGTCGATCTGCTCGCGGACATCCCCCTCGAAGACGCCGACGGCACGCCGCGCGAAGTCCTCGCGCTCGTGCCCTACCGCCAAGTGCGCGAACGCGGCTTCACGTGCCACGACGACAACGCGCCGCTGCGCTGCCTCGTCGTGACGACGCACGAGCACCTGGCACGCGACGAGGTCATCGCAGCTCTCCCGTCGCAGCCGGTCCCCCTCGACGATGCCGGCTTCGACATCTCCGACGACGACTACGCCGACATCGTGCGTCACGTCATCGCAGATGAGATCGGTCGGGGCGAGGGCGCGAACTTCGTGATCCGCCGCGACTTCACCGCGGATGTCGGGACGGATGCCACCGTCGCAGCGCTGACGTGGTTCCGTGCGCTGCTCGAGCACGAACGCGGTGCGTACTGGACGTTCGTCGTCGTCACCCCCGACCACATCGCCGTCGGCGCGAGCCCGGAGGCGCACGTGAGCGCGCACGACGGAGTGGTCACGATGAACCCGATCTCGGGCACGTTCCGCCACCCCGAGGGGGGCGCGACAACCGAGTCGCTGACCGAGTTCCTGCGATCGACGAAAGAGACCGAAGAGCTCTTCATGGTCGTCGACGAAGAACTCAAGATGATGAGCGCCGTCTGCTCGGACGGTGGGCGGATCACCGGACCGCATCTCAAGGAGATGTCGCGCCTCACGCACACCGAGTACGTCCTGCGCGGGCGCAGCACGATGGATCCCCGCGACATCCTGCGCGAGACGATGTTCGCGCCGACGGTCACCGGATCGCCCATGCAGAACGCCTGCGCGGTCATCGAGCGGCATGAGCCCACACCTCGCGGCTACTACTCGGGCGTGGCCGCACTGTTCACGCCGATCGGCGGGCGGGGTCGGACACCCGCTGCGGGAGGGGCGACGCACGATCTCGACGCGCCGATCCTGATCCGCACTGCTTACCTCGCAGGCGGCCGCCTGCGGGTGCCCGTCGGCGCGACCCTCGTGCGCCACTCCGACCCCGACGGCGAGGTCGGCGAGACGCACGGCAAGGCCGCCGGAGTTCTCGGCGCGATCGGCGCGATCCCGCGCGACAGCGCCGCCCCCGTGGCGACCATCGACGAAGACGAGCCCGCCGCCGAGCCGCGCCGCCTGGCCGACGACCCCGAGATCAGCGCCCTCCTGCAGTCGCGCAACGCCCGTCTCGCGCAGTTCTGGCTCAACCCGCAGGACCCGGAGGGCGACGGACCGTTCGCGGGGCGCACAGCGCTCGTCGTCGACGCCGAGGACCGCTTCACCACGATGCTCGCCCACCAGTTGCGCCGACTCGGCCTCGTCGTCGAGATCGCGCCGTGGCACGCCGTCACCGACGCCCAGATCGAGACGGCCGAGCTCGTCGTCGCGGGCCCGGGTCCCGGCGACCCACGCGATGCGAACAGCCCCCGCATGGCGCGCATGCGCGATGTCGTCGCCCGACGTCGCGCGAGCGAGCGGCCGCTCCTCGCGGTCTGCCTCAGCCACCAGATCCTCTCCGACTCGCTCGGCATCGAGCTGGCCCCCCTGGCGTCCCCCCATCAGGGACTGCAGAAGACGGTCGACATCTTCGGCGAACCCGCCTCCATCGGCTTCTACAACACGTTCACGGCGCGCGTCCCCGCGGGGACGACGCACGTGGGCGAAGCGGAGATCTCGGCGGATGCCACGGGCGACGTGTACGCGCTGCGCGGCCCCGGATTCGCGTCGGTCCAGGGCCACCTCGAGTCGATCCTGTCCCGCGACGGCATCGCCACGTTGGAACGACTCGTCGCTCACGCCCTGCGCTGACCCGATTCGCGCCCTGACCGCGGGCGCTGCCCGGCGTCAGAACAGCGAGATCGGGTTGAACAGGTCGGCGAGGATGAGCACGCCACCCATCACGAGCAGCGCGATGAAGACGGCGAGCGTAACGGGCACGAGTCTCGTCGCATCGACGGGTTTGGGCGGCGGACGTCGGAACAGCTTCGCCCACGCGCGCTTGATGCCGTCCCAGAGCGCCACGACGACGTGCCCGCCGTCGAGGGGCAGCAGCGGAATGAGGTTGAACACGAACAGCGCGATGTTGAGCGAGGCGAGGAGCCCCAGGAACCCCGCCGTGCGGTTGAGGATCGGAGACTCCGACGCGGCGACCTCTCCGGCCAGGCGCCCGGCCCCGACGATGCTGAGCGGACCGTTCGGATCGCGCTCATCGCCCGTCACGAGCGCGACGCCGGTCTCCCAGATCTTCACCGGCAGCTGCCAGATGATGCCGGCGACGGCCGCGACGTTCTCGACGGCGGCCTGCGGGCCCGACCAGATGGGCTGGCGCACGTAGGCGACGGTCGGACCGATGCCGACGAACCCGACGTCTGCGTACTGCACATCGCCGTCGGCATCGAGGATCGGATAGCCGCGGTCATCGGTCACGGGCTGCTCGACCGGCACCGGCGTCACCCGCAGCGTCTGCTCGACACCGTCGCGTTCGATGAGGATGGGGATCGTGTCGCGTGCCGAGGCGCGGATGATGTCGGATGCCTCGGCGAAGGTCGTCACGGGCGTTCCGTCGACGGCGAGCACGACATCACCGGGCAGGATCCCGGCCTCAGCGGCCGGCGCGCGCGGATCCGACGGCTCGCACTGCGTGCGCTCGGCAGATGCGGGGATGGCGCACTCGCTCACCCGGGCGACCGAGGTCGTCGCGCTCTGCACGCCGATGCCGCTCAGCAGGATCGCGAAGAGCACGATCGCGAAGAGGAAGTTCATGAGCGGCCCGCCGAGCATGATGACGACGCGCTTCCACACCGGCAGGCGGTAGAAGACGCCGTCCTCGGCGCCCGCCTCGAGCGTCTCGTCGTTCGCGGCGCGGGCATCCTGCACCATCGTCGCGAAGAAGCCGCCTCCGGCGCGACCGCCGCGCTCTGCGGGCGAGGGCGGATACATGCCCGCCATCGAGATGTAGCCGCCGACCGGGATCGCCTTGACGCCGTACTCGGTCTCACCGACGCGGCGCGACCACAGGGTGGGCCCGAACCCGACCATGTACTGGCCGACGCGCACGCCGAATCGCTTGGCAGGAACGAGGTGACCGATCTCGTGGAGGGCGATCGACACGGCGAGACCGACGACGAGCAGCACGACGCCGATCACGAATGCGAGAAACTCCACACGCACACGGTACCTGCGCGCGGCTTTGCGTTGGCTCGGAGCCCGCGCGTGCTCTACTGTGACGATCGGAGAGGATCCCATGCACACGCGCCACACCCGGACGCTGCGCGGCGCTGCCGCCGCCGCGGTCGCGACGTGGACAGCCGCTGTGTCACACACGGTCGGAGGGGGCGAGGCGCCCGCTCCCCTGCTGATCGGGGTCGTCGCCGTGCTGGCCGCACCCTTCGCCGTCGTCCTCGCGGGCCGGCGACTCGGGCTCGCGCGTCTGGCCCTCACCGTTCTCAGCGCACAGGTGCTCTTCCACGTGGCGTTCGCCGCGACGGCGGGCGCGGGCGGAACGGTGCGCGGTCACGTGCACGGCCGCCCCCTCCTGACGGGCGGCGCGAGCACGGCATTTGTCCACCCCGACCTCGGAATGTTCGTCGCGCACATGGCCGCCGCCGTCATCACGGTCGCTCTGCTGCACCGGGGCGAGCGGATGCTGCGGGCGCTCGGCCGTGGCATCGCACGCCTGTTCGCACTCACGCCGGATGTCGTCGTGCTGCCGTGGCCCGTCGTGCTGACGCGTGCGGTCTCCCCTCGCCTCGCGCCCCTGCGGGCGCGTCTCGCCAATGACCTCGCCCGGCGGGGTCCTCCCGTCGTCGTCGCCGCAGCCTGAGGGCTGCACCCGCCCCTGCCGCGCCACGGCGGGGGAACCTCGCGCACGCCCGGATCCGGGCGGCGCCCACCGACGACGAAAGAGACACTCATGACCACTTCCCGCTTCTCCCGCCTGCTCACCGCCGGAATCATCGGCGGCGTCGCCCTCGCCGTGGCGATCCCCGTCGCCGCATCGGCGCACGTGCACGTCGACCCCGGAGCGGTCTCGGCGGGCACGACCGAGACGCTGACCTTCTCGTTCTCGCACGGCTGCGACGGCTCGCCGACGACCGCGATCGTCATCACGATCCCCGACGGGGTCGGCAACGCGACACCCATCGTGCAGGGCGGCTGGACCGTCACGCGCGAAGACGGCGCCGACGGTGTGCCCGAGACGGTGACGTTCACCGCCGACAAGGCGATCGACGACGGGCTGAAGGCCACGGTCTCGATCGACGCGATGTTCGAAGAGGGAACCGCAGGCCAGACCCTCGCCTTCCCCGTGCTGCAGGAGTGCGCCGAGGGCTCGAACGACTGGAGCGAGATCGCCGAGGACGGCCAGGATCCGCACGACCTCGCCGCACCGGCACCGCTCGTCGAGGTCGGCGAAGCGGTCGCGGCCGGTGACGGACACGGCGACGCGGGCGATGCTGCGGAGGCCGAAGAGGGCTCGGCGTCCGGACATGACGGCGAGGCCGTATCGGCATCCGTCGCGGGTGACGACACAACCGCTCGCTGGCTGGCCGGTGGCGCCCTCGTCGCGGCGCTCGCGGCCCTCGGCGTCGCGCTCGTGCGAGGCCGTTCAGCCAAGCGCTGAGGCGATCCTGGGAAGGCCGCATCCTCGGCCTTCCCAGGACACCCCGCGCGGGTGATTAGATGGACTGGCCATGCCCAGCGACTCCCCCCTCTCGAACCTCCCGCCTGTTCTCCGGCCGGATGCTCCGCCCGTCCACGCGCTCGATGATCTCGCCGCCCGCTTCAACGCCGACGTGCGCGGCTCCACCGCCGGCGTCCAGCTGAGCGGATTGACCCTCGCAACGGCGGATCTTCGCCCCGGCGACCTCTTCGTCGCCGCGCAGGGCGGCACGCGCCACGGCGCCGAGTTCGCCCAGACCGCCGCCGCCAAGGGCGCTGTGGCGGTCGTGACGGATGCCGCCGGAGCCGACCTCGCCGAGGCATCCGGTCTTCCCGTGCTCGTCGTCGACGACCCGCGGGGGCTGCTCGGCGACCTGTCGGCGTGGGTCTACGGCACGGGGCGCGACGATGACCTGCCGATTCTGTTCGGCACGACCGGGACCAACGGCAAGACGAGCGTCTCGCACCTGCTCGAGGGCATCCTGGGCCAGCTCGGGGTGGTGACGGGCCTGTCATCGACGGCCGAGCGGCACATCGCGGGTCAGATCATCGTGTCGCGCCTGACGACGCCCGAAGCGTACGAGATGCACTCACTGCTCGCCCTCATGCGCGAGCGCGGCGTCGAAGCGGTAGCCGTCGAGGTGAGCGCTCAGGCGCTGAGCCGCCGCCGCGTCGACGGTCTCGTGTTCGATGTCGCGGGCTTCACGAACCTCACGCACGACCACCTCGACGATTACGCCGACATGCGCGAGTACTTCGAGGCGAAGATGCCGCTGTTCCGCCCCGATCGGGCCCGACGTGCCGTCATCAGCATCGACCACCCCTCCGGCGCCGAGATCCTCGCCCGCAGCGAGATCCCCGCGCTCACGGTCGGCATGCCTGCCGTGGCTGTCGATCCCGATGCCGCACGCGCGGCCGACTGGGTCGTCGAGGTGCTCGATGAGCGACAGGACGGCACCCGCTTCCGCCTCACGGGGCCAGAAGGCCGCACCCTCACGACCGTCGTGCCCGTCATCGGCACGCACATGGCCGCCAACGCCGCGCTCGCGATCGTCATGATCCTCGAGGCCGGATACGCGTGGGAGCGCGTGCGCGACGCCCTCGACGGGGGACGCATCACGGCCTATCTGCCCGGCCGCACCGAGCTCGTCTCAGGCGACCGCGGACCCGCCGTGTACGTCGACTTCGGACACACTCCGGATGCCTTCGAGAAGACCCTCGCGGCCGTCCGCCGGGTGACCCCCGGCAAGGTGGTCATGCTCGTCGGCGCCGACGGCGACCGCGACGCGACGAAGCGCCTCGATATGGGGCGCACGGCGGCCGAAGGCAGCGACATCCTCGTCATCACCGACCACCACCCGCGGTTCGAGGATCCTGAGTCCATCCGCGCGACTCTCATCGAGGGCGCGCGCCGTGCTCGGCCCGACGCCGAGATCCACGAGTACACGCCGCCCGAGCGGGCGATCATCGAGGCGATCTCGCTCGTGGGTGAGGGCGACGCGATCCTGTGGGCTGGGCCGGGTCATCAGGATTACCGGGACATCCGCGGCAACCGCGCACCCTACTCGGCGCGTGAGCTGGCCCGTCGCGCGCTGCGCGCCGCCGGCTGGCCGGTGCCCGACTCGCGCTGGCCTGTGCCGTACGCCGGCGACGAGACGCCGCCGTCCGACCCGCTGCGCCCAGCGTTCTGACGCGGCGACGCGGCTATGCGCTCGCCATGATGCGGTCGGCGGTGGCGCGCGCCCACGTCTCGGCCTCGGCGAGGCTTTCGCGCGTCAACTCGGTCGGCGCTTCGTGCATGTCGACGACACGCTCGATGGTCTCGACGATTCCGGGGAACGAGAGTCGTTTCTCGTGGAAGGCGTCGACGGCCTGCTCGTTGGCGGCGTTGAAGACGGCGGGGTAAGTTCCTCCGGCGCGTCCGACGCGCTTCGCGAGCGAAACAGCGGGGAACGCCTCGGCGTCGAGCGGCTCGAAGGCCCAGGATGTCGCGGCCGTCCAGTCCAGCGGCGCACCCACGCCCGCGATCCGGTGCGGCCAGTCCAGACCCAGCGAGATCGGCAGCCGCATGTCCGGCGGGGAGGCCTGCAGGATCGTAGACCCGTCGGTGAACTCCACCATCGAGTGCACGATCGACTGCGGATGCACGACCACCTCGATGTCGCCGTACGGCACCCCGAAGAGCAGGTGCGCCTCGATCACTTCGAGACCCTTGTTCACGAGTGTCGCGGAGTTCGTCGTGACGACGCGCCCCATGTCCCATGTGGGGTGGGCGAGCGCTTCGGCCGGCGTCACGGCGTCGAGCTCGTCGCGCGAGCGGCCTCGGAACGGGCCCCCGGATGCCGTGAGCACGAGGCGGCGCACTTCGTGACGCTCGCCGGCGCGCAGGGCCTGAGCGATGGCGGAGTGCTCCGAGTCGACCGGCACGATCTGACCGGGTGCGGCGATCGAGGTGACGAGCGCACCGCCGACGATGAGCGATTCCTTGTTGGCCAGGGCGAGCGTGCGTCCGGCCTCCAGCGCAGCGAGCGTCGGCCCGAGGCCCACTGAGCCCGTGATCCCGTTCAGCACGACGTCGGCGTCGATGTCGCGCACGAGCTGCTCTGCCTCGACGGCACCGAGGGCCGTGTGCTCGACGCCGAACTCGTCGGCCTGCGCCGCGAGCATGGTGCGGTTGGATCCGGCGGACAGCCCCACGACCTCGAAACGACGGGGGTTGCCGCGGATGACGTCGAGCGCCTGCGTTCCGATCGAACCGGTGGAGCCGAGGATCAGGACGCGACGCATCCCGTCAGCTTAGACGCGGGCCGGCATGGTCACCCAGCCGACCCGCGCTTGTGTCACTGAGCGGCAGGAGAGGCGGCCGCGAGGATGTCGACGACGAAGACCAGGGTCTGACCGACGAGGTCTTCCTCGTTGATCTCGCCTTCTCCGTACGCGGCCGAGGGCGGGAGAACCGCGATGACCTGCGAACCGACGGTCTCGCCGATGACGGCGTCGGCGAAGCCCTGCACGACACCACCGCTGGTCGAGAAGCTGAACGGCTGGCTGCCCCAGCTCTGGTCGAAGACCTCGCCGTCGTTCCACGAGACGCCGTGGTACTGAACGAGCACAGCGTCGCCTTCCTTGACCTCGGCGCCGTCGCCCTTCTTGAGCGTGGCCTTCTCGAACTCGGTCGGAATGTCGCCCTCGGGCAGCGTCACGGTCGGGGCACCCGACTCGTCGAGCTCGACCGTGGGGAAGCCGTCGACGGGGTCCTGCTCTTCGCCCCAGGCGACCGACTCGCTCGTGCCGAGCACGTCGAGAACCCAGATGGCGGCGGGCGAGCCCTCGGACTCGGGAAGAGCCATCGCGATGCGCGAGCCCACGGTGGCGCAGCCGAAGAACTGGTCGGGGCCGGTGCCGACCGAAACCTGCACGGGCAGCAGATCTTCGCCGTAGCCCTCGGTGCCGGTCTCCTCGCCGCTGGTCGCGTCGAAGACGGTCAGAGCGTACGTGACGAGGTCGCCGTCCGAGAGCGGGTCGCCATCGCCCTCTTCGATCACGAGGCGCTCGGCGGTCTCGACGGTCAGCGGGCCGTCGAACTCGATCGTCGCGGACTCGCCGACCTCACCGCCCACCTCGAGCGACTCGACGATCGGGCCGGAAGGCTGGGCGACCGCGCACAGGTCGCCGCCCGCGTCCGCGGTCGACGTCGGCGTCGCTGCGGGGTCGGGAGACGAGCAGCCCGCGAGAGCGAGCAGCGCGACGGCGGAGACGGATACAGCGGCGAGGGAGCGGATGCGCACGGAGGAACCTCGTGTTCGATAGGCGGAGGTTCCATCCTTCACCATTCTCCTTTGCTCCGGCTGTGAAGGACATGCCCAGCCCGGTATGCGGTCGGGAGTAATCTCGTTCGGTGACTTCTGCCGACGTACCTGAGCCCGCCGACAGCGCTGCCGGTGAGCCGGCGCGCCGCATGGGGGCGACGTACGCGCTCGGGCGCATGGTGCTCACCCCCCTCGCACGAATCATGTACCGCCCCCGTGTCATCGGCAAAGAGAACGTGCCGCGCACCGGTCCGGTCATCTTCGCGAGCAATCACCTGTCTTTCATCGACTCGATCGCGATCCCCGTGGCAGCCCCCCGCCCCGTGCACTTCCTCGCGAAGTCCAGCTACTTCGACGGCACAGGCGCCAAAGGATGGGTCTCGCGCACCTTCTTCACGGCGATCGGCGCGATTCCCGTGCAGCGCGGCGCCGGACAGGCCGCCCTCGATGCCCTCGATCAGCAGCGTCAGCTGCTCGAAGACGACCGCGCCGTCGCGCTCTATCCCGAAGGCACGCGGTCACTCGACGGGCGCCTGTACAAGGGCCGCACGGGCGTGGCCTTCCTCGCCCTGCAGACCGGCGCACCGGTCGTTCCCGTCGGCCTCATCGGCACCGACAAGGTCATGCCGGTCGGCGCCTCGGCCCCGTCGCTCAAGCACCGCATCACCGTGAAGTTCGGCGAGCCCCTCGATCTGTCGCATGCGGGGCCCGCGACGTCGGGTCGCGCCCGGCGCATCGCGACGGACGAGATCATGGCGGCGATCCACGCACTGTCGGGCCAAGAGCTCGCCAACGCCTACAACGAGCTGCCCGCGCAGAGCCCGATCGAGCGGATCAAGCAGGTCCTCCCCCACGAGCGCCTCTGACGACCTCGACCGAGGGCTCGTGGCGCACGGGGAAGTTCACCGAGTTGCCGATGAAGCACCACTGCGCCGCCTGCGTGTGGGCTGCCGTCGCGGCATCCGTCATCGACGCGTCGGCGACCGTGACCCGCGGGCGCAGCACGACCTCACGGAAGGCTCCCCCGCCGCGACCGTCGAGCTCCAAGACGCCCGTCGCCTCGTCTTCGTACGCGACGACCACGACGCCCGCCTGTACGCACGCGTGCAGGTACGCCAGCAGGTGGCACTCGCTCAGCGCGGACAGCAGCATGTCTTCAGGGTTCCAGCGCGTCGGATCCCCGCGGAAGGGCTTGTCGGCCGAGGCGAGCAGCGTGGGCTTGCCGTCGACCTCGAGCGTGACACTGCGGTCGTAGTCGCGATAGCCCGACGTGCCCGTTCCGCGGTCGCCCGTCCACGTGCTTCGTACGGAGTACCGATGCTCGCCCCACATGCGACACAGTCTGGCACGCGCATACCCCCCGCACGGCGATAGGATTTCCGGATGCCGCAGACCTTTCCACTGACGGGAGCCGTCGAGCTCGCCGTCGTCGAACGCAGCGGTTTCGTCGAATCCCGGCACGCCGGAGTCGCCATCACCCTGGCCCCCGACGGCACCGTCGTCGAAAAGCTCGGCGACGCCTCGGCACTGTTCCTCCCCCGCTCCAGCCTCAAGCCTCTGCAGGCCCTCGCATGCCTCACCGCGGGGGCGACGCTCGAGGGCGAGCAGCTCGGTCTCGCCACGGCGAGCCACTCCGGCACGGACCGACACGTCGACGTCGTGCGCGCCATGCTCTCGGCCGTCGGACTCGGCGAAGACGACCTCGGCTGCCCTGCCGCGTGGCCGATCGACCCCGCGACGCGCAATGAGCTCGTGCGCGACCTCGGGCAGCCGACATCCGTTCGCATGAGCTGCTCGGGCAAGCACGCCGCAATGCTCGCCGCGTGCGTCGCGAACGGCTGGGACACCGCCTCGTACCTCGACCTGAATCACCCGGTCCAGATGCACATCCGCGAAGTCATCGAGCGCCTGACCGGTGAGAAGATCACGGCGAGCGCGGTCGACGGCTGCGGTGCCCCGATCTATGCTCTGACCGTCTTCGGATTCGCTCGTGCCGTGCACCGCATCGGCACGGCCTCGACGACATCGCCGTTCGCCCTGCACCGCAGCGCCGGCGCGCTCGTGCAGGCGGTGCGCGCACACCCGTGGACGATCGATGGTCCCGGCCGCCCCGACACGGTCGCGATCGAGCGGCTCGGGGTCTTCGCCAAGAGCGGCGCCGAGGGTGTCATGACGATGGTCGCTCCCGATGGCACGACCACGGTCGTCAAGGTGCTCGACGGCTCGGGCCGCGCCGGCACGGCCGTCGCGCTGCGGCTGCTCGAGCGTGCCGGCGCGCTGTCGTCTCAAGACGTCGCCGACACCATGTCCAAGCTCCCGCTCGCCGTCCACGGCGGCGGCACCACCGTCGGGGCCATCCGCCCCTCGGTCTGACCGCTCTCACCCAGAGCACAAAGCGCTCCAACGGCGGAGCGGAGAGGAACACATAATGCGCATCAGCATCCCCACCGAGATCAAGAACAACGAATACCGCGTCGCCATGACGCCGGCGGGCGTCCACGACCTGGTCGCCGTGGGCCACGAGGTCTTCGTGCAGCGCGGAGCCGGCCTCGGCTCGTCGATGCCCGACGCCGAGTACGAAGCCGCCGGTGCGACGATGCTCGAAGATGCCGCCGAGGTCTGGGCACGCGCCGAACTGCTCCTCAAGGTCAAAGAGCCGATTGCGAGCGAGTACGACTACTTCCGCGATGACCTCGTGCTCTTCACCTACCTGCACCTCGCGGCGGATCGGCCCCTCACGGAGCGTCTGATCTCTGACGGTGTCACCGCGATCGCGTACGAGACGGTGCAGCTGGTCGGCGGAGGCCTGCCCCTTCTTGCGCCGATGAGCGAGGTCGCGGGCCGACTCGCGCCGACCGTCGGCGCGGCGACGCTGATGCGTTCGGCGGGCGGACTCGGGCTGCTCATGTCGGGCGTGCCGGGCACGCGCCCCGCCACCGTCACCGTGATCGGCGGTGGCGTCGCGGGAGCGAACGCCGCCGTGATCGCCGTGGGCCTCGGTGCCGACGTCACGATCTTCGACACGAATGTGCAGCGCCTGCGCTACCTCGACGATCACTTTCAGGGGCGCGTCAAGACCGCGGCATCCAACCCCTTCGACCTCGATCGCGCCGTCGTCGCGTCGGATCTGGTCATCGGATCGGTGCTCATTCCCGGTGCGAAGGCGCCCAAGCTCGTGACGAACGACATGGTCGCGCGGATGCGTCCGGGATCGGTGCTCGTGGACATCGCGGTCGACCAGGGCGGATGCTTCGCCGACACGCGTCCGACGACGCACGCCGACCCCACGTTCCCCGTGCACGGCAGCGTGTTCTACTGCGTCGCCAACATGCCCGGCGCCGTGCCGAACACCTCGACCTCGGCCCTCACGAATGCGACGCTGCCCTACATCCGGCAGATCGCACGGCACGGCTGGCGCGATGCGCTGCGTTCGGATACCGCGCTGGCGGCCGGTCTCAACACCGTCGGCGGCGCCGTCGTCAACGCGGGCGTCGCGAACGCCCACTCCCTCGACCTCGTTCCCCTGGCGGACGCGCTGGCCTGACCCGGATCCAGCCGCCTCGCTCGGCGCAGGGATCAGTCGAGCGTTATCTCGTAGTGGATCATGCCCGTCCGGGTCGCGACGCGGTCGTAGAGGGCACGGGCCGTCGCGTTCGATTCCGCGGTGAGCCAGTAGACCTTCGCCGACCCGTTGCGCTCCGCCCACGCGCGCACATGCTCGATGAGGGCTGTGCCGACGCCGCCGCCGCGCACATCGGGCGCGACGAACAGATCCTCGAGGTAGCAGTAGTCCGTCGTCGTCCATGTGGCGGCGTGTGTCAGCCAGTGCACGATCCCGACTGCCACGCCATCCTGGCGGGCGATCGCCCCGTGCATCCCGGAGCTGTCGTCGATGAGGCGGTCGAACGTCGCTGCTGTCGTGGCGTCGTCGAGAGTCGCGCCGTAGAACGAGAGGTAGCCGTTCCACAGCGTGAGCCACTCGGCGTGATCGGCGCGCTCAAGGGGTGCAGTCGAGGTCATCGGACCAGCGTAACGAGTCGTGCCTCGCTGCACCCGCCCCTCCCAGGGCCCCGGCGCCTGACGACGCGCGACGCTCAGCCGACGGGCTTTTCCTGGATGCCCCACGGGGACCCGTAGCCCTCGGGTGCGGGCGCGGCGAGCAGGTCGAGGAACGGCTTGGCATCGAACGCCTCAGGACCGAGCACACCCACCCCCGACCAGGCACCCGTCGCGAGCAGCTCGAGCGCGATGACGGGGTTGATCGCGGTCTGCCACACGACGGCCTGCGAGTTGTCCTCGCGCATCGTGACCTCGTTGTCGGCGACGTGGTACAGGTAGGTCGATCGCGCAGCGCCGTCCTTGCCTGCGCCTCTCACCCACACCCCCGCGCACGTCTTGCCCGTCATCCTGTCGCCGAGCGTGGCGGGGTCGGGCAGGCACGCCGCGACGACGTCGCGCGGCGAGACGCTGGTCCCTTTCACGTCGACCTTGTCTGTGCGGTCCAGTCCGAGCTTGTTCAGCACCTTGAGGACTTCGATGAACTCGTCGCCGAGGCCGTATTTGAACGTGACCCGCTTCGCGCCGGTCCACCGCGGCATGAGCAGCGCTTCCTCGTGCTCGACGTTGACGCACTCGACGGGGCCGATGCCCTCGGGAAAGTCGAAGACCTCCGGCTCGGAGAACGGCTCGGTCGTGTACCAGCCGCGGTCCTTCTCATAGATGACCGGCGGGTTGAGGCATTCCTCGATCGTCGTCCAGATCGAGAACGACGGAGCGAAGTCGTACCCCTCGACGACGAGGTTCGCACCGTCGCGCACGCCCAGTTCGTCGATCTCGCTGAAGAGGTGGTCTTCGGCGTAGCGCGCGAAGACGTCCGAGAGCCCCGGTTCGACGCCGATGCCGACGAGGGCGAGCCGTCCGGCATCCGCCCATTGCTGTGCTTTCGCGAACTGCTCATCGCCGAGCTTGACGCCGGTCAGATCGAACGGCCGTTCCGGATGCCGCTGCGACAGGCTCATCGCCATGTCGAGGTACGTCGCACCGGCCGCGAACGCGCCGTCGAAGATCGGCATGACGAAGCGCGGATCAACGGCGTTGAGCACGTGGGTCACGTCGTGCGCGCGGAGGAGCGCTGCGACCGAGTCCGCGTCGGACCCATCGACCTGGGCCGCGACGATCCGGTCATCGGCGAGTTCCGCCGCGAGCGCCTGCGGACGAGCGGGGTCGTAGTCGGCGATCACGAGCGTGTCGAAGAAGCTCCGCCGGATGGCGATGCGGGCTGCCGCGGAACCGACGCCGCCCGCGCCGATGATGAGGATGCGCATGCTGTCTCCTGTCACGGTCGCGGTCACGCGATTCCGCCGTCGACGGAGCGGGTGACCTCGCCCGGCGCGTCGGGCACGAGCACCGGGGTGTCGCGGTTGAGGCTCTCACGGCGGAAGAACCGCTTCGACCGCGGAAAGAGAAACCACACGAGCATGAGGATGACGCCGACGGCCAGGGCGCCCACTCCGATCACGAACGTTCCGCCGATGCCGAACAGCACCGTGTAGCCGTAGTCGACGTCCCACATGTCGATCGCCGACTGCACGAACGCATACGTGAGCATGAGTGCACCCAGCAGGGGCAGCACGAGCCGGTAGACGACGTTGCGGGCCGACGTGAACAGCTCGCGCCGGAAATACCACACGCATGCGTAGCCGGTCACGGCGTAGTAGAACGCGATCGCGAGGCCGAGCGAGAGGATCGAGTCCTGCAGGATATTGTCGCTGATGAGAGTCATGCCGATGTAGTACAGCGACGCCACGATCCCCATCACGAGCGTCGAGAACGACGGCGTCTTGTACACGGGATGCACCGCCTTGAAGCGCGCCGGCAGAGCCCGGTAGACCGCCATCGACAGCGTGCCGCGCGCCGTCGGCAGGATCGTGGTCTGCGTCGACGACACCGCCGAGATGAGCACGGCGACCACGAGCAACCAGCCGACGGGGCCGAGCAGTCCGTCTTTGACCGCGAGGAAGAAGTCGTCGGCATTGGCTTCGTTGCCGAGCCCGGTCCCCGACTCACCGAGACCGGCGTACATCATGGCCGCGATCGTGACCAGCACGTAGGTGACGAGCAGAAGGACGCACGTGAGCAGGGCGGCCAGCCCGGGGATGCGCTGGGGGTCTTTCGTCTCTTCGTTGAGGGCGAGGCACGTGTCCCAGCCCCAGTAGATGAACAGGGCGAGCAACACGGCTTCGGTGAAACCGCTCCATTCCGAGAAGGCGAACGGGTTGAACCACTGCCAGTCGAATGGCGTCGGGTTGGGCGCCGTGCCGGCGAAGAACTGCCAGAGCGCCGCGACGACGAAGATCCCGAGCGCGAGGTACTGGATGGCCAGCAGCACATTCTGGATCCGCTCGCCGATCTCGACTCCGCGCCAGCTGATCCAGGTCATGAGGGCGATGAAGATGACACCTGTCGCCGTCACGAGGGGCACGTTGTCAGAGAGGAGGGCGTTCTCGCTCGTGCCGACGATGCCGTCGACGAGTGCCCAGAAGTAGATGCCGCCGATCTGCGCGAGGTTGGCGAGCACCACCATTCCTGCCACGGCGACGCCCCAGCCTCCCATCCAGCCCACCCACGGGCCGAACGCCTTCGTCGCCCAGGTGAAGGTGGTGCCGCAGTCGGGCACCGCATTGTTCAGCTCGCGGTAGGCGAAGGCGATGAACAGCATCGGGATGAACGCGATCACGAAGGCGATCGGCGCCTGTGCACCCACCGCCAGCACGACGAAGCCGAGTGTCGCGACGAGCGAATAAGCGGGCGCGGTCGAGGCCAGTCCGATGACGGTGGATCCCCACAGGCCGAGTGTGCCGGCGGCGAGCCCTTTCCCCTCGGGTCGTTCCAGATGGATCGGGGTTGTGACCACACCCCGAACGTACGACCGCGCTCTGTGGGCGGTCAAGGAGTCGGCCCGGGACGTTCTGACCGGATGCCGCGCCCTTCAAGGACGATCCGCACGGCGTCACCGCCCTGCGAGATCAGCCAGGCGCGTCCCGCGCCGGGGACCGCGTACGGCGGCAGATCGCGGCATCCGCTCAGTACGCGGTATTCGGCGGCGCACGAGGTGTCGATGACCAGCTCGTGATCGGCCCGCACGCGGGCGAGCAGCCGCCACTCGCGCTGCCAGTCATCGGGGTCGCCGACGAGCACGACGGGGCCGTAGGCCGTCACAGAGGGGTCGGCAGCGTATTCGTCGAGCGAGAGCGAGCGCACGCCGGTGTCGGCCCACGCCTCGAGCGCCGCTCGCGCCGCCGCGCGGCGCCGTGTCACGAGTCCTGTGAGCGACGCGCGTGGGACCCAGGGGGCATCTGGAGCCCCCGACGCACGGGTACGGATGCCGTCGGGCAGCGCCACCTGCACGGCGAGGGCTCCGAGCCGGCCCCGTCCAGGCGGAGCGTCGACCGCGTAGCACGAGGGATCACCGCCGGCTGCGAGGTGCTCGGCGCGCGATGTCGTGGCGAGGACGAGGCGCCTCGGCAGCATCTCGCCGAGGCGGGCGGTGGCACCCACGAGGCGCTGCGTCGCCGCGACGACGAGGATGCCTGCCGCACCCGCACCGCGGAAGAGCATCTCGAGCCGTTCGGTCACGAGCTGTGCATGCTCTGGCGACAAGCGGGCCGGTACGGCATCGAGGTCGTCGACAATGACGACGGTGCCGGGCGGCGGTGGGTCGTCGACGAGGGCCGCGACGGCATCCCACATGGACTCGCCATCGCCCGAGATGCGGCGCACGGCGCGCGCCTGCTCGGCGATCGTGTCGAGCACCGTCGTCTTGCCCGAGCCCGGGCCGCCGACCACGAGCAGGCCGCGATCAGCAAGCCCGAGTCCGACCGCGCGCTGCCGCTGCCGCTCCGGCTCGTCCGCGACGCCGATGAGCAGATCGGCGGCGTCCGGATCTGTCACCAGGGCCTTCGTCCGCGCGAGCGAGATCATGGTCGGCAAGTCGGGCAGCCACGGCCGCCGGGGGGCCGGGCCCACCGCCCGCCGCGCGACGGCGGTGATGTCATCGCCGCCCGTCAGCGCGACGCGGACACGTTGCGGGTGCGCGTCGGCAGCCCGCCGGATCAGCGCGACGCCGCGCGACGCGACACCACCGGGGAGAACCGCGGCATCGTCGGTGCCGATGAGCGCGCGACTGTCGGCGGCATCGGTCACCCGCAGGCTGAGGCGCAGCGGGCAGTTCGTCAGCAGGCTGTCGCGGATGACGCCCGCGGCACGCTGCGTCCCGAGGATGAGATGCAGCCCGAGCGCTCGTCCGCGCGCGGCGATGTCGCCGAAGACGGCGTGCAGTTCAGGATGCTCGGCGAGCAGAGCCGCGAACTCATCGACGACCACAACGAGACGGGGTAGGTCCACACGCTCGTCGAGGATGTCGCGCGCACCGATCCGCGCGAGCTCGGCCTCCCGCCACCGGATCTCGGCCCGCAGGCTCTCGATCGCCCGCCGAGCACCGGACCCGTCGAGGTCGGTGATGACGCCGGTGACGTGCGGCAGTGCTCGCAGCGCGTCGAACGCCGTGCCGCCCTTGAAGTCCGCCAGCAGAAAGCTCACATCGCGCGTCGAACGACCCGCTGCGAGCGCGAGCACCCAGGTGATGAGCAGCTCGCTCTTGCCTGAGCCGGTGACCCCGGCCACGACCGCGTGCGGGCCGTCCGCGACGAGATCGACCGCGAACGGATGCCCGCCCGCGAGGCCGACGACGGCGTCGAGCGTGCCCCTGCCCGGGGCGGAAGGGCTACCCGCGAGGTCGGCGAAGCGCACCGGCTCGTCGCCGTGCGGCGTGAAGCCGAGCGTGCGCGCGGCACGGCCGGCCAGCTCCCCCGCGATCGCGGTCGCCTGCTCGATACCGACGGCTTCGACCGCGACCTCGCGGGTTCCCGTTCCGTCGTCGAGCATCGCGCGGTGGGGTGACGATACCGATAAGCGGCCGCGACAACCCGGTGGCGGGTCGGCTCCGGGCGTGACGACGGCGATCGTGATGTCGGCCGGCGGCGACATCGGCTCGGCCGTCACGGCGAGTGTTCGTCCGGTCGGAGCGTGGCAGTGCGGCAGCTCGCGCATCCAGGCGAGGTCGGCCGGGATCGCCCCCACGAGCCGCAGAGCGCCGGGTGCCGTCGCGAGGCACAGCTGCAGCACCAGCGCGCGGTGCACGGCCGAAGCGAGCGCCGGACCGCCCGTGATGGCGAGCCCGTCATCGGCCGCCATGAGCACGGGCGCCCCCGGCAGGCGCGTGGCTCGGGCCCGCAGCGAGGAGGCGTCTGCGTCGCCGGCGCCTCCGCTCACGCTCAGGCCACTCGGCACCTCTCCTGTGCCCACGACGAGCGCGGCCGACCGATCCGAGAGTTCGCGCCACACGTCGCCGTCGCGCGCCGCGAACCTCGCGACATCGGGATGCCGCGCCCACCGGCGTCGACGCTCGGCGTCATGCCGACGCTCGACCGACCTCGCGACACGGCCTCGCGCGAGCGCCGCCGTTTCGGCGGCCCGCTTCTTCTCACGCCGCGCGGCCCGCCGCCCGTCGACGACGCTCGCGAGTGCGATGAGTGGCCCGAGCCCCGCCAGCAGGAGCGCGAAGAGCGACCCCGTCACGAGCCACAGCACGACGGCGCCGATGACCGGCACGGCCGAGGCGATGAGCGGTAGCGGCGGACGCGCGGGTGGTGTCCACGCGTCGGGAAGAATGAGCGGCTCGGCGTCGTCGAGTTCGTCGGCCAGGGCTCGGCGGGGTGCGGTGGCGATCGTCACCGGCCCATTCCACGCCTGTCGCCGACACTCGACGGGACGCACAGAGCGAATGTGCACGACGGCGTGCGCTGCCCCGGCTGGGGAGGAACCGTCTCAGTCGGTGCTCGTCCGCACGACGTCGAGCACGATGATCGTGATGTTGTCCCGTCCGCCGTTCTCGAGCGCCGCATCGAGCATGGCTCGCGCAGCATCCGCAGGGTCGGCGTTCTCGGCGAGGAAGTGCTGGATCCCGTAGTCGGTCAGCTCTTTCGTGAGGCCGTCCGAGCAGATGACGAAGCGGTCCCCGTCCGCCACTTCGAGTCTCACGTAGTCGGGCGTCACACCGTCGCTCGGCCCCACGGCGCGGGTGATGACGTTGCCGTACGGGTGGTTCTCGGCTTCTTCAGGACTCAGCCGGCCCGCCGCGATGAGCTCCTGCACGACCGAGTGGTCGGTCGTGATCTGCGCGATCGTGCCGTCTCGCAGAAGGTAGACGCGCGAATCGCCGATGTTGAGCGTGACCCAGTGCGGCGCGACACCGGACACGTCGAGGTACAGGCCGGTCACGGTCGTGCCGGTGCCCTCGTCGGTCGCCTCGGGGTGCGCGGAGATGTCCTTCACGGCACGGGCCAGGGCCTTCTCGATCGCCTTGGGCGTGACCGACTCACCGAGCGCGCCGAGCCGGTCGACGGCACTCGCGCTCGCTATCTCGCCCCCGATGTGCCCGCCCATCCCATCGGCCACGATGAAGAGCGGGAAGTGGGTGAGGACGGCGTCCTGGTTGATCTCGCGACGGCGTCCACGATGCGTGAGCGCGGCCCACGACAGATCGATTCGACCACCGGGGACCGTGACGGCGCAGGACTGCGTCGTTGTGTCGGGCACTGGCCGTCCTCCCCGTGAACCGGTCGCCTGGTCCGCCGGAGCGGCGGGACCGGCGTGCTCATATCCTAGTGGGTTCCCCCGCGGCACCATCGGTTTCGACCTCGGTGATGATCTGCCCGGTGGACAGCGGCCCGGTCGTCGGCGAGGGCGCCGTGATCGGGGCGGTGTCTTCCGGGTCATCGATCGGAGCCTCGAATTGGGCGTTGTACAGGCGCCAGTACGCGCCTCTGGCCGCGAGCAGCTCGTCGTGCGTCCCCTGCTCGACGATCGCACCGTCCTCCATCACGAGGATGAGGTCGGCGTCGCGGATCGTCGACAGGCGGTGCGCGATGACGAAGGCCGTGCGGTCTGCGCGCAGCTTCGACATCGCCCGCTGGATCAGCAGCTCCGTGCGGGTGTCGACCGACGACGTCGCCTCGTCGAGGATGAGGACTCTCGGATCGGCGATGAACGCTCGCGCGATCGTGACGAGCTGACGCTCCCCCGCGCTGAGGTTCGTCGCCTCGTCATCGAGCACCGTGTCGTAGCCGT
Source organism: Microbacterium sp. Y547 (assembly GCF_057669785.1). NCBI lineage: Bacteria > Bacillati > Actinomycetota > Actinomycetes > Micrococcales > Microbacteriaceae > Microbacterium > Microbacterium sp. Y547. The sequence goes on from NZ_JBYHFN010000003.1 coordinate 127,036, forward strand.
CGGGCATCGCGTGCACGAAGCGATCGACATAGGCGGCCTTGGCCGCCGCGATGATCTCGTCTTCGGTGGCATCCGGATACCCATACGCGATGTTCTCGCGGATGGTGCCGGCGAACAGCCATGTGTCCTGCAGCACCATGCCGGTGCGCGAGCGCAGATCGTCACGCGTCATCAGCCGGATGTCGACCGGAGTGTCACCCGACTCGGGATCCGACAGCGTGATGCGGCCCGAATCGGCGTCGTAGAACCGCATGATGAGATTGACGAGGGTCGTCTTTCCGGCGCCGGTCGGCCCGACGATCGCCACGGTCGATCCTGGTCGCGCTTCGAGCGACAGGCCTTCGATGAGCGGCTTGTCCGCCACGTAGCGGAACGACACATCCTCGAACGCGAGCCGGCTCGCCGACTCGGGCGCTGTCTCGGCGGGATCGGGATCGGGCTCCTGCTCGCTCTCGTCGAGCAGTTCGAACACGCGCTCGGCGCTCGCGACGCCCGACTGCAGGAGGTTCGCCATCGAGCCGAGTTGACTCAGCGGCTGGGTGAACTGCCGGGAGTACTGGATGAACGCCTGCACATCGCCGATCGAGAGCAGACCGGATGCCACCTGCAGGCCACCGACGACGGCGATCGCGACGTACACGAGGTTTCCGATGAACATCATCGCCGGCATGATGACGCCCGAGACGAACTGCGCACCGAAGCTCGCCCGGTACAGTTCCTCGTTCTCTGCGCGGAAGAGCTCTTCGGCTTCGCGCTGGTGACCGAACACCTTGACGATGGCGTGCCCCGAGAAGGTCTCCTCGACGCGGGCGTTGAGGATTCCGGTGTTCTTCCACTGCGCGACGAACAGCTTCTGCGAGCGCCTCGCGACGAGCACCGTGATGACGATCGTCAGCGGGATCGTGACGAGCGCGATGAGCGCGAGCAGGGGCGAGATGATGAACATCATCACGAGCACGCCGATGACGGTGAGCAGGGACACGACGACCTGCGAGAGGGTCTGCTGCATCGTCTGGCCGATGTTGTCGACGTCGTTCGTGACGCGGCTGAGAAGCTCGCCGCGTTGTACGCGGTCGAAGTACGACAGCGGCAGCCGATGGATCTTGTCCTCGACCTGCAGCCGCAGGCGGTGCATCGCGTGCTGCACGACGACGTTGAGGATGCGCGCCTGCAGCCAGCCGAAGATGGCGGCGAAGAGGTAGACCGCGAGCACGGCGGCGAGGATCCAGGCGAGGCGGCTGAAGTCGATGCCGGCGCCGGGCACGAAGTCCATCGCCCCGAGCATCTCGGCCTGCTGGGTGTCTCCCTCGGCGACGAGCCGGTCGATCACCTGCTGCTTCGTGAGGCCCTCGGGCGTCTGCATCGAGATGAAACCGGCGAAGACGACGTTCGTGCCCTCGCCGAGTATCTTCGGCCCGACGACCGAGAGCGCTACCGAGAGGACGCCGAGCACGAGCACGACGATGAGCTGCGGCAGATCGGTGCGCAGCGTCGCAAGCAGGCGCTTCGCGCTGGGACCGAAGTTCTGCGCCTTCTCACCCACACTCTGGGCGGCGCCGTGACCCATGGGTCCGCGACGCGGGCCGCCACCGGGGCCGCTCATGCCGCCTCCTCGACCGACATCTGGGATTCGACGATCTCGCGGTACGTGTCGCTGGTGCGCAGGAGTTCATCGTGCGTGCCGACCCCGACCATGCGCCCGTGATCGAGCACCACGATCTGGTCGGCGCGCTGGATCGTCGAGACGCGCTGCGCGACGATGAGCTTCGTGGTCCCGGGCAGATCCGTCAGGAGCGCCTTGCGCAGCGCAGCATCCGTTCTCAGGTCGAGGGCCGAGAACGAGTCGTCGAACACGGCGATCTCGGGACGACGGACGAGGGCCCGCGCAATCGCGAGGCGCTGACGCTGCCCGCCCGACACGTTCGTGCCGCCCTGCGCGATGGGGGCGTCGAGCCCTTCGGGAAGGGCCTCGACGAAGTCGCGGGCCTGCGCCGTCTCGAGCGCCTGCCACAGCTGCTCGTCGGTCGCGTGCTCGTCGCCGTAGCGCAGGTTGGATGCGACGGTTCCCGAGAAGAGGAAGGCTCGCTGCGGGACGAGTCCGATCCGCGCCCAGAGGTCGTCGGGGTCGTAGTCGCGGACGTCGGTTCCGTCGATCCGGACGCTGCCCGCGGTCGCGTCGAACAGGCGCGGCACCAGGCCGATCAGGGTGGACTTCCCCGACCCGGTCGAGCCGACGATCGCCGTCATCGTGCCGGGCTCGACCGTGAACGAGATGTCGCGCAGCACCGCGTCGTCGGCACCGGGGTACGCGAAGTCGACGCCATCGAACTCGATGCGGCCGGCGGCGACGGGCGGGGTGATCGCACGAGTGGGAGCGGCGACGGACGGAGTCGTGTCGAGCACGGCTCCGATGCGATCGGCGCAGACGGCTGCGCGCGGGATCATCACGAACATGAAGGTCGCCATCATGACGCCCATCAGGATCTGCATGAGATAGGTGAGGAAGGCGAAGAGGGTGCCGATCTGCACGCCGTCGTTCTGCACCTGGAACGCGCCGAACCAGATGACGGCGACGCTGGAGAGGTTCATCACGAGCATGACGGCGGGGAACATCAGCGCCATGAGGTTGCCCGCGCGCAGCGCCGTCTCCATGACGTCGGCGCTGCCCTTGGTGAACCGCGCGGCCTCTTCGCGCTCGCGGACGAACGCCCTGACGACCCGGATGCCCGTGAGCTGCTCGCGCATGATCTGGTTGATGCGGTCGATCCGGGCCTGCATGCGGGTGAAGGCGGGCACCATGCGCCAGACGATGAGCCCGACGATGATCAGGAGGACGGGGATGGCGACCGCCATGAGCCACGACAGGCCCGCGTCCTGGCTGACGGCCATGATGACGCCGCCGATCGCGAGCATGGGCGCCGACACCATGAGCGTCGCCGACACCTGCACGAGCATCTGCACCTGCTGCACGTCGTTCGTGTTGCGGGTGATGAGGGATGCCGCGCCGAAGCGCCCGATCTCGCGCTGCGAGAAGGCGACGACGCGGTGGAAGAAGTCGGCGCGCAGGTCGCGGCCGACTCCCATCGCGAGCTGTGAACCGAAGTACACCGCGATGATCGCGCACACGATCTGCACGAGGCTGACGCCGAGCATGACGGCGCCGGTCGACCAGATGAAGGGGATGTCCCCGACGACGACGCCCTTGTCGATGATGTCGGCGTTGAGCGTCGGCAGCAGGAGCGAGGCGATCGACTGCGCGAGCTGGAAGAACACGACGGCGACGATGAGCGGCCAGGCGGGGCGCAGATAGCGCGCCAGGAGCTTACCGAGCACGAAGGTCCTTTCCTACTCCCTGAGGGAGAGAGCGCAGCTCGACATACGCTACGCCTCTCCGGGGGCAAGACCAAGCCGTCCGCGCCGCCGGCTCGACACCGACGCGCTTCGTCCTGCGGGGCCGAGTCAGACGCGAGCGCCGGGATCCTCGGGCAGCGGGAACAGGGCATCGATCGCCGCGATGTCGTCGGCGGTCGGGGTCCAGGCGGTCACGGCCGCAGCATTCGCCTCGACCTGCTCGGGGCTCGTCGCGCCGGCGATGACGCTCGCAAGGCCGGGCCGCGCGAGCAGCCACCCGAACGTCGCCTGCAACATCGTGATGCCGCGCTCGTCACAGAATGCCCGATAGGCCTCGAGCGCATCCCACGGGGCATCCCGCCACACGTGCTCCCGCTGGCGCATGATCCGTGAATCGGCGGGGGCGTGTCCGCGCGAGAACTTGCCGGTGAGCAGCCCGTTGTGCAGCGGGAAGTAGGGCAGGAACCCCAGCCCGAAACGCTCGGCGGCCGGCAGGACTTCGCGCTCAGCCGCCCGTGCCAGCAGGCTGTAGTGATTTTGTGCGGACACGAACGGGATGCCGGCACGCTCCGCGGCGACGTAGTGCGCCTCTGCGATCTGCCAGCCCGCGAAGTTCGAGTGGCCGATATAGCGGACCTTTCCTTCGCGCACGAGGTCGCCGAGAGCGTCGAGGGTCTCTTCGATCGGCGTCTGGGGATCGGGTGTGTGCAGCTGGTACAGGTCGATCCAGTCCGTCTTGAGCCGTGCCAGCGACCCTTCGACGGCGCGGCGGACGTACGCCCGTGACGCCTTCGCCCCCGAGACCGGGTAGCCCATGTCGCGCGCGTGATGACCGAACTTCGTCGCCAGCACGACATGGTCGCGTCGACCCTGGAGCGCCTCGCCCATGAGACTCTCGGACAGCCCCGGGTCACGCCCGTACATGTCCGCCGTGTCGAGGAAGGTCACGCCTGCGGCGATCGCCGCGTCGAGCACGGCGCGGGTGCCCTCGAGAGTCTCGGTCCGGGTGCCTTCGCGCCCGAAGTTGTTGCAGCCGAGGCCCACCGAAGAGACGAGCAGACCAGAGGCGCCGACGCGGCGCGCAGGGATGTCGGATGTCATGCACCCGAGGCTAGCGGCGTGCGCGCCGCAGCGCCGAGAGGCGGAGCCAGCCAGTGGCCCAGCCACCTCGGGACACCGACGCCGTCGGGTCCAAAGACGATGACCCCCGCAGAGCGGGGGTCATCGATGTCAGGGGCGAGGCGAGTCAGGAGCGTCCGGCGTGACCGGGGGTTCCGGCGATGCGGGGGGCTCGGGCGAGGCGGGGGCCTCGGGCGCCGCGGGCGAGTCGGCCGAGACCGGGGCCGCGGGCGGTGCGGGCGGTGCCGGCGGTGCGGGCGGCGGCGTGTACCCCGAGGGCGGTGCGGGGGGTGAGGTGTATCCGGCAGGCGGTGCGGGCGGAGGCGCATAACCGGCGGGCGGCTGGTAGCCCGGAGGGGGCTGGTAACCGGCGTGCGGGGCCTGGTAGCCGGCGCCCGGCTGACCGTAGGCACCGCCACCGACGGGCGCACCGGGCTGAATCGGAATGCCCTGCCACACCACGTTGTCCTTGAGGAACGAGTTCACCCACGGCGCGGGACGGATGCCCGGGTTCCACGGCGACGACGTGAAGGCGAGGACCCCGAGCCAGATGAGCGGGCCGACACCCGGGATGAGCCACAGCAGCAGGAAGGGCCAGTCCTTGTCGAGCTTGAGCCCGACGCGCCACCCGACCATGATGCCGGCTGCAAGGGCGACGAGTCCGAAGACCCATCCGATGACCGGAATCTGTCCGAGCACCGACGAGGCGACGACCGCACCGAGCATGACCCACGGAGAAAAGTCACCGAGCTTGGCGAGGACCATGAGGTTGTAGACGGGCACCCAGGCGCGCCACTTGCCCTGCACGCCGGCCTTGTCGAAGATCCGCATGAGGAACCACGACGAGAGAAGGTATCCCGCGAGCGCGAAGATCAGGAGAAAGGGAAGGATCAGCAGGAGCCACGCGAAAGCCCAGGCCCCGTCGTAATCGTAGTAGTCAGACAAAGGACGGCCTCCTAGACCGCTGGTGTCGACACGCGTGTTCCCACGGCACCGGCGAGCAGAGCGCCCGCGGCGTACATGCTAGCGATACTCCGCACCGCCGGGCACGTACGACCGGCGTTTCGGGGGGATCACCCCCGTGGGCGGGCGTGGTTCAGGCGAAGAGGTGGAGCTCGCCGGCGGCGCCTTCGCTCACGCGCAGACCCGCCGTTTCGCTCCAGCGCACGAACCCGCGACGGGACTGGATCCGCGGCCGCACCGTCGCGAGGCGGCGTACGAGCAGACCCTTCGCGCGCTTGTTGAAGTGGTTCAAGGCGCGTGTGGCGCCATCGTCGCCCTCCGTGACGACCCGCACATAGGCCGACTCGACCCCCATCGGCACGGGTCCGAGCGCGACATATGCCTCGGAGCGCATGTCGAGCACGAACGACGGGGAGGTCTGCACGAACGCCGACATGACGGCATCCGCCCACTCGCGTCGCAGCGGCGCGAGCCCGGGCAGTGAGGCCCCCGCCGCGAGGCGGTAGGGCGGAATCGGATCGAGCGCTCCGACGGGTCCGAAAGGCGCCGAGTGGAGCAGCACGTGATGCCCGAGCCAGCGCCGGGCGGCGCCGTCGAGCGACTCCGCATCCAGGGCGTCGTAGAGCACGCCGGTGTAGCGGTCGACGGCCGGCATCGTCGGGGCGCGGCGCAGGGCAGCGTTCACCTCGACCTCACCCCGCTGACGGGCACTCAGCTTGAGCACGCGCGCCGCTTCGTCGGGGTTGTCCGAGAGGCGGACGAGGGCGTCCGTGACGCGCTCGCGCTGCGGCAGCAGGTCGGGCATCGCGAGCCGCGACAGGTCGAGCGGGGCGCCGGTCCCGCCCGGGCGCTTGGTTTCAGACGGCGGCAGCAGTATCAGCACGGTCACTTGGCCCCAGGAAAAGGCGAACGCCGCCCGGCGGACCGGGCGGCGTTCGAGGTATCTGTGTTCAGGAGATGAGCGCCGCGTTGCCCGCGACGATCGTCAGCTCGTCACCCGACATCGAGAGGAAGCCGGATTCGGCGTTCGCGACGATCTTCGTCCCAGCGGTCTCCGTGATGCGCACCTGGCCTTCGGCGAGGATCGCGAGCACGGGTTCGTGACCGGGCATGAACCCGATCTCGCCCAGCACGGTCTTGGCGACGACGAGCGACGCCTCTCCCGACCAGACCTCCGCGTCGGCGGAGACGAGACTCACGTTGAGCGGCATGATCAGCCGTTCTCCTTCTGGATCCGCGCCCACTGCTCTTCGACGTCGGAGATGCCGCCGACGTTGAAGAACGCCTGCTCGGCGACGTGGTCGAAGTCACCCTTGACGATGGCGTCGAACGACTCGATGGTCTCCTTGATCGGAACCGTCGAACCCTCGACACCCGTGAACTTCTTGGCCATGTAGGTGTTCTGCGAGAGGAACTGCTGGATGCGACGTGCACGCGACACGACGATCTTGTCCTCTTCGGAGAGCTCGTCGACACCGAGGATCGCGATGATCTCCTGCAGTTCCTTGTTCTTCTGGAGGATCTGCTTCACGGCGGTCGCCACACGGTAGTGGTCCTCACCGATGTAGCGGGGGTCGAGGATACGGCTCGTCGAGGACAGCGGGTCGACGGCCGGGTAAAGACCCTTCGACGCGATCTCACGCGAGAGCTCGGTCGTGGCGTCCAGGTGGGCGAACGTCGTCGCCGGTGCCGGGTCGGTGTAGTCGTCGGCGGGGACGTAGATCGCCTGGAGCGACGTGATCGAGTGACCGCGGGTCGAGGTGATGCGCTCCTGGAGCACACCCATCTCGTCGGCGAGGTTCGGCTGGTAACCGACGGCGGACGGCATGCGGCCGAGCAGCGTCGAGACCTCGGAACCGGCCTGCGTGAAGCGGAAGATGTTGTCGATGAACAACAGCACATCCTGCTTCTGAACGTCGCGGAAGTACTCCGCCATCGTCAGTGCCGACAGGGCGACGCGCAGACGCGTTCCCGGCGGCTCGTCCATCTGGCCGAAGACGAGGGCCGTCTTGTCGAAGACACCCGCCTCGTCCATCTCGGCGATGAGGTCGTTGCCCTCACGCGTGCGCTCACCGACACCGGCGAACACAGACACACCACCGTGATCCTGCGCGACGCGCTGGATCATCTCCTGGATGAGGACGGTCTTGCCGACGCCGGCACCGCCGAAGAGGCCGATCTTTCCACCCTGGACGTACGGGGTGAGCAGGTCGATGACCTTGATGCCGGTCTCGAACATCTGCGTCTTCGACTCGAGCTGGTCGAAGTTCGGCGCCTTGCGGTGGATGGGCCAGCGCTCGGTGATCTCGATCTTCTCGCCGGGCTCGGCGTTGAGGATGTCACCCGTGACGTTGAAGACCCTCCCCTTGGTGACATCGCCGACCGGAACAGTGATCTGCTCGCCCGTGTTGCGCACCTCCTGGCCGCGGACGATGCCGTCCGTGGGCTTGAGGGCGATCGCCCGGACGAGGTCGTCGCCGAGGTGCTGAGCGACCTCGAGCGTGATCTCGTTGGACTCGCCGTCGATGACGATCGTCGTCTTCAGCGCGTTGTAGATGTCGGGGATCGAATCGTGCGGGAACTCGATGTCGACGACCGGGCCGGTGACGCGCGCGACGCGGCCGACGACGGAGGTGTCCGTCTTTTCAGCGGTGAGGCTCATGGCTTCTTCTCTTTCGTGGGATCTATTTGCCGGACGAGAGCGCGTCGGCGCCGCCGACGATCTCGGCGATCTGCTGCGTGATCTCGGCCTGGCGAGCGTTGTTGCGCAGGCGCGTGTAGTCGGTGATGAGCTTGTCGGCGTTGTCGCTCGCGGACTTCATCGCCTTCTGCGTCGCAGCGTGCTTCGCCGCCGACGACTGCAGAAGAGCGTTGAAGACGCGGCTCTGGATGTACACCGGCAGCAGAGCATCGAGCACGACGGATGCGTCCGGCTCGAACTCGTAGAGCGGGTACACCTGCGCCGCGGTCGGCTCTTCGGCTTCGACGACCTCGAGCGGGAGCAGGCGGACCTGCTCGGGCGACTGGGTCATCATGCTGACGAAGCGGTTGTACACGAGGTGGATCTCGTCGACCCCGCCATCCTGCCCGCCACGGTCGTAAGAGTCCAGCAGCACGGCTGCGATCTCTTCCGCCGTCGAGAAGTGCGGCGTGTCCGTGTCGCCCGTCCACTCAGCGGCGGCATCCATCCGACGGAACTGGAAGTATCCGACGGCCTTGCGGCCCACCAGGTAGAACACCGGCTCCTTGCCCTGCTGACGCAGGAGCTCGGCCAGTTCGAGACCCTCGCGGAGGATCTGCGAGTTGAACGCGCCCGCCAGGCCCCGGTCCGACGTGAAGATCACGACGGCGGAGCGGCGGATCGTCTCGCGTTCGACGGTCAGCGGGTGATCGATGTTGGAGTGTGTCGCCACGGCGGAGACGGCCCGTGTCACGGCCCTCGCGAAGGGCGTCGACGCGCGAACACGCGCCATCGCCTTCTGGATACGCGAAGCCGCGATGAGTTCCATCGCCTTCGTGATCTTCTTGGTCGTCTGAGCAGAACTGATCTTCTGCTTGTAGACCCGCAGTTGTGCGCCCATGGTTCCTGTCCAGCCCGCGGTTAGCGGCGGCCCTTGACGATCTTCTCCTGGTTCACGTCGTCAGCCGCAGCAGCAGCGACCTCTTCGTGTCCCGGCTTCCCGATCGCCTGACCCTTGCCCGCACGGAATTCGAGGATGAACTCGTCGGTCTTCTTCTCGAGCTCGGCGGCGGTCGCGTCATCGAGCACGTTCGTCTCGCGGAGCGTGTCGAGGATCGAGGTGTTCCGGCGCAGGTAATCGAGCAGTTCGCGCTCGAAGGGCAGCACGTCTTCGACCTCGAGGGAGTCGAGCTTGCCGTTGGTTCCGGCCCAGATCGAGACGACCTGCTCCTCGACGGGGTACGGCGAGTACTGCGGCTGCTTGAGCAGCTCGGTCAGTCGCGCACCGCGCGCCAGCTGGCGACGCGATGCCGCATCCAGGTCGCTCGCGAACATCGCGAACGCCTCGAGCGAGCGGTACTGGGCCAGCTCGAGCTTGAGCGTGCCCGAGACCTTCTTGATCGACTTGACCTGAGCGTCACCGCCGACTCGCGAGACCGAGATGCCGACGTCGACAGCGGGACGCTGGTTGGCGTTGAACAGATCGGACTGCAGGAAGATCTGGCCGTCGGTGATCGAGATGACGTTGGTCGGGATGTACGCCGAGACGTCGTTGGCCTTCGTCTCGATGATCGGCAGACCCGTCATCGAACCCGCGCCGAGCTCGTCGGAGAGCTTCGCGCAACGTTCGAGCAGACGGGAGTGCAGGTAGAAGACGTCACCGGGGTAGGCCTCACGGCCCGGCGGGCGACGCAGCAGCAGCGACACGGCACGGTAGGCCTCGGCCTGCTTCGACAGGTCATCGAAGATGATCAGGACGTGCTTGCCGTCGTACATCCAGTGCTGGCCGATGGCCGAACCGGTGTACGGCGCGAGGTACTTGAAGCCTGCGGGGTCGGATGCCGGAGCCGCGACGATCGTCGTGTACTCCATGGCGCCGGCGTCTTCGAGCGCTCCCTTGACGGAGGCGATCGTCGAGCCCTTCTGACCGATCGCGACGTAGATGCAGCGCACCTGCTTCGACGGGTCGCCCGAAGCCCAGTTGGCCTTCTGGTTGATGATCGTGTCGATCGCCAGGGCGGTCTTGCCGGTCTGGCGGTCACCGATGATGAGCTGGCGCTGGCCACGGCCGACCGGGATCATGGCGTCAATCGCCTTGATGCCCGTCTGCAGGGGCTCGTGCACGCTCTTGCGCTGCATGACGCCGGGCGCCTGCAGTTCGAGCGCGCGGCGGCCGTCGATCGGCGAGATCTCGCCGAGACCGTCGATCGGGTTGCCGAGCGGGTCGACGACACGGCCGAGGAAGCCGTCGCCGACGGCGACAGACAGAACCTCGCCGGAGCGCGTGACCTGCTGACCGGCTTCGATGCCGGAGAACTCGCCGAGTACGACGACACCGATCTCGTGCTCGTCGAGGTTCTGAGCGAGGCCCAGCGTGCCGTTCGCGAACGTCACGAGCTCGTTCGCCATGACGCCGGGCAGGCCCTCGACGTGGGCGATGCCGTCGGCGGCGTCGATGACGGTGCCGACCTCGGTCGCCGCGGCCCCGGTGGGCTCGTACGCGGCGACGAAATCCTTCAGCGCGTCACGGATGACGTCCGGGCTGATTGACAGTTCTGCCATTGTCTTCCCTTTGTTTCACTACGGTGTGGGGCGTCGGCCCCGAAGTCTCCGCCGGCTCGGCTGAACCGGCGGGAAGTCTGTACTACCCCGCGAGCCGCTGCCGCAGGTCTGCCAGTCGTGACGAGACGCTCGCGTCGATCACATCGTCGGCGATCTGCACGCGCAGGCCGCCGACCACGGAGGGATCGACGACGGTGTTCAGCGCCACGGCCGCGTCATAGCGCTGCGCGAGCAGCGCGGCGAGACGAGTGGACTGCGCCTCGCTCAGCGGCACCGCCGAGAAGACCGTTGCGACTTTGCGGCCACGCTGGTCGGCGACGAGTCGCTCGGCCCACGTGAGCATCCGGCGCACGCGTCGCTCGCGCGGCTGCTGCACGAGCGAGGAGACGATGAGCGTCGTCGCCGGGTTCGCGCGTGAGCCGAGGAGCTTCTCGACGAGGGCCCCCTTCGCCGACCGATCGCCGAGACGGCTCCCGAGGGCGAGTTCGAGCTCGGGGTTCGCGGCGACCGTGCGGGAGAACCGGAACAGCTCCCCCTCGATGTCGACTCCGACGGTCGCGTTCGCTGCGACGCGCACGGCAAGCTCTTCGATGCCGTCGACGAGATCCGACGCCGACGACCAGCGCTGATCAACCGCGCTGGTCAGCAACGACACCGTCGTGGCCGACACCATCGCGCCGAAGACGTCCTCGACGACCTTGCGCCGTGCAGCGGGCGGTGCGGCGGAGTCGGCCAGCGCGCCGCTCAGCTGCGACGAGTCGCCGACAGCACGCGCCGCGGCGAACAGCTCGCGGGCGACGTCGAGATCGACTCCCGACGCGGCGTCGAGCGCCGCCATCGTCGCCGCGAGGGCCTGAGTGGTCGCGCTGCCCATTACGCCTTTGCTCCTTCGGACGCCTCGAGGTCGGCGAGGAAGCGGTCAACGACCGCCTGAGCCTTCGCGTCATCCGAGAGCGCTTCGCCGATGACTCCGCCGGCGAGGTCGAGGGCGAGTGTGCCCACCTCGCTGCGCAGCGACACCAGGGTGCTCTGACGCTCGGCTTCGATCTGTGCGTGCGCGGCTGCGGTCACGCGGGCCGCCTCGGCGGTCGCGCTCTCCTTCGCCTCGCTGACGATCTTCTTGCCATCCTCACGCGCGGCGTCACGGATCTCTCCGGCTTCCTTGCGGGCGTCGGCGAGCTGAGCCGTGTACTCGGCCAGCGCGGCCTCGGCCTTGCGCTGTGCCTCGTCGGCCTTGGCGATGTTGCCTTCGATCGCAACGGCACGCTGGTCGAGCATCGCCTTCATCTTGGGAAGGGCGACCTTCCAGAAGACGAAGAGGATGACGACGAAGCAAACCGCTGACCAGATGATGTCGTACCACGCGGGGATGAGCGGGTTGTACTCGCCCTCTTCCGCGGCGTACGTGACAAGAGCGTTCAGCATCCTGTCTCCTTAAGACTGGTGGGGGCGGATCAGTAGCCGAAGATGAAGGCGGTGGCGATGCCGATGAAGGCGAGCGCCTCGGTGAAGGCGATACCGATCCACATGAGGACCTGCAGGCGGCCGGCCAGCTCGGGCTGACGGGCGACGCCCTCGATCGTCTTGCCGACGACGATGCCCACGCCGATGGCGGGACCGATGGCGGCGAGGCCGTAGCCGACGGTCGCGATGGAACCGGAGACCTGGGCGAGAACCGTAGTTGCGTCCACGGGGGTGTTTCCTTTCGGTTGGGTGGGTAGGCGCGAGCCTGCCCGCTCAGTGCTCTTCAGCCACCGCGAGCTGGATGTAGACCGCGGTGAGGATGGCGAAGACGTATGCCTGGAGGAAGGCGACCAGCAGCTCGAAGGCTGTGAAGGCGAAGCCGAAGGCGAGGGAGCCTGCAGCCAGAGCCGACCACCACCCGCCGAGGTCCAGGAGGAAGAACTGGGTCGCTGCGAAGAACAGGACCAGCATGAGGTGACCGACCATGAGGTTCATGAGCAGTCGGAGGGTCAGCGTCACGGGCCGGATGATGAACGTCGAGATGAACTCGAGCGGCGTGACGATGATGTAGAGAACCGGCGGGACCCCCGAGGGGAAGAGCGCGTTCTTGAAGAAGTTCTTGGGGCTCTTCTTGATACCCGCGTAGATGAAGGTGAAGTAGCTCACCAGTGCGAGCAGCAGCGGCACCGCGATGATGCCCGTTCCCGGCATGTTCAAGAACGGGATGACCCCGGTCAGGTTCATGAACAGGATCATGAAGAACATGGTCGTGAGGATGGGCAGGAACCGCTGGCCGTCCTTCTTACCCAGAAGGTCCTCGGCGATGTTGACGCGGACGAAGTCCAGCCCCATCTCGACGAGGCTCTGGAAACGGCCGGGGACGAGTTTCATCCGCCGGGTGCCGATCCAGAAGACCAGGACGACCGCAATGGTCGCGAGGATCTGGACCATGTGGATTCGGTTGAACTCGAACCCGCCGATCGTGAAGATCGCTTCGGGGAAGAATTCCGTGATCGAGGGTCCGTGGAACTCGGGTCCCTCGTCCACGGTGGCGTGGGCGATCAGGGTCGCAGCTTGAGTAATCAGCGCGGGCTCCAGCTTCGGGGCACCGGTCTAGGACCGTTGCGACGATGGTCGGTGAGCGTCACTCCGCAAGCACTCGGAAACCGAGCGGGCGGGCGCGAGATTCAGCCTATCAAACCTTGGAGCCCCCTGAATCCGCTTCGGTCCCCGTGTTGGCGTCGAACCCCGTTTCGGCGGCGGGCGCGTCCTCCGGATTCGAGGTCGGCAGGGTCACATCGCTCACGTGCGGGATGCGCATGCGCAGCATCACGACGACATCGATCGCGAGCGCAGCCAGCACGCTGGCGACGACCGCGACGAAGAAGATGGTGGGTTCCATCCACGGCTGGCCGCGCAGAACGAGCAGCAGCACGATGAAGACGATGAACTTGAGGATCCAGCCGCCCATCACGATGCCGAAGAAGAGCGGCACATAGATCGGGTCGCCGTACCAGCGGTTGGCGATGAGGATGCTCGTCCCCGTGATGGCGAGGAAGATCGCTGCCAGAAGGACCCCCGCCAGCGCACTCCACAACCCGTCGGTACCGGCGACGACGAAGCCGAGGACAGCGCCGAGCACGGCGAGGACGGCCGTCAGCGCGGCGGACCACAGCAGGGTGGCGCGCAGGATCGGGGTGCTCGAAACCGGGCTGGTGTTCATCGGGCGTTCTCCTGGGGTCTGGCTGCGACCGGCGAGCGCCGGCGCGAGGGAAGGAAGGTCAACACGAGGCACACAGCGACGCCGACGACGCCGAAGGCGACCCCGAACAGGTAGTCCCCCGGCCAATCGGACTGCGTGCCGATGTACATCAGCAGGAAGCCGAGGCTCACCACGGCCGTCCACGCGTAGAAGATCAGCACGGCGTCGCGATCGGTGTGGCCCATGTCGAGCATGCGGTGGTGCAGGTGCTTGCGGTCCGGCGAGAAGGGCGACTTGCCCTTGCTGATGCGACGGATGACGGCGAGGCCGAAGTCGAGGAGGGGCAGCAGCACCACCACGATCGGCAAGAGGATCGGGATGAAGGCACCGAGCAGCTGCGAGCGGCCGAACTCGTCCGGGTCGAGCATCGACGGCTCGAGCTGACCCGTGATCGCAACCGCCGAGGTCGCCATGAGCAGCCCGAGCAGCAGTGCACCCGAGTCGCCCATGAAGAGCTTCGCGGGACTCCAGTTCATCGGCAGGAACCCGATGCAGACGCCGATCAGCACGGCGGCGATGAACGACGCGAGGTTGAAGTAGGTGCTCGCGCCGGTGTCGCGCGCGAAGAGGTAGGAGTAGGCGAAGAACACGACGTTCGCGATGAGGCACACCCCGGCGACGAGGCCGTCGAGGCCGTCGATGAAGTTGACGGCGTTCATGACGACGACGATCGCGAAGACGGTGAGGGTGAAACTCATCCAGCTCGACCACACGGTCATGCCGCCGATCGGCAGTGCGTAGATCTGCAGGCCGCCGAACCACGCGATGCAGCCCGCGGCGAGGAACTGCGCCCCGAGCTTGATCATCCAGTCGAGGTCCCAGAGATCATCGGCGACGCCGACCACGACGATCAGCAGCGTCGCCGCGAGGATCGCCCAGATGCGCTCCGGGGCTGCCCACACGAGCTCGAAGAAGGGGTTCTGCGCCGAGACGAGAAAGGCCGCCGTCACGCCGAGGAACATCGCGATACCGCCGAGGCGAGGCGTCGGCTGCTTGTGGACGTCGCGCTCCCGGATGCCCGAGTACAGCTTGTACTTCAGGCTCAATCGCCACACGCCCCACGACAGCGCGAAGGTCAGCGCCGCCGTGAAGATGATCGTGAAGATGTACTGCTTCACGCGATCTCGCCGTCGCCGTGCTCCTCGGGGTCGGGTTCGAGCAGGTCGCCCAGGACGGCGCGCAGGCGCGCTCTTCCGATGGCGCCGTCGCGCAGGACGCGCACGACGGGCTCGGTTGCACCCACGAGGCCCGTGGCGTCGATGATCGTCGAGGCGACCCCTGTCGCCGACGGCCCTCCGTCGAGATAGACCTCGACGGAGTCGCCGAGCATCTGCTGCGCCTCGTGGATGAGGACAGCGGCGGACTTGCCCGTGAGGTTCGCGCTGGACACCGCGAGCGGCCCCGTCTCGGCGAGCAGCTCGAGGGCGATGCGGTGGTCGGGCATCCGCACGGCGACGGTGCCGTGCGTCTCGCCGAGATCCCACGTGAGCGACCGCTGGGCCGGCATGACGATCGTGAGGCCGCCGGGCCAGAATTGCTCGACCAGGCGCTCGACCGGCTCGGGCACCTCGGCCACGAGGGCCCGCAGCGTGTCGACACCGGGAACGAGCACGGGCGGAGGCGACTGGCGCCCCCTTCCCTTCGCGTCGAGCAGCCGCTGCACGGCGGAAGCGGAGAACGCATCGGCGCCGACTCCGTAGACGGTGTCGGTGGGCAGCACGATCAGCCCGCCGCGCGCTATGGCGCGGCGCGCCTCGCGCATGCCGGGGAGAAGCTGCGACTCATCGCGGCAGTCGAAGAGGGAGGACATGACCCGGACAGTCTAATCAGCGCCGGCCGGTGTTCCCCTGTGCTTCAGGGCCGTATGGCCGTCGTCGCGCGATCGCGCATCGTCAGGTCGGGGTGGGTCGCGGTGGACCGCCATCCGTCGGCGGCGAGCAGCTGCCGGATCGCGGCGCCCTGCCACTCGCCGTGCTCGATCACGATCATGGCGCCCGGGTGCGCGAGCCGAAGTCCCACCGTGCTGAGCACGCGCACGACGTCGAGGCCGTCCTCTCCCCCGTAGAGCGCGGCCGGGGGGTCGTACTCGCGCACTTCGGGATCCCTCGGGATCGCGGCATCCGGCACGTACGGAGGATTGGATGCCACGACCGACACCGTGCCGTTGAGCTCGGGGAACGCCTCGGCAAGATCGGCGAAGACCAGGTGCGCGTTGCCGGCGCCGACAGCGTCGAAATTCTGCGTCGTCCAGCCGAAGGCATCGGCGGAGTTCTCGGCCGCGTGCACCTCGGCATGCGGCACTTCGGTCGCCATCGCGAGCGCGATCGCGCCGCTGCCGGTCCCGAGATCGACCGCGATCGGCGCGGGGGATGCCGCGGCGCGCAGGGCGTCGATCGCGAGCTGGGCGACGATCTCGGTCTCGGGCCGCGGCACGAAGACGCCCCGGCCGACTCTGAGCTCGAGGTGACGAAAGGGTGCCGTCCCGGTCAGGTGCTGGAGCGGCTCTCTCGTCGCGCGTCGAGCGATGAGCTCGTCGTAGCGCTCGGCATCCGCCTGCCGGATCCCGTCGCCGCGCACGATCGCGGCCTGCACGCCTCCGCGGGTGCTGCCCAGCACGTGTGCTGCGAGGAGTTCGGCATCGACGACCGGATCGGCGACGCCGGCCTGGGCAAGCGCCTCGACACCGCGACGGACGACGGCGGAGAGGGCGGAAGGTGTATCCATGAGCGGCCCAGTTTATCTGTGGCTTGGCGTCATACTCGGCCCGGGTGCCGTGCGCTCCCCTAGGCTGGATGACGGTCACGATCCTCCCCGAAAGGCCCGACATGCCCGGTATGCACTCCGACATCACGACCGCGTTCGGCAACACCCCGCTCGTTCGCCTCAATCGGGTCACCGAAGGCGCCGTAGCCGAGGTGTACGCCAAGCTCGAGTACTTCAACCCCGCGTCGAGCGTCAAAGACCGCCTCGGCATCGCGCTCATCGACGCCGCTGAGGCCTCGGGTGAGCTGACCCCCGGCGGCACGATCGTCGAGTCGACGAGTGGCAACACCGGCATCGCGCTCGCGATGGTCGGCGCCGCGCGCGGCTACCGCGTCATCCTCACGATGCCCGCGTCGATGTCCAAGGAACGCCGGATGCTGCTCAAGGCGTTCGGCGCGGAGCTCGTGCTGACCGACCCGACCAAGGGCATGGCCCTCGCGGTCGACGAGGCCAAGCGCATCGTCGAAGAGACGCCCGGCGCCGTGTGGGTGCGCCAGTTCGAGAACGAGGCGAACCCCGCGATCCACCGCGCGACGACCGCCGAAGAGATCTGGCGTGACACCGACGGCGAGGTCGACGTGTTCGTCGCCGGCATCGGCACGGGCGGCACCATCACGGGCGTCGGCCAGGTGCTCAAGGAGCGCAAGCCCGGCGTGCAGATCGTCGCCGTCGAGCCGAAGGACTCCCCCATCCTCACCGAGGGCCACCCCGGCCCCCACAAGATCCAGGGCATCGGCCCGAACTTCGTCCCGGCCATCCTCGACCGCGGCGTCATCGACGAGGTGATCGACGTCGAGTTCGAGCCGTCGCTCGCGCTCGCGCGTGACCTGGCAGCGAAGGAAGGGCTGCTCGTCGGCATGTCGGCCGGTGCCGCCGTCTGGGCCGCGCTCGAAGTCGCCAAGCGTCCCGAGAACGCCGGCAAGAAGATCGTCGTCGTGGTGCCCGACACGGGCGAGCGCTACCTCACGACGGCGCTGTTCGAAGACCTGCGCGAGGACTGACATGGGGCCACTGGCTCGCGTCCGCGAGGATATCGCCGCGGCACGCCTGCGCGACCCCGCGGCGCGGGGCGACCTCGAGATCGCCGTGCTGTACTCGGGCCTGCACGCCATCTGGGCGCACCGTGTGTGGCACGCCCTCTGGCGGCGCGGCCTGCGCTTCGTGCCGCGCGCGGGCTCGCAGATCACGCGCTGGCTCACGGGCATCGAGATCCATCCCGGTGCCACGATCGGGCGCCGTTTCTTCATCGACCACGGCATGGGCGTCGTGATCGGTGAGACCGCCGAAGTCGGCGATGACGTCATGCTGTACCACAGCGTGACGCTCGGCGGCCGTCAGCGCGAGGGCGGCAAACGCCATCCCACGCTCCACGACG
Source organism: Microbacterium sp. Y547 (assembly GCF_057669785.1). NCBI lineage: Bacteria > Bacillati > Actinomycetota > Actinomycetes > Micrococcales > Microbacteriaceae > Microbacterium > Microbacterium sp. Y547. The sequence goes on from NZ_JBYHFN010000003.1 coordinate 145,075, forward strand.
GCGTCGCCGTCGGTGCGGGCGCCAAGATCCTCGGCCCCATCACGATCGGCGCCCACTCCGTCGTCGGAGCCAACGCCGTCGTCACGCAAGACGCCCCGCCTGACAGCGTGCTGGTCGGCGTGCCCGCGAAGCCGCGAGCCCGCCGCGTCGGCGAAGAGACCCGCTCGATCCTGATGGCGCCCGAATACTCGATCTGACGCCGGGTCGGGCCTGGATCCCACCGCTGCGCGCTGCGACCAGCGCGGCGTCGCCATGCCGCGCGCCGGAACGTCAGTCGGCGTCGGGGGCCAGGGCCGCCAGGCGCGCCTCTTCGTCGGCGTGGATGGCCGACTCGACGATCGGTCCGAGGGCGCCGTCCATGACCTGGTCGAGGTTGTAGGCCTTGTAACCGGTGCGGTGATCCGCGATGCGGTTCTCGGGGAAGTTGTACGTGCGGATCCGTTCGGACCGGTCCATGCCGCGGATCTGCGAGCGACGGGCGTCGGATGCCGCCGCGTCGAGCTCTTCCTGCTGCCTGGCCAGCAGCCGGGCCCGGAGCACCCGCATCCCCGCCTCGCGGTTCTGCAGCTGGGATTTCTCGTTCTGCATCGACACGACGATGCCGGTCGGCACGTGGGTGATCCGCACGGCGGAGTCGGTCGTGTTGACCGACTGCCCGCCCGGACCCGAGGAGCGGTAGACGTCGATCTTGAGATCGCTCGGATCGATCTGGATCTCTTCGGGCTCATCGACCTCGGGGAACACGAGCACCCCGGTGGTCGATGTGTGGATGCGCCCCTGCGACTCGGTGGCGGGCACCCGCTGCACGCGGTGCACGCCGCCCTCGTACTTCAAGTGCGCCCACACACCCTGCGACGGGTCCGAGGGCGAGCCCTTGATCGCGACCTGCACGTCCTTGTAGCCGCCCAGATCGGACTCATTGCGTTCGAGCAGCTCGGTCTTCCACCCCATCGAGGCGGCGTACTGCACGTACATGCGCAACAGATCGGCCGCGAACAGCGCCGATTCGGCACCGCCCTCGCCCTGCTTGATCTCCATGATGACATCGCGCGCATCGTCGGGATCGCGCGGAATCAGCAGCCGCCGCAGACGCTCCTGCGCCTGGGCGAGCTGCCCTTCCAGCGCGGGCACCTCTTCGGCGAACGCGTCGTCTTCCTTCGCGAGGTCGCGCGCGGCATCTACGTCGTCCGATGCCGCGACCCAGTCCTCGTACGCCTTCACGATGCGCGACAACTCGGCGTACCGCCGGTTGACGCGCTTCGCACGGGCAGCATCAGCGTGCACGGCCGGATCGGAGAGCTCCTCCTGGACGGCACGGTGCTCTTCGATCAGGCCCTTGACCGACTCGAACATTTCCACCCTTCGACGGGTTCGGGGAACGCGACAGGCTCAGGAACCGGTCAGCGAACCAGCGACACGCTCAGAGTGCGGTCAGCGGATGCTGTTGTCGTGGGCGTGGCCGCCGCCGTGCGCATCGCGAGCGGGAGCCGGGATCGACTTCTGCATCTGCACGAGGAATTCGACGTTGGACTGCGTCTCTTTGAGCTTGCCGAGCACGACCTCGAGGGCCTGCTGGGTGTCGAGGCCCGCGAGGGCGCGACGCAGCTTCCACGTGATCTTGACCTCGTCGGCCGAGAGCAGCATCTCTTCGCGACGCGTCGACGACGCATTGACGTCGACGGCCGGGAAGATCCGCTTGTCGGCGAGCTGGCGCGAAAGCCGCAGCTCGCTGTTTCCCGTGCCCTTGAACTCCTCGAAGATGACGTCGTCCATCTTGGACCCGGTCTCGACGAGAGCCGTGGCGAGGATCGTGAGCGATCCGCCGTTCTCGATGTTGCGCGCGGCGCCGAAGAAGCGCTTGGGCGGGTACAGCGCCGACGCGTCGACGCCACCGGACAGCACGCGGCCGGAGGTCGGCGCTGTGATGTTGTAGGCACGACCCAGGCGAGTGATCGAGTCGAGCAACACGACGACGTCGCGACCGAGCTCGACGAGACGCTTCGCACGCTCGATGGCGAGCTCGGCGACGGTCGTGTGGTCCTCGGCAGGGCGGTCGAAGGTCGAGGCGATGACCTCGCCCTTGACCGTGCGCTGCATGTCGGTGACCTCTTCCGGGCGCTCGTCGACGAGCACGACCATGAGGTGGACCTCGGGGTTGTTCGTCGCGATGGCGTCGGCGATCTGCTGCAGCACGATCGTCTTGCCGGCCTTGGGCGGTGCGACGATGAGCCCACGCTGGCCCTTGCCGACCGGCGCGACGAGATCGATGATGCGCTGCGTGAGCTTCTCGGGCGCCGTCTCGAGGCGCAGGCGCTCCTGCGGGTAGAGGGGCGTGAGCTTGCCGAACTCCACGCGGGTCGCGGCATCCTCGACCGACAGACCGTTGATCGAGTCGACCTTGACCAGCGCGTTGTACTTCTGACGGCTGGACTGCTCGCCTTCGCGCGGCTGCTTGATCGCGCCGACGATGGCGTCACCCTTGCGCAGGTTGTACTTCTTGACCTGGCCGAGCGAGACGTAGACATCGCTCGGACCGGGCAGGTAGCCCGACGTCCGCACGAAGGCGTAGTTGTCGAGCACGTCGAGAACACCCGCGATCGGGATCAGAACGTCGTCTTCACCGATCTCGGTCTCGAACTCGTCGCCCTGGCCGCCGGACTGAACGCGGCGCTTGTTGCGCTGGCGGTTGCGTCCGTTGCCCTTGTCGCCGTCGTCATCAGAATCGGATGCCTCGGCGTGAGCCTGCGGGGCGTTCTGGCCCTGCGGCGGGTTCTGGCCCTGCGGGTCCTTGCCGTTGCGGTTGCGGCTGCGGCTGCGGCTGCGGCTGCGCCCGCGCCCCGAGCCCTCGTTCTGCTGGTCGCCGTCGTCGTTCTTCTCGCCGTCGGAGTCAACCTTGTCGGCGGAGGGAGCGTCGTTCTCGGCGGAAGCAGGTGCTTCGGCCGCGGCCTTGTCGGCACCCTTGGCGGAGCGCCGGTCGGCGGCCTTCTTGGCCGGTGCCTGCTCGGACGGCTCGGCGATGGCCGGCGTCTCGTCGGCGGGGACTGCTTCGGTCTTCGGCGCGTCTGCCTCGGCCGCCTCGGCGGCGGCGGTGTCAGCGGCGGCCTTGTCGGTGTCGGCCTTGGTCGCACGCGACCGGCGCGGGGCGCGCTTGGCGGGCGCCTTCACGGCGGGCGCCTCGGCAGCTGCGTCAGCCGGCGCGTCCGCAGCCGGGGCCTCGACCGGAGTCACGGCGGCGGGCGCTGCCGTGTCGGTGGCGGGCGCCGCTTCGGCTGCCGGCGTTTCGGCCGCGGGCGGCACGTCGCTGCTCTTCGCCCGACGCGGGGCGCGCTTGCGGACGGGCTTGGTCACCGGAGCGGCCTCGGCCGCCGGTGCATCCGCTGCTGCCGCAGGCGTGCTTGCGCTCGCGGCGGCAGCGGTCTTTTCGGTCGTCGCGGCGTCCGGCGTCTGCGCGTCCGTGCGCTGGTCGGCCTGGGCGTCGGTGTGGATCTCGGAGATGGACTCCACGAGTGCTCCCTTGTGAATACGAATGGATATGCACGAACGCGCGCCGAGACATACGGCTGGTTGCCATTCCGTGTGGTCCTCAGCGGACTCGTGTGCGGATCCTGACGGAGCTGCTCGAGACGAACTCAGAGACCGATCAACGGAAGGCGTGCGGTGGTTTCGCAGAATGCGACGGAGGCCAGATTCACGTTTGCGTGGAGTCCTCCGCGTGCTCCCTCACTGTACCACCCTTGACGTCGACGGCGAGCATGAGCGCCTCCCAGGGAGTGTCGCTGGACTGCGCCGCCAGTGCGGCCGCGTCCAGCCGCGCCCCCGGGCCGTCGGCGAGCACGAGCACGCTCGGACCGGCACCCGAGACGACGGCGGCGTATCCCGCTTCACGCAGACGCCGCACGAGCCGGTCCGTCTCGGGCATGGCCTGCGCGCGGTAGTTCTGGTGCAGCCGGTCAGCCGTCGCCGCGAACAGCAGCTCGGGGCTCTGCGTGAGCGCCGCAATGAGCAGCGCCGAACGCGAGACGTTGAAGACGGCGTCTTCGCGAGGCACCTGCAGCGGCTGAAGACTGCGGGCGACCTTCGTCGACATCGTGAACTCCGGCACGAGCACGAGCGGCGCGACACCGCGGTTCACGAGCAGCTTCTTGTGCTGCGGTCCACCCTCGTCGACCCACGCGATCGTGAGTCCGCCGAACAGCGCCGGCGCGACGTTGTCGGGGTGCCCCTCGAGCTCGGTCGCGAGCCGCAGGAGCATGTCGTCGTCGAGATCGGCGACGCCCTCGAGCAGGCCTTTCGCGGCAAGCAGTCCCGACACGACGGCGGCGCCCGACGAACCGAGTCCGCGCCCGTGCGGGATGACATTGTGAGACTCGATCCGCAGCCCCGGCATCCGCTGTCCGACTGCATCGAACGCGTACGCGATCGTTGAAGCGACGAGGTTCGACGCGTCGCGCGGCACGTCGCCGGCCCCCGCGCCGTGCACGTCGATCTCGAGCTGGCCCTCAGGAAGCGCCGTCACGAGCAGTTCGTCGTACACGCTCAGCGCGAGACCGAGCGTGTCGAAGCCCGGACCGAGGTTCGCGCTCGTGGCGGGGACGCGGACGACCAGCGGCCCCTCGGGAAGTGTCACGCGGTCGCCTTGGTGCGCGACAGACCGAGAACGGATGCGACCTCCGACGTCGCCGCGTCGACAACGGTCGGCTCGACGGTCGAGCCGTCGGCGTTGCGCAACGCCCACTGCGGGTCCTTCAGTCCGTGGCCCGTGACCGTGAGCACGACGCGGGCACCCGCGGGAACCGCGCCGGCCTCGGCACGGTCGAGGAGGCCGGCGACGCTGATCGCCGAGGCGGGCTCGACGAACACACCGACCTCTCCTGCGAGGAGCTTCTGCGCCGCGAGGATGCGCTCGTCGTCGATGGCGCCGAACCAGCCGTTCGTCGCGTCCCGCGCCTCGAGAGCGAGTTCCCACGAGGCCGGGTTGCCGATGCGGATCGCGCTGGCGACCGTCTCGGGGTTCTTGACGACTTCGCCGCGCACGAGCGGGGCCGATCCCTCAGCCTGGAAGCCGAACATCCGCGGCACGCGCGTCGCGACGCCGCGTGCGGCTTCTTCGCGGTAGCCGCGGGAGTACGCCGTGTAGTTGCCGGCGTTGCCGACGGGGATGAAGTGGAAGTCGGGGGCGTCGCCGAGCTGTTCGACGACCTCGTAGGCCGCCGTCTTCTGGCCCTCGATGCGGTCGGGGTTGACCGAGTTGACCAGGTGCACGGGATACTCGTCGGCAAGCTCGCGGGCGATCTCGAGGCAGTCGTCGAAGTTTCCGCGGATCTGAATGAGCTGCCCGCCGTGCACGACGGCCTGGCTCAGCTTGCCCATCGCGATCTTGCCCTCGGGCACGAGCACGGCCGCCGTGATGCCGGCGTGCGCCGCGTATGCGGCAGCCGAGGCCGACGTGTTGCCCGTCGACGCGCAGATGACGGCTTTGGCTCCGTGCTCGACGGCGCGCGAGAGCGCCACCGTCATGCCGCGGTCCTTGAACGAGCCCGTGGGGTTCATGCCCTCGAACTTGACCCAGACGTCGGCGCCCGTGCGGCGCGACAGTGACGGGGCCGGGATGAGCGGCGTGCCGCCCTCGCCGAGGGTGACGACGGTCGAGGCGTCGGTGACGCCGAGACGGTCGGCGTATTCGCGGAGGACTCCGCGCCAGAGGTGTGCCATGTCAGTTTCCTTCCACGCGCAGGACCGAGACGACGCGCTCGACGACGCCGCTCTCGGCGAGCCGGTCGACCGTCTCGCTGAGATCCTGCTCCAGTGCCTTGTGGGTGCCGATGACGAGGCGGGCAACGCCCGGTCCGCCGTTCGGCTCACGCAGGACGGTCTGCTCGACGGTCGCGATCGACACGCGGCCCTCGCTCAGGACGCCGGCGACAGTCGCGAGCACGCCGGGACGGTCATCGACCTCGAGCGTGATCTGGTAGCGCGTCGTGACGTTGCCGATCGGCACGATGGGCAGGTTCGCCCGAGTCGACTCGCCGACACCGACACCGCCTGCGATGTGGCGCCGCGCCGCCGAGACGACATCGCCGAGCACGGCGGAGGCGGTCTGCACGCCACCGGCTCCGGCGCCGTAGAACATCAGGTTGCCGGCGGCTTCGGCCTGCACGAAGACGGCGTTGTTCGCGCCGTGCACGCTCGCCAGCGGATGCGCACGGTCAACCAGCGCCGGATAGACCCGCACCGAGATCGCATCCCGATTCGCGGCTTCGTCGCCACCGGATGACTGGGGGGACGTGATCCGCTCGCACACGGCAAGCAGCTTGATGACGTAGCCGGCGTTGCGCGCGGCATCCATCATGGACTTGTCGATCGTCGTGATGCCCTCGCGGTGCACGGCGTCCAGCGGAACGGTCGTGTGGAAGGCGAGCGACGCGAGGATCGCCGCCTTCTGCGCCGCGTCGAAGCCCTCGACGTCAGCGGTTGGATCCGCCTCGGCGTAGCCGAGCGCCTGCGCGTCAGCCAGGACGTCCGCGAACTCGGCCCCCTCGGTGTCCATGCGGTCGAGGATGTAGTTGGTCGTGCCGTTGACGATGCCCATGATGCGCTGCACCCGGTCACCGGCGAGCGAGTCGCGGAGCGGGCGGATGATCGGGATGGCCCCCGCGGCGGCGGCCTCGTAATAGACCGATGCGCCCACTTGGTCGGCCGCGTCGAAGATCTCGGGGCCGTGCGTTGCGAGGAGCGCCTTGTTGGCCGTCACGACGTCGGCGCCGGAGTTGATCGCCTGCAGGATGTACGTACGCGCCGGTTCGATACCGCCCATGAGCTCGATGACGATGTCGGCACCCAGAATCAGGGTCTCGGCGTCGGTCGTGAACAGCTCGCGGGGCAGGTCGGTCTCGCGGGGGGCGTCGAGATCGCGCACGGCGATGCCGGCGAGCTCGAGCACGGCACCGGAGCGGTCGGCGAGCTCATCTGCGTGCCGCAGCAGCAGCGCGGCGACCTGGGAGCCCACGGCTCCCGCACCCAGCAGGGCGACCCGAAGGCGGCGGTAGTCGGTCATGCGTTCCTTCCCATTGAGGTGGGCAGCCCTGCATCGCGGGCGAGCAGATCATCGATCGACTCGCCGCGCACGATGACGCGGGCGTGCCCGGAGCGCACCGCCACGACGGGCGGGCGCGGTACGTAGTTGTAGTTGCCGGCCAGCGAGTAGCAGTACGCTCCGGTCGCCGGAACGGCGAGCAGATCGCCCGCGGCGATGTCGCCCGGCAGATACTCGTGGTCGACGACGATGTCGCCGGCTTCGCAGTGCTTGCCCACGACGCGGGTCAGCACGGGGGCCGCGTCGCTGCGCCGCGAGGCAATGCGGGCGGAGTACTGCGCGCCGTAGAGCGCGGGGCGGGCGTTGTCGCTCATGCCGCCGTCGACGCTCACGTACAGGCGCGTCGCGCCGCCGTCGAGGGCGACGGGCTTGGTCGTGCCGACCTCGTACAGCGTCACTCCGGCCGGCCCCACGATCGCGCGCCCGGGCTCGAAGGCGAGATCGGGCATCGGGATGCCGCGGGTCGCGCACTCGCTCGCGACGGCTTCGACGATCCCGGCCGCGAGCTCGGCGATCGGGGTCGGATCGTCGGCAGAGGTGTAGGCGATGCCGAAACCGCCGCCGAGGTTGAGCACCGGCAGGTCGCCGTCCTCACGCAGGCGCGCGTGCAGCTCGACCAGGCGCGCAGCGGATTCGCGGAACCCCGCCGTGCCGAAGATCTGCGAGCCGATGTGGCCGTGCAGCCCGACGAGTTCGAGTCCGGGAGTCGCCCGCACACGGTCGGCGATGTCGGGGGCGCTGTCGAGGGTGAACCCGAACTTCTGGTCTTCGTGGGCCGTCGCGAGGAAGTCGTGCGTCTCGGCGTGCACACCGCTGTTCACCCGGATGAAAACGCGCTGCGTCGCGCCGCGGCGCGCGACGATGTCGGCGAGCCGGTCGATCTCGTCGATGCTGTCGAGCACGATCGAGCCGATCCCGACCTCGACGGCGCGGTCGAGCTCGGCACGGGACTTGTTGTTGCCGTGGAAGGCGAGTCGCTTCGGGTCGGCTCCCGCAGCGAGCGCCACAGCCAGTTCGCCGCCCGTGCAGACGTCGACCGAGAGCCCTTCGTCGAGAACCCACCGCACGACCTCGCTCGAGAGGAAGGCCTTGCCGGCGTAGTAGACGCGCACCGACGCACCGTGCGGGGCGGCGGCATCGCGGAAGGCCGCGAGCGCCCCCCGGGCGCGGGAGCGCACCTCGTTTTCATCGAACACGTAGAGCGGCGTGCCGAACCGGGCCGCGAGTTCGGTCATCGGCACCCCGGCGACCTGCACAACACCATCGGCGTCGCGGGTCGCGCTCTCGGGCCACACCCCTGCGGCGAGCGCATCGGCGCCGTCAGGCATGGACAGCCAGGCAGGTGCCGGCGTGCGGGAGGAGGAGGCGATGGACACGGGGGAACCAATCGGGTGGAAGCTACGGCGCGGCGCCACCGGGGATCGCCCGGAATCGGCGGCTGCCTCGAGCGGTCGACGCACACGCCGGGCAGTGCTAGCAGTCTAGAGCACGCCCTTCGACAGCCGAATCGTCAGCAGGTACCGTTCTCGCGCAGTGCCGGGTCGCTCAGCATGGCGTCGGCGATCGTGAAGCGGGCGACGAGCTCGTCGCCGTCGACCGTGACGTCCGTGAGCGTCATGCCGGCCGGGACGTACTGCGCGATGCAGACCGGCCAGTCCCGCAGCACCGAGTTCGACAGGATGCCGAACTGGCGGCGGAGCTCGTCGGCGGTGACGTCGGCGCCGGCCACCTGGATCGACGACGGCGTGAGGACGAGCTCGCCGTCTTCAGCGCTGGGGGTCAACGAGACTCCGATCGGCACCGCCGCACCGAAGAGGGACAGCTCGATCGACGCCGTCACGTCGGGGGCGTCGATGCCGAGAGCATCGACGGGGAAATCCTCGACGCTCGCCATGAGGTGACGCAGGTCGTCGGCATCGACCCGCACGACAGCCGTCGCATCGCGCATGTCACCACCGCTGATCGGCACGTCGAACGCTTCGACATCGACGTCGCCGCGGAAGGCGCCCAGCTCGACGTCATCGGAGCGGATGCCGATCTCGCTGAGCTGTCCGGCGATCAACTGCGGCAGGACGGCGCCGGGAATATCGACATCGACCACCTGGTCGGCCGGCAGCTGGAGGTTCACGATCACCTGCGTGCGGATCGTGCGCTCGACGATGCTGCGGGCGACCGCCTCACCGATGATCCATGCCCCGACGGCGAGGAGCACGACGACGACGGCCGCGATGAGCCAGCCGCGACCGCGGCGCCGGCGGCGCGCAGAAACAGCCGGATCCGAGGCCACGCCGCTACATCCGCTCGGGTGCCGAGACGCCGAGCAGTGTCAGTCCGTTGCGCAGCACCTGTCCCGTCGCGTCGTTGAGCCACAGGCGCGTGCGGTGCACGCTCTCGACCGGCGCGTCGCCGAGCGGAATGACGCGGCAGTTGTCGTACCAGCGGTGGTAGAGCCCCGCGAGCTCTTCGAGGTAGCGGGCCACGCGGTGCGGCTCACGCACGTCAGCGGCGTAAGCGACGATGCGGGGGAACTCCTGCAGCGCGCCCAGCAGCGCCGACTCGGTCTCGTGATCGAGCAGCTCGGGGGCGAACTCGGAGCGGTCGACTCCGGACGCCGCGGCGTTGCGCGCGACGTTGAACGTGCGGGCGTGGGCGTACTGCACGTAGAAGACGGGGTTGTCGTTCGTGCGCTTGCGCAGGATCTCGGGGTCGAGCGTGAGAGGCGAATCGGCAGGGTAGCGCGCGAGCGAGTAGCGCAGGGCATCGGTGCCGAGCCACTCCCGCAGGTCGTCGAGCTCGATGATGTTGCCGGCGCGCTTGGACAGGCGTGCACCGTTGATCGACACGAGCTGCCCGATGAGCACCTCGATGTCGGTCTCGGGGTCGTCTCCGGCAGCGCCGGCGAGGGCCTTGAGGCGATGCACGTAGCCGTGGTGGTCGGCTCCGAGCAGGTAGATCTTGTGCGCGAAGCCGCGGTCGCCCTTGTTCAGGTAGTAGGCGGCGTCGGCGGCGAAGTAGGTGTACTCGCCGTTGGACCGGCGGATGACGCGATCCTTGTCGTCGCCGAAGTCGGTCGTGCGCACCCAGACAGCACCGTCCTCGTCGAAGACGTGACCCTGCGCGCGCAGGCGGTCGACGGCCGTGTCGACGAGGCTCGGCCCGCCGTCGGTCGCGTGCAGCGTGCGCTCCGAGAACCACACGTCGAAGTGCACGTTGAATTGCTCGAGCGATGACTGCAGGGCGGCCAGCTGCAGCTCGTACGCGGTGTCGCGAGCGGTGGCGAGCTGCGTGGCCTCATCGAGCGAGAGCAGATCCGGATGCCGCTCCTTCACGCGCTGAGCGAGGTCGTCGATGTACGCACCCGCGTATCCGCCCTCGGGCGTCGGCTCGCCCTTCACGGCGGCGAGCACCGAGGCACCGAACCGCTCCATCTGAGCGCCGGCGTCATTGATGTAGAACTCGCGGGCGACCGTGGCTCCGCTGACGGCGAGCAGGCGGCCGATCGCATCCCCGAGGGCGGCCCAGCGGGTGTGCCCGATGTGCAGGGGGCCCGTCGGGTTGGCGCTCACGAACTCGAGGTTGATCGTGTTGCCGCGCTGAGACTCGTTCGATCCGAACGCTGCGCCCGCTTCGACGATCGTCTTGGCCAGGGCGCCGGCGGCGGCGGCATCCAATCGGATGTTGATGAAGCCCGGGCCGGCGATCTCGACGCTCGCGACCCCGTCGACCTGCTGAAGGCCCGCCGCGATCTCACCGGCGAACTCGCGCGGGTTTGCACCGACGACCTTGGCGAGCTTGAGCGCGGCGTTCGACGCCCAATCGCCGTGATCGCGGTTCTTGGGTCGCTCCAGGGGAAGGTCGGCAGCCGTCAGACCCTCGGACGAACCGGGGCGCCGCGCCTCGGCGAGCGGTTCGATGACGGCGAGCAGAGCGGCGGAGAGGGCTTCGGGATCCATAGCCCGCTTATTCTACGGGCGCACTCACACGCTGATCGCCTGGCCGAGCAGGAACGGCTTGATGTCCTGGCGGCGCTTGAGCCCGGTCTTGCGCAGCAGCCGTGACACGTGCGACTCGACGGTGCGCACCGACACGACGAGCGCCTGGGCGATGACGCGGTTCGACAGACCCGACGCGATGAGCTCGGCCACCTCGAGCTCGCGCGGTGTGAGGTCGTCGGGCGACATCGCGACGGCGACACGATCGTCGTCGTCATCGGTGCGCAGACGTTCTCGCAGACCCTCGATGGGCGCCGCGAGACTCGCCGCATCCGGCCCCTGAGCGAAGACGCCCGCCGCCAGGTCGACGCAGACGAAGGCCTCGCGTCCGCGACCCGCCTGGTCGAGCTCCTCGACGAGCCGCACGACCTCGTCGACGTCGCGGTCGACGAGCGCCACGACGAAGGCGGCCTGACGCACGAGCGCCGGAGCGGTCGCGGCGCACGCGCGCGTGCCCACCCGCTGCCAGTTGCTCTCCGTCGGCGCGTACTGCATGCCCTCGAGATAGGCCCGAGCGGCAGAGAGCACCGCGCCGCGCTGCCACATGGCATCCCCCGCATCGAAGCACGCCCGCGCGGCGGCGACGGTGCCCTCTTCGACGGCGGCGAGGCGCGCGTGCGCGAGGCCCGAGCACTGCCCGAGGAGCGGCCCGTCGCACAGGCCTGCGGCATCGATGTCGGCAAGCGACTGCTCCATGAGCGAGCGCTGCCCGCGTCGGGCGGCCATCTCGGCGGCCATCGTCTTGAGGCCGATGAATGACAGCGGCGGGTATCGCGTCGGCAGTCCCAGGAAGGACGACTCGGCGAGCAGCTGATCGGCGTCGTCGAGACGGTGGTCCAGCAGCGCCGTCAGTGTGGCGAGGAAGGCGTGGATCCGGATGCGGGGCGCATCGGCGTCGCGCTGAGCGGCAGCCAGCCCGTGCCTGGCAAGGCGGTCGGCCGTGGCGATCCGGTCGGCGGCGAGGTGCACCATGACGACGAGCGCGTCGACGATGGGATCGGGGGGCGGATCCGACGCCGTCCTCTCGGCGAGAGCCGCTTCGGCCTCGTCGCTGCGGCCGCGCGCGAGCAGCCAGAAGGCACGAGCGCGATAGACCGCGGCGCGGGCGGACGGCGACATCGGCTGCGGGTCGACGCCGATGAGCGGGTCGTCGTCGGGCACCGTGAGGAACGACGTCTCCAGTTCCGCGGCGCGCGCCAGGAGCAGGCCGCCCTCGCGCGGCAGATCAGCCGCGCGCGCACGCAGCTCGCGGACGGCGGTGGCGGTGTTGCCGTGCACGGCGTACCTCGCTGCCAGCCACTCGGCCTGTTCGCGCTCGGAGCCGTCCATGCCGCGCACCGAGCCGATCAGGGCATCCAGTTCATCGACGTCGTGGGCACCGTCGACCTCGAGTGCCGTGAGCAGCGCCGTCGCGGTCGCCAAGCCTGGGTCGGTGCGCCACGCTTCACGCGCCTGCAGCGTGCGGCGGCGCGTCTGCTCGTGCACGAGCCGCACGAAGACCGCCGAGTCTCGCGACATGTCGGGCCGCTGCGGGTCGAAGGCGGGTCCGGCTGCCAGCAGGTCGTCGAGTCGGGCGAGCATCGCCGACCGGCGGCCCGCGAGCGCATCGTGCCGGAAGTGCTCGACGAGGATCGGGGGCCTGACCGACACGACCTTGCTGCCGCCGACATCGACGACCGAGAGGAACGAGCGCGCCTCGAGCTCGCTGATCATGTCGAGTCCCACCGCCGTGGCCGCCGTCGAGATCGTGGCGGGACCGAGCACCGCGAGCACTTCGAGCGCATCGACGGCCGCCGGTTCGAGCGGATGCAGGATGACGTCGGCCATGAGCCGCAGTGACGGGCTCCACAGCGACCCCGTCGCGCGTCCGACCCCGTTCTCGACCGTGAAGCGCCCGTCTCGCCGGGCAGCGTCGACGACCGCGGCGGCCAGGCCGATATTGCCGCCGGACTTCGCGAACACGCGACTGAGCGACCCCGGCTCGATCCGGAACCCGAGGTGGGACTCCAGCGCCGTCTCGAGTTCGCCGTACGCCATGCCCGGCAACCGCATGGCGTAGGTCGTCGTGAAGGCCCCGACGGGCTTGAGGGGCGCATCCCGCGGCCGGTGGATGAGTCGGGACGAGAGCACGGGAAGGTGGGCCCGCGCCTGCACGGCCCGGATGACGCCGCCCGAGGCTTCGTCGAGCAGGTCGCCGTCATCGAGGACGATGATCGTGCGCTCGGGAACGACGGCATCCGCGAGCGCCGCGACAGACGCCGGGATGCTCGCGCCCCGGGCATCCTGAGGGCCGGCGAACCCCGCGATCGCCAGCGCGACGAGCGGAGTCTTCGCGAACGCCGTCTGACCGTCGATCTCGATGGTCCTCCACCCGAGAGCGGTGAAGTAGTCCCGGATGCGCGTGAGGAAGTGCGTGCGCCCACACCCGTGCTCACCCTCGACGTCGAGGCTGCGGCCGCTGTGCAGCACGTCGACCGCCGTCAGGAAGAGTTCGTTCCGAGTGCTCATGGACGCGCTCCTTCACGCGGTACCGCTCGGTCGTCCCACCGACGCTTCCTCGCGTCGTAGGCCAGCACGGTACACGCCCTGAGGCGATGACCCCAGGACTACAGCCCCGCGCCTTCGTCACCGGGGCCGGGTCCGGCGACACGGCCCCGGGCGCGTCGGTGATAACCTCGATCGGTGCGCCTCCGTAGCTCAGGGGATAGAGCGTTGGTTTCCGGTACCAAAAGTCGGGGGTTCGAATCCCTCCGGGGGCACCAGTGGGGACAAGGGGTCGCGGGGCATTCAGTCCTCGCGGCCCCTTTCTCTTGACCACACTTGCCGCGCGCTTCGCCTCGTCGAGCCGGGTCGCGACATGGTCAAGAGCGTCGTCGAATAGGTCCGCGTAGACGTCGAGAGTCAGCCGACTTCTGTGTTCTAGATTCCTCCGTCCCGTGAGTCGGGCTCACGGGACGCGAGGACACTCGTGTTCTGGGCCCCTGCTCAGGGGGCGAAAACGGCGCCCGCCCGCACCGTCGCGCGGCGCGCGGCGGGCTCCCACAGTGCGGCCGGCTCTTCGATGGGATCGGCGTGGAGAACCAGAGCGTCGCCGAAGGCGCCGACACCGAGGTGACCGAGCCGCGGATCGCCGATCAGCTCGGCGTTGACCTCGGTCATGGCTTTCAGCGTCGCCTCTGCCCCGCTCGCCTCGACCTGAAGCCGGACTCCGCTGAGCTGCTCGTCTTCGAGGTCTCCCATCAGGTCGCTGCCGAAGCCGACGCGCACACCGGCGGCACGTGCGAGTTGCACGGCCTCCTGTCCCTTCGAGAGCACTTCGTCGTTCTTCGCGAGCCGGACCTCGTCGAGGCCGATCTCGGCGCCGCGCTTGTCCATCGCGTAGTACGCGGCGAGCGTCGGCACAAGGAAGGCGCCGCGCTCGGCCATGCGGGCGGCGGTCGCCGAATCGATGAGGTTGCCGTGCTCGATCGAGCGCACGCCGTTGTCGATGGAGTGCATCACCGCCTCAGACGAATAGGCGTGCGCGGCTACGTAGCTTCCGCGCCTGCGCGCCTCTTCGGTCACGACACGAAGCTCCTCGGGCGAGTACTGCGGCACCCGGATGGGATCGGTCATCGTGAACACGCCGCCGGAGGTCATGACCTTGATGGCGTGCGCGCCCGTGCGCAGCCGCTCGCGCACGGCGATGCGGAGCGCGTCGACGCCGTCCACGACCTCGCACATGTGCCCATGCGAGAAGCAGACGTCGACGTCTGCGGAGCGCGGATCGCCGTGACCGCCGGTCTGGCTGAGCGCGGGGCCGGTGAAGTGGTAGCGCGGTGACGCGAAGTGGCCTGCATCGATCGCGTGCGCGAGTCCAATGTCGCCGCCCGCGACGTCGCGCACGGTCGTGAAGCCGCGCCGCAGAGCGCGCTCGAGGCGTCGAGCGCCGTTGATCGCGGCATAGCTGAGCATGCCGCGCTCGTTCTCGAATCCATCCATGCTGGTCGCGTAAGCGTGGAAGTGCGCGTCGATCAAGCCGGGGACGACCCAGGATCCACCGCCGTCGAAGACGTCGGCCCCCTCGACGGGCCGGTCGGCGACAAGTCCGTCCACGATGGCGATGTCGCGCACCTCGAAGCCGTGTCCGGTCCAGACGTTCGCGCCACGGATGGTCAAGGATTTCGCGTGCATTCGGTTCGCACCCTTCGGGTCATGCGGTGATCGGCTCTTCACAGCACGCTACCGCCAGCCAACGGTGTCGCCGGTCAGGCGAGTGTTCAGACGAGGAACAGTCCGTCGAGCATCCCCGGGTTGTGCGCGTGCACGAGCACGGCGAAGACCACGGCGTCGAAGAGCAGGTGCACCGACACGACGTACGTCAGCGAGCGCGTCTTCATGAAGATGTAGCCCATCAGGATCGCGAAGGGGATCGTGAGGATCGGGCCCCATGCCTGATAGCCGAGCTCCCACAGGAACGACACGAAGACGATCATCTGCAGTACGTTCGCCTGCCAGAATCGGAAGTGCCGGCGCAGCAGGGCGAAGCACGTGCAGATGAAGAACAGCTCGTCCCAGATGCCCACGGCGCCGACGCCCACGAACAGACGCGCGATGAGGTCGGGGGTGTCCACGACCGGCCAGTTCTGGTAGACGCCCGACGTGATGAAGTAGTACGGCAGGATCAGCCAGCCGAGAAACAGCACGATCGCGAGCCAGACCCACTGGAACGTCGTCCACCGGCCGCCCCCGCGCCACGGGAAGCGGATCGCGTGGTCGCGATACACCCAGCGGGACAGCGCGTAGGGCACGACGACGGCACCGCCCAGCGCGAGCGTAAACCGCAGCATCGCGGCGTTGTCGAGTTCGGCGTGGAGCGGAATGACGCTGACGATCAGCAGGCCCACCGCGATGAGCGACAGGTCGCGCACGAGACTCGGCGAGCGAACGGATGCTGCCTCCCCGGCACCACGACGAGACTCGAGCCATGCGCCGAGCAGTCCCGCCCCGAGCAGCAGCCAGCCCAGCCACGGAACGCGCACGACGAAGAACGCAGGGGCGGCCAGGCACGTCAGAAGCGCCGGAAGCAGCTTCCACGACCACGCGGGCAGGGTCATCGCGGGCGCGGCGGCGGAATGAGCGGGCATGGTCCTCAGTCCTCGAGCGGAAGCTCGGCGGTCCGCCGGTAGGCGAGGTCGCGGATGGCGCGCCCCGCGCGCGCACCCTTGCGCTCGAACGCCGTCAGCACGCGTCCTCCGAAGCGCGGAGCCCACTCCCCCTCGAACGATCGCTCGAACGCCGGCGCGGCATCCATCACGGAGCGCATCTGCACGGCGTAGTCCTCCCAGTCGGTCGCGAGCCGCAGGATCCCCCCGGGCCGCAGCGCACCGGCGGCGAGCGCCGCGAACTCGTCGGTGACCAGCCGGCGCTTCGTGTGCTTGTTCTTGTGCCACGGGTCGGGGAAGAACACCCACAGTTCATCGACGGATGCCGCCGGCAGCAGGTGCTGCAGCACTTCGGGCGCGTTCGCCTCGACGAGTCGCAGGTTGTCCAGCCCCGCTCGCTCGGCGTCGAGCATCGTGCGTGCGAGTCCCGCGCGGAAGACCTCGATCGCGAGGAAGTCATCCTCGGGGCGCGAGGACGCGGCGTGGATGATGGCGTGCCCCTGGCCCGAGCCGATCTCGGCGATGAGCGGCGCGCGCCGCCCCCACACCGCCTCGGGGTCGATGGCCGAACCCGGCCGCACGCTCGTGACCGCGGAATCCCGTTCGACGTCGAGGACGAGGCGGGGCGCGAGCTCTGCCCACGCACGGTCCTGCCCGTCGGTCATGCGTCCGCTGCGTCGCACGAAAGAGACAGGGCGATCACGGAAGCGCGGGGCGGCGGGGTCGGACACCGTTCCAGGCTACCGACCCGCAGCGCCGGCTCTGCGCCGACTCAGCGTCCGCCGGGCGTCTCGGGCTCGAGCGTCACGAAGTCGATGAGTTCCTCGACCCGGCCCAGGAGCGCGGGATCGAGGTCGCGGAAGGTGGTCACCGAGGCGAGGATGCGCTGCCACGCGCGGGCGAGATCCGCCTGGTCGTCGGCGGGCCAGCCGAGCGCCCGGCAGACGCCGGTCTTGTAGTCGATGCCGCGCGGCACGTCGGGCCAGCGCGGGATGCCGACGGAGGCCGGGAGCACGCACTGCCAGACATCGACATAGGGATGACCCACGATGCGCACATGCGCGCCGTGGGGTCCGCGCTCGACGGCTTGCGCGATGCGCGTCTCCTTCGAGCCGGGCACGAGGTGGTCGACGAGCACGCCGTAGCGGCGTTCGGGCGACGGCGGGTCTTCCTCCAGCACCTCGGCGAGCAGGTCGACGCCCTGCAGGTATTCCACGACGACGCCCTCGACGCGCAGATCGTGGCCCCACACCTTCTCGACGAGCTCGGCGTCGTGTCGTCCTTCGACGAGGATGCGGCTGGCCCGCGCGACGCGGGCACGACTGTCCGGCGCCGCGAACGATCCCGACGCGGTCCGCGTGCGGGACGCCGGAGCCTTACGCGTCGGAGCGACGAGCACGACGTCGGCACCGTCGATCAGGAATCCCGCGCCGAGGGGGAAAAGCCGGCGGCGGCCGCCGCGATCCTCGAGCTCGACGAGCCCGGAGGCGAGACCGACCACCGCTCCGCAGTATCCGTCGTCGGCGACCTCGACAACGAGGTCCCGCTCGGCCTCGACCCGTGGAACCGGCTTCACGGCGCGCTCGCGCCATCCGGCTGCGAGCACGTCCGTGCCATAGCGATCGTCCATCATGCGCCCTCCGAGTGCGCAAGGCTACGCGAGCCGTGACGACCGGCAGGAGCGACCCGCCGCCCACGAGAGCGTTGCCTCTCGTTCGCTGTGCGCGTGTGCGCGAGGGCGGGCTGGCCTACCGTGTCGCAGGTGGTGCTGAATAGACTCGCTGAGGGGCGTGTTCTCATCGCCCGGGGAGAGGGATCCGATGCGTTTGCGATGGACCGCCGCCCTCGCGACGGCGTTCGTTCTGGCCTTCATGGGCCCCGTGACCACCGCGTGGGCGACCGACCCGGTTCCGCTGGGTGACAGCTTCGTCTACGACGACCCCGGCGTGCTGTCGCCGGCCGAGTCCGCCACCGTGCAGCAGCGCCTCGAGCAGCTGGCCGCAGACTCGCCCGTGAGCTTGTGGGTCGTGTACGTCGACCGCTTCACCAGCCCGAGCGATGCTGAGCAGTGGGCCAATGCGACCGCGACATCCAACGGGCTGGGCCCCAACCAGTATCTGCTCGCGATCGCCGTCGAGCAGCGCAACTACTACCTCTCCGGGGATTCCTCCGGCCCCATCAGCTTCGACACGCTCAGCACGATCGAGCAGCAGCGGATCTACCCCGAACTCGTCGACGAGGACTGGGCGGGCGCCGCCATCGCGGCCGCCGACGGATTGCAGGATGCCGCGGGCGGCGGCAGCGGCGCAGCGTCATCCGGCGGCAGTTCGACGGGCGTGAACATCGTCATCGGCGTCATGGTCGTCGGCGCCATCGGTGTCATCGTGTGGCTCGTCATCCGCTCCCGTCGAAAGAAGAGCTCGCAGAGCCGCCCCGTCGAACAGATCAGCACGGAAGAGCTCGAACGACGCGCGGCGTCTACCCTCGTGCAGACGGACGATGCGATCCGCACGAGCGAGCAGGAGCTCGGATTCGCCACAGCGCAGTTCGGTGACGCCGCCGCGGCCGAGTTCGCCACGGCGCTCGCGTCGGCGAAAGAGAGCCTCACGCGCGCCTTCACCCTCAAGCAGCAGCTCGACGACGACACCCCGGACACCCCCGAGCAGACGCGCGAGTGGAACATCGAGATCATCCGGCTGTGCGACGAGGCGAACGCGAACCTCGACGCGAAGGCCGCTGCGTTCGACGAGCTGCGCAAGCTCGAGCAGAACGCGCCCGAAGCGCTCGCCCGCGTGCAGGATGAGCGCACCCAGGTCGCGGCGGCGCTCGACGACGCGACGGCGCACCTGCAGACGCTGTCGGGTTCGTACGCGCCCGAGGCGCTCGTGACCGTCGCCGACAATCCCCAGCAGGCCCGGCAGCGGATCGCGTTCGCCGATGAGCAGCTCTCGGCCGCGGCCTCCGCGATCGCGGCCGGGAACGGCGCCGAAGCTGCCGTCGGCATTCGCGCGGCGGAAGAAGCCATCGGGCAGGCCGCGCTCCTCGAGCAGGCGATCGACAAGCTCGGCGCCGATCTCGCCGAGGGCGAGACGAGCGCCGCGCGACTCGTCGCCGAACTCGAACGCGACGTCGCCGCAGCATCTGCCCTTCCCGACACCGACGGGCGGCTCGCTCCCGTGATCGCCGTCGCCCGTCAGCAGATCGAAAGCGCCCGCGGGCACCTCTCGGGCACGAACCGACGACCGCTGTTCGCCCTCGAAGGGCTCGAGGCAGCCAACGAGCAGATCGACGCGCTCGTTCAGGACATGCGGGATGCCGCAGCGAAAGCCGAACGCGCCCGTCAGATGGTGGGCCAGGTCATCATGCAGGCCCAGGCCCAGGTCTCGACCGCCGAGGACTACATCACGGCCCGCCGCGGCGCGATCGGCGCCCAGGCGCGCACACGCCTCGCAGAAGCCGGCGCTGCGCTCGTGCAGGCCCAGCAGCTGCAGCAGGCCGACCCCGATCGCGCGATGCAGTCGGCGCAGCGCGCGAACCAGCTCGCAGCGCAGGCCATCCAGTACGCGCAGAGCGACGTCGGCGGCTATGAGGGCGGCGGCATGCTCGGCGGCGGTTCGGGCGGCGCCAACATGCTCGGCGCCATGCTCGGCGGCATCGTCATCAACTCGCTCCTCAGCGGCGGCGGATCGCCGGGCCGCTCCTCCGGCGGCTTCGGCGGCGGAAGCCGCAGTCGCGGAGGAGGCGGCGGGTTCCGCACCGGCAGCTTCGGCGGGGGCGGTACACGCTCGCGCCGGGGAGGAGGACGATTCTGACCGCGCCCGTCCGACACCGGCATCCGATCTCTCTCGACTTCGAACCAACCCTTGATAGGAAGGACACCTGATGGCCAAGCAGTCCATCTTCGGTCGCATCTCGACGCTCGTCCGAGCGAACATCAACTCAATCCTCGACCAGGCCGAGGACCCGCAGAAGATGCTCGATCAGCTGGTGCGCGACTACACCAACTCGATCGCTGACGCTGAGTCGGCCATCGCCGAGACCATCGGCAACCTGCGCCTGCTCGAGCGCGACCACCAGGAAGACATCCAGGCCGCGCAGGAGTGGGGCAACAAGGCCCTCGCCGCGAGCCGCAAGGCCGACGAGCTGCGCGCGTCCGGCAACGCCGCAGATGCCGACAAGTTCGACAACCTCGCCAAGATCGCGCTGCAGCGCCAGATCAGCGAAGAGAACGAGGCGCGCGCCATCGCCCCGGCGATCGCGTCGCAGAACGAAGTCGTCGACAAGCTCAAAGACGGCCTCAACGGCATGAAGCACAAGCTCGAGCAGCTGCGGTCGAAGCGCTCCGAGCTGCTCGCGCGGTCCAAGACCGCCGAGGCGCAGAACAAGGTGCACGACGCCGTCAAGTCGATCGACGTCATGGACCCCACGAGCGAGCTCGGTCGCTTCGAAGACAAGGTGCGCCGCCAGGAGGCCCTCGCCGCCGGCAAGCAGGAGCTCGCCGCGTCGACCCTCGACGCGCAGTTCAACCAGCTCGATGACATCGGTGAGCTCACCGAGGTCGAGGCGCGGCTGGCCGCGCTCAAGGTCGGCGGTTCGCCGCAGGCCGCGCTCGAAGACTGAGACCGACCCCGCGCGTCGGTTGACGCCGAGGAAGCCCGCACTCACGCACGCCATGCGCGCGCGAGTGCGGGTTTCTTGCGTGGGGGGCGGACAGCGACGAACCCGGCACCCGGATGTGTCGCCGCAGTGGAGGATGATAGGCAGATGACGCGTTACATCGTGGTGCCGCAATGGCAGGGCAGCCCCTCTTCGCGCGCGATGCAGCTCATCGACGGCGCGCAGGCGATCGCCGCCGATCTGCCGCGTTCGGCGACGACGATCATCGACGTGCCCGCCGAAGCGGGTGAGTCCCTGGGCACCGGCGTGCGGCGTCTGAGCTCGCTGCGCCGCGTGCGCGACCAGATCGCCGCCGCGCTCGAACCGGTCACCGAACCCGTGCTGCTCGTCGGCGGAGACTGCGGGGTCGCTCCCGCCGCCATCGCGCACGCCGCGACGCACGCGCCGACGCTCGCCGTGGTCTGGTTCGATGCGCATGCCGATTTCAACACACCTGATTCGTCGCCCTCGGGCGCCTTCTCGGGCATGGTGCTGCGCTCCGTCATGGGCGACGGCGAAGAGAGCCTCGCACTCGCGGTCGGCACGGTGCCGGCCGAGCGCATCGTGCTCGCCGGGGCACGATCGTTCGACGAGACCGAAGCGATGGCGATCGACGACCTCGGCCTGCGGATGCTGCCGGTCCCGGCCCTGCGAGACCCCGCCGCGCTGGCCGACGCGGTCCGTGCCACGGGAGCGGACGCCGTCTACGTACACGTCGACGTCGACGTGCTCGACCCCGCCGAGCTGACGGGGAATGCCCAGCCCGAGCCCTTCGGTGTCACCGTCGCAGAGCTCACCGCCGCGATCGGGGCCGTGCGCGCCGCTCTGCCCCTCGGGGGCTCGTCACTCACCGGCTATGCGCCCGCTTCCGCCGAGACCGCCGACGACGACCTCGGCACCCTGCTGCGCATCATCGGGGCACTCGCGTGAGCCCGATCCCCCCGCCGCCGGCAGGCTGGGAGCAAGCCGCCGAGCGCGCCGTCGCGCGCGGGAAGACGATCGACCGCTTCATCCCCCGCATCCTGCTCGACTCCCCCATCAGCCGGCTCGGCTACCTGTACGGCACGGCCGTGGGGTGGGTGTGGGGCACGCTGTGGAGCACGGGCCGCATCGAGAAGCGCGCCGGGCTGTGGGTCTTCCGTGGGCTGCCCTGGTGGGCCTTCGCGCGCGGCGGGGTCTGCGTCGGCGGATGCTTCCTGACCGGCGACGGGCGAGTCACCGAGCGGCTGCTGCGACACGAGGTCGTGCACAAGCGGCAGTGGCAGCGGTACGGGTTCCTGATGCCCGTGCTCTACGCCCTCGCCGGACGCAACCCCCTGCGCAATCGGTTCGAGATCGAAGCCGGTCTTTCCGACGGCAACTACATCCCGGTGCGCGAGCACCGTCGCCCGTAGCGTCGAATCACGCCCGGGCGTGTGTCAGTGCGCGCGGCGGGCGTCTGCGAGCCCGTACCTGGCCCGCGTGTGGATCGCGTCGGCCGTGATGCCGTTGCGCGTCGTGAGGTGGTCGACGATGTCGGCCGTGCCGAGGTAGCCGCCCAGCAGGTGGATGCGCGTCGCATCGTCGGCGTCGCACAGCATCTCGTCGGCCCAGGCCGTGACGGCACGCGCGAGCGCCTGGCCCGCGACGCAGCCGCGCCCCGTGCCGGGGTCGCCCGAACGGCGCGAGCGGTCGAGCCAGGTGAGCGTCATACGCGCGGGAACGTGGATGTCGGCCTGCCATGAGGCATCCGGGATCTCGATGAAGACGCGACCCGTCGAGCACAGCGGAAGCGTCGCGAGAAGAGTCTCGAGCTCGGCGAGCGAGGTCTCGTCGGCGGTGATGAGGTGCTGAACGCGCGTGTGACGCGAGGCGCGGCATGCCGACGCGCTGTGCGTCGTCTCGTGTACCGGAGTGCTCATGATGCTCCGACTATACCCGAATGTAGGCTTGCCTAACCTATGTTCAGCGGACTCTCATTCGACGAGGATGCGGCGCAGCTCGACGATCTCGTCATCGCCGAGGCCGTGCGCGCGCAGATACTCCGCCGGCGATCCGTACACCTCATCGATGCGAGTGAGCGCGTCGCGCATGACGTGGGTGGGCGAGCGCGTCGCGAGCTCTTCGAGGTGCACCGCCCTCGGATACTGCGCGCGCAGCCAGGCGAGCACCTGCCGGTTGCGCCGCGCGGGCAGGAGCGTCTCGGTTCGCGCGTAGTCCCTCACGACGGCGTCGGGATCCACTCCCGCGGCAGCGAGCGTGAGAGCCACCGTCACCCCCGTGCGGTCCTTGCCCACCGTGCAGTGCACGAGCACGGGCTGATCCGTGACGATTCCGCGCACGACCTCGACGACGCCCGCGGAGGAGTCCTCGATCAGCCGCCGGTACAGCTCGGCGAGGCTGAGATCCTGTTCGAAGAACGACGCGACCGAGCCGAGGAACAGCGGCACGCGCTGCACCTCGATGCCGAGGCCGTCGATGAGGCTCGGCGCCGAGGTCACCTCGTCTTCGTCGCGCAGATCGATGACGCGCCGGATGCCGAGAGCGGAAAGCGACGTGCGGCCGGCGTCGTCGACGCGGGCGAGGTTTCCGGAACGGAAGAGCGTGCCCGACCGTGTCTGCGCCGTGCCGGCGGGCAGACCGCCGACGTCACGGAAGTTCGTCGCTCCGGACACGACGACACTCTCGCCGTCGCGGCGGGGCTCGCCCTCGATCACGCCGCGTCGCCCCCGCGGGGCGGCACGGGGTAGCGTCCGGCGATCGTCACACGGTTGAAGGCGTTGATGGTCACGAGCAGCCAGCTGAGCGCGACGTACTCCTTCTCACTGAGGATGCTCCCCACCCGGTCGTACACGTCGTCGGGGATGCCGTCCTCGTGGATGAAGGTGAACGACTCGGCCAGCTCGAGGCCCGCGCGCTCGCGCCCGCTGAACACACCGGACTCCCGCCACGTCGCGATCTGGGCGATGACGTCGGCGTCGACACCCGCCGCGACGGCGCGGTCGACGTGCACCCGCACGCAGTAGGCGCAGCCGTTCAGCTGCGACGCGTGGATCTGCACGATCTCTTTCATGCGCGCATCCAGCCCCGCGTCGGAGGCGAGGTCGCCGACGGTCTTCGCGAGCCCGTCGAGCGCGGCGTAGGCCTCGCGTGCTGATCTGGACAAGTGCACCCGCGGCTCAGGAGTCATGCGGCCAGCGTACCCACGGCCCCTCCCAGGCGTCCTGGATTGTCGCTACGGGGCCAGAGAACTCTAGGCTTGTCTCCGCACTGGTCGAAACTGCCGATCACACCCTCGAGGCCCGCATCCGCACAGCATCGGATGCCCCTCCGAAAGGAATCGCATGCACCGCCGCACAGGCTTCGCCGCCGGCCTCATCGTCACCGGAGCACTGCTCCTCAGTTCGTGCGCGAGCCCCGCTCCGGCGCCCACATCGACCGGCTCGCCCGACGCGGACGCGTCGGTCGCGATCCGGCTCGTTCTCGAGCCGGGCAACCTCGACATCCGTCAGACGGCGGGCGCCGCGCTCGACCAGATCCTGATGGACAACATCTACCAGGGGCTCGTCTCGCGCACCCCGCAGCAGGAGATCGTGCCTGCACTCGCCTCGGACTGGACGATCTCCCCCGATGGGCTCGAGTACACCTTCACCGTCCGCGAGGGCGTCGTCTTCCACGACGGCCAAGAACTGACGCCGCAGGATGTCGTGTGGTCGCTTCAGACCCGCAAAGCCACCCCCGCATGGCGGGACTCTGCGCGCCTCGCCAACGTCTCGTCGATCACGGCCGACGGCCACGAGGTCACCCTCACCCTCGACGAGCCCGACTCGAGTCTGCTGTGGAACCTCACCGGTCGCTCGGGAGTGATCCTCAAGCAGGACGACACCGTCGATTACAAGACGTCGGCCAACGGCACCGGCCCGTTCAGGTTCGCCACGTGGCGGCAGGGCGACAGCATCACGTTCGAGCGCAACGTCGACTACTGGGGCAAGGCGGCCGGTGTAGCCGAGGTCGTCTTCGACTACATCCCCGACAACCAGGCCGCTCTCAACGCCGCTCTTGCGAACGAGATCGATGTCCTGACCGGCTTCGACGCCAACCTCACCGAGCAGGTCGAGGCAGCGGGCGACTTCACCGTCGTGATCGGCCAGTCCACCGACAAGGGCACGCTCGCGATGAACCAGACGTCGGGCCCGCTCGCCGACAAGCGTGTCCGCCAGGCGATCCGCCAGGCCATCGACAACGACGCCTTCATCGAGGCTTTCCAATCGGGCACGACGCTCTACGGCCCGATCCCCGAGCTCGACCCGGGGTGGTCCGACCTCGCCGACGTCGCCCCGTACGACCCGGATGCCGCGCGCGAGCTCCTCGCCGAAGCCGGCGCCGAAGAGCTCGATCTGACCCTGACGATCCCGAACTTCTACGCCACCACCATTCCCCAGATCCTCGTGTCCAACCTGCACGAGGTCGGGATCACGCTCGAAGTCGAGTCCGTCGACTTCCCGACGTGGCAGACCGACGTCTACGAGAACAAGGACTACGAGCTCAGCTTCGTGCTGCACACCGAGGCGCGCGACTTCGAGAACTGGGCCGACCCGGACTACTACTTCACGTACGACAACCCCGAAGTGCAGGCCCTGTTCGCCGAGTCCCTCGCCGCCGTCGACGAGGCCGAGGCGTCGCGACTGCTGGCCGAGGCCGGTCGCATCGTGTCCGAGGACGCAGCTGCGGACTGGCTGTTCAACGGCGCGTCCGTCGTCGCCGTGGGCACTAACATCGCGAGTATGCCCTCGATCAACGTGAACGAGCGTCTCAATCTGGCAGAGCTGACCAAGAGCGACGGGTGATCCGGTACGCGCTGACGCGGTCCGCCCTGCTCATCGTCGGGCTGTTCGTCGCCAGCGTCCTGATCTTCCTGACGCTGCGCGTGCTTCCGGGCGACATCGCGCAGCTCATCGCGGGCATGGGCAGCTCGCCCGCGCAGGTCGCCGCCATCCGCGAGCAGCTCGGCCTGGATCGGCCCCTCACGGCGCAATACCTCGACTGGATCGGCGGAATCTTCCGCGGTGACCTGGGCACGTCGCTGCTGACCGGGTCGGGCGTCGTCGACGAGATCGTCGAGAAGTCCCAGGTGACGGTGCCCCTGGGCATCATGTCGCTCATCATCGCGCTGCTCATCAGCGTGCCGTTCGGTGTGCTGTCGGCGATGCGCCGCGGCCGCGCCGACGGCACGGCCCTGAACGTCGGCGCACAGCTGCTGGCCGCCGTCCCGGTCGTGTGGGCGGGAATGATGCTCGTCGTCGTCTTCGCCGTGTGGCTCGGCTGGCTGCCCGCGCAGGGTTTCCCGCGGTCGGGCTGGGACGACCCGTCGGCGGCGTTTCGCTCGCTCCTCCTGCCCGCGCTCACGATCGGCATCGTCGAGGGCGCCATGCTGCTGCGTTTCGTGCGCAGCGCGACACTGCAGGCCGTCGGCCAGGACTTCGTGCGCACCGCCGCCGCGAAGGGCCTCACCCGCAACGCAGCACTCATCCGGCACGGGCTCCCGGTCGTCGGGCTGTCGGTCATCACGGTGCTCGGGCTGCAGGTCGCGGGCATCATCGTCGGAGCCGTCGTGATCGAGCAGCTGTTCACCCTTCCGGGCATCGGACGGATGCTCGTGGCCGACGTCGGTGCACGCGATCTGCCCAAGGTGCAGGGCGAGCTTCTCGCGCTCACCGGCTTCGTGCTGATCGTCGGGTTCCTCGTCGACCTCGCCCACCGCGCGATCGACCCGCGCCAACGGGAGGCATCGTGACGCAGGTGGTTGCCGCACCGAGCCGCTGGGCGTGGCTCGGTCGACTCTGGCGGCTGACGACGGGGCGGTTCGGTCTGCTGGTCGTCGCGGTCATCGCCGCGACGGCGCTCGTCGCAGGGTTCTGGACGCCGTTCGATCCGCAGCAGGTCGAGATCTCGAACCGCTGGGCGGCGCCGAGCTGGCCGCACGTGCTCGGCACCGATGGATCAGGCCGCGACATCCTGAGCCTCATCATGGCGGGCTCGCGCACCGCGGTCGTCGTCGCCGTCGGTGCAGGTGTCATCGCGACCGTCATCGGCGTCTCGCTCGCCGCGCTCGGAGCCCTCACGGCACGGTGGGTGCGCGAAGCGGTCGCCGTCTTCGTCGACATCCTGATCGCCTTCCCCGTGCTCATCATCGCCATGATGATCTCGGCGGTGTGGGGCGGGGGCCTGTGGGTCGTCATCTGGGCGGTGGGGATCGGGTTCGGAGTCAACATCGCGCGGGTGACCCGGCCCGAGCTCCGTCGCGTGCTGCACAGCGACTTCGTGCTGGCGGGGCGCGCGTCGGGGCTGAACCCCGCGCAGAACCTGCTGCATCATCTGATGCCCAACGTCGCCCCCGTGTTCATCGTGCAGTTGTCGTGGGGCATGGCGGTCGCCATCCTCGCCGAGGCGGGGCTGTCCTACCTCGGGTTCGGCGCACCCGTCACCGAGCCGTCGTGGGGTGTACTGCTGCGCGATCTGCAGGCGTACATCACGGTGCATCCGCTCTCGGTCGTGTGGCCTGGACTCGCGATCACGATCACCGTGCTCGGCCTGAACCTGCTCGGCGACGGTCTGCGTGAAGCGACCGACCCGACCCTCAGCCGCCGCGCAGCCCGCCGCGCCGCTCGCGTTCCCGTACCGGAGGTGGTCGCGTGAGCCTGGAGGTCACCGATCTCGTGATCGAGATCGACGGGCGCCGCGTCGTGGACGGCGTGTCGTTCGCGGTTCCCGACGGATCGCGCGTCGGTCTCATCGGCGAATCCGGATCGGGCAAGTCCCTCACGGCATTGGCGATCCTGGGGCTCCTCCCCGACGAAGCGAGCGCAACCGGATCGATCCGGTGGAACGGCCGTGAGCTGCTCGAACTGAGCGACCGCGAACTCGCTGAGATCCGCGGCGACGAGATCGGCATCGTCTTCCAGGAACCACGCACGGCCCTCAACCCGATCCGCACGGTCGGCCGGCAGATCGCTGAATCGGTGCGGATCCACGAGGGTGCGTCGAAGAAGGAGGCCGCGGCTCGCGCCATCGCCGAGGCCGCGCGCGTCGCGCTCCCCGACCCCGCGCGCATCGTCTCGCGCTATCCCCATCAGCTGTCCGGCGGACAGCGCCAGCGCGTCGCCATCGCGATGGCGCTCGCCTGCCGCCCACGCCTGCTCATCGCCGACGAGCCGACGACGGCCCTGGACGTCACGATCCAGGCCGAGATCCTCGAACTGCTGCACTCCCTCGTGAAAGACGACGGCATGTCGCTCGTCTTCATCACGCACGACCTCGCGGTGCTGTCGCGGATCGCGACGCACGGCATCGTGCTCGAGCATGGCCGGGTGGTCGAGGACGCCCCCGTGGCACAGCTGCTGAGCGCGCCGGCATCCATCGTCACGGAAGGCCTTCTGCGCGATGCGACCGCGACGCTCTGGCGACCCGGGGGTGGCACGTGAGCCTTCACCGCGGAGAACCAGGCGTCCTGCTGCGCGGGCGCGGCCTCACCCGCCGGCACGCCGTGGCCAAGCAGACGCTGTTCGAGAGGCGCACATTCACGACGGCGCTCGATGACGCCGACATCGACGTGCGCGAGGGTTCGGCACTGGGCATCATCGGCGAGTCGGGGTCGGGCAAGTCGACGCTTGTGCGGCTGCTGCTCGCCCTCGACACCCCCACGGCGGGCACGGTCGAGTTCGACGGGCGCCCCGTCGATGCGCGGGCCTCAGCGCGGGCCCTGCACTGGCTGCGCCGCCAGACCGGGATCGTCTTCCAAGACCCATACGCGTCGCTGGACCCGCGCATGAGCATCGGCCGGATCGTCGGTGAGCCGCTGTGGGCGCTGGGCATTGAAGGAGACCGCCGCGCGCGTGTGCGCGATGTGCTCTCGCAGGTGGGGCTCGAGGCCGACATGACGGCGCGGTTCCCGCACGAGTTCTCTGGCGGCCAGCGGCAGCGGATCGCCCTCGCCCGCGCGATCGTGCACCGGCCGCGACTGCTGATCGGCGACGAACCGCTGTCGGCGCTGGATGTCACGGTGCGCGCGCAGATCCTCGCGCTCATCGCCGAGATGCGCGAACGCGACGGCCTCACCCTCGTGCTCGTCTCTCACGACATCGGCGTCGTGCAGAACCTCTGCGACGAGGTCATCGTCATGAAGGACGGCAGCATCGTCGAGGAAGGGCCGACCGAGAAGGTCCTGCTGCAGCCGCAGGTGTCGTACACGCGGCGACTGCTGGCGTCGATCCCGGTCATCGATCCCGACGCCTGAGCCGCCTCGCTGTCGGGGGCGGGCGCTACTGTCGCACCATGAGAGCCATCGTCCCCCCGTATCTGCTCGCCCGCATCGCCGCGGTGCAGGAGCCGCAGTGGGCACGCGCCGCGGCCGCCGCCCGAGCGACGCTCCTCGCGTCGCGCGACTACCGGCCCCAGCGCACGCGGCTCGAGCTCTCGATCGACGAGAACGGCTCGCTCGTGTTCGAGACGTCGCCCGGGCCGGACCGCACGATCTCCGATGCTCAGAACCGCGAGACGCTGCCCGGAGTGCGCGTGCGCGGCGAAGACGACCCCGCGTCGGGCGACGCCGCCGTCGACGAGGCGTACGACGGCCTCGGCGTCACGTTCGATTTCCTGTGGGATGCCTTCGCCCGAAACGGCATCGACGGTCTCGGCGGCGCGCTGCTCGCGACCGTGCACTACGGCACCGACTACGACAACGCATTCTGGAACGGTGAGCGCATGGTGTTCGGCGACGGCGACGGCGAGGTCTTCACAGGCTTCACGCGGTCACTGACGATCATCGCGCACGAGATCGCGCACGGCGTCGTCGAGTCGGCGGGCGGGCTCGAGTACCGCGACCAGTCCGGTGCGCTGAACGAATCCGTCGCCGACGTGTTCGGCGCCCTCGCCGAACAGCACCACCTCGAGCAGAACGCCGACGAGGCGACCTGGCTCATCGGCGAGGGCATCTTCACCGACGCCGTCCAGGGCCACGCGCTGCGCTCGCTCTCCGCGCCGGGAACGGCGTACGACGACGATGTTCTCGGTCGCGACCCGCAGCCGGCGCACATGCGCGACTTCGTCGTGACCACCGGCGACAACGGCGGCGTGCACATCAACTCCGGCATCCCCAATCATGCGTTCTACCTCGTCGCAACGGCGCTCGGCGGGCGGGCATGGGAGCGCGCGGGGCTCATCTGGTACCGGGCCCTCATCTCGGGCACCGTGGGGCCCGATGCCGATTTCACGACGTTCGCCGGCGCAACGGTGCGCGCCGCCGTCGCGGAGTACGGTGAGGAGTCAGAGGAGGTCGCCGCCGTCCGCGCCGGATGGTCGGGCGTCGGCGTCGACGCGGATGGAACACCCCCAGCCTGACCCGGCTCCGGTCGTCGAGGTCACCCGCACGGGTGGGATGGCCGGCCTGCGCCGTGCGTGGCGGGCAGAGCCCGACCCCGACGACGCACCGGTCCTCGTCGCGCTCATCGAGCAGTGCCCGTGGGACGCCGTGGCCGACGAGTGCGCTCCCCCTCGTGGAGCGGACCGTTTCGTCTGGCATATCCGCGCCCGCTGCGACGACGAGCGGGACCACACGGCCGAGCTTCCCGACGACGAGCTCACGGGCGCGTGGCGCGCACTCGTCGATGCCGTGCGCGGGTGGGGGCGCGCGCCGTCTGCGGACTAGCTCGTGGCCGTCGGCGACATCACACGCCAGTCGACAGGCTCCGCGCCCTGCTGCTCCAGCAGCGCGTTGGCGCGTGAGAACGGCCGTGACCCGAAGAAACCTCGGCGCGCCGACAGCGGCGACGGGTGCGGTGACTCGACGACGGGCGTCGCACCGAGCAGGGGGCGAAGGCCCGCGGCATCCCGCCCCCACAGGATCGCGACGAGCGGCGCATCGCGGGCGACGAGCGTGCGGATCGCGTGCTCGGTGACCCGCTCCCAGCCCCAGCCGCGGTGCGAGCCGGCCTGCCCCGGGGCGACGGTGAGCACGCGGTTGAGCAGCATGACGCCCTGGCTGCTCCATGCCGAGAGGTCGCCGTGCGGCGCGGGCGGCAGCCCCAGGTCGGCCTCGAGCTCACGATAGATGTTCACCAGGCTGCGCGGCAGCGGGCGCACATCACTCTCGACGGCGAACGAGAGCCCGATCGCATGACCGCGCGTCGGATACGGGTCCTGCCCCACGATGAGCACGCGCACGTCGGCGAGCGGGCGCTGGAAAGCGCGCAGCACCCGGTCCCCGGCCGGCAGATAGCCGCGCCCCGCCGCGACCTCGTGGCGCAGCCGCTCTCCGACCGCCGCGATGTCGTCGGCCACCGGGGCGAGTGCCTCAGCCCATCCGGCATCCATCAGACCCGCTGCCGCGAGCTCGGGCAGCGTCATCGCCACCGCGGTGCTCAGTCGTCGCGGCTCGGGCGCACCGCGAGGGTGCCGCGCGCGAGCAGGTGCTGTGCCGACTGCGCGACGGGGCGCATCGTCACGAGGTCGAGATTCACGTGACCGGGCGCCTCGAGCGCGTACGCGATGACGTCGGCGACGTCATCGGCGGTGAGCGGATCCGGCACGCCCTCGTACACGCGCTCGGCCGCGGTGCGATCGCCGCCGAGCCGGTTGACGGTGAACTCGGGTGTGAACACCATGCCCGGCGCGATCTCGATGACGCGGATCGGCTCGCCGTTCAGCTCGAGGCGCAGCGCGTGCACGAGCATCGCCTCGCCGGCCTTGGTGGCGTTGTATCCCGCACCGCCCGCATAGGCCTGCTGGGCGGCGGTCGAGGTCACGAACAGCGTGTCGGCGTGACCATCGGCTGCCGCTGCGTCCCGCAGCAGCGGCAGGATCGCCGCGACCATGCGCTGCGCAGCGAGCACGTTCACATCGAACATCCACTGCCAGTCCTCGACGCGGCCGTCTTCGACGCGGTCTGTTCCGCGCGCGCCGCCGGCCACGTGCACGAGCGCGTGCACAGGCCCCGTCTCGGCGAGCCAGTCGGCCAGCGCCGTGACATCACCGTCGCGGGTGAGATCCGCCGCGAACGCGGCCATGCCGATCTCGTCTTCGAGCCGAGCGAGCCGCTCGGCTCGGCGAGCCACCCCGACGACATCCCAGCCGCGGGAGCGCAGCGCACGCGCCGCCGCCTCGCCGATCCCCGAACTCGCACCCGTCACGACTGCACGCCTGGTAACCATGCCTCCACGCTACTCGTGGTTGTTACGTAACATTTCTCGCTCGTTGGCGTGTGCCCGCCGCCGCCATACCCTCGGATGAGATCGCGACTCGCGTCGCCCCTTCACCGGCCACACCCGAACCACAGGAGCACTCATGTCCGCACCCGAGAACTGGCGCTTCGAGACCAAGCAGATCCATTCGGGCGCTTCGCCCGACCCCACGACGAAGTCGCGCGCGACGCCGATCTACCAGACCACTGCCTACGTCTTCGACAACACCGAGCACGCCGCGAACCTGTTCGCGCTCGCCGAGTTCGGCAACATCTACACCCGCATCCAGAACCCCACCCAGGACGTCGTCGAGCAGCGTCTCGCGGCGCTCGAGGGCGGGTCGGGTGCGCTCCTGCTCGCGAGCGGCCAGTCGGCGACGACGTTCGCGATCCTCAACATCGCGCAAGCCGGCGACCACTTCGTCTCGTCGAGCTCGATCTACGGCGGCACCTACAACCTGTTCAAGTTCACGCTCGCGAAACTCGGCGTCGAGGTGACCTTCGTCGACAACCAGGACGACCCCGACGAGTGGCGCCGGGCGATCCGTCCCCACACGAAGCTGCTGTTCGCCGAGACGATCGGCAACCCAAAGATCAACGTCCTCGACATCCGCACCGTGGCCGACATCGCCCACGAGAACGGCCTGCCGCTCATCGTCGACAACACGATCGCGACGCCGTTCCTCATCAAGCCGTTCGAGCACGGCGCCGACATCATCGTGCACTCGGCGACGAAGTTCCTCGGCGGGCACGGCACGACGATGGCCGGTGTCATCGTCGACGGCGGCACCTTCGAGTGGTCCAAGAACGTCGAGAAGTTCCCGGGCCTCACCGAGCCCGATGAGAGCTACCACGGCGCGAGCTACACGGCAGCCGTCGGCGACAGCCTCGCCTACATCATCAAGGCGCGCGTGCAGCTGCTGCGCGATCTGGGTCCCGCCATCGCGCCGCAGAGCGCCTGGAACCTCATCCAGGGCATCGAGACGCTGTCGCTGCGCATCGAGCGCCACGTGCAGAACGCGCAGGAGGTCGCGGAGTGGCTCGAGGGCCTCGACGACATCGCATCCGTGAACTACTCGGGGCTTCCCACGTCACCGTGGTACGCGGCGGCGAACACCTATGCGCCCAAGGGCGTGGGCGCCGTGCTCTCGTTCGAGCTCAAGGGCGGCGTCGATGCGGGCCGCGAGTTCGTCAACTCGCTCACGCTGTTCAGCCACGTCGCGAACATCGGCGACGTGCGGTCGCTCGTCATCCACCCTGCCTCGACGACCCACTCCCAGCTCACCCCCGAGGAGCAGCTCGCCGGCGGTGTGACCCCCGGCCTCGTGCGCCTCTCGGTCGGGCTCGAGAACATCGACGACATCAAAGCCGACCTCGAGCAGGCACTCGCCGCCGCCCGCCGCGTCTCGGAGGCCGCACGCGCCTGAACGGCAGAGCGGCGGCGTAACACGCGGCGGGAGGACGTCGCAGGCGGGAGAGAATGGCAGCCATGGACTGGCAGACCTCGGAGGACACCGTCCCCTCGGCCCCCGTCACCGAGGCGGATGCGCGGCTGCTGCTCGGCAGGCCGCCCGCGACGGGTGCGTGGCGCGACGGCGACCCCGTCGGCGACCGGCAGTTCGCGGCGTTCGGCGCGTTCCGCACCGAGGGCGGCGCGCAGCTGCCCGGCTACCGACTGGCGTACGAGACGTGGGGCGAGCTGTCGCCGCAGCGCGACAACGCCGTGCTCATCCTGCACGCGCTCACGGGTGACAGCCACGTCCGCGGCGCCGCCGGTCCCGGTCATCCCACGTCGGGATGGTGGGAATCGATCGTCGGCCCCGGCTGCCCGATTGACACCGACCGGTGGTTCGTTGTGGCCCCCAACATGCTCGGCGGATGCCAGGGCTCGACCGGCCCCTCGAGCATCGCGCCCGACGGCTACGAGTGGGCGGGACGCTTTCCGTACCTGACCACTCGCGATCAGGTCGCAGCGCAGGTGCCGCTGGCCGACGCCCTCGGCATCGACCGGTGGGCCGCCGTCGTCGGCGGATCGATGGGCGGGATGCACGCTCTCGAATGGTCGATCGGCCACCCCGAGCGCGTCGAGCGCCTCGCCGTGCTGTCGGCCCCGCCCATCAACACCGCCGACCAGATCGCCCTCAACTCGGTGCAGCTCGAGGCGATCCGGATCGATCCCCGCTTCCAGAACGGCGAGTACTACGACTCAGGCGACGGCGACGGACCGCATCGCGGGCTCGCGCTCGCGCGTCGCATGGCGCTGCTGAACTACCGTTCCCCCACCGAGCTCAATCAGCGCTTCCAGCGGTCGTGGCAGTCGGTCGTCAGCCCGCTGGGCCACGGCGGCCGGTTCGCGGTGGAGTCGTACCTCGACTTCCACGGCAACAAGTTCACGCGCCGCTTCGACGCCAACACCTACCTGACCCTCGTCGAGGCGATGAACTCGCACGACATCGGGCGCGATCGCGGCGGTGTCGAAGACGCCCTCGCGCGGGTCACGGCGCGCAGCCTCGTGCTCGGCGTCGACAGCGACCGGCTGTTCCCCGCCGACGGTCAGCAGCGCATCGGGCGCGGCATCCGCACGCTCATCGAAGACGGCGTCGTCGTGCTGGCGAGCGACTTCGGGCACGACGGCTTCCTCATCGAGACCGCCGCCGTCGGAGCGCACCTGCGGCGACTGCTCGCGACCTGATCAGCCGGCGCGCGTGTAGATCCAGGGCAGCGCGCCCACCTCGAGCCGGTGGCGTGCCGTACCGGGGTCGGCGGCATCCGGGTCGAACTCGGCGTCTTGGGGCCAGAGCAGGAACGGCCCGTTCGGGCCCTTTCGCGCAACGGAGTCGAAGCGCTGCAGTCCGGCCAGGCGCGCGGCTCCGAGCATTCCCTCGACCGAGATCTCGTGTTCGAACCCGTGCAGCGTCACCCACGTCGGCGGATACAGGGTGACCTCGCCCCGCGCGTGGCGTTCGAGCATGCTGCCGGGCCGCACCCACTCCGCAGCGACGGCTTCGTGCTCGGACAGGACGAGTTCGACATCGGATGCCGCCGCGACGAAGAACCACGTGCGGATACGGAGCGGGATGCCGGGCGGCGGATCCCAGATCGACAGCGGCACGAGCGAGGCGGCGGCGAGCGCGAGCCCCGTCTCCTCCCACGTCTCGCGCACGGCGGCGCGGCGGGCGACGTCCTCGTCCGGCTCGTCGTCGCTCGTGCGGTCCGCATCGTCGAGCTTGCCGCCGGGAAAGACCCACGCTCCGCCGAACGAGCCCCGGTCGGGGCGCTGGATCATGAGCACCTCGGCGCCGTCGTCGCCGTCACGCGCGACCACCACTGTCGCGGCGACGGGGATGTCGGGGTCGGCCGCGTCACCCGGGCGTCGCGCGCGGGCTCCGTCGACAGCGTCAGAGAGCACGCGTGCAGCTCGGTCGTCGGTCACCTGGCCAGCCTACGACGCCCGCGCCGCGGCGCCTCACCGCGCGCCGACCGACGTCCGCTCGAGCGAAAGGCTCACCACGGCGAGCGCGACCCCACCGACGGCGAGCAGGACCCCCGCCCACGCGGGCGCCGCGAAGCCCCAGCCCGCCGCGATGACGACGCCGCCGACGAAGGCCCCGATGCTGTTGCCCAGGTTCAGCGAGGAGTGGTTCACTGCCGCAGCGATCGACTGGTTGTCCTCGGCGACATCCATCAGGCGCGTCTGGATCGTGGGCACGAGCACCGATGAGACGAGCCCCGTGAGGAAGACGAAGATCCCGAGCGTCCAGATCCACTGCGACGTGAGCGCGACGAGCGTCAAGACGCACGCGAGGGCGATGAGCCCGCCGAGCATGGCGCGCTTGACGTCGAGGTCGGCGAGATGACCGCCGATGATGTTGCCGACCGTCATGCCGACACCCATCAGCACGAGCACGATGGGCACGACCCACGCCGGCGATCCCGTCAGATCGGTCACCATCGGCGCGACATAGCTGTACACGGCGAAGAACCCGCCGAAGCCGACCGATCCGATCGCGAGGGCGAGCCACACCTGGCCGATCCGGAACACCTTCAGCTCGGCACGGAAGGTGCGACCCGGGTCGGCGTCGTGCCGCGGCACCGACAGGGCGATCGCGATCGTGGCGACGGCGAAGATCGCCACGACGACGAGGAACGCCGCGCGCCAGCCCGCCTGCTGCCCGAGGAACGTGCCGAGCGGCACCCCCGCGACGTTCGCGAGCGTGAGGCCCGTCAGCACGAACGCGACCCCCTTGGCACGCTTGCCGGGGCCGAGCACGTCAGCGGCGACGAGCGCGCCGATGCCGAAGTAGGCGCCGTGCGGCAGGCCCGCGACGAAGCGCGACGCGGCGACGAGCTCGAAGGTCGGCATCACGAGCGTGAGGGCGTTTCCCACAGTGAGGGCGAGGGCGAGGGCGATCATGACGCGGTGGCGCGGGTACTTCGCGACCACGCCGGCGATCGTGGGAGCACCCACGACGACGCCGAGGGCGTAGAGCGTGATGAGCCAGCCGGCCTGCGCGATCGCGTCGTCCTGACTCGCCGACCAGGTCGCCGGCAGCAGATCCTGCGCGATGTCGGGCAACAGGCCCATGACGACGAACTCGGTCATGCCGATGCCGAAGCTGCCGATGGCGAGGGAGAGGAGCGCCCACCTCGCGGCCCCCCTCCTCAGCGGAGAGGAGATCACCGCGTCATGCTAGCGGGGACGCGGCGGCCCCGGCGAATCGTTGCGACTCAGTCGGTCGCGTCCGCTTCGAGCGCGGATTCGAGGCGCTCGACCTTGGCGTCGAGCTGGCCCGTCCAGCCCGGGCGGATGTCGGCCTTCAGCACGAGCGAGACGCGCGACCCGAAGGGCATGACGGCCTCGGTCGCGCGCCGCACGACATCGAACACCTCGTCCCACTCCCCCTCGATCTCGGTGAACATCGACGTCGTGCGGTGCGGCAGACCGCTCGCGCGCACGACGCGCACGGCGGCGGCGACGGCGTCGTGCACCGAGCCGTCGGCCGAGCCGGTGCCGCTGGGAGCGACCGAGAAGGCGATGATCATGGTGTTACCTCCGGTTGAGTGGAAAGAGCAGGCGATGTCGTGCGGCGGCCTGTCACCAGATGCACCAGCCGTCCGAGCGCCCAGACGAAGAGCACGACCAGCAGCACGTTGCGCACGGTGAGGATGCCGACGGCGACCGGTACAGCCGCGAGCACCTCGCCGTACGCGAGCGGGTAGACGACCTGCGTCAGCGCGGCAAGCAGGAGGCCGAGCGCGGCCGGGCGGCGCCAGCGGTCGCGCGCGATGACGAGACCCACGGCGAGGGGCGCGATGAGCCACGTGAGGTACTGCGGCGAGCCGACCTTGTTGAAGACGATGAAGGCGAGCACGAAGGCCAGCGCAAGCGGCGGGAAGAGCGCGACGAAGGGCGTCCCCCGCCGCGCGGCGATCGCCCCGAGCACCGCGACGGCGGCGAGCACGGCGATCAGAAGCGGCGTCATGACGGCGATGACCACATCGACCTGAGGCCCCGTCACCTGGAACGTCAGGATGTCAGGGTCGTAGTAGACGGATGCACCGGGCGTTCGGGCCGCCGCGAGCCAGAGGTAGAACATGCTGACGGGTGCTTCGACCTGCAGTCCCCGCCCCGTCTGCGCCGTCACGAAGCCGAGGGCGTGCGGTGCTCCGCCGAGTACGGCGA
This sequence comes from Microbacterium sp. Y547, assembly GCF_057669785.1. Lineage (NCBI taxonomy): Bacteria > Bacillati > Actinomycetota > Actinomycetes > Micrococcales > Microbacteriaceae > Microbacterium > Microbacterium sp. Y547. Next base: position 182,855 of record NZ_JBYHFN010000003.1, read on the forward strand.
CCGTCACAAGCGCGACGGCGCTCACGACGAGGGCCCCGCCGACGACTGCCACCCGGCGCCGCGCCGCGAAGAACGCGGCGGCCAGCAGGGCGGCAGGCCACACCTTGACCCACGTCGCGACGGCGAGCAGCACCGAGGCGAGCCACGGACGCTGGATGAGCCACAGGCATCCCGCGAGCGCGAGCGGCACCGTGATCGCATCGAGACGGTACATGCCCACAGGACCGAGCAGCAGCGCGAAGGCGAGCCAGAACCATGCGGCGAGCCGGCGTCCGCGTGAGCGGGCGCGTCCGACGAGCAGAGCGAAGGCGAGCCCGTCGCACAGCGTCACGAGCAGCGCCCACGCGATCTCGTATCCCGCGATCCATTCGAGCCCCTGCGCGGCCAGAAGGGGAATCAGCGCGACCGGCGGGTAGATCCAATCCTCGGCGATGCCCGGGATTCCGCGCCCGTCGAGAGCCTGCAGCGCCCACGGCTCGTAGACGAGGTACACATCGCCCATGGGCTGGTGGGGCATGACGAAGCCGAGCCACGCGACGGTGATGTGCACGAGCGCGAACGCGACCCACAGCCCTGCCCGCCTCGACACGCTCCCATCGTAGGTGGTGACCACCGTGGCGCTCAGGAGCGCGCGAGCAGGTCGCCGATGACGCGCGGCAGCGCTGCGGCGACATCGAGCGCTGTGAGGGGTCCACCCCGCGGGCCGAGAGCGGATCCCGCGACCTGCGCGGCGCGACCGTGCAGCCACACGGCAGACGCTGCGAGGTGCGGCAGCGGCGGCGCGGAATCCGGCACCGCGTGAGCAGCAGCGACGAGGGCTCCGAGGACGCCGCCGAGCACATCGCCCGTTCCGGCCGTCGCGAGCCAGGGCGCATCGACCTCGACGGAGATCACCTCGATGCCGTCGGCGATGAGCGTCGTCGCGCCTTTGAGCAGCACGACACCCCCCAGAGCGCGCGCCGTCTCGGCGACATCTCTGCGCCGATCACCCGTGCCCTCGCCGAGGTCGAGCGAGCTGCGCAGCGCAGAGTGCTCCCGCGCGTGCGGGGTCACGATGAGGGGTGCCGTCGCACCCGGGGCGAGGTCCAGCGCGCCCGCGTCGAGCACCACGGGGTCGGTCTGCGCCAGGATTCCGCGGATCGTCGATGTCTCGGCAGGGTAGCGGGTCGCGGAGTCGGTGCCCGAGCCGATGAGCCACGCCTGCACGCGCCCCGGTGCCGTGACGGTCTCGGGGCGCCGCGCCAGCACCTGATCAGCGGCCACGCCGAAGTAGCGCACCATTCCCAGGCCCGTGCGCCATGCCGCCTCGACGCCGAGCACGGCCGCACCGGGGTACATCTCCGACCCGGTGCGCACACCCAGCACACCCCGGGAATACTTGTCATCGGAGCGCGTGGGCATGCGCACGACGCCGACGACGTCCTGCTCGGTCCACTCTCGAGCCATGCCGACACCCTATCCGCGGAGCCCTCCCCATGACCCTGTTGTTCTCTCCTCTTACGATCGGCCGCCACACGGCGCGCAACCGGCTGTGGGTGGCGTCGATGTGCCAGTACAGCGCCGTCGACGGCCTGCCGCAGGAGTGGCACCACGTCCACCTCGCTCAGTTCGCCTCGGGCGGGGCCGGCATCGTCATGGCCGAGGCGACGGCGGTGTCGCCCGAGGGGCGCATCTCACCCGACGACGCGGGGCTGTGGAACGACGAGCAGCGGGATGCCTGGGCACCGATCGCCGTCGCGATCCGCTCGCGCGGCGCACTCGCGGGCATTCAGCTCGGGCACGCGGGCAGGAAGGCCTCGACGTGGTCGCCGCTCATCGTGGGCACGCGCGGCAGTGTGAGGCCGAGCGACGGAGGATGGCGCACCGTGGCGCCGTCGGCGATCGCGTTCGACGGCTACGCCATGCCGGATGCGCTCGATGTCGCGGGGATCGACAAGGTCGTCGCCGACTTCGCCGGTGCCGCGCGACGCGCAGCCGAGGCGGGGTTCGATGTCCTCGAGATCCACAGCGCTCACGGCTACCTGCTGCACCAGTTCCTCTCGACGCTGGCCAACCGCCGCGATGACGACTACGGCGGATCCCTCGAGAACCGCGCTCGCCTGCTGCTGCGCATCGTCGACGCCGTGCGCGCCGAAACCCCCGATGTCGCACTGGTCGTGCGCCTGTCCGCGACCGACTGGTCGGCCGGCGGGTGGAGCGTCGAAGAGACGGCGACCGTCGCGGGTTGGTGCGCCGACCGCGGCGCGGATTTCTTCGACATCTCCAGCGGCGGCGCGGTGGCCGTCGAGCGCATCCCGGTGGGCCCCGGCTATCAGGTGCCGCTCGCGGCGCACGTGCGGCGCGAAGCGAGCGTGCCCGTGAGCGCGGTGGGCCTCATCTCCGACGGCGCGCAGGCCGAGGCGATCCTGCAGGCCGGCGACGCGGATGCCGTCATGGCCGCGCGCGAGTGGCTGCGCGACCCGCACTTCGCGCTGCGCGCGTCGGTCGAGCTCGGCGTCGACCTGCCGTACTGGCCCGCGCAGTACGCCCGCGCCCGCCGCACCCTCTGAGAGGCGGCGGGCGCCAGGCACCCGCTGTCAGTAGCTGCGGCGACGCGTCGCGTCCTGCACCTCGCCGATGAGCTCTTCGATGATGTCCTCGAGGAACAGCACCGCCGTCGTCGTGCCGTCGGCATCGCGCACGCGCGCGAGGTGGCGACCCGCCTGGCGCATGACGGCGAGTGCGTCTTCGAGATCGGTCGTCTCGAGCACCGGCACCATGTGGTGGATGCGCTTGGCCGGAAGCGGGCGGGCGACCTCGGTGGCGGCATCCGGTCCTTCAGCGACACGCAGGATGTCCTTAAGGTGCACATAGCCGACCGGTTCACCCGAGTCATCGACGATGACGTACCGCGAGAAGCCGTGCTTGGCGACCGCGCGCTCGATCTCGGCGGCCGTCGTGCGCTCGGGCAGGGTCACCAGGCCGTCCAGCGGCACGGCGATGTCCTTCGCCTTCTTGTCGGTGAATTCCAGTGCCGCCGAGACGGCGCCCGATGTGTCATCGAGCATGCCCTCGATGCGCGACTGGTTCACGATCGTCGCGACCTCGTCGAGTGTGAAGGTCGAGGCGGCTTCGTCCTTCGGCTCGACGCGGAACAGGCGCAGCACGTGGTTCGCGACCCAGTTGAGAGACACGATGATCGGGTAGAAGATCTTCGACACCCACACGAGCGGCGTCGCGAGCATGAGCACGGCGCGGTCGGGCACCGAGAAGGCGAGGTTCTTCGGCACCATCTCGCCGAACACGACGTGCAGGTACGACACGATGAGCAGCGCGATGATGAACGCGATGACATCGACCGTGCCCGCCGCGAGGCCCGTCAGAGCCAGCGGCTCGGCGAGCAGGTGGTGGATCGCCGGCTCGGACACGTTGAGGATCAGCAGCGAGCAGATCGTGATTCCGAGCTGACTCGTCGCGAGCATGAGCGTCGCATGCTCCATCGCGTACAGCGCGGTCTTCGCCGAGCGCGAGCCCTTCTCGGCACGCGGCTCGATCTGGGAGCGCTTGGCCGAGATGACGGCGAACTCGGCTCCGACGAAGAAGGCGTTGACGATGAGCAGCACGAACAGCCAGGCGATTCCGGCCCAATCGTTCATCGACGATCACCCCCTTCTTCCGTGGAGGGCGCAAGGGGTGTTGGCGCGGGTGTGAAGCGGATGCGGTCGACGCGGCGCCCGTCCATCCGCTGCACGTCGATCGTGCCGTCCTCGGTCTGCAGCGAGTCGCCCACGACGGGCACGCGCTCCAGAACGCTCATGACGTAGCCGCCCACGGTGTCGTACACATCTCCCTCGGGGATCCGGATGCCCGTGCGATCGAGCAGTTCGTCGGGTCGCAGTTCACCGGGGAAGATGACGCTGTCCCGCAGGCGCACGACACCGGCCCGGCGCCGGTCGTGCTCGTCGAGCACCTCGCCCACGATCTCTTCGACGAGGTCTTCGAGCGTCACGACACCCGCCGTGCCGCCGTACTCGTCGACGACGATGGCCATCTGATAGCCCCGGGCGCGCAGTTCGGACATGAGGACGTCCAGGTGCACGGCTTCGGGCACGCGCAGGGGTTCGGTCGCGAGCGCAGCGGCGGGCACGTCGCGTCGGCGCTCGCGGGGCACCCCCACGGCGGCTTTGAGGTGCACGATGCCGGTGATGTCGTCCATCGACTCGTCATAGACAGGAAAGCGGCTGTGGCCCGTGCGGCGCGCGAGCTGGATGACGTCTTCGGCGGAGTCGTCGGCGGCGAGCGCATGGACACTCGGCCGGGGCGTCATGACGTCGGACGCCGACAGCCGCGCGAAGGTCAGGGTACGGTCCAGCAGCGAGGCGGTGTCCTCTTCGAGCACGCCGGCACTCGCCGAGCGACGCACGAGGCTCGACAGCTCCTCAGCGGTGCGCGCGCCGGACAGCTCTTCCTTGGGCTCGATGCCCATGGCTCGCAGCACGCCGTTGGCGCTGCCGTTGAGCACGACGATGGCGGGGCGGAAGACCGCGGTGAACGCCGTCTGGAACGGGATCACGAGCTTGGCGGTCTGTCGCGGCACGGCGAGGGCGAAGTTCTTCGGCACAAGTTCGCCGACGATCATCGACAGCATGGTCGCGAAGACCACCGCGACGACGACCGCGAACGGGCTCGCGAACCCCTCGGGCCACCCCCACGCCGCGAAGACCGGGCGCAGCAGGTTCGAGATCGCCGGCTCCATCGTGTAACCCGTGAGCAGCGTCGTGAGCGTGATGCCCAGCTGCGCGCTGGACAGGTGCGTCGAGGTGATCTTCAGCGCGCTGATCGTCAGCGACAGGCGCGTCTCGCCGGCTGCCCGGCGCTTCTCGAGCTCAGCGCGGTCGAGGTTGACCAGCGCGAACTCGCTCGCGACGAACAGGCCGGTCCCGATCGTGAGCAGGAGCCCCACGCCCAAGAGGACATAGTCCATCACGTGTCACCCCTCTTCGAGCGGTGTACGGGAACGTGGGGCGTACGTCTACTGGGGGGGTCGTCCATCGTGCGCGCAAGTCTACGTGACAGTTGTCTCAGCCGCGCCAGTCTCGGCACCGACATTCTCGGCGCCTGGCGGTGCACGAAGCAGCAGACCTCCCGCGCCTCACCAGCTCACGGGGAGCGCCTTGCCCTCCTCGTAGCCCGCGGCGGACTGCAGCCCCACCCGAGCTCGCGTGTGGAACTCAGCGATCGTCGCCGCGCCGGCGTACGTGAGCGAGGAGCGCACGCCCGAGGTGATCATGTCGAGAAGGTCTTCGAGCCCGGGGCGGAGCGCATCGAGGTAGATCCTCGACGACGAGATGCCCTCGGCGAACAGCTCCTTGCGGGCCAGCTCGTACGGGTCGAGCCGCGCGAAGCGCGAGTGCACGGCCTTGGTCGAGGCCATCCCCCACGACTCCTTGTAGGCCCGTCCCGATTCGTCGACGAGCAGTTCGCCGGGGGCCTCGATCGTGCCGGCGAACCACGAGCCGATCATGACCGACGCCGCACCGGCGGCCAGCGCGAGCGCGACATCGCGCGGGTACCGGACTCCCCCGTCGGCCCACACCCGGGCGCCGACGACGCGGGCGGCCTCAGCGGTCTCGAGCACGGCAGAGAACTGCGGGCGCCCGACCGCCGTCATCATGCGCGTCGTGCACATCGCGCCGGGGCCCACGCCGACTTTGAGGATCGTCGCGCCCGCCGCGACGAGGTCGTACGCCCCCTCGGGAGTGACGATGTTTCCCGCCACGAGCGGCAGGCCGAGGTCGAGCTGCGCGACGGTGTGGAGCGCGCGCAGCATGGCGTCCTGGTGTCCGTGGGCGGTGTCGATGACGAGCACATCGACGCCCGCGGCGACAAGGGCCTTCGCCTTTGCGGCGACATCGCCGTTGATCCCGATGGCGGCGGCGACGATGAGCCGCCCGTCCCCGTCGACGGCGGGGCGGTAGATGGTGGAGCGCAGGGCGCTGCGCCGCGAGAGCGTGCCGACGAGGCGGCCGTGGTCGATGACGCAGACCGTCTCGGCTTCAGCGGCGACGATGAGGTCGAACGCGTGCCGGGGGTCCTGCACCGACTCCGCGTCGATGGATGCCACGCGGTGGCGGGCGAGATCGCCCAGGCGCGCGTCGGCGAGGGCCGTGGCGAGCCGGGTCGCCGGCACGACGCCCAGGATGTCGTCGACGTCGATCGACGTCGATGCGCGGGCCACGACGATGCCGTGGCCCTCCGTCGCCGGCAGCAGGCGCAACGCGTCGGCGACGGTCGCCTCGGGGGGCAGCACGAGGGGGGTGTCCCACATCACCGGCTGCGCCTTGACCCACCTGATGGCGGCATCGAGCTCTTGCAGCGGCATGTCCTGCGGCAGCACGCCGAGGCCGCCACGCCGGGCGAGGGTCGCGGCCAGTCGCGCGCCCGTGACCGAGTTCATGTTCGCCGACACCAGCGGAATCGTCGCACTCGTGCCGTCGCCGGGCGAGAGATCGACATCGAGCCGACTCGTCACCGCCGACCGGCGGGGCAGGAGGAAAACGTCCGAATACGTCAGATCGACCGCTGGCTGTTCACCGTAGAACTCCATGTGCACCGAGGGTAGTGACTGTTCCTGAGCGTGAAAGATGAGAGGTTTTTCGCGGAAGCCACGCCGTGACACCGAGTTCGGCTACTCAGACTGGGTTAGGCTTGACAGTCGTGCGCGCGATGTGTTTGGCGCCACATCTTCACCACTTCACCGATGAAAGCAGGCGATCGAGAGTGTCGACTCAGGCGACGGGCACCGGGGTTTCGAACGAAGGAGAGTTCGGGGCGAACGAGTGGCTCGTCGAGGAGCTGTACGAACAGTTCACCATCGACCCCAACTCCGTCGACAAGGCGTGGTGGCCCATTCTCCAGGACTACCGACCCGCTGGTGCGGGCGCCCCCTCGACAGCGACGGACCGCGTCGCCTCACGCCCGGCAGGTGACGAACCCGCCCCGCTCACGGCTCCGATCCCCGTCATCGGATCGCAGCCGGTGGCGAAGACGACCGCCCGGCCCGCCGCCGCGCAGCCGATCCCCGCGCAGGCGCCCAAGGTCTCGCCGGCAACGGTCGAGCCCGCTGCCGACGACTCGGAAGTCGAGGACAAGATCACGCCGCTGCGGGGTCTTCCCAAGACCCTCGCCGCCAACATGGATGAGTCGCTCACGGTCCCGACCGCGACGAGCGTGCGCACGGTGCCGGCGAAGCTCATGATCGACAACCGGATCGTGATCAACAACCACATGGCCCGCACGCGCGGCGGCAAGGTGAGCTTCACCCACCTCATCGGCTGGGCGATGATCCAGGCGCTCAAGCTGTTCCCGAGCCAGAACGTCTTCTACGCAGAGGTCGACGGCAAGCCGTCGGTCGTGGCGCCCGCGCACATCAACCTGGGCATCGCGATCGATATGCCCAAGCCCGACGGCTCACGAGCGCTGCTCGTCCCCAGCATCAAGCGCGCCGAGACGCTGACCTTCAACGAGTTCCTCGCCTCGTACGAAGACCTCGTCAAGCGCGCCCGCGCCAACAAGCTCACGGCTGCCGATTTCCAGGGCACCACGATCTCGCTCACCAACCCCGGCGGCATCGGCACGGTGCATTCCGTCCCGCGTCTGATGAAGGGCCAGGGGTGCATCGTGGGCGCTGGCGCCCTCGAGTACCCGGCCGAGTTCCAGGGTTCGAGCGAGAAGACGCTCGTGAACCTCGGCATCGGCAAGACGATCACGCTGACGAGCACCTACGACCATCGCGTCATCCAGGGTGCCGGATCGGGCGAGTTCCTCAAGATCGTGCACGAGCTGCTCACGGGCCGGCGCGACTTCTACCAGGAGATCTTCGCCGCCCTGCGCATCCCGTACGACCCGATCCACTGGGCGAACGACATCAACGTCGATCTCGCCGAGCGCGTCGACAAGACGGCACGCGTGCAGGAGCTCATCAACTCGTTCCGAGTGCGCGGTCACCTGATGGCCGACACCGATCCGCTCGAGTACGTCCAGCGGACGCATCCCGACCTCGAGATCGAGAGCCACGGGCTGACCTTCTGGGACCTCGACCGCGAGTTCGTCACGAACGGATTCGGCGGCAAGCGGCAGATGAAGCTGCGCGATGTCCTCGGCGTCCTGCGGGACTCGTACTGCCGCACGATCGGCGTCGAGTACATGCACATCCAGGACCCGACCCAGCGCGCGTGGTTCCAAGAGAACCTCGAGGTCAAGTACCAGAAGCCCGGCCACGACGAGCAGATGCGGATCCTCGACAAGCTCAACCAGGCCGAGGCGTTCGAGACCTTCCTGCAGACGAAGTACGTCGGCCAGAAGCGCTTCAGCCTCGAAGGCGGCGAATCGCTCATCCCGCTCCTCGACGAGATCCTCCAGGGTGCCGCTGCCGCGGGCCTCGAGGGCGCCGCGATCGGCATGGCCCACCGTGGCCGCCTCAACGTGCTCACCAACATCGCCGGCAAGACGTACGGCCAAGTGTTCCGTGAGTTCGAGGGCTCGGTCGCGATCGGCTCCAAGAGCGGCTCGGGTGACGTCAAGTACCACCTCGGCACCGAGGGAACCTTCGTCGCCGACGGCAAGCAGGAGCTGCCGGTCTACCTCGCCGCCAACCCGTCGCACCTCGAGACCGTCGACGGCGTGCTCGAGGGCATCGTCCGCGCGAAGCAGGACCGCAAGCCCATCGGCACGTTCGCGTGGCTGCCGATCCTCGTGCACGGCGATGCGGCTTTCGCAGGCCAGGGCGTCGTCGTCGAGACGCTGCAGATGTCGCAGCTGCGCGGCTACCGCACGGGCGGCACGATCCACGTCGTGGTGAACAACCAGGTCGGCTTCACGACGACGCCGCAGGATGCGCGCACGTCGGTGTACGCGACCGACGTCGCCAAGACGATCCAGGCCCCCGTCTTCCACGTGAACGGCGATGACCCCGAGGCCGTCACCCGGGTCGCGCAGCTCGCGTTCGCCTATCGCGAGCGGTTCCACCGCGACGTCGTCGTCGACCTCGTCTGCTACCGCCGTCGCGGTCACAACGAGGGCGATGACCCGTCGATGACGCAGCCGCTCATGACGAACCTCATCGAGGCGAAGCGCTCGGTGCGCCGCCTCTACACCGAGGCTCTCGTCGGTCGCGGTGATATCACCGAAGAGGAATACGAGAAGTCGAAGCAGGACTTCCAGCACCGCCTCGAGATCGCCTTCACCGAGACGCACGAAGCCGAGACGGGATCCAACCCGATCATCATGGATGCCGAGGCCCCGGCCCCCGTCGGCGAGCCCGAGACCACCGGGGTTTCGCGCGATGTCGTGCACCTCATCGGCGACGCCTTCGTCAACAAGCCCGAGGGCTTCACGGTCCACCCCAAGCTGCAGCAGCTTCTGGACAAGCGCCTCGACATGAGCCGCAACGGCTCGATCGACTGGGGCTTCGCCGAGCTGCTGGCGTTCGGCTCGTTGCTGCTCGAGAAGACCAACGTCCGTCTCGTCGGTCAGGACGCGCGCCGCGGCACCTTCGTCCACCGCCACGCCGTGCTGCACGACCGTGCCAACGGGCAGGAGTGGATCCCGCTCGCCAACCTGGGCGGCGACCAGGGCCGCTTCTGGGTGTACGACTCGCTGCTGAGCGAGTACGCCGCGATGGCCTTCGAATACGGCTACTCGGTCGAGCGTCCCGACGCCCTCGTGCTGTGGGAGGCCCAGTTCGGCGACTTCGCCAACGGCGCCCAGTCGGTCGTCGACGAGTACCTCTCGTCTGCAGACCAGAAGTGGGGCCAGCAGTCGAGCGTCGTGCTGCTGCTCCCCCACGGCTACGAAGGCCAAGGACCCGACCACTCGTCGGCGCGCATCGAGCGCTACCTGCAGATGTGCGCGCAAGACAACATGACGGTGGCGCGGCCCTCGACGCCCGCCTCGTACTTCCATCTGCTGCGCCGTCAGGCGTACGCCCGCCCTCGTCGGCCGCTCGTCGTCTTCACCCCGAAGGCGATGCTGCGACTGCGGGGCGCGACGAGCTCGGTCGAGGACTTCACCACCGGGCGCTTCGAGCCCGTGCTCGACGACGTGCGCGGCCTCGACAAGAGCGCCGTCACGCGGGTGCTGCTGCACTCGGGCAAGATCCACTGGGATCTGAAGGCCGAGCTCGATAAGAACCCGAACCCGTCGATCGCGCTCGTGCGCCTGGAGCAGTTCTACCCGGCCCCGATCGACGAGCTTCAGGCCGTCATCTCGACGTACCCCGACGCCGAGCTCGTCTGGGTGCAGGATGAGCCCGAGAACCAGGGCGCGTGGCCGTTCATCGCCCTCGACGTCGTGCCGCAGCTGAACGGACGCACGATCCGTCGCGTGTCCCGCCCCGCCGCCGCGTCGACCGCGACCGGCTCGCCCAAGGTGCACGCGACCGAGCAGGCCGCGCTCCTGCAGGAGGCACTCGCGAAGGACTGATCCGCAGAGATCCAAGAAGGGCCGCCCTCCGGGGCGGCCTTTCTGCGTATGGTTGCCGGTCAGTCCAACCGCACCACGCCGGCGCGCACGGCGCGGATCAGAACCTGCACGCGGTCTCGCACGTTCCACTTCGCCATGATGTTGCTGAGGTGGGACTTCACGGTTGCTTCGGACACACTCTCACGTCGCGCGATCTCGCCGTTGGACAGGCCCTGTGCGAGCAGCTCGACCATCTGAGCCTCGCGAGGGGTGAGTCGCTCTTCAGGCGAGAGAGCGGCGGCAGGGGTGGCCGAAGACGCCTCGACGATCGTCGAGACGAGGAGCGAACTCACCGCGGGCGACAGGACGCGCAGTCCCCGGTGCACCTCGCGCACCGCCGAGACGATGTCCTGCGGGTCGGAGTCCTTGAGAAGGTAGCCCGTCGCGCCGGCGACGAGCATCGGCAGCACGGTCTGCATCGTGCCGAAGGTCGTGACGGCGAGCACCTTGGTCTCGGGCACCGCGCGGGTCAGCTGCGTCGTCGCGGCCACGCCGTCGAGCTTCGGCATGTGGATGTCCATGAGCACGACATCGGGCCTCAACGTCCGGGCCTGCTCGACCGCATCGGCACCGTCGACGGCTGTTCCGATCACCTCGATGTCGTCGGCCTCGTCGAGGAACATCGTCAGCGCACGGCGGAGAAGGAACTCATCATCGGCAACGAGGACGGTGATCGAGGCCACCCGCCCATCATATGGGCGGTGAAATGTCGTCCCACCCCCTACAAAAGTCGCAGGCACCCTCGGCGTGCGTCGGATGCGGCGCGTCCGGCGGCCCGCGAGAATCACCGTAGGCCTCGAGCACCCGAGCTGAGAGGAGGAGACCCTATGTTCACCACGTCCATCTGGAGCGCGATCTGTCGTCTCATCGGCGCCTGCAGCTGACGGCTGCGCCGCGACGGGGTGCCTCCGATTTCAGGATAATGAAGCGGTGACCCGCCCCTATACAGCGCGTGCGCGCCCACTGTCTCGCACCGTGGGCGCGCAACGGCCCACGCGCGTCGAGCGCGTCGCGGTCATCGGCGTCGTGACGGCGGCCGTCGTCGCCTCTCTGCTGCTGTGGGCGTTCGACGGGTTCGACGACCCCGTGTCGTTCGTCTTCGACGTCCTTCTCACGCTCGCGTTCGTCCCGCTGCTGTGGAACGCGACGCTGACCGCACTCGCCCTGTTCGCGCTCATGGCGTTCTCGCCGTTCGTCGACGAGCAGCAGGTCGCACTCGTAGGGCTCGCCATCGGCTGCCTCGTGGTTGTGCGGTATTGCCCCGCACCCATGCAGGCGGCCTATCTCGTCCTCTTCTTCACTGCGGCCGCCGGGGTGCACCGCTTCGATCAGCGCCCGGACTCCGTTGCGATGTTCAGTGCCGTGCTCATCGTCGCCGCCGGGGCGAGCGCCGTCGGAGTCGTGCTGCGCGCCCTCGAGGCCCGCGCCGGCCGCATCGGCGATGAACTCGTGGATGCTCGGCGGATGAACGTCGAGCTCGTACGCGAGGAGCGGCAGCGCATCGCCGATGACCTGCACGATGTCGTTGCGCACGACCTCACCGTGATCGCGATGCACGCACGGCTGCTGGACCGCACCGATGATCCCGACGAGCGATCACGCTCTCAAGAGGCGATCCTCGCGTCGGCGAAGCAGGCCCTGGTCGATCTGCGCCGCGTCGTGGATCTCGAAGCAGACGCGCGCGAAGAGTCGGCGCGCTTGGCGGACCATAGCGTCGAGTCTGCGGTCGAGGCTTTCCGCTCGCAGCTCGACCAAGCGGGTTACGACGTCGCGGTCCGTGTGGACCCGGCGGCGACCGTTGAGCTCGACCTCCTGACGGTGAGCGCCATCGAGCGCATCATCCGCGAAGCCGCGACCAACGTCATGAAGCACGCGCCTGCTCCGCAGCGCGTCGAGCTGAGCGTTGCCGCGGATCCGGATGAGGGCATCCTGCTGCACGTCAAGAACACCGTCTCCGCCACGGTCAGCGCACCGAGGCTGCCCGGCAGCGGTTACGGCACGGCGCGCATGCGCGAGCGCACGGCATTGCGCGGGGGTGCCTTCTCAGCGGGCCCGCACGAGGGTGACTGGCTGCTCGAGGCCCGGTTCCCCCCGCACTGACCCCCTACTTTCGTCGCATTGTCCCCTTGAGGACGGCTTCGTACGCTCAAAGGCATGGACCGTTCGATCACGGAGCAGATCCTCCTGCTCACGGCAGACCGACGCGGATGCCTCCACCGCAGCGACGGCGCCGAGGCCCTCGTGGGCGGTGCGGTCCTCGTCGACCTCGTGCTCGACGGCGTCATCGACTTCGCCGCGACCGCATCGGACCGCACGGACGTGCGTATCGTCCCCCGAGCGGATGCCGCGGCCCTCGACGCCATCACGGACGCCCTGCCACCGGACACCCCCCTCACGCCCGGCCTCGTCTCGCAGGTGGGCAGGCGTTCGTACGACGATGCCGTGACCCGCCTCGTCTCACGAGGGCTCCTCGTGCGCGATGAGGGACGCGTGCTCGGACTCGTGCCCCGAACACGGGTGCGCCTGGCCGATGAGCGCGTCGCAGAAGATGCCCGCGACGAACTGCGCAGTGCGGCATCCGGGCACATCAACATGGACCAGCGCGTCGCGACCGTCGTCACGCTTCTGGATGGCGCAGGAGTGCTCGATCGCATCGTCGGCGGCCGCGACGCCCACGCTGCTCGCGATCGGATCGCGCAGAACACGACGGCCGAGCAGGTCGCGCGCGTGCTCTACGGCATCTCGATCGTCGCCGGAGCCGCGAGCGCGGCCGCCACAGCGGCGGCGGCAGCGACCGCACCCGCTGCTGCCGCCTGGCGCTTCTAGGGGTTGCAGACCGCCGTCAGTGGGACGCCTGCAGATCGCGCAGGCGCGCGAGCACCTGGTCGCGCAGATCTTCGGGAGCGGTCTCCTTGCAGGCGCGCGCGACGACCTCGGTCAGAGTCGTCGCGACGAGCGCTTCACTCTGGCATTCGGAACAGTTCTCGAGGTGCTCCCTGATCTCGGAATGCTGCGTCTTGCAGACCTCGTTGCGCAGGTACTCTTCGAGATCCTTGCGTGCTTTTTCACACCCGCAGTCGGTCATTGCTTTCTCCTAGCCGCGGCCTCGGTGTCGATGCCGCGTTCCTTCGCGTAGTCGGCGAGCAGGTCACGCAGTTGCCGTCTGCCACGGTGCAGACGGCTCATGACCGTGCCGATGGGGGTCTTCATGATGTCGGCGATCTCTTGGTAGGCGAAGCCCTCGACGTCGGCGAGGTAGACCGCGAGCCGGAAGTCCTCGGGGATCGACTGCAGCGCATCCTTCACGACGGATGCCGGCATGTGATCGATTGCCTCGGCTTCGGCCGAGCGCGCGCTCGTCGCGGTCGTCGACTCGGCCCCACCCAGCTGCCAGTCCTCGAGCTCGTCGATCGCACTCTGATACGGCTCGCGCTGCTTCTTGCGGTACGTGTTGATGTACGTGTTCGTCAGGATGCGGTAGAGCCAGGCCTTGAGGTTGGTCCCCTGCGTGAAGGTGTTCCACGAGGCGAACGCCTTCACGAACGTCTCCTGCACGAGGTCGGCCGCGTCCGCGGGATTGCGCGTCATGCGCATCCCCGCCGCATACAGCTGATCCATGAAGGGCAGCGCCTGCTCTTCGAACTGGGTGCGCGGATCGTGCGCCTTGTCTGCCTGCTCGGTCATCAGGCGCCAGTCTACGGGGACAGCACTCCACGCCCGCTCGAGTTCGTCGACGGATTCTGCCGTGCGGCGGTCCAGCGTGGCGTTCACTCGAGTTCCGTTCCGATCTGTCGTCTTCTCGCGGCGTGAGCGGCGAGGTTCAGTAGGGTAGAACTCGATGACTGCTGATGGGTATTCCCCTTCTTCTGTGACCTCTTCTCGCGGCCGGTGGCACGCCCCCCAGGCCGACGGCCCGTTGCGCGCCACCGTGACCGTGCCCGGCTCGAAGTCGCTCACCAACCGAGAGCTGATCCTCGCCGCGATCGCAGAATCCCCCAGTCGCCTGACCGCGCCCCTGCACTCCGAGGATTCGGCGCACATGATCAAGGCCTTGCGGGTCCTCGGCGTGGACATCGAGCACGTGCCCGGCGAGGGCCATTACGGCGACGACCTCGTCGTGACGCCGACGTGGCCGCTGCGCGGCGACACGACGATCAACTGCGGGCAGGCCGGCACCGTGATGCGCTTCATCTCGCCGCTGGCCGGCTTCGCAGCGGGAGAGATCACCCTCACCGCGGATGAGAACGCGCTGCATCGCCCCATGGGCGCCATGATCAAGGCGCTGCGCGACGTCGGAGTCGACATCGACGACGGCGGCACCTGGTCGCTGCCGTTCTCGGTGCGCGGACACGGGCGGGTGCGCGGCGGCGAGATCACGATCGACGCAAGCGGCTCGAGCCAGTTCGTCTCCGGGCTGCTGCTGGCCTCGGCGCGCTTCGATGTGGGCCTGCACCTCGTGCACGCCGGCGACCGACTGCCGAGCATGCCGCACATCGACATGACGATCGAGGCCCTCGGACATCGCGGCGTGCACGTCGAGCGCCCCGCGCCCGGAGAATGGGTCGTGCCTGCCGGGCCCCTGCGCGGCAAAGAGGTCGCGATCGAGCCCGACCTGTCCAACGCGGCGCCGTTCCTCGCAGCGGCGATGATCGCCGGGGGTTCGGTGTCCGTGACGGGGTGGCCCGCGCACTCGACGCAGCCGGGGCACCTGCTCACCGACATCCTCTCCATCATGGGCGCGCGCACGTCGCGGCGGGCGGGCACGCTCACCGTGTCAGCGGGCACCGCGATCCAGGGCGTCGACCTCGACCTGTCGGCGGCGGGCGAGCTCACCCCGACGATCTTCGCTCTCGCCGCGTTCGCCGAGGCGCCGACCACGCTGTACGGCATCGGCCACATCCGCGGGCACGAGACCGACCGCATCGCCGCACTCATCGGCAACCTTCGCGCCATCGGCGGCGAAGCGCACGAGATGGAAGACGGCATCCGGATCGTGCCGCGCGAGCTGCACGGCGGAGTGTGGCCGGCTCACCACGATCACCGGCTCGCGACGACAGGTGCCCTCATCGGGCTCGCCGTGCCCGATATCGAGGTCGATGACATCGGCACGACCGCCAAGACGATGCCCCAGTTCCCCGACATGTGGCGCCGCATGCTCGATGGCGACGATGAGGCACCGCACGACTCGCAGGCGCAGCAGGCATCGTGAGCTGGCTCGGAACAGACGAAGACGACGAGCCGGATTTCGACGAGCAGAGCTTTCGTGTCCGGCCCAATCCGAAGGCCAACCGACCCCGCACGAAGCGGCGTCCCGCGCACGAGGACGCGCGGATCGCACGCGTGCTCGGTGTCGACCGGGGTCGGTACCACGTGCTCGTGGACGAGAACGAACCCACCGAGCACATGGTGCTCGCCGTACGCGCCCGTGAGCTGCGCAAGACCCCCATCGTGACCGGCGACCGCGCGCGTGTCGTGGGCGATGCGTCGGGCGATGAAGGAACGCTCGCGCGCATCATCGGAATCCAGGAGCGCACGTCACTGCTGCGCCGCAGCGCCGATGACACCGACCAGGTCGAGCGGGTCGTCGTCGCCAACGCCGACCAGATGCTCGTCGTCGTGGCAGCCGCCGACCCCGAACCGCGTGCCCGGCTCGTCGACCGATACCTCGTCGCGGCGTTGGATGCCGGCATCCGGCCGCTGCTCGTCGTGACGAAGACCGACCTCGCCGACCCGAGCGAGTTCCTCACGCACTTCGAGGGCCTCGATCTCGAGGTCTTCACGAGCGCCCGCGACGAGATGCCGGTCGAGCGGGTCGGCGAGGCGATCGCGGGGCACGCCACCGTCTTCGTCGGGCACTCGGGCGTCGGCAAGTCCACCCTCGTCAACGCTCTCGTGCCCGACGCGAAGCGCGCGACGGGGCATGTCAACCTCGTCACGGGGCGCGGCCGTCACACATCGAGCTCGACGGTCTCCCTGCGCTACCGCGGACCGGCCGGGACGGGATGGGTCATCGACACCCCGGGCGTGCGCTCGTTCGGCCTCGGGCACGTCGACACGGCGAACATCCTGAAGGCATTCACAGACCTCGCCGTCGTCGCCGAAGAGTGCCCACGCGGGTGCACGCACCTTCCGGATGCACCGGACTGCGCAATCATCGAAGCGGTCGAGGCGGGCAGGCTCGGACCGACGGGGGCCGCGCGGCTGGATTCGCTGCAGCGCCTGCTCGAGACGTTCGCCAAGTCCTGACGCGAGTGGTTGACTGGTTTCGTGACCCGACTCGAGCCCGGCCAGACCGCCCCCGATTTCTCACTCGTCGACCAGGACAACACGACCGTCTCGCTGCGCGAGCTGCGCGGCGGCAAAGTCATCCTCTTCTTCTACCCGAAGGCCATGACGCCCGGGTGCACGACCGAGGCGTGCGATTTCCGCGACAGCATCGCACCCCTGCAGCAGGCCGGATACACGGTGCTCGGCATCTCGCGTGACGAACCCGAGGCGCTGCGCCGCTTCCGCGAACGCGACGCGCTTCCCTATGACCTCCTGAGCGATCCCGACCACTCGGTGCACGCCGCCTACGGTGCGTGGGGAGAGAAGATGAACTACGGCAAGGTCGTCGAGGGTGTCATCCGCTCGACGTTCGTGATCGACGCCGAGGGGCTCATCGAACAGGCGCTGTACAACGTCAAGGCGACGGGACACGTCGCGCGCGTGCGCTCGCTTCTCGGAGTCTGACGCTCACTCCACCGCGCCTGGCGCGGCCTCGCTCTCGGATTCCTCACGACTGGCGATGCGTGCAGCGATGACCAGCAGCACGAACACGATGACGGCGGGCACGGCGATGGCGAGGGCGACGGTGGGGCTCGCCCACGCGCCCGTGGCGACCCCGAGCGCGACGGCGAGGATGAGCAGCTGCGTCACGATGGCACCCGAGCGCCCCCACGAGCGACCCCGATAGATCGCGAGCGCGAAGGCGATGATCGCGACCGCACCGATCACGGTGAGCACGAGCAGCGCGAGTGCGCTGCTGACGGCCTCCGTGTCGCCGGCGAGGAGCGCGCCGACCTCGGCGACGGCGAGCGCGAGCACCCCGAGCCCCTCCAGACCCACGAGAACGGCCGCGATCAAGCTGATGGGATGTGTGCGCATCATTCAGGTTCTTTCGGTGGATGCAGGCTCACGCGACGTTATACAGGAAACTCGATGAGAAATGTCTTGATCATCCTCATGTGCTATGGGACGATTGCTTTAGCCGTGTGCTCCCACAGCGACGTGGGGCGAGATCACTCTCGCACCTCCACAGGGTACCCGACCCGAACGAGTACCCACGCAAAACCCCTACAAGGAGCGCAACCATGGATTGGCGCGACAAAGCCGCCTGCCTCACCGTCGACCCCGAGCTGTTCTTCCCCGTGGGGAACACCGGTCCGGCCGTAGACCAGATCGAGAAGGCCAAGGCCGTGTGTGCACGTTGCACCGTCACCGAGGTCTGTCTGCAGTACGCCCTCGAAAGCGGCCAGGACTCTGGCGTGTGGGGCGGACTCTCTGAGGACGAGCGCCGCGCGCTCAAGCGCCGCGCTGCACGCGCGCGCCGCGCCTCCTGACGCTCAGCCGCAGCTGACTTTCACCCCGCGGGTCTTTCCTGGCCCGCGGGGTCCTTCGTTCACCCGCGAGGACGGTCGATGTACCGCAGCGGGATATCGATCGTGACCTCGGTGCCCGCACCGACTGCCGTGTGCCAGTCGATCGTCCCGCCGAGCTCGCCCTGGATCAGGGTGCGCACGATCTGCGTGCCGAGGCCGCGTCCGACCTGCCCCTCGGGCAGGCCCACGCCGTCGTCGCGCACCGTGACCGCCAGGTGCTCGTCGGTACGCTCGGCGACGATCTCGACCTCGCCTTCCTTGCCCGCGAGGCCGTGTTCGACGGCGTTGGTGACGAGTTCGGTGAGCGCCAGGGCGAGAGGCGTCGCATACTCGCTCGGCAGCGTCCCGAAGCGACCCGTCGTGCGGGTGCGCGCCCGGGTGCTCGGGGCGGCGGCGACTTCGGCGATCAGCTTGAGCGCGCGCTCGAAGACATCGTCGAAGTCCACGTTCTGGGCGAGCCCTTCGGACAGCGTGTCGTGCACGACGGCGATCGCCGTGACGCGGCGCATGGCCTGCGTGAGAGCCTCGCGCGCTTCTTCCGAGTGCGAGCGCCGCGCCTGGATGCGCAGCAGCGACGCGACCGTCTGCAGGTTGTTCTTGACGCGATGGTGGATCTCACGGATCGTGGCGTCCTTCGTGATGAGCTCCTGCTCCTGGTGCCGGATCTCGGTCACGTCGCGGCACAGCACGATCGCGCCGATGCGCGTGCCGTGGTGGCGCAGCGGGATCGTGCGCAGCGACACGGTGACCCCCCGCGCTTCGAGGTCGGCGCGCCACGGTGCGCGACCGGTCACGACAACCGGGAGCGTCTCGTCGAACTGGCGCTTGGTCGGGAGGATCTGCGACACGACCTCGATGAGCGACTCGCCCTCGAGCTCGTCGTCGAATCCGAGGCGGATGAATGCGGACAGCGCGTTCGGGCTCGCGAACGTCGCGATCCCGTCGACGTCGAGGCGGATGAGTCCGTCTGACGCACGCGGAGCACCGCGCCGCGGCGCGGCAGGGGCTTCGAGATCAGGGAACTCCCCCGAGGCGATCATGCTGAACACGTCGTCGGCACAGTCGTTGAAGGTGATCTGCTGGCGACTGGGTGTGCGCGCTTCGCCGAGGTTCGTGTGCCGCGTCAGCACGCCGATCGTCTGCGGCTCCTCGCCGTTGGCCCGCCGCACGATCGGCACGGCGCGCACCCGCGTGGGTGTCTCCTCGAACCAGTCCGGTGATGCCGAGTCGACGATCTGCGCGGTCTGGAAGGCATCGCGCACCTGTGTGCGCCACTGGGGGCGCACGCGGTCGCCGACGATGTCACGGTAGAACAGCGTCGCCGCGCCGCTCGGCCGGGTGTGCCCGATGGCGACGAACGAGTCGTCGGGTGTGGGCACCCAGATGACGATGTCGGCGAAGGCGAGGTCAGCGAGCAGCTGCCCATCGCCTGCCAGGCGGTGAAGCCATTCGACGTCTGCCGCGCTGGAGCGGCCCTGGGCATAGACGAGATCGCTGAGGGTCGACACGCTCCCAGCGTAGGGCGTGCGGCCTCAGGCCGCGCGGCGACGCGAGGGCGCACGCGTCGCTTCGGGCGCGGGCGCGACCGCCTCACCGACGAAACGGCGCAGCGCAAGGGTCAGGGGCGACTTCGGGGCGACCTCGGCGATGGGTCGCGACGCCAGTAGCGCCGCATCGGCCGAACGAGGGTCCTGGGGCAGGAACCAGACATCGCGGATGCCGCCGAAGCGGTCGAGCGTGCGTCGCACCTGCCCGCGCGCGTCGATGCCGAGGGCGCCGGGGCGCAGACCGTTCGCGAGCACGGCGATGCGCGTGGCCCCGAGACACTCGCGCGCAGTTCGTCGTGAGCGCGCAGGAAGCGCGCGACGCCGACGGGATCGGCCTTGGCGACGGCGACGACGGCGTCGGCGGATTCGAGCGCGGCGAGGGTCGCGGCGTTGCGCCGGGGGCCGGCGAGGTCGCTGACGATCTCTTCGTCGCGCTCGAGCGATGCCGCGACGTCGACGACGGTGTAATCAGCCCACGCCCGGCACACCGCGAGCGCGTCGGCGACCCGGTTCGCGCTCAGTTCGGGCCATCGCGACGGACGGTTGATGCCCGTGAGGACATCGACACCCGTGCCGCCCAGCGGCAGGCTGATCCGCAGGAGTTCTCGCGGATCGAGCCCGCCGATCTCGGATTGCCGGCACGCCGCCGCGAAGCCGGGCCCCTCATCGGGCAGGCCGAGCGCGATGGCGATCGAGGGCGCGTGCGTGTCGGCGTCGACGAGCGCGACCCGGCGGCCACCGCGCGCGAGCTCGACGGCGAGCTCGATCGACACCGTCGTGCGGCCGGGTGCCCCGGCAGGCCCCCACACGGCGATCGTTCGCGAGGGCGCGGTCGGTTCGGCCGCTGCAGCAGGCACGCGGGGCGCCGCCACGACGGCAGCGAGCCGCCACGGCTCGACGTCGATCGGGTGAACGGTCTCGAATCCGAACAGCTCCGCCGTGCGCGCGGCATCCGTCGTCGACCCGACCGGAACGATACGCACGCCGGCGCGGTCGCACGCCGCGACGAGCGCCGCCGTCGCGGATGCCCGATGCGCCTCGAGCACGAGGACGTCAGCTCGAGACGCGATCCTCGTGTCCAGCGAGGGTGCGGATGCCGCGACCACGGCGACGACGTCGATGTTCTCCCGGGCGAGCCCGGCCGCAAGGCGCGACCCCTGCGGCTCGTCGACGGCCACGACGACCTTCATCGGCTGCTCCCCATCGACGGCACGACCGACACGGCGGATTGATCCGCGATCGCCGCGAGCACCGCCGCGACATCGGCGCGCGGGATCGCGAGCTCGACCGATGCGGCCCCACCGCCCATCATCGACTCGTCGCGCTCGACGTGCGCGACCGTCGCGTCGGCGACGAGGATGCGCGGAGTGTCGTAAAGGCCCCGCTCGAGGAGCGGCGCAGCCCACACTTCGACGACGGATCCCGGCCCGACGGCGGCGGGAACCTCGGCGGCGCTGCGCACGACGACGCTTGTCGTGCGCAGCGCCGAGGGGTCTCCGAGCGCCGCGCGCGGAATGAGCTCACCCCGCGGCACCGTGCGGGTCGCGACGGATCCCGGCTCGAACGCTTCCGCGGCGAGGTAGGTCGCGTCGGCCTGCCCGAGGCCGACGTCGACCATGTGCACGTCGTCGTCCGAGATCGTCTGGCCGACGACGATCGTGCGGGCAGCGGTGAGCATCACGTCCGTCTGGCGCGCGGACGTGACGACGAACCAGACGCCGCCGACCGAGGCGACGATGAGCAGGATGCCGAGAAGGAAACGGACGTCTGCCCAGGGAGCGCGACGGCGCGCGCGGGCATGTTCGACAGCGGTCATCGCTCCATGGTGAGACACCCCGCACGCACCGCCGCGTCGTTATCCACAGGCCCGCGCCGGACTCCTGGCATGGTGTGGATGCCCTCGATAATGGGGGGATGCCCCAGACTCCGGCGCCCGCGATGCGTCTGCTCGCCCTCGCGCAGGCGGCCGACATCCTCGGCGTCTCGGTTGGCGAGGTGCTCGACCTCGTGCACCGCGCCGAACTGCGCGGCGTGCGGGTCGGGGCATCCGCACAGTGGCGCATCGAACAGGCGAGCATCGCTGAGTATCTCGACGGACAGGCCGAGATCGAGCGACGGGCCGCTCTGTGGAACCAGTCGCAAGAGGCGAGTTTTCCCGAGCTGTGGGGCACGGGGCCGATCCGCCACACCGACTGAGATCGCGCTCAGAACTCGATCTGCCCCTCGAGCCGCAGCCAGACGACCGCCGAGACAGGCACGATGCGGTGTGCCGCCACGGCGTCTGCGCGACGCGGTTCGCCCGGCGCGTGCACGGCGAGGTCGAAGTGGTCGACACCGGCACGGTCGATCGTGCCGGTGAGCAGGCGTTCGCCGCTCGACCGGATCACGACGCCGGTGCGGCGCCGCGCGAGATCACGCAGCAGATACCCGAGGGTCAGGCGTTGCGCGACGCGGTCGGGAGGTGCGGCCCGAGCGCTGCGCAGCAGGTCGGCGTGCGGCATACCGATGCTGCGGATGGAGGCGAAGGGCGCAACGAGGGCTCTGCCCGGTGCGTCCGTGGCGTGGAGGGCGACCCAGTCTGCGCCGATCGCTCGCACCCTGGCCGTGAGTGCGGTGCCGTCGCAGAGGTCGAGCGCGACATCGTCGCCGTTGAGGGCGGCGAGGCGGTCGTGCAGCGACAGACGCGACCGCTCGAGCCGCTCGGTCTCGGTCGCGAGCGCGGCACGGTCAGCCTCCCAGTCCGAGGCGATCTGGTCTTCGAGATCGTCGAAGAAGCGGTCCCAGCGCATTCGGGCACAGTACCGGCACCGGTATGTGGCGGTCACGAGTTGTCCACAGTTCGCTGACCCGGTTCGTCGAGACGGTCGCCGGTGTGCTGTACTTCTCCGTGGCATCCCCCCTGGCCAAGTAAGGCACCGCCATGGCAACGTCGCCCGCGGGCACCGCCCGCGCCTTCGTCCCGCCCGCCGACGCATGGGAGCTGTCGAAGTTCTTCGCGCCGCAGCGCACATCATCCGCCGCTCTCCCCGACCCGGAGCCTCTCCTGCGCAACCTCACGCGGGGCGTGCTCGAGGTCTTCGCCGGGGTCCGCGACGTCGACCAGCTCGCGCGCTGGCTCACCGAGGACGCCTACCGCACGCTCCTCGCCCGGGCGAACCTCGCCGCGCGGGCGAGGTCGGCGCGCGGCATCCCGGCCCGCCGCCCCGTACACGCGCTCACCTCGGTGCGGCACCAGTCCCCCGCTGACGGCGTCGTCGAATCGGTCGTCATCGTGGAGGGCCCCGCGCGCACGCGCGCCGTCGCGTTACGTCTCGAAGGCAGAGACGGGCGCTGGCGCGCCACCTCTCTCGCACTGCTCTGACCGGTCGCGGTCTCGCGCGTGATCCGGGCCGGCGTCACGCCGTGGACGGATGAGAGCCGCGGAAGGTGCTACTGGCGGTACGACGAGAGGAAGTTGCCGAGGCGTTCGATGGCCTCGGCGAGAACCCGGGCCTCGGGCAGCGTGACGATCCGCAAGTGGTCGGGCGAGGCCCAGTTGAAGCCCGTCCCCTGGACGAGCAGCACATGCTCGGCGACGAGGAAGTCGTAGACGAGCTTGCCGTCGTCATGGATCTCGTGCACCTCGGGATCCAACCGGGGGAACGCATACAGGGCCCCGCGAGGCTTGACGCACGAGACGCCC
The DNA here is from genome assembly GCF_057669785.1 of Microbacterium sp. Y547. Taxonomy (NCBI): domain Bacteria; kingdom Bacillati; phylum Actinomycetota; class Actinomycetes; order Micrococcales; family Microbacteriaceae; genus Microbacterium; species Microbacterium sp. Y547. The sequence continues at coordinate 206,224 of NZ_JBYHFN010000003.1, forward strand.
GGAATCGCCTCGAGACCCTGCCACGCGGTATCCCGCTGCTCGTGCAGACGCCCAGAGGGCGCGAGCATCGCGTCGATCGACTGCACACCCGACAGAGCGGCCTGCACGGCGTGCTGCGCGGGAACGTTCGGGCACAGCCGCGTAGAGGCGAGCAGCGTCACGCCCTCGATGAACCCATGGGCGTGGTCCTTCGGGCCGGTGACGACGAGCCAGCCCGACCGGTACCCGGCGACGCGGTACGTCTTGGACAGGCCGTTGAAGGTGAGCACGAGCAGGTCGGGCGCGACCGAGGCCATCGGGATGTGCAGGGCATCGTCGAACAGGATGCGGTCATAGATCTCGTCCGAGAGCACCAGCAGCGAGTGCTCCCGCGCGATCTGCGCGATCCCCTCGAGCACTTCACGCGAGTACACGGCACCCGTCGGGTTGTTCGGGTTGATGACGACGATCGCCTTCGTGCGTGGTGTGACCTTCGCCCGGATGTCGTCGAGATCAGGCTGCCAGCCGTTCTGCTCGTCGGCGAGGTAGTGCACGGGTGTTCCACCGCCGAGGCTCGTCATCGCGGTCCACAGCGGATAGTCCGGGGCGGGGATGAGCACCTCATCGCCCTCGTCGAGCAGCGCCTGCATGACCATCGTGATGAGCTCGGACACACCGTTGCCGAGGTAGACGTCCTCGGGCCCGAACGGCGGGAACGTCGGGTCCTGCTCGTAGCGGTACACCACCGCCCGCCGCGCGGACATGATGCCCTTGCTGTCGCTGTAGCCGTGCGCCTCGGGGATCGAGTCGATCATGTCGCGCACGATCTGAAACGGCGCCTCGAACCCGAACACGGCGGGGTTGCCGGTGTTGAGCTTGAGGATCGCGTGCCCCTCGGCCTCGAGCCGGTCGGCCTCGACGAGCGCCTGCCCGCGGATCTCGTACAGGACGTCTTTCAGCTTGCGGGACTGGTCGAGGGGGCGCAGACTCATCGATTCAGACTAGCGCCCGATTCTGCGGCCCCGCCCACCCCGACCTCCTCATGACCGCGTCACGGAAAGACGCGGGCTACTTCTTCTTGTTCGCCCGACGGTCGGCGCGGTTCTGCGGAGCCGGGCCGGGAGCAGCCTCGGCTTCCGTGCGCTGCCCGAAGGCGCCGCGGGGGCCCGCGGGCTGGGCCGGCGCAGGCTGGCCGGGACCGGCGGCGGCTGCCGTCTGGCGCAGCTTCTCGGTCGCGGCGCGCTGCACCTGACCGCGCTCGTTGCGCACCTCGACCTCGCCGGCGTCGTTCGCCGCCGAGTACTGCAGGCGCTGCGCGTCGACCGATGCCTCGCCCAGGCCCTTGGCCTCGACCCCGGTGACCTCGTCACCCTGCGAACGCACCTCGACCTCGAGGTTGTAGAGGTAGCCGACGGACTCCTCCTTGATCTGTCCCATCATCGTCTGGAACATCTCGAAGCCCTCGCGCTGGTACTCGATGAGCGGGTCGCGCTGGGCCATGGCACGCAGGCCGATGCCGTCCTTGAGGTAGTCCATCTCGTAGAGGTGGTCGCGCCAGCGGCGGTCGAGCACCTGCAGAACGACGCGACGCTCGAGTTCGCGCATCGCGGGCTCACCGAGCGACTCCTCGCGCTTGCGGTACGCGATCATGGCGTCCGAGAGGATCTCCCGCTTGAGGCCCTCGGCGGTGATCCCACCCTTGCGGCCGGCACCTTCGGCGACGACCTCGTCGATCGTCACGCTCACGGGGTACAGCGTCTTGAGCTCGGTCCACAGCGCATCGAAGTCCCAGCTCTCGTTGTGACCCGAGCCGGTGTGCTCCTTGATGACCTCGTCGATCGCATCTTCGATGAAGTGCGTGATGCGGTCGGCGATGTCGTCGCCGTGCAGGATCTGGCGGCGGTCGGTGTAGATCGCCTCGCGCTGGCGGTTGAGCACGTCGTCGTACTTGAGGACGTTCTTGCGGATCTCGGCGTTGCGCGCCTCGACCTGGCTCTGTGCGCTCTTGATGGCACGGCTGACCATGTTGGACTCGATCGCGACGTCATCGGGGAAGTTCGTCCGCGACAGGATCGCCTCGGCCGCACCCGACTGGAACAGCCGCATGAGATCGTCGGTGAGCGACAGGTAGAAGCGGCTCTCGCCGGGGTCACCCTGGCGGCCAGAACGACCGCGCAGCTGGTTGTCGATGCGGCGCGATTCGTGCCGCTCGGTGCCGAGCACATAGAGCCCGCCCGCCTCGGCGACCTTCGTCGCCTCGACGGCGACGACGTCACGGGTCGCCTCGTAGACGGCATCCCACTCGGCTTCGTACTCTTCGGGCGTCTCGACGGGGTCGAGGCCCTTGGCCTTCATCTCCTGCACAGCGAGGAACTCGGCGTTTCCACCGAGCATGATGTCCGTTCCACGCCCGGCCATGTTGGTCGCGACCGTGACGGCGCCCAGGCGCCCCGCGCGGGCGACGATCTCGGCCTCACGTGCGTGGTTCTTGGCGTTGAGCACCTCGTGCTTGATGCCCTTCTTGGCGAGCAGCCGCGACAGATACTCGCTCTTCTCGACGCTGACGGTGCCGACGAGCACCGGCTGGCCCTTCGCGTGGCGCTCGGCGATGTCTTCGACGACCTGGGCGAACTTGATCTGCTCGTTCTTGTAGACGAGGTCGGACTGGTCCTTGCGGATCATGGGCTTGTTCGTCGGGATGGGGACGACGCCGAGCTTGTAGGTCGACATGAACTCGGCCGCTTCGGTCTCGGCGGTACCCGTCATGCCGGCGAGCTTGTCGTACAGGCGGAAGTAGTTCTGCAGCGTGACGGTGGCGAGGGTCTGGTTCTCGGCCTTGACCGGCACGTTCTCCTTCGCCTCGATCGCCTGGTGGATGCCTTCGTTGTAGCGTCGGCCGGCGAGGATGCGGCCCGTGTGCTCATCGACGATCATGACCTCGTCGTTGATGACGACGTAGTCGGTGTCGCGCTTGAACAGCGCGAGGGCCTTGATCGAGTTGTTCAAGAACGAGATGAGCGGGGTGTTCGCCGACTCGTACAGGTTCTCGATGCCGAGGTAGTCCTCGATCTTCTCGATGCCGGGTTCGAGCACACCGATCGTGCGCTTCTTCTCATCGACCTCGTAGTCGACGCCGGGCTCAAGGGTCTTGGCAATCTTCGCGAACTCGAGGAACCAGCGGTTGGCCTCACCCGAAGAGGGGCCCGAGATGATGAGCGGCGTACGCGCCTCGTCGATGAGGATCGAGTCGACCTCGTCGACGATCGCGAAGAAATGACCGCGCTGCACGAGGTCTTCCTTGCGCCACGCCATGTTGTCGCGCAGGTAGTCGAACCCGAACTCGTTGTTGGTGCCGTACGTGATGTCGGCGTTGTACTGCTCGCGCCGAACCTCGGGGTTCTGGCCGGCGACGATCGTTCCTGTCGTCATGCCCAGGGCGCGGTAGATGCGGCCCATGAGCTCGGCCTGGTACGACGCGAGGTAGTCGTTGACCGTGATGACGTGCACGCCCTTGCCGGCGATCGCATTCAGGTAGACGGGGAACGCACCCGTGAGCGTCTTGCCCTCACCCGTCTTCATCTCGGCGATGTTGCCGAGATGAAGCGCCGCGCCGCCCATGATCTGCACGTCGTAGGCGCGCTGGCCGAGGGTGCGCTTGCCCGCCTCGCGCACGGCGGCGAAGGCCTCGGGCATGAGCTGGTCGAGCGACTCGCCCGCTTCGTACCGCGCGCGCAGTTCGGTCGTCTCGCTGCGCAGCTCCTCGTCACTGAGGTGCTCGTAGTCCTCTTCGAGGGCGTTGACGGCCTTCACAACCTGCTGAAGTCGACGAAGGATTCGCCCTTCGCCGGCGCGGAGCAGTTTCTCGAGAGGGTTGGCCACGGGGCATCTCCATCTGTCGGGTCGGGCACCGGTCGGCACCAGTGCCGGGCGGGCGCGCACTGCGCCCGGGCATACCTGCCCATGTTACTGGGCTGTGATCTTTGCGTGGGCTGTGTGCGTGTCGCCGCTCCGGAGCATCCGGAATATGTATTCTCAGAAACTACATACAGGGTATGCATCCGCCCCGGGCGTTCACACCGGTTTCATGCCCGCTCGTCGCGGCGCGCAGGTATTGACGCGCTGCGATTCTGATGCAAGGAGTCATCATGTCCGTACGGCAGAGTCTGCTCGCGATCCTCGATCAGGGGCCGTGCTACGGCTATCAGCTGCGGGCAGAGTTCGACCGGCGCACGGGCTCGACCTGGCCGCTCAACGTCGGTCAGATCTACAACACGCTCGACCGCCTCGAGCGTGACGGCCTGGTCGCAAAGGGCGACGTGGACGAGCACGGGCACGTCTACTGGCAGATCACGGATGCCGGCGCGGCGGCCGCGCGCAACTGGCTCGACTCGCCCGTGGAACGTGGCCGGGGCACGCGCGACGAGCTCGCGATCAAGCTCGCGGTCGCCGCGACCCTGCCCGGCGTCGATGTCGCCGCGGTCATCCACGCGCAGCGACGCTCGTCACTCGCCCAACTGGACGCCCTCACGCAGGCGACATACGCGGGGCCGAACGCTGACGGACCCGAAGAGCTCGCCTGGGCGCTCGTGGTGGACTCGATGATCTTCGCCGCCGAGGCTGAGATCCGGTGGCTCGAGCACGTCGAGCAGCGACTGGCGACGCACCCCGAGCACTCCCTGGAGCTGGCACTGTCGACCGAGCGACCCAAGCGCGGGCGCCCGCTCGCGGTGCGCGACGAGGTGGCGTTGGCTGTGAGGTAGAGCCGGCCCGACGCATTCGCGGGGCCGGGCGCGGCACCTGGACGCTTCACAGCCCGACCCCGGTACCCTGAACTGTGCCAAAAGATCAAGACCAACTCCATGCCGAGGCTCCTGTCGAGCCCGCGCCGATGACTTTCGCCGACCTCGGACTGGGCGAGCCCGCCCTCAAGGCTCTGCGCGATGTCGGATATGAAACGCCGTCGGCGATTCAGGCAGCGACGATTCCCACCCTGCTCGCCGGCCGCGATGTCGTCGGACTCGCACAGACCGGAACCGGAAAGACCGCAGCGTTCGCCCTGCCGATCGTCGACCGGCTCGATCTCACTCAGAAGACGCCGCAGGCACTCGTGCTCGCCCCGACCCGCGAGCTCGCGCTGCAGGTGTGCGAGGCGTTCGAGAAGTATGCGTCGCATCTGAAGGGCGTCCACGTGCTGCCGGTCTACGGCGGGCAGGGCTACGGCGTGCAGCTTTCTGCGCTGCGCCGCGGCGTGCACATCGTCGTCGGTACCCCCGGTCGCATCATGGACCACCTCGAAAAGGGCACGCTCGACCTGTCCGAGCTGCGCTTCCTCGTGCTCGATGAAGCCGACGAGATGCTCAAGATGGGCTTCGCCGAAGATGTCGAGACGATCCTCGCCGACACCCCGGACACGAAGCAGGTCGCTCTCTTCTCGGCGACCATGCCCGCCGCGATCCGTCGGATCTCGCAGCAGTACCTGAACGATCCCGAAGAGATCACCGTCAAGTCCAAGACGACGACGTCGTCCAACACGACGCAGCGCTACCTCATCGTCTCGTTCGCGCAGAAGATGGATGCGCTCACGCGCATCCTCGAGGTCGAGAACTTCGACGGCATGATCGTCTTCGGCCGCACCAAGAGCGTCACCGAGGAGATCGCCGAGAAACTGCGTGCGCGCGGGTACTCCGCCGCCGCGATCAACGGCGACGTGGCCCAGGTGCAGCGCGAGCGCACCGTCAACCAGCTGAAGTCGGGCAAGCTCGACATCCTCGTCGCGACCGACGTGGCCGCTCGAGGCCTCGACGTCGAGCGCATCTCGCACGTGGTGAACTTCGACATCCCGACCGACACCGAGTCGTACGTGCACCGCATCGGCCGCACGGGCCGCGCCGGACGCTCGGGCGTCGCCATCAGCTTCGTCACCCCGCGCGAGCGTGGGCTGGTCCGCGCGATCGAGCGGGCCACGCGCCAGGATCTCACCGAGATGCAGCTGCCGAGCGTCGACGAGGTCAACGTCACACGGCTCTCGCGGTTCGACGACAGCATCACCGCCGCGCTCGCGGAAACCGAACGGATCGAGCGGTTCCGCGACATCGTCGCCCACTACGTGCGCCACCACGATGTGCCCGAGGTCGATGTGGCCGCCGCACTGGCCGTCGTCGCGCAGGGCGAGGTGCCCCTGCTGCTCGAGGCCGAGCCCGACAGGCCCGCCCGCAGCCGCGACGACCGCGAACGGTCCGACCGCCCCGAGCGCAGCGACCGCGGACCGCGCCGCTCGCGCGACGGCATGGCGACGTACCGCATCGCCGTCGGCAAGCGTCACCGCGTCGAGCCTCGGCAGATCGTCGGCGCCCTCGCCAACGAGGGCGGGCTGCGCCGAGACGACTTCGGCGCGATTCAGATCCGCCCGGACTTCTCGCTCGTCGAGCTTCCGGCTGATCTGCCCCGTGACACGCTGTCGCGCTTGGCCGACACCCGCATTTCGGGCCGGCTGATCGAGCTGCGCCCCGACACGGGTGGCCCCGCGCGCCGCCGTGACGACCGTGACGACCGCGGACGCCGGGATGACCGTCCCCGCGAGGGCTCGCATCGAGACGACCGCGGATCCGGTGAAGACGCGTCCGACGATCGCCCCGCCCGCAAGCCTCGCCACAAGACCGCTGACGACGTCTGAGCCGAACCGCGGCGATCCGTCGTCGCGGTTCGCCCTCGGCGGACGCTCATACGACCCCACCGCGGGGCCGACGTTCGGCGACCGCCCGTAGGATCGATGTCATGGCTGGATTCTGGGGCAAACGCAAGCGCGTCAACGAAGAACTGCAGGCCCAGGACGCCGACCTCGCCCGCAAGGCGCGCACGGCGCTCGTGGCCGCCGACGAGCGGATCCGCGTCACGAACGACGAACTGGCGTTCGCCGAGGCCGAGCTCGGCCCGGACTCGACGAAGGAGCTGCGCGAGGCGCTCGCCGCTGTGAAGGAGCACCTCGGTGAGGCCTTCCACCTACACCAGCTCAATCACGACGAGATCCCCGACACCCCCGAAGAGCTGCGCACCCGCAACGCGCGCATCATTCAGCTGTGCGAGTGGGCGGAGGACCTGCTCGATGACCGCACCGAGTCCCTCGCCCAGCGCATCGCGCGCGCGCGCCGCGCTCCCGAGATCATCGCAAAGGTGAGGTCGGATGCCGCACACCTGCGCACGCGGATTCCCGGCGCCCGCGAGACCGTTGCTCGGCTCGCCATGCGCTACGCCCCCGAGGCTCTCGCACAGGTCGCCTCGAACCCCGCAGAGGCCGATCAGCTGCTCGGGTTCGCCGAGCACAGCGCCGGCGTCGCCGAACGGCGCCGCGAAGCGGAGCAGCGGGAACAGGCGAATCTCGCGCTGGAGGCCTCGACCGAGTCGGTGCGTCGCGCAGCGACGCTGCTCGACGCCGTCGAGACATTCGAGGTCGAAGCGCTGCGCGCCGAGTCGACGCTCGCCGCGATCATCGAGGATTCCCGCGAGGACATCGTCGTCGCGCTGAAGGAGCCGCGCTCCCCCGGCGTCTCCGCCGCGATCGCCGAGCTCCAGAAGGCACTGAACTCGCTCCCCGGCGCGGGAGTCAACACCGACCCGTTCGCTCTGCTCACCCGCCTGCGTACGGCGAACGAAGGGCTCGATGCGGCGATCGCCGCGGCGCGCGAGCGTGCCGCACGACCTATCCCGCCGCTCGAGCACGTGCGCCACAGCATCGACGACTCCGACCGGCAGCTCGCCGTCGCGCGCGACGTCATCGCCGGGCACCGCGGCTGGATCGGCGCCGATGCCCGCACGCGTCTCGCCGAGGCGGAGCGGGTGCGCCTCGACCTCGACCGCTACCTGGGCGCCTCGGCGTCCATCGTCACGACGATCGACGAGGACCATCGCGAGCAGGCGATGGCGATGGCGCGTCGCGTGGCGTTCCTCGCCGGCGAGGCTCTGCAGCTCGCGCAGCGCGACATCGACGCGTCCCGCCCCCAGCAGGACCAATGGGGCGGCAACTGGGGTGGCGGTCGCCGCGGCGGCGAGGGCGGGAACGGCGTCATGGGCGGCATCCTGGGCGGTCTCGTGATCGGCAGCCTGCTCGACGGCATGTTCGACTGACGACGCTCCGGCCGCGCCGGCAACCGGCAGAACACAGACGGATGCCGCGAGCCTCGGCCCGCGGCATCCGTGTGAATCGGTGAGCGGCTACGAGGCGACGGCCTCGGGAGCGGCCATCGTCGTCAGCGAGATGACACCGTAGTCCCAGCCCTTGCGGCGGTAGACGACGCTCGGGTGATCGGTGCTCGCGTTGATGAACAGGAAGAAGTCGTGCCCGACGAGTTCCATGCGATCGACGGCATCCTCGACGGTCATCCACTCCGGAGCGAACTCCTTCGTGCGGATGACGACGGGCGTGTACTCCTCGTCGTCCTCCTGCGGGACGACAGGAACCTCACCCGTGGCGACAGCGCGCAGCACTTCGACCGAGGCCGGCTGAATGTCCACGCCCTGCAGCGATCCGGTCTCCTTGTCGAGCTTCGCGCCGCGCGGGTGCTTACGCGCGTCGATCCGCTTGTCCTTCGCACGCCGCAGCTGTTCGGTGAGCTTGTCGACCGCCAAGTCGAGTGCCGCGAACTTGTCGCCGTCGACAGCCTCTGCACGTACGACCGGGCCCTTGCCGATCACGGTGAGCTCAACGGTCTCGTCTTCGACGCGCCCGTTGTGATACGTGTGATGCGTGACCTTGACGTCGAGTCGCTGCGCTTTGGGAGCGAGGTTCTCTATGCGGACGGCCTTTTCGTCGACCACGCTGCGGAAGCGATCCGAGATGCTGACTCCCACGCCGGCGATGTTGGTTTCCATCCTTGACCTCCTTGTTCCGGTCCGCCCGGTCAAGGGCGGACCATCAGTCGCCTTGTCCTGTCCACGCTATCGGCGCGAGCCCTGCCGTGTCACCCATGCGGTTTCCCCTGTCAGCGAACGCCGTGGGGTTGCGGCGATCGTGACGGCGCCGATCACATCTGCGCCGGCCTCGCGAAGCGCCCGAGCAGCCTCGGCGAGCGTCGCCCCCGTCGTGACGACGTCGTCGAGGAGGACGATGCGAGCGGATACCGCCGGCCGGGCGACGAGGCTCCCCGCGACGTTGCGACGCCGCGCCTGCTCATCGAGTCCGCGCTGATCGGCCGGCTGCCGCACGAGCCGCAGACGGCGATCGACCCGCAGGCCCGCCCGGCGGGCCACGAGCTCGACGACGTGGTAGCCGCGGCGACGGAAGGAGGCGCGCGAGGTCGGCACCGGTACGACGAGGACTCCGGCGCCCGAGACGGCCCCCGCCGCCGCGCGAAGCGCGGGTGCAAGCGACCGTGCGAGCCCCGTGCGCCCCTCCTCTTTGAGCGCGCGCAGCACTCGCGCGGAGACACCGTCGAACGGCAGCCCGCTCCAGACCGGCAGCCCCGCAGACCCCGTGCCTCGCATCGCGTCCGAGATCACCCGCCGCTCGACGGCGGGAGCGAGCTGAGCGAGGCACGCGTCGCACAGCGCGACGTCAGGCACGCCGCATCCTGCGCAGTCGACCGGCAGCAGGAGAGTGAGGGCGTCGGCGAGCGCGCGCCGCACGGGCGATGAGGGATGCACGACGGTGAGCCTCGCAGCATCCCGTCGCCCGAACCGTCGCACGCGGGCCGTGCGGGCGTAGACCGGTACGGCCTGCACCTGGGGAGGAGCTGCTACTCGGGCATACCCTGCTGCGTCGCGAGCACGAGCACACCCGCGCCGCTCTCCTGCCAGTTCGGACCCCTGCGCGTGTAGAGGAAGCCGTCGAGACCGCGCAGCCGCGTCGAGGCGAGCGTCGCGCCCGTTGCGATCGAGACCGCCTCAGCGGGAGCGGAAGTCGTGGCACCGGGCCCGCCGACGAGCTGGGTCAGCACCGAGGCGCTCTCGCCACCGTCGATGAGCACACCGAGCGTCGTCTCATCGAGCCACGACAGCGCGCGACCCTCATCGGGGGCGATCGCGAGCACGACCGGTGCGCCGAGGCTCGTGGGCACGCCGCCGTCGCCGCGCAGGATGCCCGACACCCACACGGCGGTGCGTCCGCCGGCGGTCACCAGCCCCGCGATCCGCGCGCCGTCGCGCGACACGGCCATCGCGGCGATCTGGGTCGTCTCGGGCCATGCTTCGGCGACGGTGATGGCACTGCCGTCGGGCAGCTGCGCACGCATGGCCTGCGGGGCGCCCCGGGGGACGCTCCAGATGATCCCGAAGGGGTCGACGGACGGCGCCACGAGCTGTGGGCGGTCATCGACGAGGCTCGGCGCACCCGACGCCGGCACACGCCAGATCGAGCCGTCGGCGCGCTGCACAGCCGCGAGGTCGCGGTCCCCCGTCACCTGCACCGCGGTCGCGTCGAGCTCGGCGACGGTCGTCGACAGTCCCGGGATCGGCAGCAGTTCGTCGCCCGAGAGGAACCCGAAGCCCGCGTCGGTCTTGACGAGGGGAGGACCGGAGACGGCCGTGCGGCGCACCGGCACCGGCTCGGCACTCAGCGCCGTCGTGCCGACGACCATCTCGACCTGCGTGATGTTCGCCGTCCGCAGGCTCTCTTTGAGCTGCGTCTGCATGCGGTCGCGCGTCTCCTGATCGAGCGCGAGCGCCTCTTCTGTGAGCCCGACCGTCGCGACACCGCCCGCCGCGACGGTGACCGACGGCACAGCCGACACCCCCTCGGGGAAGGCTGTTCTGACGGATGCCGCGAGCCAATCGCTCTGCGGGCGGTTGACCAGTGCCGCCACGATCCGGGAGGCCACCCGGGACCGGGGGAACCAGCGCACATCGGGCACGAGGTAGGTCCACGTCGTGTCGAAGTAGGCGAGGGAGTAGTTGCTGAAGATCGAGGTGAACAGCGACCGGTCGAGCACGATGCCGTCGGGTGCTTCGGCGATGCGCCATTCACCGTCATCCTGCTGGACCAGCTCGAACGTCAGCGTCGTCGGACCCTCTTCGACGCGCTCGTACGAGCCCTTCTCGTCGACGCGCGCGACCTGCGAGACGAGCACCGTCACGGTGTCGTCATCGAGCAGGCGGGTCTCGCGCGCGCCGAGCACGTCGATCGTGACACCCGCGTTGGGATCCCACTCGCCGCGGAACTGCGGCGCAAGGAACTCCTGCGCGCGAGCCCAGTCATCGGCGACCCCCGACCCTGCGCGCAGGAATCCGTCGACGATCTGATCGGGGGTCGCTCCCGACTGCGGCCTGTCGGGGATGAGCGAGATGTCGGGCGGGTCGACGCTGCCCCCGCCCGCGAGCCCTTGATTGACACTGCCGCCGGTGGGCAGGCCCGCGCACGCCGAGAGGGCGACGGCGAGCACCGCGATCGCGGCGACGAGCATGCGGCGGCGTTTCATCGTCTGCCCCCTGTGTCTGCGGCATCCGTGCCCGCCGTATCGCGCAGCACCTCGATCGGCTGCGTGAGGCCGAGGTCATCGAGGGCGGTGCCGCCGTCGTCGACCGGCTCGACCGGAAGCGGCGAGGGCGCCGTCAGGCGCCCCTTCTGCCGAGGCAGGGTGAGCACGAAGTTCGTGCCCTTGCCGAGTTCGGACCACACCTCCAGCTCACCGCCGTGCAATCGCGCGTCGCCGAGCGCGATCGACAGTCCGAGGCCCGTGCCGCCGATCGTGCGCTTGCGCGACGGGTCAGCACGCCAGAACCGGTCGAACACGTGCTCGACCGACTCGGGGCTCATCCCCAGACCGTAGTCGCGCACGCTCAGCGCGACCGCTCCCCCGTCGCTGTCGACCGTGACGACGATGGGTCGACCCTCGCCGTGCTCGATCGCGTTGCCGAGCAGGTTGCGCACGATACGCCGGATGCGCCGCGGATCCATGTCGACCAGCGTGTATCCACCCGGGGCGACCAGGCGCACGTCGCTGCCGTGCTGTTCGGCGAGCTGCTCCATCGAGCCGATGACGTCTTCGGCGAGGTGCGCGAGGCTCGTCGGCTCGAGCTCGAGCTGCACCGAGCCGGCGTCGTAGCGGCTGATCTCGAGCAGGTCGATCAGCAGTAGCTCGAAGCGCTGCACCTGAGCGTTGAGCAGCTCGGCGGCGCGGGCGGTGCCCGGATCGAACTCGTCGCGATGATCGTTGATCATGTCGGCGGCGAGGCGGATCGTGGTGAGCGGAGTACGCAGCTCGTGTGAGACGTCGGAGACGAAGCGCTGCTGCACGAGCGACAGGTCGGCGAGCTCCTTGATCTGTGACTCGATGCTGTCGGCCATTGCGTTGAACGACCGCCCGAGCGTCGCGAGCTCGTCTTCGCCGCGCACGGGCAGGCGCACATCGAGGCGTCCGGCGGCGAGCTTGGCGCTGGTCTCCGCGGCTTCGCCGATGGGCGTCGTGACCGAGCGCAGCACGAACCAGGCGATGCCGCCGATGATCAGCACGAGCGCAACGCCGACGCCCCACAGGGTCGCCTGCACGAACCCGAGCGTCTGCGACGAGGGGCCGAGATCGTACGCGAGATACACGGCGTAGGGGCCGATGTCGGCGACGGGGATCGACACCTGCTGCCCGACGACGATGCCGGGCACGGCCGATCCGCCGCTCTGAGGCAGGGCGACCGACTGCCACCACTGCTGACCGGAGTCCGCCTCGACCTGCTCGGCGAGCTCGGGGGTGATGGTCTGCTCGAACGACGTGCCGACGGCGAGGTCCTGTGGCGCGATCTGGGAGGGGGCCGTGTCGATCCGCACGATCCGGATGCCGTCGCTCGCGGCCTGTGCCATGAGGTCGGTGCCCGTCGTCGAGAGCAGATTCTGCAGTTGCGCCGCGTCGCCGAGGACGGCGGAGTCGAGGGTCTCCTGCGCGGCGGTCGTCGCGCGCAGCGCGTCGGTGAGGATCTGCTCCCGGCGCGAGTCGAACAGGTCGCGCTGCACCGAGATCGCCATCCACACGCACGCCACGAGAACCGCGAGCGCCGTGAGGGCGAGAGTCACGAGCACCGTGCGGAACCGCAGAGACCGCCGCCAGAGCCGTGCGAGGTTGTCGGGCCACGCACGCCAATTGCGCCAGTCCAGCACAGGGACGTGGACGAACCCGCCGGTGTCCACCGAACTCATGGGCACCTCAGGCCAGTGCTCCGGCGCGATAGCCGACGCCGCGCACTGTCGTGACGATCTTCGGGTTGTCGGGGTCCTTCTCGACCTTCGCGCGCAGGCGCTGCACGTGCACGTTCACAAGGCGCGTGTCCGCCTTGTAGTGATAGCCCCACACCTGCTCGAGGAGCATCTCTCGCGAGAACACCTGCTGCGGCTTGGCGGCGAGCGCGACGAGCAGTTCGAACTCGAGAGGCGTGAGGGCGATGAGGTCTTCGCCGCGACGCACTTCATGCGCGGCGACATCGACCGTGAGGTCGCCGATGCGCAGCACGTCGCTCTCGGTCTGCGCGACGGGGCGCAGCCGCGTGCGGATCCGTGCGACGAGTTCTTTGGGGTTGAAGGGCTTGACGATGTAGTCGTCGGCGCCGGACTCGAGTCCCTTGACGACGTCGGCGGTGTCGGTCCGTGCCGTGAGCATGATGATCGGGATGCCGGACTCGGCCCGCACGCGCGTGCAGATCTCGATCCCGTCCATTCCCGGGAGCATGAGGTCGAGAAGGATGAGATCGGGGCGCTCGTCGCGCCACGTGTCGACGGCCTTCGCGCCGTCCGCGCAGAAGACGGTCTCGAACCCCTCGGTGCGCAGCACGATGCCGATCATCTCCGCCAAGGCGGTGTCGTCATCGACCACCAGGATGCGTGAAGTCATGACCCACTCGTCCTTTGCGTCCGCGGGGCGCTGATCGGGGAGCACCCATGCATCCCCACAGAGTAGTCGACACCGGCCGTGCAGACGCGGAGCGTCACGGCGGGGTGTGACACGATGGATCAACCCCGGCCCGCCGAGCCCTCAGGAGGACCAGCCGTGACCGCCTACCCGGCCTGGACGCCCGCATCCCGCCCGGGCATCGTTCCGCTGCATCCGCTCGGCTTCGGCACCATCCTGGGTCGATCCTTCGTCGCGCTGCGTCAGAACCCCCGCGTGCTGCTGGGCTTCGCCCTCGTCGTGCAGACCGCCGCGTTCCTCCTGATCCTCGTCGTGATCGGTCTCATCTCGTTCGCGTCGTTCTCGCGCCTGGACACCGTGCGCCCCGGAAGCGAGGAGTTCGAGGCGATCATGGCCGGGTCGATCGCGCTCACCGTCGTCGCGAGCTTCGTGCTCGGACTGGCCGCGACCGCACTGACCGTCATCGTGCAGGCGGTCGTCGTGGTCGAGGTCAGTCACGCCGTCGTCGCCGAGAAGCGCACGCTCGGTGCGCTCTGGCGCCACGTGAAGCCCGTCGTGTGGCGCGTCATCGGGTGGTCGCTCATCATCGGAACCGCCGCCCTGCTCGCCGTCGCCGTTCTGGCCGGTGTCGTCATCGCGGTCGGGTTCGTCGCGTGGCCCGTCGCGATCGTGCTCGGCATCCTGCTCGTCCTCGGTGCGGTTCCACTGTACTGGTGGCTCATGATCAAGCTGCTGCTCGTGCCGGCGGTCATCCTGATGGAGCGCGCCACGATCCGCAGCGCCGTGCGACGCTCCTGGTCTCTGACGCGCGGGCGCTTCTGGCCTGCGCTGGGCATCATCGTGCTCATCAGCGCCATCTTCGGTGTCGTCGGCCAGGTCGTGAGCCTGCCGTTCTCCTTCCTGTCCGCGGGGATCGGCGTCGTCATCTCACCCACCGGAGAGAACGAGGCGACCTACGTCATCAGCATGATCATCACGTTCGTGCTGACGTACGCCGTTGCTCTGCTCGTCCAGTCGATCGCGCTCGTCGTGCAGTCCACCGCGACAGCGCTCATCTACGTCGACTGCCGCATGCGCCGCGAAGGCCTCGACCTCGACCTTCAGGAGTACGTCGAGAGGCGTGATGCCGGCGCCGCCGGCCTGCCCGACCCCTATACCGCCCACATCGGCCGCGACATGCCGTCGCCGTACCTCGCTCCCGCATACCCGGCGTATGGGTCACAGCCCGTCTACGGCGCGCCGCAGGGCTACCCCGAGCAGCAGGGCTACGGCCCGCCGCAGGGCTACCCGGACCAGCCGGGGTATGCCGCGCCGCCGTTCCCCGCTGCGGGCCAGCCGCCCTACGCCGCACCCCCCGCACCGGCCCCGACGCAGTGGTCCGCCCCCGGTTCGCCCTCGTCCGAGGCGGGCCGAGAGGCCCCGTGACGCTCGCTGCCACGCTGACCCGGCTCGCCGACCTTCCCCTCATTCCCGACGGGGACGAGGCCCGCGAGTGGGCCGAGCGCGAACTCGCCGATCCCGCGTACCTCGAAGCAGAGCCCACCTTCTTCGACCGTGCTGCCCGCGCCGTCGCCCAGTTCCTCGAGCGCCTCTTCTCCACCCCGGTGAGCGGCGAGTGGGGTCTCGTGCTCGCGGTGATCGTGACCGTGATCATCGTCCTCCTCATCGTCGTCGCCTTCCTCGTGTGGGGCATGCCGCGCTCGACGCGACGACTGCCCGCCGCCCGAGGCGTGCTGTTCGGCGACACCGACGACCGCTCGGCCGCTGATCTGCGCAGCGCCGCCGCATCCCACGCGTCGAAGCAGGAATGGGATCCCGCGACCGTGCTGCGCATGCGCGCGCTCGCGCGCGGACTGCACGAGCGCGGCCTCGTCGAGACCCCGCCCGGCGCCACCGTGCACGCTTTCGCCCGCGCCGCGTCGGCGGTCTTCCCGGCCTCGGCCGGGCCGCTCGAGGCAGCGGCCACGGCGTTCGACGACGTGCGATACCTGCGCCGCCCCGGCACGCCCGACCTGTATGCCCGGGTGGCCGACGTCGATGAAGCGCTCCGCACCGCCCGCGCGCCCGCATCCGCCACCGTCGGAGCCGGCGCGTGACGTCGGTCGAGGTGCGCGAGGGCACGCGCCGGCGCCGGTGGGGCGCATGGATCGGCTTCGGCGTCGTCCTCCTCGTCGTCGGCGGCACCGGCGGCGGGATCGTGCAGCTGGGCGAATGGTCCGAGCGCGGCGCACTCGACCCCGAGTCCGCCGGCATGCTCGGCACGCGGGCCGTCGTTCAGCTGCTGCAGGACCAGGGCGTCGAGGTCGTCGTGTCCCGTGACCGCACCGAAGCGGCCTCAGCTCTGGCGACGGGCGATGCGACCCTCGTGCTGCCCGCGGCTCCTGCGCTCTCGGACGAGGCCGTCCAGACGCTCGGCGACGCCGCGACTGACCTCGTGCTGGTCGAACCGCGCTCGCGCGAGCTGCGGCTCTTCCTCGAAGGCTCCTCGACGGCGGGCTTCGCGGCCGACGACGCCGTCGCGCCGGCGTGCGACCTCCCCGACGCCGAGCGTGCCGGGCCCGTCGCACCGGGCCGCGTCTTCACCTCCGGTGCCGACACGACGGCGTGCTACCCGGCCGGCGAAGGTCAGGGGCTGCTCGTGAAAGCCGACGGCGAGCGCCGCATCTCGGCCGTCGACGGCGAGATGCTGTTCACGAACGAGTACCTCGCCGACGACGGAAACGCCGCCCTCGCGCTCAACCTCATGGGGCGGCATCCGCTCGTCGTCTGGTACGTGCCGGGCCTCACCGACACCGATCTCGCCGCCAGCGACCAGACGCTGGGCGACCTCACTCCCCCGTGGGTGAGCCCGGCCATCGTCGTGCTCCTCGCCGCCGGCATCGCCGCCGGGATCTGGCGCGGGCGCCGCTTCGGTCCGCTCGTCGCCGAGCGCCTCCCCGTCACCGTCCGCGCGTCCGAGACGACCGACGGGCGCGGCCGACTGTACGCCCGCGCCGGCGATGCCGGACACGCGGCAGACCAGCTTCGCATCGGCGCGCTGGGGCGGATCGGCCGCGCGCTCGCGCTCGGCCCGTCGGCATCCGCACCCGAGATCGCCGACGCCGCCGCGACGCGCATCGGAATGCCCCGCGGTGAGGCGCGGGCCCTGCTCATCGACGACGTCCCGCGCACCGACAGCGACCTGCTGCTTCTGCGCGGCCGTCTGCGTGACTTCGAAGACGCCGTGCATGCGGCCGTCCGACCGGAAAGGAACCTGCCATGACCGAGACGAGTTCGACGCCCGCACCGCACGAGGACGCGGCGCTGCGCGAGACGATGAACCGCGTGCGCCTCGAAGTCGGCAAGGCCGTCGTCGGCCAGGACGGCACCGTGACGGGCCTGCTGATCGCCCTGCTGGCGGGCGGCCATGTGTTGCTGGAGGGCGTGCCCGGTGTCGCGAAGACGCTGCTCGTGCGGGCCTTCTCGACGGCGCTCGGTCTCGACACGAAGCGCATCCAGTTCACCCCCGACCTCATGCCCGGCGACGTCTCGGGCTCACTCGTCTACGACGCGAAGTCGGGCGAGTTCGAGTTCCGGGAGGGTCCGGTCTTCACGAACGTGCTGCTCGCCGACGAGATCAACCGCACACCGCCCAAGACGCAGTCTGCGCTCCTCGAGGCGATGGAAGAGCGCCAGGTGTCCACGGACGGTGTGAGCCGCCGCCTACCCGACCCGTTCCTCGTCGCCGCGACGCAGAACCCCGTCGAGCACGAGGGCACCTACACGCTGCCCGAGGCGCAGCTCGACAGGTTCCTGCTCAAGCTGCTCGTCGATGTTCCCGGCCGCGACGCCGAGCTCGATGTCCTGCGCCGCCACGCCGAGGGCTTCAACCCCCGCGACCTCGCCGCTGCGGGAGTGCAGACGGCGGCGACGGCCGACCAGCTGCGCGCTGCACGCGAGGCCGCGGCAGCCGTCACCGTGTCCGACGATGTGCTCGGATACGTCGTGGATCTCGCGCGCGCGACCCGGCAGAGCCCGTCGGTGCAGCTGGGCGTGAGCCCCCGTGCGTCGACGGCACTGCTCGCCGCTGCGAAGGCATGGGCATGGCTCGGCGGCTACCCCGCCATCACGCCCGACCACGTGCAGACGATGCTCGTGCCGACGTGGCGTCACCGGATCCGGTTGCGCCCCGACGCCGAACTCGAGGGCGTCTCGGTCGACGCCGTGCTCGCATCGGTGATGCAGCAGACCCGGGTTCCCATCTAGACATGTATCTCACCGGCCGTCTCCCGCTCCTCGTCGCACTGGGCGTCATCCCCGTCATCGTGCTGTCCCTCGGCGGCGTCGATGCGTGGATCGCGGCGGCAGGGTGGCTGGCACTGTGCGTCATCCTGGCGATCGCGGATGCCGCAGCCGCACCGAATCCGCGCGCTCTCACCGTCGAACGCTCCGCCCCGGGGCGCACGCTGCTGGGCGAGCAGGTCGCGACGACGCTGCGCCTGCGCAACACCGGGAGGCGCGGCATCCGGGGTCGTGTGCGCGACGCGTGGCAGCCGACCGCGGGGGCCCCGCTGGAGCGCTCGGCCATCTCGATCCCTCCGGGAGAGAGCCGTACGCTGAGGATCCCGCTCCGTCCGCGGCGCCGAGGCGAGCTGCGTTCGTCATTCGTCGTCGTGCGCTCCGACGGGCCGCTGCGCCTCGCGGGCCGTCAGGGGCGTCTGGATGAGCCCGGCAGCATCCGCGTTCTGCCGCCGTTCACGTCGCGCCGACACCTTCCGTCGCGACTCGCGCGGCTGCGCGAGCTCGACGGGTCGACGAGCGTGCAGGTGCGTGGCCAGGGCACCGAGTTCGACAGCCTGCGCGAATACGTGCCCGGCGACGACGTGCGCTCGATCGACTGGCGGGCGACGGCGCGCTCGTCGACGACGATGATCCGCACGTGGCGGCCCGAGCGCGATCGACACGTCGTCATCGTGATCGACACGGGTCGCACGGCCGCCGCCCGCGTCGGCGACGGCGTACGGCTCGACGCCGCGATGGAGGCGGCGCTGCTGCTGGCCGCGCTCGCGAATCGCGCGGGCGACCACGTGCACCTGGTCATGTTCGACCGCACGATCCGGGCACGCGTGACGCGTGTCGACGGCCCGGGGCTGTTGCCCGCGCTCGTCGATGCGATGGCGCCCGTCGAGCCGCAGCTCATCGAGACCGATTGGGATGCCGCCTTCGCCCAGGTGCGTGCCATGACGTCGCGCCCCGCGCTCGTGGTCGTGCTGACCGCTCAGGACGCCGTCGACGCGTCGCGCGGGTTTCTCGGCGCGCTGCCCGCGCTCGCGCAGCGCGCGCATGTGCTGGTGGGCACGGTCGCCGACGAGCGGCCCGAACCCGTCGCGCGGCCCGACGCCGCCGACGTCTACCGCGAAGCCGCCGCCGAGCGCGCGGCGCGCGAGACCGCGCGCGTCGCGAGTGCGATGGCCCGTGCCGGGGCCGAAGCGATCACCGACACCCCCGAGGCCCTTCCGCCCCGCGTCGCCGATCGGTATCTCGCCCTCAAGGCCGCGGGGCGCCTCTGACACCTGGGCGCCGCTGAGGTGGCTTCCTGTGCCGCACTCTGCTCACTTCGGCCGGTTCCCGGACACACTGAGGCAAACGAGCTGGAACGGCCACGCGTTCATGTGCCGCAACCTGCTCCCGGTCGCCGGTTCCCAGACAATCTGAGGCAAACGAACGGCACCGAGCCACATGAGACGGATGCATCGGCTCGGCCACATGAGCGCGCCGGGGGCTGAGAAATCACTGTGCAGGGTCTACGCTCCGGATCGAGGAAAGGAGGCCGTCATGTCGGACGCTCTTGTCACACCACTCACAACGGCCAACAAACTTGTCGCCGAGGCGCTCGGCACGTTCCTGCTCGTCTTCGGTTCGATCGGCACGGCGCTGTTCGCGGCCGACTTCGGCACGGGAGCCAACGGCACCTCGCTCGGCGTCGGCTTCGTGGGCGTCGCCCTGGCCTTCGGCCTGACCCTCATGGCGGGCATCTACGCGTGGGGCAACATCTCGGGCGGGCACTTCAACCCCGCCGTCACGGTCGGTCTTGCCGCCGCGGGTCGCTTCGCGTGGAAGGACGCGCCCGGCTACATCATCGCTCAGCTCGTCGGCGGCGCCGTGGGCACGACGCTCATCGTCCTCATCGGGCTGTTCGGCCCAGCGGACTGGCTCGCCGCCCGCCAGGACAGCGGATTCGCGAGCAACGGCTACGGGGCGTTCTCACCGGGCGGGTTCGGGCTCGGTGCGGCGATCATCGCCGAGGTCATCCTCACGGCGATCTTCGTCATGGTGATCCTCGGCATCACGCACACCAAGCGGGGCGGCGGCAACGTCGCGGGGCTGTCGATCGGCCTCACGCTCACCGCCATCCACCTCATCTCGATCCCCATCGACAACACCTCGGTGAACCCGGCGCGCTCGATCGCGACCGCCATCTACGGCGGCATCGACGCGCTCGCCCAGCTGTGGGTGTTCATCGTGTTCCCGCTCATCGGCGGACTCCTCGCGGGCTGGCTGCACCGGGCGCTCTTCGAGCCGGTCAAGCTGCCCGCGCTGCAGTCCGAGGCACGCGTGCCCGACGCGAGCGGGCCCAAGCGCCGCGGACGCTGACCCGCGCAACGACGAAGCGGCCCGCACCGAGAACATCGGGACGGGCCGCTTCGCGTATGTGCGTCAGCTCAGGTCGAACCGGTCGAGCTCGGTGACCTTGCCCCACGCCTCGACGAAGTCGCGGACGAACTTCTCGTGCGCGTCATCCGAGGCGTACACCTCGGCGAGGGCGCGCAGCTCGGAGTTCGAGCCGAACAGCAGGTCGACGCGCGTGCCGCGGCCGAAGACCTCGTCCGAACCGTCGCGGCGTCCCTCGAACGCGTGCGAGCCGGGGTCAAGCGGCTTCCACGTCGTGCCGAGGTCGAGCAGGTTCACGAAGAAGTCGTTCGTGAGCACACCGACACGGTCGGTGAACACGCCGTACTCCGACTCGTCCCAGTTGGCGCCGAGCACGCGGAGACCGCCGACGAGCACTGTCATCTCGGGAGCCGTGAGCGTGAGCAGGTTCGCCTTGTCGAGCAGCAGGTACTCGGCCGGCATGCTCATCGCGGTCGTGGCCTGGTAGTTGCGGAAGCCATCGGCTGCCGGCTCGAGGAAGCGGAACGACTCGACGTCGGTCTGCTCCTGCGTGGCGTCGGTGCGCCCGGCGTGGAACGGCACCGTGGCGTCGACACCGGCATCCTTCGCGGCCTTCTCGACACCCGCGTTGCCCGCGAGCACGATGAGGTCGGCGAGCGAGACCCGCTTGCCGTCGGTGCGACCGTCGTTGAACGAGGACTGGATGCCCTCGAGCACATCGAGCACGCGCTTCAGCTGCGACGGCTTGTTGACGACCCAGTCCTTCTGCGGCGCGAGGCGGATGCGAGCGCCGTTGACGCCGCCGCGCTTGTCGCTGCCACGGAAGGTGGATGCCGCAGCCCACGTCGTCGAGACGAGCTCGGTGACCGTGAGACCCGACTCGAGGATCTGAGCCTTCAGCGCGGCCGCGTCGGCGTCGTCGATCAGCTCGTGGTCGACGGCGGGCACGGGGTCCTGCCAGATGAGCTCTTCGGTGGGCACCTCGGGGCCGAGGTAACGCGCGACGGGGCCCATGTCACGGTGCGTGAGCTTGAACCACGCACGGGCGAACGCGTCGCCGAAAGCGACGGGGTCGTCCTTGAAGCGGCGCGAGATCTTGTCGTACTCGGGGTCGGTGCGCAGGGCGATGTCGCTCGTGAGCATGCGGGGCTCACGACGTGCCGACGAGTGCGCCATGGGCACCATGTCCGCGCCGGCGCCGTTGATGGGGCGCCACTGGTGGCCTCCGCCGGGGCTGCGCATGAGCTCCCACTCGTACGCGTAGAGGATGTGGAAGAACTCGTTGTCCCAGCGCGTGGGGTGGTACGTCCACGTCACCTCGAGGCCCGACGTGATGGTGTCGTCGCCCTTGCCGGTGCCGAAGTTGTTCTTCCAGCCGAGACCCTGGCGCTCCAGGCCCGCAGCCTCGGGGTTCTCCTCGAGGTTCGTGTCGGGCGCCGCGCCGTGGGTCTTGCCGAAGGTGTGACCACCCGCGATGAGCGCGACGGTCTCTTCGTCGTTCATAGCCATCCGGCCGAAGGTCTCGCGGATGTCGCGTGCCGACGCGAGCGGGTCGGGGTTGCCGTTGGGGCCCTCGGGGTTGACGTAGATGAGACCCATCTGCACGGCGGCCAGCGGACGCTCGAGGTCACGGTCGCCCGTGTAGCGCTCGTCGCCGAGCCACGTGGTTTCGGGGCCCCAGTACACGTCGTCGTCCGGCTCCCACACGTCGGGACGTCCACCGGCGAAGCCGAAGGTGTTGAATCCCATCGACTCGAGCGCGACGTTGCCCGCGAGGATCATCAGGTCGCCCCATGAGAGGCTCTGGCCGTACTTCTTCTTGACGGGCCAGAGGAGACGGCGGGCCTTGTCGAGGTTGACGTTGTCGGGCCAGCTGTTCAGCGGCGCGAAGCGCTGCTGTCCGGTGCCGGCGCCGCCGCGACCGTCGGTGACACGGTAGGTGCCGGCGGCGTGCCACGCCATGCGGACGATGAGCGGGCCGTAGTGACCGAAGTCGGCGGGCCACCAGTCCTGGCTCGTCGTGAGCGTCTTCTCGATGTCGGCCTTGACCTGGGCCAGGTCGAGGCTCTCGAACGCCGCCTTGTAGTCGAAGTCCTCGTCGAGCGGGTTCCGCGCGGGCGGGTTCTTCGCGAGGATCTTGATGTTCAGCTGGTTCGGCCACCACACGCGGTTCGCCGACCCCGTCGCGGGGTGCGGCTGGCTGTCGCCGTGGATGACGGGGCATCCGTTCGCGTCCTCGTTCGGGCGCGGGCGGGTCTCGCCGTCCTCGCGCTCGTCGACGGGCGTGTCGATCGGGGTGACGGCCTGGTCGATGTCGGTCGGGTTCTCGCCGATACCGGGCATCGTGTCATCGATGTCGCTCATGTTTTCCTTCCTCGTTTTTCATGTCGGGGTGAGTCAAGAGGTGGGGGCGGATGCAGCGGCCGCACAGTCGGGACACACGCCCCAGTACGTCACCTCGGCCGTGTGCAGGGCGAAGCCGTGCGTATCCGATGGCGTCAGGCACGGGGCCTCGCCGATCGCGCAGTCGACATCGCGCACACCGCCGCACGTCGTGCAGACGAGGTGGTGATGGTTGTCGCCGACACGTAGCTCGAACAGGCCGGGTCTGCCCGCCGGCTCGATGCGGCGCACGAGGCCGGCTTCGGCGAAGTCGGCGAGGGCGTTGTAGACGGATTGCAGGCTCGTCTGCGGCACCGTGTTCGCGACGACCTGGAAGACCGCCTCGGCGCTGGCGTGCGGGTGGTCACGAAGCGCCTCGACCACGGCACGGCGGGGCTCGGTGACGCGCAAGCCGACGGTGCGGATGAGCGCGGCGGCATCCATCTCATCGATCTCAGCCGCGGGTGCACTCATGCCCCCAATCCTAGCGCTTTATTTTGAGTTATTCAAAGTAAGGCATCATCCCGCGACGAGGGTCGGCGTGCCCGTTTCATACTCGGTGAGATCGCCCGACTCACCTCGGCGGGCGGCGCGACCGCCGACGACGACCATGTAGAACACGAAGGCCGCGAGCGCGAGCGCGCCGATGCCGATCTTGAGCGGCCAGGGCCACGGCTGCGCCGTCACGAAGCCCTCGATGAGACCCGCCACGGCGAGCGCGAGGACGAGCCCGATCGCGATCGTCGCGAGCGAGCGCCCCGCCGCGGCGAGCGCGGCGCCACGGGACTGCCGCCCGGGCGCCACCCAGGCCCAGAAGATGTGCAGCCCTGCGGCCCCGGCGACGAAGATGCACGTCAGCTCGAGGAGGCCGTGCGGAAGGATGTACAGCAGGAAGACATCGCCGCGGTCGAACGCCAGCATGATCGCGGCCGCCGTGCCGACGCCGATCGCGTTCTGCACGAGCACCATGAGCGGCCAGATCCCCGTGATGCCGAACATGACGCATTGCGCCGCGATCCACGCGTTGTTGGTCCAGACGGTGCCCGCGAACACCGCCGCGGGGTTCTCGCTGTAGTAGGCGGTGAAGTCGTTCTCGGCATACTCCTCGAGCTGCAGCTGAGGCCCGAGGGTCGCGATGAGGGCGGGGTCGGACGAGACCCAGAACGCCACGAGGGTGCCGATCGCGATGAAGCCGAGCGCGATGACGAGGGTCGTCCAGCGCACGCGGTAGAGCGCCGCCGGAAGCTGCAGCGCGAAGAACCGTGGGATCTGCTTCAGCACGTTCTCGGGCGTGCCCGTCAGCGCAAGCCGGGCACGCGAGAGGATCGTCGAGACGAGATCGCCCTGCGGTGTGCGGCCCGCCGAGGTCTTCAGATCGGCCAGATCGGCGGATGCGGCCTGATAGCGCGCGACGAGTTCATCGGCCTGCGCACCGCTCAGCCGACGGGCCCGGCTCAGCTCGTCGAGACGCTCCCATTCCTGCCGGCGTGCGGCTGTGAGGGCGTCGAGGTCCATGCGGTTAACTGTACGCATGCCTCCGACCGTCGCGCCCGACTCCCGGATGACGACGATCCACCAGGACGAAGTGCTCACGGGCGAGGCCGTCGCCCTCGACGTGCAGCCCGTCGGGTTCTTTCTGCGCGCGCTCGGCGCGCTCATCGACATCGTCGTGGGGCTCGTACTGCTGCTCACGTTCTTCCTCGTCGCGACGTTCCTGTTCGGGATCGACCTCTTCGGCGACTCGGCAGCACAGATGGTGACGATCGCGATGGTCGTCCTCGTGCTGGTCGTGATCCCGACGGCCGTCGAGACGTTCACGCGCGGACGCAGCCTCGGCAAGCTCGCCGTCGGTGGGCGGATCGTGCGCACCGACGGCGGCGCGACAGGGTTCCGTCAGGCATTCATCCGCGCGCTCGTCGGCGTGCTCGAGCTGTGGTTCACCTTCGGAGGGCTCGCCGCGATCGTGGGCGCGTTCACGCCGCGGTCGCAGCGCCTCGGCGACCTGCTCGCCGGCACCTATTCCGAGCGCACCCGCACGCCGCGCCTCCCCGCCCCCGCGCCGGGCCTCCCGCCCGCCCTCGCCGAGTGGGGAGCCGTCGCCGACGTCGCCCGCCTGCCCGACCGGCTCGCGCGGCGCATCGCGCAATTCGCGCGACAGGCTCCCGAGATCGAGCCTCCGGCGCGGGCACGCCTGGCTGCATCCCTCGCGTCCGAGGCGGCGGCCTACGTCTCACCCGTGCCGCCCGTGGACCCCGAGTCGTTCGTGTGCGGCGTCGCCGCACTCCGGCGTGACCGTGAACTGCGGGCGCTCGTGCTCGAGGATCAGCGCGTCGCGGCCCTCGCCTCCGGCGCCCCCGTGGTCCCGCGCGGCTTCCCCGTCCGCTGATCCCGCGAGTGGGGGCATCCGCTGCGGATCAGCCGCGGAGCGTCTCGTGCCGCACGACGACCCAGCCCTTCGGCACCGACAGCCGATCGGTGTGGATCGCACAGAGATCGTGCGCGTGCGGGTCACCCGACGCCCCGAGCGGACCGACCGCCGCCATCTGGTCGTTGTAGTCGTACGTCAGGGTCGACACAGCCTCGCGGGCGCATCCCACCTTGGAGCAGAGTCTCTCGCGCATCGCTCCGACACTAGTCGCGCCCCGACGCCGATTCCGGATGCCGCGCCGCGCCGCGAGGCCCGGGCTCCCCGACGTCCATCTCCCCGTGCAGGCGTCACACGACGTTCATGTGTCGCAGAACGTCGACGATGCACGCCTCGGGGCGCAAAGTGAGACATGTGAACCTCGGGAGGACCGCCCTCGCCACGGCATCCGTCGTTCAGTTGTCACAGAACGCTGCCGAACCAGCGGCCCGGCAGCAGAGTGAGGCACATGAACCGCCGCCCGCGGCGGGATGACGATAAGCCCACCCCCGCACGGCCGCCATAGGATGGGGCGCATGGCATGGCGTCGTTCCTCGAGTGTGTCGAAGCCTGCCCGTCGTCCGGCACGTCACGGCCGGCACGGGCGCCTCGGACGCAGCGCCGTCGTTCGGCCGCCGCTTCCCCCGCTCGACACACGCGTCGAGCGCTTCGACCTCGCGGTCGGAACGGCGGCGGAGTTTCTGCGGTCGGCCTGGCCCGAGCTGCGCGAGGTCAGCTTCGAGATCGCTGACATGCCCGCGGCATCCGATGCCGACGGGATCCCGCGATGGCTCGTGCTGGGCGCCGACAAGCGGATCATTCTCTTCCGGCTGCCGATCGAGCGGCTCAGCCACCTGCACCGCGACGATGAACTGCACCGCCGCATGATGATCGAGAGCGCGGTGTTCCGCGCGGCGGCCGAGTACCTCGACCGCGATCCGTGGGATCTCGGCCCCGAGCGTTTCCGCTTCTTCTGACCGGCGTCAGGGGTACACGCGGACAGCGGGTGCGGCGGCGTCTGCGGGCCACACCGGGAATCCGGCGAGCGCGCCCGGTCCGCTCATCGTGACCGCCGCGAGCACGGGGGCACCGCCGCTGTCGAGCGTGTAGACCGTGCGCGACTGCACGCTCAGCGTCACGCTCCCACCGCCATCGAGCACCAGCTCCTGGGCCGACGAACCGGTGCTCTCAGCCACCATGACAGCCACGGGCTCGCCGCCGGGGTTGGCGACCGTGAGCTGGGCCGGCGGACCGTCGGGCACGGCGAACAGGCTCGGCACCGTGATCTCGGGCGAGGGCAGAAGCCAGGCGAAGTCGGACCCCGCACCGAAGCCCGACGCCTGCCACAGGCCGGCGACGACGGGTGAGTCCGCGAGGACCTCGACGTCGTACTCTCCTTCGGCGAGCCCACCGAGGCCGACCTCGGTCGGCACACCGGCCGCAAGCGGCACGACGAGGGGCTCGAGCATCTGCTGGTCGCCGCCCACGGCGCGCACCATGACGGTCGCCTCGGCGTCGGCGCTGGGCGCCAGCACGCGCAGGATCGTCCCGGCGCCGATCGGGCTCGCCACGTCGGACTCGGTCACGACGACACCCAGGATGCGCTGGACGGTCGCGGTCGCGCCGACTCCGCCGGTCTGGTCGGCGCCGACGGGTTCGAGCACGCGCGTCAGGCTCGACTGCACCGAGGCCTGCACGGGGGCGCCGACCGCGCTCACCCGCACGACGGGGCTCGTCTCGCCGCGCGCGAGGCCCGCCAGCGGCACGGCGCGCTGCGCGCCGGCGGCGACGACGAGGTCCGCGCCGCCCGGGGGCGTGTCCGGACCCGTCGCGCCGTAGACCGTGAGCTGGACGGTCGCTGCGACCGTTCCGGGGTTGGACAGCAGAACGAAGTCCGCCGATCCCGTCGCAGCTGATCCTGCGACGATCCACGACTCCATGAGCGGCGGCCGGCACGCGGATGCCGCGAACCCGGCCAGATCGTCGGCGTCGGCCAGCATCGAGCCCGAGGCCGCGATGTCGGTGCGCTGGTCGCCCTGCGGGGGCGCCGTGTAGGCCTCGGGGCTTGCGCCGGGTGCGACGCCCGTCAGCATCCGCGCCTCGGGCTGCGGCGTGCCAGGGAGCCCTCCGACCGTCACGCTCTGCGCCGCTGCGAGGGCGAGTTCGCTCGGTGCGTCGAGGTCTCGCCCGAGGGCGAGCAGACCGCCCGCGCACGAGATGACGGTGTCGGCGGGCGCGGGCTTGGCCGTGATGGCGACGGGTTCGCGCTCGAGCGTCGGCCAGGGCAGCGTCACGGCGGTCGCGACGGCGACGACGGCCGTCGCGGCGACGACGGTGCCGGCCAGCATCCGGGCGCTCGTGGACGCCCAGCGGAAGAAGCGGCGATCGCTCATCGGCCCTCCTCCCAGTGCGGTCCGACGACGCGCGGCGTGCGTCGTGCGTCACGGCGCGATGCGGCGGTCGGTGCGGCAAGCAGCACGGCGATCGCGACGAGCGCGAGCTGCACGGCGAAGATCCCGCCCGACGTCCGATCCACGGATTCGCCGGGTTCGGGCCGCGGCGCGACGTCGAGTTCGACCCGCCACAGCGAGCCGCGCGCGGTCTCGCCGACGGCTTCGAGGTCTTCACGCTGGTCGATGGCAGACTCGGCGGCGAGGCGGAACGCGCGGGCCGCGTCGGATTCGGGTTCGGCGCCGTGCGCGAGCAGCACGAAGCTCACGCCGCGTGACGCGAGCTGGGCGACGGGGTCATCGGCTGCGCCGGTCGTGAGACCGGCGGCGAGCTGGGCGATCTGCCGGTCCTGCTCCGACGGTTCGGTGCGGGTCGCGAGCACCGTGCTCTGCGCGCCGAGCGTCTCGCTGCCGCCCCACACGACCCGCGCCGACAGGGCGCCGGAGTTCTGCGGGGTCAGCACGAACGTGCCGACGTCGGGGTCGTCCGCGCCGCGCGCCGCGACGTATGCGGGAAGGGTGCTCGCGGGCCCGTTGGTGAGCAGCGTCGTGTCGCGGGTGACCGAGGTGAGCGCGGGCACGGCGAGCGCCACGATGCCGGCGCCCGCGAGAACGACGAGGCCACCGCGCAGCAGGGCGACCTTCGGGGCGAGGCCCGCGTCAAGGGTCACGAGCGCCCCTCCGACGACACCGAGCCACGCGAGGCTCAGGCCCGTGCCCGGCCACAGCGGAACGGCCTCGGACTGCGCGAACGCGACCGAGATGCCGACCGCGGCGAAGGCGGTGCCGGTGCCGAGCGCGGCGATGCCGAGCAGGGTCATGCCGGCCGCCCACCGCTGAGTGAGAGGTGCAGCCAGGGCGAGGATCGCCAAGGGGGCGGCCAGCAGCGGCACCCACCACGTCGGCGCGTCGCCGAGGAATCCCGCCCACCCCGCGACATCGGAGGTGGGGATGCCCGCGGCGAGCAGGCCGCGACCGGCGGCATCCGGCCCGACCTGGGGCCCTGACCACGGCACGCCGGGGTCGGCGAGAAGGCCCCACGCGCCGTTCGTGCGCAGGGCATGCCAGACGAGCGGTCCGGCCATCGCGACGGTCGGCACGACCACCCAGATCAGGCGGGCGACACCGCGCCCGGCGCGCAGCGCGACCGCGAGCACGATCGTGACGGCCCAGAGCACGATGAGCGCCGGGGCCAGCGACGGGGCGCACGCGATGACACCGGCCAGAGCGAGGGATGCGACCCCCGCACCCGGCCACGAGCGGTGCGCGACGGCGGCGGCGCAGAACAGCCACGGCAGCAGCAGGTGCGCGATGACGGCGGCGGGGCGGCCCTGCGTGAGCGAGATGAGGAACGTCGGGGCGAGGGCCCACAGGGCACCGCCGAGCACGCGGAGCACCCCGCGGTCGGTGACGCGCGTCGCGGCGAACCAGCCGCCGAGGGCTGCGAGGGGCAGGGCGAAGAGCCACAGCAGCACGAGGCCGCGCGACGGATCGCCCGGCCACAGCGTGCCGACGATGGCGATGACCGTCGCGAACGGGTCGGCGGGTGCGATCGTGTCGAGGCCGAGTCCGCGCTGGCCGTAGAGCGTGTCTGCCCACAGCTGCGCGACGGTCGAGCGCAGCGGCTGCAGGCCGCCGCCGCCGAGCACGGGCCAGGCGAGCAGCATCGGAAGCGCCGCGATCGACACGACGAGAGCGCCGAGCACGAGCCAGGCCCCGCCGCCGGAGAAGAACCGCAGATCTCCGCGCAGGCGTCCGCCGGGTTCGATGGGGTCATCGCCGAGGCGCGCGCGCAGCTGTGCATTAGTGACGCGCAACGGGGCGAGCTGGCTCCACGGCAGTCGGCGCGTGCGCCGCAGGTGCGCACGGGCGCGGGCGATGCCGGCGAACTGCACCATCGCCAGCGCCGAGGCAACCCATTCCGGCCCGATGCGCGCGGGCTGCTTGCGTACGAGATGGAGGATCGTGCGCAGCAGCGCGAGCGGGAGCAGCGAGAGCCAGTGCAGCGGAACCGCCCACAGCGGGGCGTACACGAGCCGACGATGCAGCTGCGCGACGCGCTCGGCGAAGGCGATGCGACGCCGAGTCTGCCGTGTGACGGGCGCCGGAAGACCGGCCACGCCGTCGTTCGAGACCGCCACGATCGCTGTGGGGGCCAGGGCGACGCGTGAATCGGCGAGCCGGGCGCGAACGCCCAGGTCGAGGCCTTCGTCGGCGCCGTGAAGGGCGGGGTCGAGCCCTCCGATCGAGGTCCACGCGTCGACGCGCACGAGCACACCGCGCACGTCGGTGCCGAGCACATCGTCGGCGGCGTCGTGCTGGCCCTGGTCGAGCTCGCCGTCGGCGAGGCCGACCGAGCGTCCGAAGCGCGTCATGCCCACCCCGAGCGACACGATCTCGCTGCGATCATCGGCGCGCACGAGCTTGGGTGCCGCGAACGCGACGGACGGCGACCGCTCGAGCACCCCCGCGAGGCGGGCGAGGGCCTGCTTGTCCGGCGTCGTGTCCTGGGCGAGAAGCCACACGGCGTCCGCGCCTGGCGCGGGCTTGGCGAGCGCGAGCGCCTCGGCGAAGCGGGTGGATGCCGGTGCCTCGATGACGAGGCCGGCCCGCGAATCGCGAGCCGCCTCGATGACACCGGGGTCGGTGCCGCAGATCACGATCGTCAGACTGTCGACGGGGCGCGTCTGCGCCGCGAGGGCTCCGACGGTGCGTCGCAGGTGGTGCGCTGCGGGCGTTCGGCCGTCGGGGCGCACGACGAGAAGAGCGTGGACACGTGCGGGCATGGCCTGGTCAGCCTAGGCGCGGCTCGCGCGTCCGTCGCGCCGCACGCGCCGTTCGCTGCGATCCCGTCGCCGGGGAAGACAGCTCGGGCGAGATCCGATCAGACGGCCCGGCGCTTGAGCTTGCGACGCTCGCGTTCGCTGAGGCCGCCCCAGATGCCGAAGCGCTCGTCGTTCTGCAGCGCGTACTCGAGGCACTGATCCCGCACGTCGCATGTCGTGCAGATCCGCTTGGCGTCGCGGGTCGAGCCGCCCTTCTCGGGGAAGAACGCTTCGGGGTCGGTCTGCGAGCAGAGGGCGTCGGTCTGCCACGAGAGCGGGTTGTCGTCGTCGCCTGCGACGGCACGGCGAACGCCGGGCACTCCGAGGTTGACGGGGTCGACGAACCAGTTGTCGGGTACCGCAGAGCGGTACTGGGAACCGGTCATGTCGTTCTCCCCCCGGAGGCTCCTACACACGACATCGTGCCGCGCTAGGGATAATTACACCCTTGTAGTTCGCCGCGGTCAAGTCGCAGATACTAAAGCCTCATGCACGGGTTGAACCTTCACGACGCGCCGACGGCGTGTCGCCTTCCGGTAACAACCGCGTGATCACGCGGGCGTCGCGACGTACATCTCCCCCGAGCCCGAGACGCGGAGGGTGCGTTCGTCGGCGGTCACGAGGACAGCGTCGCCTGGTCTCAGCACGACGGAGCCGCCGCTCATCCCGGCGGTGACGGTGACCGAGCCCGCCGTCGCGAGGACGATCGCGACGCCGTCGATCCCCACCTCGAGCGACGCGCCGCCCGGCCGCAGCCGGCGCAGCGCGAAGTCCGGCACGGGCGCGGGGTACCGCTCGACGCCGGGCGCCTCGGTGATCGGTCTCACGATCGGCGGTGGCCCTGTGCGCGCGTCGAGCACCGCGACGAGCTCGCCGACGTCCACGTGCTTGGGGGTAAGACCCCCGCGCAGCACGTTGTCGCTCGTGGCCATGATCTCGACGCCGAGGCCCTCGAGGTAGGCATGCAACACACCGGCCGCGACGAAGACGCCCTCGCCGCGGCGCAGTGCAACGAGGTTCATGAGCAGCGCCACGACGATCCCCGGGTCACCGGGATACGCATCGTCCAGGCGGGCGACGAGCGCGAGTTCACCGGCGAACGCACCGCGGGCCGGCCTCGCCCGCGCGGCGCCGATGATGGCACGGACGTCGTCGGCGGCGGCATCCGACAGCAGCCAGGCGATCGCATCGCTCGTCGCCTCGACGGAGCCGTCCAGGCGCGCAGCGAGCCCCGCCGTCGCGTCCCCGATCTCACCCAAGAGGCGCCGCGTGTCGGGCAGGGCGCGCAGGCCGACGAGAGCGTGGAACTCGTCGCTCAGGGCGACGATCAGCTCGGGCTTGTGGTTGCGGTCGCGATAC
Organism: Microbacterium sp. Y547; assembly: GCF_057669785.1. Taxonomy (NCBI): domain Bacteria; kingdom Bacillati; phylum Actinomycetota; class Actinomycetes; order Micrococcales; family Microbacteriaceae; genus Microbacterium; species Microbacterium sp. Y547. The sequence continues at coordinate 238,094 of NZ_JBYHFN010000003.1, forward strand.
GTGCGCTCAGCGGCATCACGGGCGATCCCGGCCGCTTCCTCCCGCGCGAAGCCCGCTTCGGCCTGCCCCTTCGACGGGTGCGCCTGGATCGACAGAGGCGACGCCGCCGCCAGCAGCTTCAGCAGGTAGGGCAGCGGCTGCGCTCCCCGCTCTGCGAGCCATGCGTCCAGCGGCGAGCCGTCAGCTGCCCGCGCCGGCGCGCCGGGGTGATCACCGAACCACAGCTCGGCTTCGGGTGCGTCCGACGGAGCGAGTCCACGCAGCTCGGCCAGCAGCGTCGTCGAGCCCCACGCGTAGTCGCGGGGTGTGTTCGACAGAAGAGTGAGCATGCGCCCGAGCGTATCCGCGCGACCGAGTACCTTGGTATGCGATGGCCGTGTATTCGAAGCATCCGGCATCGGCACCGCCGACAGCCCCGGTCCGAGAGAAGACCGGGCATCTGCTGTTGCGCGGCTGGTGCATCTTCGTGCTCGTCATGGCTTTCGCCGGGGCCGCATGGGTGCATGCCTTCGGCGAGCTCTTCGCCGCCGTCGTCGGTGTGGGCGGCATGCTCGTGTCGATCCTGCTCTGGTTCCTGCTGCGCCCGCCCGTGCAGTGGCGCCGCCTGCCGTGGTTCGCCGTCGCATACATCGTGTGGGCGACGGCGTCGATCCTCTGGTCGGCGTGGCCCGCGACGACGGCCCTGACGCTGCTGCTGATGTACGTGACGACCGTGCAGGGGTTCTTCGTGGGGGCGGTGCTGACGTGGCGAGAACTGGTTCGCGCCGTGGCATCCGCCCTGAAATGGACGCTCGCCCTCTCGCTGCTGTTCGAACTGTGGGTGTCGGTCTTCGTGCGCGTGCCGCTGCTGCCCGGGTTCGTGCCCCGCGATGAGCCGGTCGACCCGATCCTGTACTGGTCACGCAACAACCTCTTCGACGGCGGCCGGATCCAGGGCATCATGGGCAACGCGAACCTGCTCGGGCCCCTCGCCCTGCTCGCGATCGTCGTGTTCGCCATCCGCTTCGCCGCCCGCGCCCCGCGCCGCACGCTGCTGATCGGCTGGATGCTGCTGGCGGCGTTCCTCTTCGTGCGTGCGGCGTCGGCGACCGCATTCGTCGCGGCAGCAGCGGTGGTGCTCGTCCTGACGACGGTGCTGCTCATGCGCACGACGACCCGGCCCGGCGAGCGCACCCGCTACTACATCGGCTACGCCGTCGTCGGTCTCGGCGGAGGGCTCGGCCTGTGGCTGCTGCGCGATCGGCTTTTCGAGGCGATCGGGCGCGGTTCCGACCTGACGGGCCGCGAAGCCATCTGGCAGGCCGTCACCGAGCGCGCAAGCGAGCGCCCCTTCGCCGGGTGGGGCTTCGCGACGCCGTGGATGCCGTGGGACCCCGCATTCGACGGCTGGATCGTCGACCACGGCGAGACCGTCATGCAGGCGCACAACGTCTGGATCGACATCTACTTGCAGCTCGGCATCGTCGGGGTCGTGCTGTTCTCGCTCGTCATGTTCGCCTACGTGTGGCGCACGTGGTTCTTCGCCGTCGACCGTCCGCGGTGGGATCTGCGCGCCGACCGGCCCTACTCGCCGCTCACGCTGCTGCCGACCCTCGTCGGAACGATCCTGCTCGTGCAGGGCGTGGCCGAGTCCGCCCCGCTGCTGCTGTGGGGGTGGATGCTGCTGGTCATGCTCGGCTTCAAGATCAAGCAGTCGCCGCACATCGGCGTCGGCCCGGCCGAGCAGAGCGCGGCGATCGAGCGCGGCGAGCCGACGAAGCAGGGGTCGTGACGGCCGCCGCGAGCGCGCAGCGGCGCTGGCTCGGCGCGCTGCTGGGCTCAGCGGCTTTCGCGCGCGCCTACACGCTCACCGCACTCGCGGCGGTCTTCTCGTCCTTCGCGATCGAGCGGCTCATGAGCCCCGTGACCTACGCCACGATCGTCGCGGGGCTGTGTATCGTGGGCGGCGGGGTGCTCGTCGCGCGTCGACGCGAGATCTCGTTCGTGCGGCTCGTGCCGACGACGCTCGTGGTGTTCCTCGGCTGGGCGCTCGTGAGCATCCTGTGGGCCTTCGACCAGGCGGAGTCGTGGTGGGGCTGGGTGTCGCTCGCCGCAATCGCCTTCCTCGCCGTCGTCGTGGGTCACATCCGCGACACGCTGCAGACGGTGCGAGCCGTCGCCGATGTGCTGCGCGTGCTGCTCTCGATCTCGCTCGGCGTCGAGATCCTCTCGGGCATCCTGCTGGACATCCCGTTCCGCTTTCTCGGCGTGCAGGGCGCGATCGCCGAGCTCGGGCCCGTGCAGGGCATCTTCGGCACGCGCAACATGCTGGGCTTCGTGGCCGTCATCGCGCTCATCACCTTCCTCGTCGAATACCGCACACAGTCGGTGCGGGCGGGACTGTCGCTGTACTCGGTCGTCCTCGCCGGCATGCTCGCCGCGCTCTCCGACTCCCCCACCGTGCTCGTGCTCGCCGTCGGCGTCGGCGTCGCCGTCGGCGCGCTCGCTCTCGTGCGGCACACCCGCCCCGCCCAGCGCGGCGCCCTGCAGTGGGTGCTGGGAGGGCTCGTCGTCGTCGGCGTCGTCGTCGGCTATCTGCTGCGGCATCCGATCATCGCGTGGCTCGGTGCCGGCAGCGACTTCTCGACGCGCGTCGATCTGTGGAACGTCATGGTCGACTACTTGCGGACGCGACCCGTGCAGGGCTGGGGCTGGTACGGCCCGTGGCCGCAGGACGGCGTGCCGTTCGGCTCGATCAACTTCTTGCTCGACGACACGCACGCGACGGGCCTCAACGCCTACTTCGACGTCCTGCTGCAGCTCGGCTGGGTCGGGCTCGTGCTGTTCCTCGGCTTTGCCGGCGTCGCGCTCGTGCGCTCGTGGCTCGACGCGAGCGAGCGGCGCTCGGTCATCTACGCCTGGACGCCGCTCGTGCTCGTCGCGCTGCTCATCGACTCCTTCTTCGAGAGCTTCACCCTGATCGGGATCGGGTGGATGCTGCTCGTTCTGTGCGCCGTGCGCGCGGGGCAGTCCCGCTCGTGGCGCGAGCGGATAGGCGTGTCCGCAGCGCCGAGCCTGCCGCACGTCCAGGATCCCCCGAACGCGGCGGGGTAGGATCTGCTGTCGGTCCGCCGCCCCAAGCACCGCCGGAGACTCTCACGTGACACACGTCCTGCAGAATGTCGTCTTTCCCACGGATCGCGACCCTGACCTTCTTCCTCTCTATGTGGACCCCGAGACGTGGTCGGTGATCGATGAAGAGCCCGTCCGGGTATCGAGCCGCGCGCAGCTGGGCAACATCCTCGGCCGCAACACGGCGCGCATCGTCGCGGGCCGACGCGTGTCGTTCGGCACCTACTTCAACGCCTTCCCCGCCTCGTACTGGCAGCACTGGACGCCGGTGCGCGCGGTGACCCTCGTGGTGCGCACGAGCGGAGACGCCACGATCCTCGTCTACCGCTCCAACGGGTCGGGGGTGCGCCAGCGCATCGAGACGAGAGAGGTCGCAGGTTCGACGACGAGCCGCTTCGACCTGGTGCTGGATCAGTACAGCGACGGCGGGTTCATCTGGTTCGACATCGTCGCCGACCAGGAAGACGCGAAGTTCGAAGGCGCTGAGTGGACGACCGAGCAGGAGCCGGCCCGCACGGGCAAGGCGTCCATCGGCATCACGACGTACAACAAGCCCGACTACTGCATCTGGACGTTGCAGAACCTCGCCGACGCCCCCGACGTGCTCGAACTCGTCGACCGCATCTTCCTCATCGACCAGGGCGATCGGCGCGTGGACGCCCAGCCCGAGTACGACGAGGTGTCTGCGGCGCTCGGCGAGACGCTGCAGGTCATCACGCAGCCGAACCTCGGCGGCTCGGGCGGTTTCGCGCGGGCGATGCTCGAGACCCTCGAGCGGCCCGAGAGCGACTTCGTCCAGCTGCTCGATGACGACGTGCGGATCGAGCCCGAGTCCCTGCGCCGCTCGATCGTGCTCGGACAGTTCGCGACCGTGCCGACGATCGTCGGCGCCCACATGTTCGATCTGCTTGACCGCCCGAAGCTGCACGCGTGGGCCGAGGTGGTCGACGAAGAGCCCTTCATGTGGCGCGCGCTCTATCAGGAGCGACTGCCGCACGACTTCAGTGTCGCCAACCTGCGCCAGTCCCCCCAGCTGCACATGCGCCTGGATGCCGACTACAACGGCTGGTGGATGTGCCTCATCCCGCTCGACGTGATCCGCGAAGTCGGGCTCTCGCTGCCCGCCTTCATCAAGTGGGATGACGCGGAGTTCTGCCTGCGCGCCAGGGATGCCGGTTTCCCCACCGTTTCCATGCCCGGGGTCGCCCTGTGGCACGTGTCGTGGGTGGGCAAGGACGACTCGATCGACTGGCAGGCCTACTTCCACGCGCGAAACCGCATCGTGGCCGCACTCCTGCATTCCTCGATGCCCGGCGGCGGCACCCTGCTGCGGCACAGCAGTCGTGTCGACCTCAAGCACCTCATGATGATGCAGTACTACCCCGTCGCCCTTCGGCATCGAGCGCTGCGCGACATCCTCGAGGGGCCCTCCCACATGCGGGCGAACCTCGCCACGGCGATGCCGGCGGCGCGAAAGCTCGCGTCGTCGTTCCCCGAGACGGTCGTGCACAAGGCGTCCGGCGTTCCCCTGCGGGCGCGGCGCGGCCGGCTCGCCTTCAAGCGGACGGTGCGCAACACCTTCGACAGCCCCACGGGTCTGCGCCTGCGCTGGTTCACGCTGTCGACGATCGTCGCGCACTGGCTGCACGCCCCGAAGCCCGAGAACATCGCGCAGCCCGAGGTCGAGTTCGGCAAGCAGGATGCCCACTGGTGGCGCGTGCCGCTCTACGACAGCGCGCTCGTCAACTCGGCCGACGGATCCGGCAAGAACATCTACACGCGCGACCGCGCCAACTTCCGCCGGATGCTGGTGGACAGCGTCCGTCTGCACCGGCGGCTCCGCCGGGAGTGGCCGCGCCTCGCGAAGCAGTACCGTGCCGCCGCACCGGAGCTCACGTCGCGCGACGCATGGGCACGCACGTTCGGAGTCGAGTCATGACGGCTCCCGAGCAGAACCCCGTCCGCAGCTCTGCGGCCTCGTTCGACCCGGCGTCGGCGACGATCGCCATCGTGACCTTCAACCGCTCGGGACTGCTCACTCGCCTGCTCGAGAGCATCGAGCGCATGGATCCCAAGCCGGGCCACGTCGTGATCGTCGACAACGCGTCGTCCGATGACACGACCGAGGTCGTCGAGTCGTTCCGCGAACGGGTCGGCACCGACCTCGTCTACCGCAGGCTCGACACCAACACGGGCGGGTCGGGTGGTTTCAGCGAAGGCATGCGCGTCGCCTTCGAGCTGGGCTCGGACTGGATCTGGCTCATGGACGACGACGTCGAGGTGATCCCCGACGGCCTCGCCAAGATGGGCGCCTGGGCACCGCGTTTCAAGAGCATCCAGGGCCGCCGGTACGACTACGACGGCAGCGAGTTCTACTGGCAGTACCGCATCGCCGAGCGCCTGGGGATCCCGATCCCCTTCGCGCCGTCGAAGTTCGACTCCTCGGGCTTCAAAGAGATGAACTCCGGATGCTTCGAGGGCATGTTCATCCACCGCGACATCGTCGAGCAGATCGGTCTTCCCGACCCGCGCTTCTTCATCTACTGGGACGACCAGACCTACGGTTGGCTCGCATCACGCAAGACGACATCGGTCATCGTCGACGAATTCGTCCTGCGCCGCACGCGCGAGATCAAGCAGTGGGACATGGGCATCCGCCACATGAACGCCTCGAGCGACAACTACCGGTACTACATCATGCGCAACCGCGCGATCATCAAGCAGTACTACCGCGCGCACGGGGTCTACAACCCGGTGCTGTTCGGACTGGGCACCTCACTGACGTTCGCGAAGGAACTCATCCGTCTCATCGCCGTGGAGCGCAAGGTGCGCGGCACGTCGAACCTCTTCCGAGGGCTGAAGGACGGCCGGGCGATCGCTCGCGACGCGTCGTGGCGCCCGATGGAGCCGCTCACCGCAGCGAGCTGACGCCCGTTCAGGCAGCGCGCTGCGTCTCCCACGCCACGGCGTCGCGGATCGCGTCTTCGACCGTGCGCTCCGCACGCCACTGCAGCGCCTCATGGGCGCGGTCGACGATCGCGTAGCCTCCGGCGACGTCACCCGGGCGCCGGGGTCCTTCGCGCACGTCCAACCCGCCCCCGACGACGGACTCGAAGGCGCGCACGAGTTCGCGCACCGTCGTGCCGTGGCCCGTGCCGACGTTGAGGATCCTCGACGGCGTCTCGGACGAGGTGACGTCGTCGAACCGGCGCACGGCTTCGACATGTGCGCGGGCGAGGTCCCACACGTGCACGAAGTCCCGCAGCCCCGACCCGTCGCGTGTGGGCCAGTCCGTGCCCGTCACGGTGAAGGGCTGACCCGTGCGCCATGCGGCCAGCAGCAGGCCCAGCGCGTGCGTCGGCCGTTCGGCGGTGGGGCCGGTCCGCAAACGGGGGTCGCACCCGATCGGGTTGAAGTACCGCAGCGACAGCGCTCGGAGCGCGCCCCCGGCCGCAGCATCCGACAGCACCTGCTCGACCTGCAGCTTGGTTCGGGCGTACGGGCTGGCCGGGGCGACCGGCGCTGACTCATCGAGCCCCGTCCCGAACTCACTCGCGTACACGGATGCCGATGAGCTGAAGACGATCCTCTGGATGCCGTGGCGCTCCAGATGCTGGAAGTGACGGACGGACCGCGCGACGTTGACGTCGTAGTACCCCAGCGGGTCGGCGACCGAGTCCGCGACGACCGTGCGCGCCGCACAGTGGACGACGGCGTCGATGCCGGGGTGCTCGTCGACGATCCGATCGATCAGCGCCGCATCGGCGATATCCCCCCGGTAGAACGCGCGGCCCTCAGCATAGGCTTCGCGCCCCGTCGAGAGGTCGTCGAGGATCACCGGTGCCATTCCGGCGTCGAGACATGCCGAGGCGATGGTGCTGCCGATGTAGCCGGCACCTCCGGTGATGAGGATCTTCACGCCACGCTCCCGTTCTTGTTCCAAGGACATTGCCGAGTGACAGGACCTACGCCGGGTGGTCCGCGTTGTATCGGTCGAGCACTTCGGCGATGGGTGCGTCCATCGCCAGACCGTGCTTGTCGAGGTAGAGACCGCGGACGCAGAATCGCCGAAGGTCGCGTTCGTTGTGCGACACGAAGAACAGCGTGCGCCCCTCGGCGAGCAGCTGGTCGATACGCCGGTAGCACTTCTCGCGGAACGCTTTGTCCCCCACCGCCAGCACTTCGTCGACGAGGAGGATGGGCTCTTCCAACTGCGACACGACCGAGAAGGCCAGACGCACCTTCATCCCGTTGCTGAGGTGCTTGTACGGAGTGTCGACGAAGTCGGCGAGCTCGGCGAAATCGATGATGTCGTCGAACCGGCGCGAGACCTCGGCTTTCGGCATTCCGTGCAGACCCGCCGTCAGGCGCACGTTCTCGCGCACCGTGAGGTCGCCGACGAATCCGCCCGTGATCTCGATGAGCGGAGCGACGCCGCCGTGCACGGTCACACTGCCCTCGTCGGGGAGCATCACGCCCGCGACGAGCTTCAGCAGGGTGGACTTGCCCTGTCCGTTGCGCCCGACGACCCCGATCGATTCCCCCGGCAGCACATCGAAGCTGACGTCTCGCAGCGCCCAGAACTCCCCCGGTCGACTGCGGCGGGACGAATCGGCGAACAGGTCTTTGAAGCTTCGGCGCCCCCGGCGGTTGCGGCGGAAGCGCACTCCGAGGTCGCGCACCTCGATGGCGAGTTCGGAGGCGGCCATCACAGCTCCTTCAGCAGGGGACGCTCGAGCCGGCGGAAGACGAGCAGACCGACGACGAAAAGGACGATGCACATGGCGACGCTGAGAAGGACGCTCAGGGTGTCCCAGACGTCGGGGAAGAACCCGACGCGGTACAGCGTGAAGATGCCTGAGAGGGGGTTGAACGCGGCGAGCTGAGGGAAGATCCCGGGCAGGTCCGACACCGAGTAGATGATGGGTGACGCGTAGAACAGCATCCGCAGGACCAGCTTCGTCGTGCGCTCCAGATCGGAGTACAGCACGCACAGCGGGGCGATGAGAAGACCGACCCCGACCAGCAGCAACGTCTGCAGCAGGACGGCGACGGGAAACAGCAGGAGCCCCCAGTTGAGTTCGAGCGGGTCCGCGCTCGTGAGCGCCGCCACGACGACGAACGCCACGAGGACGGGGAGCGCGCAGAGGAACTCGACGCCCTTGCTGAGGACGATGCGGATGACCCAGATCGAGCGGGGAATCGCCGTCGATCGCACGAGCCGCGCATCTTTGTTGAAGGCGCGGGTGAAGTCTGAGACGGATGCGTTGAACCACACCCACGGCAGAAGGGCCGTGATGAGGAACACGATGTACGGCGCCTGGCCGACGGTGCGCTGGAAGACCTGCGTGAAGACGAACCAGTAGATGAGGCTCATCACGAGCGGGTCGAGCACCGACCACAGGTAGCCGAGCGCACTCGTGGCATAGCGGACGCGCAGGTCGCGAGCCGACAACAGCCACAGCGAGTGCAGGTAGCGCCGCGGGGATCCGGGGGCGCCGACGGTGGCGGACGTCACGTCGTCGAGTCTAGAGGCGCGCGCTCAGGCGAGCTGGTTGTTCCACATCGACAGCGCCGAGCCGATGGCCATGTGCATGTCGAGGTATTGGTACGTACCCAGTCGCCCGCCGAAGAGAACGCCGTTCTCGCCCTTCGCCAGCTCGCGGTAGGCGAGCAGGCCTTCGCGGTCTTCGGGGGTGTTGACCGGGTAGTAGGGCTCGTCGTCGCGCGTCGCGAAGCGCGAGAACTCCCGCACGATCACGGTCTTGTCGGTCGGGTATCGGTCGGCGCGCTCGGGGTGGAAGTGCTTGAACTCGTGGATGCGGGTGAACGGCACCTCGGCGTCGGCGTAATTCATGACCGATGTGCCCTGGAAGTCACCGATCGAGAGCACTTCCTGCTCGAAGTCGAGCGTGCGCCACGACAGCGAGCCCTCCGCGTAGTCGAAGTAACGGTCGACGGGCCCCGTGTAGACGACGGGCACCTGGCCGACGGTGTCGCGCTTGTTGAGCGGCTGGGTCTCGTCGAAGTAATCGGTCGAGAGCTTCACGTCGATGTTGGGGTGGTCGGCCATCCGCTCGAGCCAGGCGGTGTAGCCGTCGACGGGAAGGCCTTCCCACGTGTCGTTGAAGTAGCGGTTGTCGTAGGTGTACCGCACGGGCAATCGGCTGATGACCTCGGCCGGCAGCTCGGTGGGGTCGGTCTGCCACTGCTTCTTGGTGTAGTCGCGGATGAACGCCTCGTAGAGAGGACGGCCGATGAGCGCGATGCCCTTCTCTTCGAGATTCGCGGCGTTCTTCACATCGAACTCGCCGGCCTGCTCCTGAACGAGCGCGCGGGCTTCGTCCGGGGTGTACGCGGCCTGGAAGAACTGGTTGATCGTGCCGAGGTTGATCGGCAGCGGAAAGACGATGCCCTTGTGGGTCGTGTAGACCCGGTGGACGTAGTTCGTGAACTGCGTGAAGCGGTTGACGTACTCCCACACGGTCGGGTTCGACGTGTGGAAGAGGTGCGCTCCGTAGCGGTGCACCTCGATGCCCGTCTCGGGCTCGTTCTCGCTGTATGCGTTGCCGCCGATGTGGTGACGGCGGTCGATGACGGTGACCTTGCGGCCTGCTGCCGCCGCTCGCTCGGCGATCGTGAGGCCGAAGAAGCCTGAGCCGACGATGAGAAGATCCATGCGGGTGGCCTTTCGGCTGACAACGGAGGACACGGCCGGTCACGGCCGCACCGCCCAAGTCTAGGTGAGTCATGCTGTGCGTCCGGTTCCGGCACAGGCTCGCTCTGGCAAGATTGGCGGGTGCCCCCCACCCAGCCCGCGCGTTCGACCCTGCTCGCGCGCCTGTGGGCGAACAGCGCTGTGCGCTACCTGGTCGTCGGCGGGTTCTGCTTCCTCGTCGATATCGGCCTGCTGTGGCTGCTGCACGATGCGTTCCATGTGCCGCTGGCCATCGCCACGCCGATCGCATTCCTTGCCAGCTTCGTCGTGACCTATTCGCTCCAGCGGATCGTCGCGTTCAGCTCTGACGCGAAGGTCGCGCCGAGCGTGGGTCGTTACACCCTGCTCGTCGCGTTCAATACGGTGGCGACCACCGGTATCGTTGCGGGGTTCGCCGCGCTGGGCGTTCCGTGGGTGATCGGCAAGGTCGTCGCGGTCGCAGCGACGACGGTATGGAACTATTTCGCCTACCGCTTCTGGGTCTTCGCACGACCGGGCACCACGAACACGAAGGACGATCACGATGTATAAGGGCGCCACGATCGCGGCAGTCGTACCGGCCTACCGGGAAGAGAAGATGATCGCGCAGGTCATCGAGACCATGCCCGATTTCGTCGACCACATCGTCATCGTCGATGACTGCAGTCCCGACGACACGAGCGGCGTCGTCCGACGCGTCGACGACCCGCGGGTCGCACTGATCCGCCACGAGGTCAATCAGGGCGTGGGCGGCGCGATCATCACCGGCCACACCGAAGCGATGAGACTGGGCGCCGACATCGACGTCATCATGGCCGGTGACGCACAGATGGATCCCGCGCACCTGCCTTCTCTCCTGGACAAGGTGACCGACGACGGCTACGGCTTCGCCAAGGCGAATCGCTTCTACGCGCCGGAGTCGTTCGCCGGGATGCCGCGGTACCGCGTGCTCGGCAACATCATGTTGTCGTTCATGACCAAGTTCGCCTCCGGCTACTGGAACCTCTTCGACCCGCAGAACGGCTACACGGCCGTCCGCACCGAGGTGCTGCGCCGAGTGCCCCTCGAGCGTGTGGCCAAGCGCTACAGCTTCGAGAACGACCTCCTCATCCACCTGAACATCCTGCAGGTCTCGGCGACCGACGTGCCCATCCCCGCGGTCTACGGCGATGAGGTGTCGAGCATCCGGCTGAGCAAGGTCGTGCCCGAGCTCATGCACCGACTGACCGTCGGATTCTGGACGCGGATCTGGTATCGCTACGTGCTCTGGTCATTCTCGCCGATCGCTCTGCTGCTCTTCGCTGGGCTCTTCCTCGTGGCGTTCGGGCTCGGGTTCAGCATCTGGGTCATGTTCCAGATCGCGGCGTCGGTCGTGGCCACCGCGGCGACGGTCATGCTGGCGGCGCTTCCGCTCGTCATCGGATCGCAGATGCTCTTGACAGCGCTGCAACTGGATATCCAGTTGACGCCGTCACGGCCCGACCTGCAGCCCTACCGCGATCTCAGCGCGGAGCCTGACAAGCGGTGATCCGATAGAGGCGGGCCGCGTCGCCTTCGCTGTCGACGAGTTCGACCACCCCGGCTGACTCGAGGTCGTCCAAACCCGGGTAGGGATGCTCGGCATTGTGGATCTCTCGCGTGCCGAAATCGAGTACCCAGCGCGTGTCTGTCCTCTCGAGCGCCGCGCACACTTCGGGATCATCCTGCGCACGGTTGAGCCCGAGAAGGATCGTCGTCATGTCGGCGTCGAGCTCCTGATAGATGTGCGGAATCAGCACTCGGCGATCGGAGATCGCATACGCCAGCGACGTGCCGGTCCAGGGACTCCCGACGATCACTTCGTTCTCCGGAACATGGTCGGCGACCCGCTCCAGCAACGCGACTTCCTCGAGCGTCAGCAACGGCGAGTCGTCCGAGATCGTGTGCATCCATCGCGCGGCAGCGGTCGAACGAGCCATCGGTGCGCTCAGTTGCGTGGCGAGGATCACTCCGACGACCAGGATGCCCGTGATCGCGAGTTCGTTCCGCAGCCGTGCCTGCTGGGTGCGCGAACGCGTGTATCGGGTGATCATGGTGACCAGGGCGCCGAAGCCCACCGCCGCGAGGGGGATCACGACGACCGGGAACAGCGCCATGACACGGTACATGTCGCTGTACCAGGTTCCGGTGAGCCCGTAGCGCAGAAGACCGTACGGGGCGGCGGCGCCCACGACATAGATGACGGCGAGCGTCGCCCAGCCCGCGACGAGCCACCATTTCGAGCGCATCCCGACGAGCACGACGATGATCCCCACGATCATGAGGAGCGTCGGCGCCCACTCGACAGGCAATCCCTTGTGCGAGTTCGTGAGCACCTCGACCACCGCGCCGCCGAAGGACGTGAAGGGACCCCAGAACGCCTGCTCCATCGTGGGACGGGCAACGATAAGGATCGCGGCGACGACAGCCAGGCCCGCCGCCCACAGCAGCACTGAGGCCCACACGCGCACACGTGGTCGTTCGCGTGCACTGCGGAAGTACCGAAGGCCCGCGGCAGCGGCCGGCCAGAACCCGATGGCGAAGAACGCCATGAGCGTGCTGGGGTGGGCGAGAGCAAGAGTGGGGATCCACGCCAGCAGAAGCACCCATGCCACGACACGACTGCCGCCGAGGTCGGCGCCCACGCGCGCCACCGCGATCAGCGCCGCGAGCACGGAAGGCAGAAGCGCGATCGACAGGACGTTCGGGTACAGCACCCCGAAATCGAGCATGAGCAGCGGGAAACCGGCCATGCCCGCGGCGAGGACTCCGGCGACGAGCAGCGGTGCGGGCTGTCGTCCCGAGATCTGGCGCACGAGATAGACGCAGCCGAGGGGCCAGACCAGTCCGGCGACGAGCAGGGCGGTGAGGTTCGTGGCTGCCGCCACCGAGGCGCCCGTCAGCCCCGCGACGAGCGCGGTCACCGCGTGCCAGAGACTGGGATAGAAGCCCGGGATGAGTTGCTCGGTCGGGGCCGCGGCGCCCGTATCGAGCATGTGCCGCACGGCGTTCAGGTGATAGATGTTGTCGAACGTCTGCGAGATCGACTCCGGGTCGCCGAACACCGTGAGCAGCCGCGGGATCAGCAGCGCTGCTCCGAGCGCGACGGCGATCCACGGCGCCCACCGCCGCGACCAGTGGACCGCGGGCGACGCGGCGGGCACGGGCACGAAGCGACGCCCGATCACCCAGGCCGCAGCGGCGACGACGACGGTCGTGACCGCCACCGGGAGAAGCGACCAGCGGAAGGGGACGACGACCGCCACCATCGTGGTCAGACCGATCACGGCGAGGCTGAGCGGGGGCGCGGCCGCGGCGAGCGCGAAGCCGCGCAAGCGCAGGAGCGCTCCGATCAGAAGGCCTGGCGCGAAAAGGACGCCGAACACCACGAGCACGGACCCCCACTGAGCGAACCACATGTCAGCAGTGAGCCCCTCGGTCGCCTGGGCAGGTCTCGATCATATTCACGGGGACTCCTCGGGCCTTTCGGCTCGGCGGGCAAGGCAACGGGCAAGTCTACCGCTGTGTCACGATGGGCAGATGAAAGGCATCATCCTCGCTGGTGGCTCCGGCACTCGACTGCACCCGATCACCCTGGGCGTCTCGAAGCAGCTCGTGCCGGTGTACGACAAGCCGATGGTCTACTACCCGCTGTCGACGCTCATGCTCGCCGGCATCCGTGACATCCTCGTCATCACGACTCCGCACGATGCGGCCCACTTCGAGCGACTGCTCGGAGACGGATCCCAGTTCGGGGTCTCGATCACGTTCGCGCAGCAGCCCTCGCCCGACGGCCTCGCGCAGGCGTTCACGATCGGGGCGGACTTCATCGGCGACGACAACGTCGCTCTCGTCCTCGGCGACAATCTGCTGTACGGGCCCGGGCTCGGCACGAGACTGTCCCGGTTCGCCGACATCCAGGGCGGCGCGGTCTTCGCCTACTGGGTCTCGGACCCGCAGGCCTACGGCGTCGTCGAGTTCGACGAGTCCGGCGCCGCGGTCTCGCTCGAAGAGAAGCCGTCCGAGCCCAAGAGCAATTACGCGGTTCCCGGTCTGTACTTCTACGACAACGACGTCGTCGAGATCGCTCGATCGCTGACTCCGAGCGCTCGCGGCGAGTACGAGATCACCGACGTCAACCGCGCCTACCTCGAACGCGGCGCCCTGTCGGTCGAGGTGCTCCCCCGCGGGACGGCGTGGCTGGACACCGGCACCTTCGACCAGATGACCGATGCCGCGGATTACGTCCGAACCATGGAGCGGCGCACCGGCATGAAGATCGGGGCGCCCGAAGAGGTCGCGTGGCGACAGGGCTTCCTCTCGGACGATGAATTCCGCGAGCGCGCGCAGAAGCTCGTCAAGTCGGGGTACGGAACCTATCTGCTCGCGACGTTGGAAAGAGGGCGCTGATGTCGAAGCTGCTCGTGACCGGCGGAGCCGGGTTCATCGGTTCGAACTTCGTGCACCACGTCGTCGCCCACACCGATCACCACGTCACTGTGCTGGACAAGCTGACGTATGCCGGCAACCGCGCCTCGCTTGCCGGGCTGCCCGAGGACCGAGTGCGTTTCGTGCTCGGCGACATCACGGACGCCCCCTTGGTGGACGACCTCTTCAGCGAGGTCGACGCCGTCGTGCACTACGCCGCCGAATCGCACAACGACAACTCGCTGCACGACCCGCGACCGTTTCTCGACACGAACATCGTCGGCACGTACACCCTCCTCGAAGCCGCGCGCAAGCACGACCGCCGACTGCATCACATCTCGACCGACGAGGTCTACGGCGACCTCGAGCTGGACGACCCGGAGCGCTTCACCGAGCAGACGCCGTACAACCCGTCGAGCCCGTACTCATCGACCAAGGCCGGCAGCGACCTGCTCGTCCGCGCCTGGGTGCGATCCTTCGGCGTGCGTGCGACGATCTCGAACTGCTCGAACAACTACGGGCCGTACCAGCACGTCGAGAAGTTCATCCCCCGGCAGATCACCAACGTCATCCGCGGCATCCGTCCGAAACTGTACGGCAAGGGTGAGAACGTACGCGACTGGATCCATGCAGACGACCACTCGTCGGCGGTGCTGACGATCCTCGACAAGGGAGTCATCGGCGAGACCTACCTCATCGGGGCAGACGGCGAGAAGAACAACAAGGACGTCGTCGAACTCATCCTTCGGCTCATGGGGCAGCCTCAGGACGCATACGATCACGTCACCGACCGCGCCGGGCATGACCTGCGGTACGCCATCGACTACACGAAGCTGCGCACCGAACTCGGGTGGACGCCGACGTACGGCGACTTCGAGACGGGACTGGCCGCGACGATCCAGTGGTATCAGGACAACGAATCGTGGTGGGCGCCGGCGAAAGACGGTGTCGAAGCGTTCTACGCCTCCAAGGGACAGTGATGACGGTCGACGACGTGGAGTTCGGGAAGGAACTGCGGGTCACTCCGACCCCGATTCCGGGGCTCATCGTGTTCGACCTGCCGGTCCACGGCGATGCGCGCGGCTGGTTCAAGGAGAACTGGCAGCGCGAGAAGATGACGTCGCTCGGCCTCGAGGACTTCGGGCCCGTGCAGAACAACATCTCGTTCAACGACGCCGTCGGCACGACCCGCGGAATCCACGCCGAGCCGTGGGACAAATGGGTGTCCGTCGCGACGGGGCGGATCTTCGGCGCGTGGGTCGATCTCCGTGAAGGGCCGACGTTCGGAGCGGTCTTCACGACCGAGCTCGACCCGTCTCGCGCCATCTTCGTGCCGCGGGGTGTCGGCAATTCCTACCAGACGCTCGAGCCCGACACCGCGTACACGTACCTCGTGAACGACCACTGGTCGCCCGCCGCGGCGTACTCGTTCCTGAATCTCGCCGATGAGGCCGCCGCAATCTCGTGGCCGATCCCGCTCGAAGACGCCGAGATCTCTGCGAAGGACACTGCGCACCCGCGTCTGGACGAGGTGACACCGATCCCGCCGCGCAAGATCCTCGTGCTGGGGGCTGCCGGCCAGCTGGGGCAGGCGCTTCGCGCCGAGTTCGGGGATGCCGCGCACATCGAGTACGCCACGCGAGCTGACCTCGACCTGGCCTCGCCGGACATCGATTCTGCCCGCCGCTGGCGCGAGTACGGCACGATCATCAATGCGGCGGCGTACACGGCGGTCGATCTCGCCGAGACCGACCAGGGGCGCCGTGACGCGTGGGCCGCGAATGCCGTCGGCGTCGCCACGCTGGCCCGTGTCGCCTCGCGCCACGGCATCGTCCTCGTTCATGTCTCGACCGACTACGTCTTCGACGGCAGCGCCCCCGGCGCCTACCGCGAAGACGACGCCCTCTGTCCACTCGGCGTCTACGGGCAGTCCAAGGCGGCGGGCGATCTCGCGGTCAGCGTCACGCCGCGTCAGTACATCGTGCGCACCTCGTGGGTCATCGGCGACGGGGGCAACTTCGTCCGGACGATGGCGCGCCTGGCAGCCGACGATGTGAATCCCCGGGTGGTCGATGATCAGGTCGGGCGTCTGACCTTCACGAGCGATATCGCCCGCGGCATCCGCCATCTGGTCGAGACCGATGCTCCATACGGCACCTACAACCTCACGGGAGCGGGCGAACCGACCTCCTGGGCCGACGTCGCCCGTCTGGTCTTCGCACTGACCGGTCACGATCCCGGTCGTGTGACCGGGTGCTCCACCGAGGACTACTTCGCGTCAGCGAGGATGCCCGTCGCTCCCCGGCCGCGCAACAGTGTGCTCGACATCGCGAAGATCGAAGCGACCGGGTTCACACCGGCGGATGCGCGCGATGCGCTCGGGGCGTGGCTACGCCGCTGAGCTCTCATGGCGGGCGAGGTCGGTCTCGCGCCGTCGCTCCCCCCATGCAGGTGGACGGTAAAGCCAGCGCAGCGGGCTACGCATCGCGAAGTCGTGCATCGCGGTGCTCGCCCAGACGAGCAGCACGGTCGTCACGGGCACGAACAGGACGATCACTGCGGACGAGTCGACGGCGAACCCCGGCCACACCTGTCGAAGCGCAATGAGTCCGGCGGCGAGCACTTCCACAAGGAACGCGTGACCGACATAGATCGCCAGGGTGCGCGATGCGAGGTACCGGGACAGTCTTCGCACCGGACGTGAGCGGCTCATCAGCACGCTGATCCCGATCACCGCGCCCACGCCCGAGATGCTCAGCAAGGGCGCCTTGGCCACGCCCAGCGGGATGCCGTCCGCGAGGAGAATCGCGCCGAAAACAAGCGACGGCCCGATGACCAAGAAGATCGGGTGTCTGCCGGCGCGGATCACGAGGCGGTGACCGAAACAGCCCACGAGGAACCACACGAGGAAGACCGTCCAGCGCGAAAGATCCAGCGCGAGCGGTGGGTACAGAGACTCGTTCGCCCAGGCCATGATGGGGCCGCGCAGCACATAGGCGAGCAGAGCCGTCGACACGATGGCGAGGACCGGGAAGCCCCGCGCGAGCTTCGCGATGACGAGGAAGACGATCAGCGCCGGGAGGAACCAGAGGTGGCCGGCACCGAAGACGAGCGCGTCCGCGAGGGGGCGGAGGTGGGGCGAGCCTTCGGCGTGCAGGCGAAGACTCCAAAAGGGCGAGATGAGCAGCGTCCAGATGAAGAACGGCCACAGCAGGTCGAGCAGCCGGGTCCGGCCGAGGTCTCGCCAGCTGCGGTGGACAGCGCGGGTGGCGAGAAGTCCCGAGACCAGGAAGAAGAGCGGGATGCGCACGGGAACGAGCGCCACACTGAGTGTGCGCCACGCAGCTGCAAGGGGGTGGGTTGCACCTTCGAAGATGAAGCCGAAGAGCCAGCCCGAGACATGATAGACGACCACCAGGACGATCGCGATCGTCTTGGCCGTGTCCACCCAGTCGATACGGCTCGTCCGCTCGGCCGTCTCACGGATGACAGAGGGCACGTCGTCGGCGGGTCGAGCGGCGGCGGTCAGGCGGAGCCGACGACGATCCGCGGGATGCCCGCCCAGAGAGCGGCGTCCGTCGCGTTACGTCCGTCGACCATCAGGCGGATGCCCGGGAGCTGCTCCGGCGAGAGCGACCGGTACGCTGCGTGGTCGGTCTGCAGCACGGCGAGATCGACGGGATCGCCCAGCGTGTGCGGCTCGAAGCCGAGTGCGCGCAGCTCGTCGTCCGAGTAGAGCGGATCGTGCACGGTCACCGTGGCTCCGCGCGACGCCAACGCTTCGACGGTCGGGAAGACACCCGAGAAAGCCGATTCCTTGACTCCCCCGCGATACGACGCGCCGAGCACGACGGCGCGAAGTCCGTCGAGCGATCCCAGGATGCCCTCGGCCTGGGCCACCATGCGCTCCGGCATCGAGGCGTTCAGGATGCGTGCCGTGCGCACGATGTCGGCGTCCGGATCAGTCGCGAGGTACAGGCGCGGGTACACCGGGATGCAGTGGCCGCCGACCGCGATGCCGGGACGATGGATGTGACTGTACGGCTGCGAGTTGCAGGCCTCGATCACTTCGTAGACATTGATGCCGTGCTGAGCGGCGAAGAGCCCGAACTGGTTGGCGAGCCCGATGTTGACGTCGCGGTAGGTCGTCTCGGCGAGCTTGGCCATCTCGGACGCTTCGGCGCTCCCGAGGTCCCATACGCCGTTCGGCCGGGGAAGGTCGTCGCGTTCGTCGAACTGCAGCACGGCCTCGTAGAACTCGCGGGCACGCTGGGCGCCCTCCTCCGACAGACCGCCGATGAGCTTGGGGTACTTGCGCAGGTCGGCGAACACCCGACCGGTCAACACCCGCTCGGGTGAGAAGACGACGTGGAAGTCCTCGCCCTCGACGAGACCCGATCCCTCTTCGAGCATGGGCTTCCAGCGACCGCGCGTGGTTCCGACCGGAAGGGTCGTCTCGTAGGAGACGAGTGTGCCCGGCGTGAGGTGCTCGGCCAGGGAGCGCGTGGCGGAATCCATCCAGGCGAAATCGGGCTCCCACGTCGTGTCGTTGACGAACAGCGGCACCACGACCACGACGGCGTCAGCGCCCGGGATCGCCTCGGAGTAGTCCGTTGTGGCGCGCAGGCCACCGGCGGGGACGACGTGGCTGAGCTTCTCCTGCAGGTGCGCCTCGCCGGGGAAGGGCTCGCGCGCCGCGTTGACGCTGTCGACGGTCGCGGGGTTGACGTCGACGCCGATGACTTCATGCCCCGAGTCGGCGAACTGTACAGCGAGGGGAAGGCCGATCTTTCCGAGGGCCACAACGGCGATGCGCATGGGTTCCAGTCTATTGCGGCACGGGATCGGGTCGGGTATGCCCGTATCCGGACCAGACGCCGGCCTCTTCAGAAAGATCGGGGAGATGCGCGCCGCGACAGCTAGGACGCCTCGCGATGGTCGAGTTCGGGGAAGCGACTCACCAGCTCGTAGATGTCCGCTGACGAGAACAGGCCCCCGGCGGGCCGCAGTCGCGCGTAAGCCTCCCGCACGAACGCGAGGTCGGCGGGGGTGTCGACCGTCCACCGCAGGTCGGAGCGATCCTCAGCCTGAACGACCGAGGTCAAGGTGAATCGGTCCGGGCGACTGTAGATGCCCAGGGTGACGTGTTCGCGCTCCCGCTCCGTCGCGACGTCGGCCACTCGCCGCAGTGCCGCTGTGGTCACCGATTCCACGTCGAGTCCGCGCGGGTAGGTGCGCTGAAGGACGTTCGACGCGTAGTCGACCTCGCGCTCGTCGTGGGCGCGCACGACGGCGTCGATCACGTCGGGGTCGGTCAGGGGGCAGTCGGCCGTCAACCGCACGATGCGTTCTGCGCCGAGCGATTCCGCCGCGGCGAGGTAGCGTCCGAGCACGTCTTCGAGCGCGCCGCGAAAGACCTCGACCCCTCGCGATGAGAGAGCTTCGACCAGCACATCGTCGCTCGGGTCGACCGAAGTGACGACCACGGTCCGGTCCACCGTCTCGGCCTGGGCGATGCGGGCGAGCTGCCTCACGATCATGGGCTCGCCGTCGAGGTCAGCCAGCACTTTGCCCGGCAGACGCGACGAACTCATGCGGGCCTGAACGAGAGCCAAGACCATCAGGACCTCGACCCCGCGGCGCGGTCGAGTTCGGCGATCACCCGATCGGCAGCGTGTCCGTCTCCGTAGGGTTCAGCTGTCGTATCCGCCGGGCGCGGCCTCATGACCGCCGCAGCGATCTCGTCGGCAGTCTGGGCAAGGCGGTTCCAGCCCAGGTCGACGGTTTCGGTCCATTCGGTCTCGGTCCGCACCGTCGTGCACGGCACCCGCAGAAGGAATGCCTCCTTCTGCAGGCCGCCCGAGTCCGTCACGACACCCGCCGAGGCCAGTGCCATCGAGATCAGTTCGGCGTACGGGAGCGGATCGGACACGCGAAGCGATCCCTGAGCCAGTTCCACGCCCATTTCCCGCGCTCGCGCCCGCACGCGAGGATGCGCCAGGAGGACCGTCGGACGGTCGAGCTCGGAAAGCGCCGTCACGATCTGCCGAAGGCGGACCGGGTCATCCGTGTTGTCGGCTCGATGGATCGTCGCCAAGTAGAAGCCGCCGGTTTCGAGCTGGAACTCGCTCAGCGCCGACGGCGTGGCGCGGACCGAATCCCGCACGGCATACAGAACGTCGGTCATGACGTCACCGACGAGCACTGCCCGGTCGGACAGCCCTTCATCCGCCAAGTGCGAGAGTGCGACCTCGGTGGGAGCGAGCAGGAGGTCTGCGGCATGATCCGTCAAGACACGATTGTGTTCTTCGGGCATGCGGCGGTTGAACGATCGCAGACCCGCTTCCAGGTGAGCAACGGGATAGTGCAGCTTCACCGCGCTCAGCGCGGCCGCCAGGGTCGAGTTGGTATCGCCGTAGACCAGAACCCAGTCCGGCTGATGCTCGAGGATGACGGCGTCCAACGCGCCGAGCATCGCGCCCGTCTGCACGCCGTGCGAGCCGGACCCCACGCCGAGGTGCACATCCGGCGCAGGAATATCGAGATCCCGGAAGAAGACGTCCGACAGGAGCGGATCGTAATGCTGCCCCGTGTGGACGATGACATGGTGGACACCCGCGCGAGCTGCCGCGTGCGCGATGGGTGCGAGCTTCACGAACTGGGGGCGCGCGCCGACGACGCTCATCACCTTCACGGACATGGAGTCTACGCGTTCGGGTCTGCACGCCTGGGGCGGCTTCGCTCTTCCAGCGCGACGGCGACACGTTCGGCACCACGACCGTCGAACAGGTCGCGGCAGGCAGACACGAGTCGGCGACGAAGCGCCTCATCGTCGATCAGGGGCACCACCGCCCGCACGATCTCGTCCGCGGCCGGTGGCGAGTTCACGACATCGAAGCCGAGCGCGATCTGGGCCGAAACGGCCGCGGCCAGCGAGGCCTGCTGATTCGGCACGGTCGCAAGCAGAAGGCTCGGCGTTCCGATCGTGGCGATGTCCCACGCACTCGTTCCTCCGGCCGAGATCGTCACGTCGGCTTGTGCGAGCAGAGCGGGCAGCTCGGGCGTCGGGGGAAGCACGCGCCACAGCGCGCTCTCGCCGCCGAGTTCGTTCAGCCGGTGATGCTGACGAACGGGTGCCACGAAAGTGAAGGCGGCGCGACCGACGAGAGCGACACACGCGCGAGCGACCTCGACCGTCCGATCATCGGGGTCGGTTCCCCCGAGCACCACGACGATCTCGGGCGGTCGATGCCGGATCTCGGCGGGGTCGGGGTGTGCCACCTCACGGATGGCACGCCGCACAAGAGCGAACTCGCCCCCGATCAACTGCGCCTGCGCATCTGCGCCGGGCAGAAGAGGTGCGCCGAGGTTCTGATCGAGATACAGCGATGCTCGTGCACCTCTGGCGTCTCCGTCGGCGAGGAGCAGCACGGGCACGACGTCGTTCAACGCGGATACCGAGTCGGCCGGCACGAGGTAGCTGTCCACGACCACCCAGTCCGGCTCGAGCGCCGTCAGAGCCTCGATGTCGATCTCGTCGCGCGGCGAGTCGACAACATCCACTCGCGACGCCGTCACAGCCGCCGAAAGCCACGGAATCTCGATCTCCGCTGTCGCCAGAGTCACACGGTGCCCGCGTGCCAGCAGCGCCTCGGCGAGCGTCAGCAACCGCATGACGTGACCGGTGCCCTGCGTGCGGCCGGCGTCGGCACGCAGCACGACATGAAGAGGCCGGTGCCGCCGGTTCGCCCCTGTCTCGTGCGGATGCGACCCCGGGTACGCTTGGTTGGTCGCAGCCGTCTGTGAGCCCGCGGCACGAGCGAGAGGTTTCACGATGTCCATCCTCAATGGTTCGTCGATCCTGGTCACCGGCGGCACCGGCTCGTTCGGCAAGGCGTTCATCCGTCGCATCCTGACAGACTTCGATCCTCGCCGGATCGTCATCTATTCACGTGACGAACTGAAGCAGTACGAGACCCGTCTGCTGCTCGGAGACGACCCCCGACTGCGGTGGTTCATCGGCGACATCCGCGACGAGCACCGGCTGCGCCGTGCGATGCACGGCGTCGACTACGTGGTGCACGCTGCCGCCCTCAAGCAGGTCGACACGGCCGAGTACAACCCGTTCGAATTCGTCCGAACGAACATCATCGGTTCGCAGAACGTCATCGAGGCCTCGATCGACGCCGGCGTGAAGAAGGTCGTCGCGCTCTCGACCGACAAGGCCTCGAGCCCCCTCAACCTCTACGGTGCGACCAAGCTCGCCGCCGACAAGCTCTTCCAATCCGGCAATCACTACGCGGCCGGCTACGAAACGCGCTTCTCGGTCGTCCGGTACGGGAACGTCATGGGTTCACGGGGATCCGTCGTCCCGTTCTTCCGCGGACTCGCCGAGCGAGGCGAATCGCTGCCCATCACGGATGAGCGGATGACCCGCTTCTGGATCACGCTGCCTCAGGCGGTGCAGTTCGTCGTGGATTCCTTCGACCAGATGAACGGCGGTGAGCTCTACGTGCCGCGCATCCCCAGCACGCGGATCCTCGACATCGCCGAGGCTGTCGCGCCGGGCGCACCTCGCCACGACGTCGGAATCCGGCCGGGAGAGAAACTTCACGAAGAGATGATCTCGGCGGACGACAGCCGTCGCACGATCCTCGCCGGAGACCGCTACATCGTTCTGCCCACGATCGCTGACTGGGGTTTCATCAAGCCCGAAGGCGAACCGGTCGCCGATGGGTTCGCCTATCGCTCGGACAGCAACGACCAGTGGCTCTCGGTGGAGGAGATCCGCGAACTCGTGGACGGGATGAGCTGAATGGCCGTCCCGTACGGGCGCCAGTGGATCGATGAGTCCGACATCGAGGCGGTCATGGCGGCTCTGCGCAGCGATTGGCTGACGACCGGCCCCGCCGTCAGCGAGTTCGAGCAGGCCGTCGCAGACGCAGCCGGCACCGCGCACGCCGTCGCGGTCTCGTCGGGGACCGCCGCGCTGCATGCTGCCTACGCTGCGGCCGGCGTCGGAGAGGGAGACGTCGTTCTGACGACGCCGCTGACGTTCGTCGCGACCGCCGCGACCGCCGCTCAGCTGGGGGCTCGTATCGAGTTCGCCGATGTCGAACCCGATACGGGCAACATCGATCCCGACGCCGTCGCAGCGGCGATCACACCCACGACGCGCGTCGTGGCGGGCGTCGACTATGCGGGGCATCCGATCGACGCCGACGCCCTGCGACGCATCGCTCATGACGCCGGCGCTCTCCTTCTCGAAGACGCGGCGCATTCGATCGGCTCGACCCTCGACGGTCGCCCCGTCGGCTCGCTCGCGGACCTCACGACGTTCTCCTTCTTCCCCACCAAGAACCTGACGACAGCCGAGGGCGGCGCCGTCGCCTCTGGCGACGTCTCTCTCACTGATCGCGCGCGCGCCTTCCGCACCCACGGTCTCGTCCGTGACCGCGCGCTGCAGCGCCACCGCGACGAAGGCCCCTGGCACCAGGAAGTCCACTCGCTCGGCCTGAACTACCGTCTTCCCGATGTGCTCGCCGCGCTCGGCACGAGTCAGCTTCGACGCTTGGCGATGTTCAAGGCCCGTCGCTCGGCGATCTTCGACCGCTACTCGACCGAGCTCGCCGATCTCGGACTGACCCTCCCGACTCGCCGGAGCGGCGCCGACCCGATGTGGCACCTCTACCCGCTTCGCGTGCCGGCCGCTGACCGTCGTCGCATCTTCGAGGAACTGCACGCACGCGGCATCCTGGTGCAGGTGAACTACGTCCCCGTGTACTGGCATCCTGTTTTCGAGGATCTCGGCTATCAGCGCGGAATGTGCCCCGTCGCCGAGCAGTACTACCGCGAAGAGATATCGCTGCCCATGTTCGCGGCGCTGTCCGATGACGACCAGAGCCGCGTCATCGATGCCCTGCGTGAGGTGATCGCATGACCCCGCTCATTCCCGACACCGGCGACCACCCTCCGCTCGTCGTCGCCGAGATCTCCGGCAACCACAACGGTTCTCTCGACAGGGCGCTCGACATCGTCCGCGCTGTCGCGACGACCGGCGCTCAGGCCGTGAAGATCCAGACGTACACCGCCGACACGATCACCCTCGACGTCGACACCCCCGCCTTCCGGGTCTCAGAGGGCCACGCCTTGTGGGGCTCCCGCACGCTGTACGACCTCTACACCGAAGCGCACACGCCTTACGAGTGGCACGAGCCGATCTTCACCCTCGCTCGCGAACTGGGACTCGTGCCCTTCAGCACCCCCTTCGACGAGTCTGCGGTCGACTTCCTCGAGAGCCTCGACACTCCGCTCTACAAGGTCGCCTCGCTCGAGATCGTCGATCTGCCGCTCATCGCGCGGATCGCGGCGACCGGCAAGCCCGTCATCATGTCGGTGGGCACCGCCACGATCGAAGAGGTCGCCGCAGCGGTCGATGCCGCGCGCTCGGCGGGCGGTGACGACCTGACGCTCCTCGCCTGCACGAGTTCGTATCCTGCCCGCGCAGAGGACGCGCACCTTCGCCGTATGGCCGCGATGCGCGACCTGTTCGGCGTGAAGGTCGGGCTCTCCGACCACACTCTCGGTATCGGGGTATCCGTCGCAGCCGCTGCGCTGGGCGCACGCGTGATCGAGAAGCACGTCACGCTCTCACGCGCAGACGTCGGCGTCGACAGTGCCTTCTCGCTCGAGCCGGACGAACTGAGGATGCTCGTCACGGAATCTCGCGCCGCCGTCGCCGCGCTGGGATCGGCGAGCGCGTGGTCGACAGCGGCAGAGGCGGAATCGCTGCGCCTGCGCCCCTCGCTGTGGGTGAGCGCCGACGTGCGCGCCGGTGACGTCGTGACAGAGGCCAACGTCCGCTCGGTCCGTCCGGCGGGCGGCCTCGCCCCTGTCCACCTCCCGACGGTTCTCGGTCGCCGTTTCAGCGCGGATGCCGCACTCGGCACACCGCTGTCATGGGACCTGCTCGCCGGCGCCTGACGGCCGCGAATAGGTGTCCGCCTCGCTGCCCTCGTGGACGCGAGAGAATCCGGCGGCCTCGAAAAGCTGAACGGATGCTGCGTTCGCGGGCCGGATGATCGCGGTGAGCGTCACGATGTCGGCGTGGTCTCGCGCGAAACGATCGATCGCCCCGCTCAAGAGCGCTTTGGCGAATCCGCGACCGCGCGCGCTCGGGGCCACGGTGATGCTGACCTCGGCCGTGGGCGAATCCTCGTCGACATCGAAGCGACATGTGCCGATCGGCAGCCCGGTCTCGGCGTCCTCCCCGATGACGATCTCCCGACGCGGCGACGCAAGGCTCGCCTCGAGCCACGGGATGTGATCCGCGGGAGACACCGCGTCGGTCTGCAGCGACATCCGGCGTGTCAGCGGGTCGTTGCGCCACGCCAGCAGCATCTCCGCATCCGCCGCCGCGGCAGCGCGGAGCCGTACGCGCCGTGCGGAATGACTCATCAGGACAGCGTAGCGAGCCGTGTCGACGCCCTCGCGCGGGTAAACTGAGCCGTTGCCCTCTTCCCGCGCGAAGGAGACCGCTGTGGCTGAGACCGCCGGGATGCGTGCGCTCCTCGACCTCGAGGACGCCGCACCCGATGCGCTGTTCGAGCGGATCTCGGGGATCGACCTCCCCCTGTGGCCGCTCGCGCGCTGGCCGGTCTCGCGTGCACTCGCCGAGACAGACATCGGCACGACACTGCCCCCGCAACCGCTCCGGCCGCTTCGGCAGCGGGTCCTCACAACGGCGCGCCAGGCGTTGCCGAACCCCTGGTCGTCTCGACGGGCGCCGCATGCTGACCACCTGTTCGTCGTCTCCGGATGGACGAGGGTGCCCGGGCCCGAGGGCTTCCACAATTGGCTGAGCGACGATTTCGCCCGTGCGCTCGGGACCGACGCCGTCGTCGTGCAGGATGCGTATGTCGACCGGCTCAGCCAGAGCGACACCCGCCCCGCGAACCCGCGCACCTACTCCTATGCACGTGCCATCGAGCGTACGACGCGCGCGACACGGGCTCGGCCCCTGCCTGCCCAGGAACGCGCACGCCTCGAAGCCGCCCTCCGCGCGGCCTTCGCGGCGCTGGACCACCCTGTGACCGACTCGGGACGCGAGCGCGCCATCGCCGACGTGCTCGGCCGGGCGGATCGGGCCCCCCATGCGCGCTGGGAGTTCGGCCGGTTGCTCGATCGCGTGCGGCCGCGACGGATCTACATGCAGACCGCCTCGTACGGCACCCGGGCGAGCGAGATCATGCTCGCCCACGAGCGGGGCATCGAGGTCGCCGAACTGCAGCACGGCTGGATCGGCAGCAGTCATGCTGCGTACAACTTCGGCGCCGCGATGCACCGCGACGACCTGGAGAAATGCCTGCCGGACGCGCTCCTCGGCTATGGCGAGATGTGGGGCCGGACCATCCGGTTCCCGGGGCGGTTCATTCCCGTGGGCAAGCCCTCGCTCGACCCCGCCGTCCTCGCCACGACATCGTGGAACGAGCGACCCAAACGGGTCCTCTTCGTCTCGAGCAACTTCGAGCATGTCCTCGTGGATCGTACGCTCATCGCACTGCATGACGCTCTGCCCACTGACTGGACGGTAGCGCTGCGGCCGCACCCCGTGGAGCGCGCGAGCGCCGCGCAGCGGCACGCGACGGCGCTCGAGCGTCCTCGGATCGAACTCGATCTGAGCGCTGATGCCTCAGCAGCGCTGGCAACCAGCCGAGCCGTCGTCGGGTTCTCCAGCACGATGCTCTTCGAAGCGCTGGCCTACGGCAGCCACGTGGCGGTCGTCGACTCCGTGCTCGCCGAGCACTACGCCGATGCCAGCGTGTTTCCGCTGCGCATCGCGTCCGACCTCTCAGACGCCGCCCAGGCTGCCGCTCGTATCCAGTCCGAGCCGGATGCCCTCGAGGCTGCGCTCACCGAGGCGGTCTGGCAATCGGGATCCGTCGCGTCGTTCTGCCGGTTCGCCGCGACCTGATCACGGGTCAGCTCCCTCGGGCAAGCAGCCGCGACGCGAGGCCGAAGCGAACGGGCGCTTCGCGTGCGAACAGGAAACGAACATCACGCGGCGCGAGGTTGCGCGGTTTGAGCGCGGTGCGGTGAGGCAGCAACGTCAACGCGCGTGAGAGCTGAGGTGGCGCGCTGGTGAACGAGTCGAGGATCTCCCGATCGGTGCGAGACAGCGGATGGAACGCCCGCGGAGCGATCGCAGCACAACGACGCACGGTCTCGCCGAGGACACGCAGATCGTCGTCACTCCAGAGGGCGGCTTCAGGCCTGGCCAAGACCCACTGGATCACGTTGTTGCGCAGAATCTTCGTGATCAACGCGTCGCGCTGCGCCGCCGACAGCCCAGCGAACGTCGCGCTCGTGAGCAGGCCGTCGAGAAAAGCCACGTCAGCGGCGACGGGCTTGCGAGCGGTGGTCACACGCGTGGGCGCATCTTCGTGAACGAGGTAGGCCGGACCGCGTCGGTCGAAGGAGATGTTCGCGCCCGAGAACCACAGTCGGGTGCTGTACTCCACGTCTTCGCCGGACGCGACCCCGGCGGGAAAGCGCAGATCCCCGAAGCGCGGCCGCGAGACCAGACCGAGCGGCGCCGACCGATACGCAAGCCGGTCCGCGACGCCCTGCAATGCCCGCCGGCGTCCGACGCGCACGGGCGGCGTCAGCGTCGGACCGCGCCCGACCACCGATACGCGGGGGATGACGACGTCAGCATCCGTGTCGTCTGCGAGGGCGAGCCAGGAGTCGATCGCTCCGGGCGAGAGTTCATCGTCAGAGCCCATGATCGACGTGAACCGTGCCGTCGACTGCTCGAGGCCGAGGTTGAAGGGTCCCGACGGGCTGGGGATGCCGTCGTCGAGGCCCAGGAGCCGCAGCCGGTCGTCGTCGGCATACCGGCCGAGCGCCGTCGAGACATCGGCCACGGGGAGGTTGTGGCAGACGACCGTCACGCGGACGGAACTTCGCGTGCCGTCGAGCACCGAGCCCACGGCGCGCTCTATGGGGCGGCGCAGGTCGTGGACCGCGATGATGTGGTCGACATCCGGCTCCGGCACCCGACGAGCCTACCAATCGGCGTCAGGGCCGCGCCGGCTTCGGGTCCGCCCCCAGGAAGTCAGCCAGCACCTCTGCGGACATGCGCCCGTCGTGGACCGCCGAGACAAAATCGATACCGGCGGTGGCCACGCCCTGGAGCGCTTCGGGATGACCGGCGATGTCCCGCAAGACGTCTTCGAGGGTGCGCGGATCCGCTTGCACGACCGGCAGCTCGCGACCCGTCGTCCGTCGCACGTGGTCGCGCACCTGATCGTCGACGTTGCCCACGACGATGCGACCCGCCGCCATCGCCTCGCAGGCCGCAACCCCGTAGTCACCGACCCGCACCTGGTCCAGGACGACGTCGGCGCGTTGGAACCGGGCGGGCATCTCTGCCGCGGGGACCCCCTCGACCCGCTCGTAGCGGATCACCCCCTCGGCGGCGAGCTTGTGCAGCACCGGTTCCACCATGGCGGTGCCCTTGATCCACGGATTGCTCGGGGCGTGGACCACGAGGGGCACCTCAGCGTGGGGCGCGCGCTCCGTCTTCCAGCGCTGGGTCTCGATCACGACGGGAAGCCACCGACCCTCCGGCACGTCGATGAGCATCCCCGGCGTCGAGGCGAACGCGGGGACCTTCACGTCATCGAGAAGCGCACGGTTGCGCGCCGTCTCTTCGATCAAGCGCGGCGTCATCGCCCACTCCCCCGTGACGAACGGAGAGAACTCGTGCGTGCGAGCGTGCAGCTCGGGCGAGCGCATGTCGCTGCCGTGCGTCAGCATCGCCACCCGGAGCCCTCGCGCTTGGAGCCAGCGGATCTCGTCGGCCACGGACTCGTGATAGACGTCGCCGAACAGATGGCGCCCGGCCTCGACGATGACATGCGTGAACCGGGCGGAGACATCCGCACGCTGGCGTCGCTGCCAACGCCGTGACATCAGATACGTGGATGCCGGCACATTCTGGTCCACCGGAAAACGGAACCCCGTGCCGGCGCTGTACGCCATCGACACGGCGGAGACTTCGTCGAGATGCTGCTCTGCCGCGCGCGCCCACTGCCAGCCCTGTCCGGCGAAGTTGACGGGACCGATGAAGAGTCTCGTGCCGGTTTCCGCGGGTTCCGGGCCGCGCACCGTGGCTGCGGGCTCGAACCCCAGCCGCCCCGGCAGAACCCGCATCAGCATGGGCTCGGGCATCCTCCGAGCCGCGCGGACCGCGAGGGCACCGAGACCAGCGGGAAGAGCCATTCCTAGGCCTCCCCGGCGATTCTCTCGATCGCGCGCCGCCAGACTTCGACCTGCGCGCCCGCCGAGAGATCGAACGCGGCCGCATCCGAAGCTGATTTCCAGCCGGCGACGGTCTCCCTGTCCACGTCGTCGAGCACGCGAGTCAGTGCTGCCGTCGTGAAATCATCGGCGACTGCTCCGATCCCACGCTCTCTCACGAGCGCTTCCATCTCAGGGGAGGGACCCACGATGACTCCCAGACGCGCTTGCACGTAGTCGAAGATCTTGTTCGGCAACGCCCAGGCGTTGTTGAAATTGACGGGCGGAAGCACGTGCACTCCGACGTCGTATCGGTTCAGTGTCTCGACCAACTGCGCATAAGGCACGGGTGGGTGAAGCGTGATCCGCGGATTGCTGTCGGCGATGGCGCGAATGCTCTCGAGAAGTGGCGGGTCGTTCGGCATGAGGTAGAGGTCGAGCGAAACCTCCGTTCGAGCCTCGATCACGGCCGCGACGAGCTGCTCGATTCCGCGGTCCGGTAGACATGCGCCGCTGTGGACGAGCCGGATGGGATCATCGACGGGCGTCGGCTCGATCCGTGCATATGGGGCGGAGTTGGTCACGACCTCCACGTCCACGCCGAAGCACCGTCGGTATTCGGCCGCGATGCCGTTGGCGACGGTGGTGATGGACGCGACTCGCGGAAGGTGACGTCTGCAGATCCAACGGATGAACGGTGCGACGAAGAGTCGCCACCGCTGATTGTCTTCCTTCTGACGCGGCGCATACTCGTGGAGATCCGCGTGCACGCCGATCCGGGGGGCCAGAGCGAGGGCCAGTGGGACGGTATCGATGTCGTTCGCGATCACCACGTCGAAGGTCTCGCCCACGAGGGCCTTTCGCGCATAGGCGACAGCCGGGTTATGCCAGTACCCACGTCGGTAGAGGCGTGCGACCAGGGCCAACCGGTCGTACCGCCAGTACACGCGGTCGTCGGGCAGTCGCACGTGACGGACGACGCCGTCGGGGGCTGGACCGTAGCCGAACGTCACGACGTCCCAGTCGTCGCGGAAGAGTTCGATCTGCTTCAGCACCCGCGCATCCGAGGAGATCGGCGAGAACGACAGGATGAGCATTGTCTTCCTCATCGGCGTTCGCCCCGTTCAACGAGGTCGCCGATGAGCCGGTCCCAGATCTGCATCTGCACTTCTGCGCCGAGTTCCCGCGCCGACTCCTGCGCAGCCCGCTTGAAATCGGCGACCGCCTCGGGCGTGAGCCCATCGAGCGCCCGGCTGATGTCGTCGACGTCGAAGCCGTCGGTCACCAGGCCCAATCCGTACCGCCGAACGTAGTCGGCCATCTCCGGGGAAGGACCCACGACGATCCCCAGCCGCGCTTGCACGAAGTCGAACAGCTTGTTCGGCAGCGCCCACTCGTGGCTGAATGAATTCGGAGGCAGGATGAAGATGCCCATGTCGTAGTCCTGCAGCACCGTCACGAGCTCGCTGTACGGGACCGGCGCATTGACTCGGACGCGGCCGGGAACCTCGTCGGCCGCCGCCCGCAGCTCTTCCAGATGGACGGGGTCATTGGGCATGAGGTACAGGTCGAGAGTGCAGTCCGCAGACGACTTCTGGACCCCTCGGATCGTCTCCAGCAGATCCCTGTTCCGCAGGCACACGCCCGAGTGGACGAGCCGGATCGGAGCGTGAACAGGACGCGGTTCGACGTCGCGATAGGGCGTCGCGTTGGTGACGACCACGGGCGCGAAGCCGAAATCGATCTCATACTGGCGGGCGAGGCCCCCGCTGACCGTGCTCCATGATGAGGCCCGGCTGACGTAACGCCGGCACACCCAATCCCAGAACGGCTTGATCAGGCGCATCCATGCTTCGTTCTGCTCGTGCAGCCTCGGGCTGTACTCGTGCAGGTCGGCGTGGACACCGAACGTGGGGCGCTGCCGGAGCGCGAGCGGGACCGCCTCGACGTCGTTGGCCAGGATGACGTCGAACCGCCGGCCGCGCAGCGCTTTCGCCGCCCAGCGCACGGCGGGGATGCGCCAGTACGCGGCACGGTACTGACGAAGCGTGATCAGCTTCCCTTCCAGCTCACGTGCGGCGAGGCCGTCGGGAATGCGGATGTGGTCGATGCCTTCCCGCTCGAACTCGCCGATGCCGCACGTGGTGACGGCGTATCGATCACGGAAGAGCTCGATCTGCTTCAGTACCCGCGCATCCGACTCCAGCGGCGAGAACGAGAGGATCAACAGGCTCGGTTTGGCGGATTCCGTCGTCATCGTGGGCTCCTGTCGATCGCGTAGCGTGCGTACCTGCGCAATACGCTCTCCCTTCCGAACACCCGCGTGATCCTGCGCGGCACGAGCTGGTCGATCCGCCCCGCGGTGCGGCGGCGTGCGATCGCCTTCTCCAGATCCCGCGCCGTCGATGACGACGACGCGGCGACGTCCAGCAGCGCGCGGTCACCGCGCGGAAGATCCTCGAACCCGCGCGCGGAATATGCCGCGAGAGATCCGATCGTGTCCGCCAGTGACGCCCGCGCATCCGCCGGCCAGGAATCCGCGGCGGGCCGCGCGTGCAGAGCACCGAGGATGTTGACCCGCACCAGCTTCGCCACGAGCGACGCCCGCACGTGTGCGGGTTGCTTCGCGGCCCACGAGCTCTGCAGCAGGCGGTCGACGGGGGCGAGCACGGTGCGCATATCCCGCGGGCTCGTCGTCACGCGTTCGTCGGCATCCGCACCGATGACGTACGCAGGCTGCGTCCGATCGAACGAGATGACCCGGCCCGACGTCCACAGGGCGCTGCTCCAGGCGAGGTCGCCGCCGACGGGCATGCCTTCCGAGAGCGGTCCGTCATCGGGCACGAGGTCGCGGCGGATGAGCCCGAGTGGTGCCGTGCGGTGGAAGAGCCGATCCCGCACCGCGTCGAGTCTGAGCCGTCGCCAGGGGCGTGCGAGCGGGTTGGCAAGGAGCGCGCCGTTCTGGTAGCGCAAAGGGGCGAGGAGGATGTCTGCACCCGTCGCCTGCACCGAGTCGATCCACGTGTCGAGAGCACCGGGTTCGGTGAAGTCGTCCGACCCCATGATCATGACGTACGGTGCCGTCGCCAGCCGCAGCCCGTGGTTGAAGGGCCCGGAG
The DNA here is from genome assembly GCF_057669785.1 of Microbacterium sp. Y547. Lineage (NCBI taxonomy): Bacteria > Bacillati > Actinomycetota > Actinomycetes > Micrococcales > Microbacteriaceae > Microbacterium > Microbacterium sp. Y547. The sequence continues at coordinate 270,769 of NZ_JBYHFN010000003.1, forward strand.
GGCGACGGGATCCCGTCGGCGAACTCGACCACGCGGACATTGTCCGCAGCCGGCACACGTGGTGTCACGGCGTCTGCCGGGATGCCGTGACAGACCACCGTCACGCGCACACGCGTGCCTGCGCCGATGAGGGATTCGACGGCACGATCCACGCGCCGACGCGGGTCGTGCACCGCGATGACGACGTCGACGACGGGCGCCGTGCTCACTCGGTGACCCCGAGCCCCGCGAGCATCGCCTGCTCGGCGAAGTCCGGGTCTGCCCGAACGACATCGTCGAATTTGCCGTGGGCCACGATCGTGCCGTCCCGCATGAAGCAGACCTGATCGCTGTCGCGGATCGTCGAGAGCCGGTGGGCGATCGCGATCACCGTCACTTCACCGTGCAGCTGCCGGATCGCGTGCGCGACGGCGGACTCGGTCTTGGTGTCGAGCGCGCTCGTCGCTTCGTCCATGACCAGCACGAGAGGCTCGCCGTACAGCGCCCGGGCGATGCCCAGCCGTTGGCGCTGCCCGCCCGACAGCGACATCCCCCGGTCACCGATCTGCGCGTGGATGCCGCCCTTGCGCGCCTCGATGACGTCGAGCAGCTGAGCGCGTTCGAGCGCGCGCCGCACCTTGGCCTCGTCGTAGTCATCGCCCCAGGTCAGAGCGACGTTCTGCGCGACGGTGCCGGTGAAGAGCGACACCTCTTGCGGCACGTATCCCACGCGCGAGCGCCAGGCGGCCAGCACGTCGGGAAGGGGCTGACCGTCGATGGTCACCGAACCCTCGGTCGGCACGAGAAGGCCCAGGATGATGTCGACGAGTGTCGATTTGCCGGCACCCGACGAGCCGACCAGGCCGACGCTCGAGCCCATCGGGATCGTCATGTCGACGTCGTGGACGGCGGGGGCGCCGCCCGACGGGTAGGTGAACCCGACGCCCTGCAGCTGGAGCGTGACCGGGTCTCCCACGAGCGGCCGGGTGCCCGCGGTGTCGTCCCTCGTCGCCTCAGCGGCGACGATGTCCTTGAGGACCGCCGTGACGACCGGGATGCTCGACTGAGACTGCGTCAGGATCGATTGGAACCCGGTCAGCGACGGCACGATGCGGAACCCTGCGACACCGAAGAGCGCGACCGATGAGAATGCCTGAGCCGGCCCGCCGATCGCCCATGCGACGCCCCCGATGAGCAGGAAACCGCCCACCAGGGCTGCGTCGTAGACGTAGCGAGGAACAGCGCCGAGGAAGCTGAGGTTCGCGCGCGCCCGTACGGCGCGGGCTCGGTTCTCATGCACGACAGAGGCGACGGATGCCGCAGAACCGCGAAGGGTGATCTCTTTCAGGGCGCCGACCATGTCGGACATCAGCGCTGCGACGCGGAAGGAGTAGTCGCGGTTGACGCGTCCGGCGATGGTCGCCCGCCTGGTCACGAGGAAGAACAGCACTGTCGCGATGATGCCGAGGTAGGCGAGCGTCACGAGAGCGATGAACGGCTGGCTGATGAGCAGAGCCACGAGCACGGCGACGAAGGTCGTGACCAACGCGGGGATCATGCTGAGCGGCACCAGGAATCCGCCGATCACCGACGCGATGCCGACATCCGCCATGCGCACGAGCTGCGCCGTGTTGCGACGGAGGCGCTCCGTCCACGGTGCACGGATGTAGACGTTGAACAGCGTCGCGCCGATCTCGAGTTCGTACCTCGCGAAGCGGCGCGTGGCGACCCACTGCAGCCACGTGGCGAGGGCCGACTTCAAGACGATCAGCACGCAGACGATGACGAGCAGCCCGATGGCGCCGTCCTGCTCGATCTTGCCGATGACCGGGAGGGTGATTCCGCTGCCCTGCATCATCGAGCTGAACGCGACCGCCAGGAGCATCAGCGCGGCGATGTCCAGCACCGCGAGCGCCGACGTCAGGACGATGTACACGACCATGAACCGCCGTGCGCCCGCCGGGAGGTGCGGAAGGAGCGCGCGGAGGGTCTCGATGACGCGCTTCACGACGTGATCCGCCCGAACCGCGACAAGGGAGCAGGGGATGCGAGCATCAGAGCACCGCCGCGGTGTTCGTCCTCGCTGATTCCAGAGCGGCCTCGACGACGACGAGGGTCCGCTGACCTTGAGCCATCGTGACGACGTCACTCGGCTTGCCGAGCACCGCGTCGCGGAAGGCTTCGTGCTCCACCCGGAGAGGCTCGCGCTTGGCGAACGCGTAGCGCGTGACGTCTCCTTCGGACACCCCACGGAAGGCGGCCATCGATTCCCATTCCAACGGGACCGTGCCGTTGGCGAAGAAGGTGAGGTCGCCCGTGGACGTGTCGGCGGCGAACGCGCCCTTCTCGCCCGTCACGACGGTGAGCCGCTCCTTCATGGGGCTGAGCCAGTTGACGAGATGATTGACGATGACCCCGGACTCGAGCCGTCCGGTGATGGTGATCATGTCTTCGTACTCGCGCCCGCTCTTGAACGTCGTCTGCGCGAAGAGTGTCGCGTAGTCGCTCTGGGCGACCCATGCGGTGAGGTCGACGTCGTGCGAGGCGAGATCCTTCGCGACTCCGACATCGGCGATGCGTGCGGGGAAGGGCCCCTGGCGACGAGTCTGGATCTGGTAGACGGCGCCGAGGTCACCCGCTTCGATCCGCCGACGCATCTCCTGAAGCGCGGGGTTGAAGCGCTCGATGTGGCCGACGGCACCGACCAGCCCCGCGTCCGCGAACGCGTCGACCATGCGCTGTCCTGCGTCGATGGAATCCGCTATCGGCTTCTCGACCAGGGTATGCACACCGGCGGCGGCGAGCTTGAGCGCCGCATCCTCATGGAACCGCGTCGGCACCGCGACGACGGCGATGTCGATCCCCGCCGCGATCAGCGCTTCGATATCGGGCAGCACCTCGAGTGAACCTGCGACGCCGTGGGGATCACCGCCGGGGTCGGCGATCGCGACGAGTTCGACGCCGTCGAGTTCACGCAGCACCCGCGCGTGGTGGCGTCCCATCATCCCGACGCCGAGGAGCCCTGCCCGCAGCACGGCCATCAGGCGCCTGCCCCTGCGACGGCGTTGACCGCCGCGACGATGCGATCGAGGTCGTCCTGCGAGAGCGACGGGTGGACGGGCAGCGAGACGACCTCGCGCGCAGCTCGCTCGGTCTCGGGAAGGTCGAGACCCGGCGCGAAGTGTGCGAGCGATGGGAGCCGGTGGTTCGGGATGGGGTAGTACACCCCGCTGCCGACGTTGTGCTCCTCGCGAAGGGCGCGCACGAAGCCGTCACGATCTTCGGGAACGCGCACCGTGTACTGGTGGTAGACGTGCACGGCACCCTCGGCGACGGGGGGAATGATCACGCCGCGCAGGTTGGCATCGAGGAACGCCGCATTGCTGCGACGGGTCGCCGTCCAGCTGTCGACCTTGGTCAGTTGCACCCGACCGATTGCGGCGTGGATGTCGGTCATCCGGGCGTTGAAGCCGACGACCTCGTTCTCGTACTGCTTCTCCATGCCCTGGTTGCGCAGGAGCTTGAGCATGCGGGCGATCTCCGGCGTCGCGGCGGAGACCATTCCGCCCTCGCCGCTTGTCATGTTCTTGGTCGGATAGAGCGAGAACATCGCGAACTCGCCGAACGTCCCCACCTGACGGCCGTCGAGCGATGCACCGTGAGCCTGCGCTGCGTCTTCATACAGGGCGATACCGCGGCGCGACGTCAGCTCTTCCAGCTCACGCATGCGAGCGGGGTGACCGTACAGGTGCACCGGCAGCACGCCACGGGTCTTGTCCGTGATGGCGGCTTCAACGGCCACAGGGTCGAGCGAGAAGGTGTCCGGTTCGATGTCGACGAAGACCGGAGTCGCTCCGGTCAACGCGACGGAGTTGCCGGTCGCGGCGAAGGTGAACGACGGCACGATGACTTCATCCCCCGCTCCGACCCCTGCGGCAAGCAGACCCAGGTGGAGGCCGGACGTGCCGGAGTTCACCGCGACGGCGGGGCGCCCCGCGAGGAAGTGCTGGGAGAACTCCTCTTCGAACGCGGCGACCTCGGGCCCCTGTGCGACCATTCCCGAACGAAGGACGCGGTCGACGGCCTCTCGCTCGTCGTCGCCGATGATGGGCTTGGCGGGCGGGATGAACTCGGTCATACGACCTCCTCGTGAAGAATTCCGTCAATCTCTTTGTATCGATCTCCCGATGACGGGCAGACCCAGGCTCCATCGCCGCTCTCGACGAGCGGCACTCCGGCTCGGCCGACCCAGCCGATCCTGCGCGCGGGGACACCCGCGACGAGCGCGAAGGCGGGGACGTCCTTGACCACCACGGCTCCGGCGGCGACCGTCGACCACGCACCGATCGTGACCGGAGCCACGCAGATCGCGCGCGCACCGATCGACGCGCCGCGTTCGATCGTGACGCCGACCGGCTCCCAGTCGTCCGCGCTCTTGAGCGCCCCGTCCGGGGTGATCGCGCGCGGGTACGTGTCGTTGGTCAGCACGACGGCCGGTCCGATGAAGACACCGTCCGCCAGGCGCGCGGGCTCATAGACGAGGGCGTAGTTCTGCACCTTGCAGTTGTCGCCCATCGTCACACCCGCACCGATGTACGCGCCGCGGCCGATGACGCATTTGCGACCGAGCTGTGCGTTCTCGCGCACTTGCGCGAGGTGCCAGATGGACGTGCCCGCACCGATCCGCGCGTCGGCAGAGACATCAGCCGAATCGACGATTCGGACGGCGTCTTGTTCGGTCACAGTGAAAGCTCCTACCCGCGGCGAACTCGGGGCCGCCGGTACTGCATGAAGTCTACTCGCCGAGCCGGTTCTCACCCTGTGCGTCGGCGCCCGCGGGCCGCGGCCTCGTCGATCGCGTCGATCACACGGCCGGCGACGGCCGTCGCCGAGACGTTCGCGACCGCCCACTCGGCGATCTCAGCCCGCCGGTCCGGGGACGGCTCGGATGCCACGGCCTCTTCGATGGCGTCCGCGACAGCGGCGGGAGACTCATCACACGCCCACCCAAGATCGGCGTTCTCGACGACCGCCCCCAGGCTCGCGGGTGCCGACAGCACGACGGGGGTACCCACGGCGAGCGCGGAGTACATCTTGGTGGGCACCGCGAAGTCATAGCCGATGTGCGGTCGAAGGGAAGCGAGCGCGACGCGCGCCCCCCGGAGGCGTCGGGCGGCCGACTCTGCATCGACGGGCGGACCGAAAGTGACATGCGGCAGATCCGCGAGCTCTGTCGCGAGCTCTTCCCAGTCGCTCCCCTGCCCGACGAATGCGACCCGCGGCCGCACACCGCGTGCATCCAGAGCCTTCAGCGCCGCCGCGAACACTCCGGCACCGTGCCATTCGCTCGCGGTGCCGACGTACGCGGCATCGACCTCGGGCTGCTGTGGAACGACGTCAGCCCGGAACGACTCCGGATCGACCCCGTGGCCGACGACGGATACCCGGGCGGTCGGTGCGAGTTCGCGCACGGCGTGAGCCACCCCGTCGGATACCGCGACGACGTGGGCCGCACCGCGCAGGGCGTGGGACTCGAGCCACCGCACGACGCGCAGCACCACCCCGGGTGCGCCCGTCGATGCCGCCGCGAGCGAGAGGACGTCGGCCGCGTAGTAGACGTAGGGCGTGCGCCGCAGCGCGCAGGCGATCCGCACCGCCATCCCGGTCGTGGGTGGCGGTTCGACGATGACGACGTCTGCGCGGCGCGAGAAGAGCACGCGGAACAGCGCCGGAACATCGAAGCTGAGATAGGGCAGGTAGCCGCGGACATACCCGGCACGATCGCGCAGGACCGGCCAGCGTCGGATGCGGTAGCCCGTAGGCGACGGGTCCGCCCTGCGCACACGCGGTGGCGTGCTCGTGAGCACGGTCACCTGGTCGCCCCGCTCGGCGAGCGCACCGGCCAGCGCGGCAAGACGCTGACTGGCCGCGGACGGTTCCGGCAGGAAGATCCGGGTGACGAGAGTGATCCGCATGACGTGACGATCCTAGGCGAGGCATCCGATCGGCAAGGGCGCCGCGGGTGGCTCTGACAGAATGGAGGCCATGACTTCTTCCGTCGAGCCGGGCGTTCCCGTGTCGCCCGATCCGGAAACGTGGGTCGTGATCCCGCTTTTCAACGAGGCATCCGTCATCGCGGACGTCATCAGCGGCCTGCGTCCGCATTTCGCCCACATCGTGTGTGTCGATGACGGCTCCACCGACGATTCGGTGCGCAATGCCGAACAAGCGGGCGCGGTCGTCGTGCGGCATCCCATCAACCTCGGGCAGGGAGCCGCGCTTCAGACGGGGATCGAATACGCGCTCTCTCATGCGTCCTGCCAGTACATCGTCACGTTCGACGCCGACGGTCAGCACCGGGTCCAAGACGCCGTCGCCATGGTGGCCGACGCCCGCGCGCACGGCGCGGCGATCATCTTCGGCTCCCGATTCCTCGATGACCGCACCAATCCCGGCGTCATGAAGAAGGTCATCCTGAAGACCGCCGTCTGGGTGACGAACATGTCGACGGGACTGCGTCTCTCGGACGCGCACAACGGCCTCCGGGTCCTGCGGCGCGATGCCGCTGCGCAGATCCACTTGAACCAGGACCGCATGGCCCACGCCACCGAGATCGTGCTGCAGATCGGCCGGACGGGGCTGCCGTGGCGTGAGCACCCCGTCGAACTGCTCTACACCGACTACTCGAAGGCCAAGGGACAGAGTGTGCTCAACTCCGTCAACATCCTGGTCGACCTGATCATCAAGTAGGGCTCGTATGTGGATTCAGCTGCTGCTCATCGCCGGTGTCGTCGTGCTCGGCGGGTTGCTCATGCGTCGCACGGGTGCCGACAGCCACCTTGCGATTCGGCGCATGCTCATGGGGCTCTTCGTCGTTGCGGCGATCCTGTCGATCCTGTTTCCGCAGTGGCTCTCGTGGGTCGCAAACTTCGTGGGTGTGGGACGCGGCACCGACCTGCTGCTGTACGCGCTCGTCCTCGCCTTCTTCGCCTTCATCTACACTCAGCACCGCCGTAACCTCGCGACGCAGCGACAGGTGACGCTTCTCGCGCGTCGAATCGCCCTGATCGAGGCCGAACGAGCCGAAGGATCCGGCACCGCTGAGGAACCTATCGGCAGGCAGTGATCCGCCACAGCGACGCGTCGCCCTGGCTATCGACGAGTTCGAATCCGGGCTGCCCCTCGAAATCGGTCATTCCCGGCAGGACGAACCGGCCCGGAGTCGCCTCACCCTCACCGAAGTCGAGGACGAACTCGGGGCTGCCGAGGATCTCGAGCGCGTCGCACACGGCGTCGTCGGTTCCGGCATCTCGCAGACCGGTCTGAATCGTGCTCCACGTCGGATTGCGCGGATGTGACCACGTCCGCGGATAGACGTCCACACCGCTCATGACGTAGCCGAAGCCTGTCCCTGTCGAGGGGTTTCCGATGACGCGGGAGCCCTCGGGCACATGCTCGGGAAGCCTCTCCAGGAGTTCGCGCTCGTCCGAGGACAGCCAGGTGTCGCTCCCGATCTCGTACCGCGACTCCTCGTCCCATTCGTTCTCGATGACCTTCGGCATCAGCACGACAGGCGCAGCCACCAGGCCGACGAGCACGATCACCGACGCGGCACCGACGGCGACCCCGCCGACGAGACGCGGTCTGCGCAGGCGTCCGGCGATCCACGTGACCGCCGCCACGAGACCGATCGCCGCGAGCGGGATGACGACGACGGGCGCGAGCGCCGCGAGACGGTACGGGTCGGCGTACCAGGCGCCCAGAAGCCACTGGCGCAGGAACGGCTGCCCGATCGACGCCGCGACGATGTACAACCCGCCGAAGACGAGCCAGGAGGCCGCGAGCCACCGCAGCTGCGGACGGCGCACGGCGATGACGAGGCCGATGATCGCGAGGACACTCACCACGATGCCGAACGGGAGCATGACCTGTCCGTTGAACACGACATCGACGACGGCTGCGACCTTGCCCCGGAACGGAGGCCAGTGCGACCCCGTCGTCGAGCGGGTGAGCATGAACCAGACGACCGCGGCGAGGATCCACACCGCCGCGAGGCCGGTCCAGAACAGAGCACGCCGCCGCCCGTGTGCGCGAAGAGCCCGGGGCAGCGCCCAGCCCGTGGCGAAGGCGACCGCCAGAATCAGCCAGGCCAGCAGGGTCGCCGGCTGGGCGAGCGCGACGGCGCCGAGCACTCCGACCAGAACAGCGGCGGACAGCACGGCACCACGGCCACCAGCATCGACGGGGCCGCGGCCGGAGATCCACCCCGGCACCGCGATCACGGCGGCCGCAGCCCCGGGGAGCAGCGCGACGCTGAGCAGGTTCGGGTAGAGGACGCCCCACTGCACCATGAGCATCGGGAACGTGAGCAGTGCCGGCGACAGCGCCGCGGAGACCGCTGCGGTGACCTGGGACGACGTCGCCAGTCGGACGAGCCACGCGATCCCGACCGGCCACACCACGACGGCGGTGACCATCGTCACGGCGTTCACCGCGACGGGGACGTCCGCACCCGACAGCAGCGCGACGGACGACGTGACCGCATGCCACGCGCCGGGGTAGAAACCGCCGGCGTCCACGACGCCGGTGAGATCGAACGACGAAGCCGTTCCGGTCTCGAGGATCCACCGCAGCACGCTCAGGTGGAAGACGGCGTCGTTCGACTGCGAGATCGCGATGGGGTCGCCGATGTACAACCCGACCCGCGCCGCCCCGAGGACGGCCCCGACGGACAGCCCCACCCAGAGGAGTGCCCGCGAACCCGACGAAGCGACAGCGCGTCGAGGCCCCAGGGCGATCGCGGCGACCCACACCACGACGACGACCGCCAGGACTCCGAGGACGATCGTCAACGGCGCCCAGGCGATGCCGAGCGCTCCGAAGACGATCGCAAGTGCGCTGAGCACGACTGTGCTCGCGGCGGGCGCGAGCGCGACGAGGGCGAGGCCGCGCAGCCGGAGCGCGGCCACCACGGCAAGGCCCGGCACGAAGAAGACGCCGACCGCGACGAGCAGGGCGGGCGTCTGGACGAGCCATTCGCCGATCATGAGTCGACGAGAGCGATCGCACCCTCAACCGGGCCGTCGTAGAGGACTTGTCCCTTGTTGAGCACGACTCCGCGCACGCAGAGTTCGCGAACCATCTCCATGTCGTGGCTCACCACGACGAGAGTCTTGCGTGCCGCGATCAGCTCCTGGAAACGAAGCCGGCACTTCTCGCGGAACGGGGCGTCGCCGACCGAGAGGATCTCGTCGACGAGGAGGACGTCGAGCTCGACATGGATCGCGACCGAGAACGCGAGCCGCATGAACATGCCGGATGAGTAGTGCTTGACCTCTTGGTCGATGAACTGCTCGATCTCACTGAACGCGACGATGTCGTCGTAGCGCGCTTCGATCTCTTTGCGGCTCATCCCGAGGATCGCCGCGTTGAGGAAGACGTTCTCCCGGCCCGAGAGCTCGGGGTGGAAGCCCGCACCGACCTCGATGAGCCCGGCTACGCGACCACGCGTGAGGACCTCACCGCCGTCGGGCTGCATGACGCCCGAGATGAGTTTGAGCAGGGTGGATTTGCCCGAGCCGTTCAGCCCGAGGATGGCGACCGACTCCCCCTCCTCGATGACGAGGTCGACGCCCTTGAGCGCCTCGAAGACACTCGTCGTCTTACGCCGGCGGACCCACGCGACGATGGTGTCCTTGAGCGAGAAGGCGTGGTTCAGGAGGAAGGTCTTGCGGACATCGCGGGCGATGATGCTGGGTCGCGACAGCGGTGCGGTAGGCGTACTCATAGATCCTGCGCAAACCTTCCCTCGAGCCGGCGGAAGACCGCCTGACCGATCACGAGTGCCACGAGGGCGATGAGGAATGTCCACAGCGAGTTCGTCACGAGATCCGGCGGCACGGGCAGAGTGCTCATGGCCTCCGGGTGGCTGCGCTCGGTGATGGGGCGCCAGAAGGCGAAGTGGTAGAGCTCGACAGCCTGCGTGATCGGGTTGAGCATGTAGACGCGCATGAGCCAGTCGGGAAGGACCTCGCTCACCATCGTCCAGAAATACAGCACCGGCGATGCCCACGTCGCGAGGAGCAGCATGAGTTCGACGATGTTCTCGGCGTCACGGAAGCGCACGTTGATCGCACCGAAGAACAGGCCGAGCCCGAGCGCGAACAACATGATCAAGAGCGTCCCGGCCAGGATCGCCAGGATGCTCAGGATGGAGATCTGAGTGATCCAGCCGAAGAAGATACAGACGACCAGCAGCAGCCCGACCTGGGGAAGGAAATGGACGAACGCGACGAAGAGCGATGACACCGCGAACAGCTGGCGCGGGAGGAAGACCTTTCGCACCAGCGGGGCGTTGTTCACGATCGACGTCGTGGCGTTCTTGAATCCCTCGCTGAAGAGATTGATGACGACGATGCCGCTGAAGAGATAGATCGCGTAGTTCGGGACGCCCTTGTCGAGGTTCAGGAACAGCCCGAGCACGACGAAGAAGACGAGGAACTGAGCTGCCGGCCTCACGTAGGACCAAGTCCACCCGAGCACACTGTTGCGATAACGGGTGGTCACACCGGTGCGCACCAGGAGGCGCAGCAGGTAATGCCAACGGAAGATGTCCGTCAGGCCGCGGCTGCGTCCGGGGACAGCGAATTCGGACCGCGGCACAGCGGAGAACAAATCGGGACTATCGCTCACAGATCGGACCTTCAGCCGGAGAGAGGCGGGTCCCCGCTCCAAACCTGTTCAGTGTACGTGTTCTCTTCGATGATCCCCTGATCGCAGGCACCGCTCGGTCATCCGATACGCGCCATCCCCGCCCAGCCTGCGCCGAGCTGGGCACGCGACCCGAGCCAGCCGCCCTTGCCGTCGCCGCCGTACAGATACAGTTTGCCGTCCGAGCCGTACGCGATGATGTCCGCGCCTCCGCGGCCGTCGAACTGCCCGGGGCTCGTCAGCCCCTGCATGACCGACCACCCGTTGCCGATGCTTCGCGGATCGAGGAACGTCGAGTTGCCGCTCAACGGGTAGAGCCACAGCGATCCGCCGTCCGCACGCCGAGCGAGAAGATCCGGCGCACCGTCTCCGTCCCAATCGCCGGGGGTGAAAAGCAGGTCGTTGATCTGCCAGCCGGTGCCGACGACGGGCCTGTTTTCGTCCTTCCATCCGCCACGACCGTCACCGCGGTAGAGACTCATCCGCCCGGAGCCGTCCACGGCGAGCACATCCAGCGCACCATCACCGTCGAAGTCGAGACCGCCGACGACGTGCGTCATCGACGCCCACCCGTTCCCGATGACGATCGCCGCGCCCCGCTTGCCGGACGCCGTGCTCGGGAGCATCGTGAAGACGCCGCGCGAATCGATCCGACCGATGTCGGGTTCACCGTCGCCGGTGAAGTCACCCAGCGTCACGAGACGGTCGGTGGCTGACCAGCCGGTGGCGACCGTGGATGTGCCGGCCCACCCACCGACGCCGTTGCCCTGGTAGGACCGCAGATCGCCGCTGGCGGTCAGCGCGAGCAGGTCTCGCGCTCCGTCACCATTGAGGTCGCCTGCCCCGCCCTGGTGGGTGCGCAGCACAGCCGAAGCCTTTCCGTTCCCCAGCACGGCCGCCATCCCGCCCCAGCCCTTGCCGACCGTGCCGCCGGAGCGGATCGCGCCGTTGCCGGTGCCGGTGTAGGAGAGCAAGGTACCCGTGGCACTGACCGCGAAGAGGTCCGGAAGCGAGGAGCCGGCGAAGCTGCCGGGAACGAAGACCGCCTTCATCGACGACCAGCCGTTGCCGATCTGCGACTTGCTGGAGAAAGCGCCGGCGCCGTCCCCTCGGTACAGCCACAGTTTGCCCGCGGCGTCCCTCGCGATGAGGTCGGAAATTCCGTCGCCGGACAGGTCAGCACCGCCGGAGAGCAGGTTCATCCCGCTCCATCCGTTGCCGACCTGCACGGGCTGCCGGAACGTGCCCGCGCCGGTTCCGCGCCACAGCACGAGCGCGCCCTTCGGCGTCGTCGTGAAGACGTCCGGGATTCCATCGCCGTCGAAGTCGCCGGCATCGGTGATGCGAACGGCGTCCTTCCAATCGACGAGCATCGATCCCGGCGGTCGGTAGGTCGATCCGCCGTCGCCGCGCCACAGGTACGCCTTGCCGGTGTCATCCACCCCGATCAGATCACGGCGTCCGTCGCCGTCGAAATCACCCGGCGAGAGCAGAGTCGCGATGCCGTTGGCGTCCTGCGCAACAGCCTTGCGCGGCCCCCACTTGCCCGTGCCGGTGAACGGGTACGCCCAGATCGTGCCGTCAGCGCCGAGAGCGGTCACGTGAGCGGAGCTGTCCAAGGACACCAGGGCCGCAGCGGGCAGGCCCTGCGTGGAGCCGAACCAGTCGGTGAAGTAGTTGTAGAAGTTGCGGTTTCCGTACGACGAGCACGCGTCACTCGCCGCCGCGTAACCGGCCCGCAGCGCCGCCGCGTTCGGCTGGTAGGGGGTGTAGTAATACAACGCCGACGTCGCCTGGTTCTGGATGTAGACCGGCGTCGAACCGCACGATGCGTTGGGGTGGAACCGCACGTTCCAGGTCTTTCCGGGCGCATACCAGTTGAAGTGATTGCTGGTTCCGGGCGGGTTGCCGTAGCGCTTGAGCTGCCACGCGGCGCCGTACACCTGGTTGAAGAACCCGTAATAGCGCGTGTCGCACGCCGCGGTGTCGGGGCAGCCCTGACCCATCGCGATCGTGTAGCGCCACTCGCTGGGGTCACGGTGGGTGACGAGCGCCTGCTCCTTCTGGAGCGTGACGAGGATCACCTGCGGGTTGATGCCGCAGGCTTGCGCGACCTTGTAGATGATGCGGGACGCACGCTCACGGCCGCCTCCCGAGTACGCGCCGCACATGGCGTCGGCGGTCGTCGTGCGCGACGTGTCGTACTTGTCTTTGAGGCACGTGTATCCGGCCACGCACGAGGGCACCTTCGACTGCAGGAACGCCTGGATCTGCGCTTCGGTCATGGTGTTCTTGTTATAGAAGACCGCGTCGCTGATGATGTTGCCGGGCTGGAACTTCGACAGGTCGGCCGCTGGACGGATACCCGCGAGAGCTGTCTGCGCGGCGGCGCTCGCAGGTACGGAGACCGCGCTCGCCTGGGCCGATGCCGGCGCAGCGGCCAGCAGGCTCACGACGAGTGCGAGGGCTGCGGACAGCGCGATCGCGATGGTTCTCCGGGACGTTGGCGCGCCCGCTCCCCGCTCAAAACTCATGGGGACAGTGTGACTGATGTGACGGATGACTACAACATGAACGCACCTTCGACGGGCGACACGCCGAGGAGTCGTGCGTTTCCCGACTCGCTCCCGTCAGAGGTCCGCGTGCAGAGCCCAGACTTTGTCGGCCGCCCCGCTCCACGAGAAGACCTTGCCCCGGTCGCCCGCGAGCACCGCGAGCCTGTCGGCGGCGGCGGTCGAGGCCAGAGCCCCGGCGAGTGCGGCCCCGAGGGCTTCGCCGTCTTCGTCGGCGGACGCTTCGACGAGCACGCCGCCATCGACGATCACCTCGCGATGAACGGCCGAGTCGGATGCGATGACCGGTACGCCGAGCGTGAGTGCGTCGACGACCCGCCACGGGAACGCGGCCCGGCGCGACGGGGCCACGAAGGCGACGGATGCACCGTACACAGCCGCGCGGTCGGCGGGGTCGAGCGCGCCGCGCACATGCAGCCGGCGTTCGGGGAGCCCCGCAGCGGCGGCGAGATCGGCGACGGCGGGCTCGTGTCCCTCGTCGACGTCGATCACGACGACAGGAAGGTCCACGCCCGATGCGGCAACAGCGGCGAGACCCGCCGATAGCGCGTACGACGGCTTCGGTCCGCCCGAGAGCAGCACGAAGCCTTCCGGTAGGTCGAGTGAGCGACGGCGGCCCACATCGTCGGTCGGCACGGCGAACCCGCGAGGCGACGCGCCCGCGACGACGCGGACACGGTCGCCGAGCTTCGGCGCGATCCGGCGGATGTCGTCGGCGAGCGAGTGGGTCGGCACGACGACGGCGTCGGCGTGCTTGACGGCGCGCTTGAGCATCGCCTTCTGCCACGACGCGGCGCTGCGCCCCACTTCGTCGGGGGTCTCCCACGCGGCCAGACTCCACACCGTCACGACGGTCTGGTCGTTGTCGTGCATCCGGTCATGACGCACGAGCGGAGCCAGGAGCGTCGGGGAGTGGATCATGCCCCCGCCTATCCCGACAGCGATGCCCATCTGCAGCGCCGTCGCGAGCTCACGGCGCGGCAGCGCGAGCCGGCGCACATCCGCCAGACCCGCCAGCCCTTCGAGCTCCGAGCCCGCCGGAACGACGGCCTCGACCTCGCAGCGATCGGGAGTGCCCGCGATGAGCGCACGGGCGAGTTCGCGCGAGGCTTCGGCGAGATCACGGTCCGTGGGCGCGACCATCTGGTCGAGCATCACCCGCAGCGTCGCCACCATGCGATGAGCCTAACCGCGCGCACCGCCGTTGCCGGGGAACGGCACGGGCCGTCTCGCAACGCCTACTCGGCAGGCGTCGGAGTGGGCGGGTGCAGGGCCGTGCGCACGAGCTGCTGGATGTGCGCGTAATCGGGGTTGTACTCGTCGATGCCGTGATCGGGCGTCAGCTCGATCGTGGTGACGGGTTGCTCCCGGGCCTTGATCGCGAGCTCGGCGAGGAACGGGATCAGTGACTGCGGCAGGTCGGTCTCGACGATGTCGGCACCCGCGTTCGCGAGATCCTGGAAGCGCGTCAGCACGGTCTGGGGAGTGAACTGCGCGAGCATCGCCTGCTGCAGGATGCGCTGACGCTCCATGCGGTCGAAGTCGCTCGTCGTGTACCGCGAGCGGGCGTACCACTGGGCGGTGTCACCGTCCATGTGCTGGGTTCCCGGCTCGATCCAGCCGATCGCCCACTCCTCGACCGGCTGCCCCGGGTACGCCGGCCCGCCACCCTTGGGCAGGCGCTCCGCGACCGTGATCTCGACGCCGCCGAGGGCGTCGATGAGCGACGCGAATCCGTGCATGTCGATGAAGACGTAGTACGGGATCGTGATGCCGAGGATTCCCTCTGCGGCATCCTTCGTCGCTTCGATGCCCGGCGCCGACCCGTTGCCCGCGGCATCCGGATACAGGGCGTTGCCGTCCTGACACACCTCGACCTCGGTGCGCAGCTGGTTGATCCCGCTGCCCCACCCGCAGTTCGGGTCGGTGTGACTGGCATGCCCGTTCGGGTACTTGTCTTGCATCGGTCCGGGAGCGAAGGGGAAGTTCGGCATGTCGCGCGGGATGCCGGTGATCGTCGTCGCCCCCGTGTCGGCGTTCACCGACACGACCGAGATGCTGTCGAAGCGCATCGAGTCTCGACCTTCGCCGCTGTCGGCGCCGAGAAGGAGGATGTTGTAGTAGCCGTCGTCGGGCGGGACCGACGGTCCGCTCTCGCCGAAGATGGTGCCGATCGTGTCGCGCGTGACCCCGGCGATATGGGCGGCATAGGCCGCCGAACCCCCCGAGACGACGAGCAGCACGACGGCGAAGAGGGCAATGCCGAACCGCGCGAAGCCACCCGTCTTGACCAGCCGCACGAGCCGGATCGTGTCGACCGTGAGCACGACCCACAGCACGGCGTACCCGATGAGCACGACCTGCACCGCGAGCAGCGCGAACCAGTTCGTCGCGATCGTGAGAAAGAAGCTCTGCCACAGGAGGGCGCACAGGGCGGTGACGACGACGGCCACCCACAGCGCCACGGTCGCGGCGAGTCCGAACCGGCCGAGCCGACGGTTGCCCGCCAGCACCTGCGCCGAACCCGGGATCAGGAAGTTGCACAGCACGAGCCACCAGCCGCGCCGCGACATGAACGCGGGCGAGCGCAGATCCGGGTTGCGCAGCGGTCGTTCCTCGACGAGCCTCGCGGTGCGGTGGGGCGCAGCGGCGCCGGGTCGCGGCGGACTCGTCACGCTCACAGGGAGCCCTTCAGCCGCCGGTTCTTCTCTTCGACCTGCCCCTCGAGGTCGCGCGCATACGCTTCGACGGCGTCTGCGAGCGCAGGATCCGCCACGCCCAGCATGCGCACGGCGAGCAGCCCTGCGTTCTTCGCACCGTTGATCGACACGGTCGCCACCGGGATGCCGGCGGGCATCTGCACGATGCTGAGGAGCGAGTCGAGGCCGTCGAGCGTCGCGAGCTGCACGGGGACACCGACGACGGGAAGCGCGGTGACCGAGGCGAGCATGCCCGGCAGGTGTGCGGCGCCGCCCGCTCCGGCGATGATGACCCGGATGCCACGGGCTCGCGCTTCGCGGCCGTAGCGGATGAGCTTGTCGGGGGTGCGGTGGGCCGAGACGACTTCGACCTCGTGCGCGACCCCGAAATCGGTGAGCAGTTGGGAGGCGTCGCTCATGACGCGCCAATCGGAGTCGGAGCCCATGACGACACCGACCAGGGGCTCATCAGAGGAATGCAGCGGCCGGGTCACTCGACCAGGCTAGGGCGCGTCGCTGAAAACTCGCCGCAACGGCACGCCCCGCGCTGTGCCTCGTTTCGGCCTCATGCGACGGCGGGACGGGCGCGGTCAGTCCAGGAAGTGCGAGGCGGCGGCGCGAGCCTGGTAGGCGACATCGTCGAGATCGGTCCCGGCCACGTTGACGTGGCCGACCTTCCGGCCGGGGCGCGGCGCTTTGCCGTACGTGTGGATCTTGGCGGCAGGATGCTCGGCCATCGCCACCGCGAACCGTTCGTCCAAGCCATCCTCGGCGGGACCGCCGAGGATGTTGACCATGACCGTCCACGGTGTGCGCGGCGACGGGTCGCCCAGCGGCAGGTCGGCGACGGCACGCAGGTGCTGTTCGAACTGGCTCGTCACGGCACCGTCCTGACTCCAGTGGCCGCTGTTGTGCGGACGCATCGCCAGCTCGTTCACGAGCAGTCGTTCGTCGGTCGTCTCGAAGAGCTCGACAGCCAGCATCCCGGTCACGCCGAGACCCTCGGCGATCGCGACGCCGATGTCGCGTGCGACCTCGGTGAGGCGGGCTGCCGCCGCAGGAGCAGGCGCGAGCACCTCGGCGCAGACCCCGTCACGCTGCACGGTCTCGACGACGGGATATGCGCGCATCTCTCCCGACGGGCGTCGCGCGACCTGCTGCGCGAGCTCACGCGAGAAGTCGACGAGCTCCTCGACGAGCAGGACGCCCCCGCGTGCGTCTTCGGCGAGCGCTGCGAACCAGTCCTCGGCCTCGGTCGCCGCGGACACGACGCGCACGCCTTTGCCGTCATAGCCGCCGCGCGGAGTCTTGACGACGGCGCGACCCCCGTGCTCGTCGAGGAAGGCCTGCAGCTCGACGGCATCGCTCACGCCGGCCCAGTCGGGCTGCGGCATCCCGAGCTCTTCGAGCCTCGCGCGCATGACGAGCTTGTCCTGCGCGACACCGAGCGGCGAAGGACCGGGATGCACCTGCACCCCAGCCTCGACGAGCTGCGCGAGCACGTCCTGCGGCACGTGCTCGTGGTCGAACGTCACGACGTCGACCTCGCGCGCGAACGCCAGCACGGTCTCGGCATCGCGATAATCCCCGACGGCGGTCGCGGCCAGCGAAGCCGACATCCCTTCATCCTCGGCCAGCACGTGCAGCTCGATGCCGAGCTCGACGGCGGGCGCGATCATCATTCGGGCGAGCTGTCCGCCACCGACGACTCCGACGCGCAATGTCATGGAACCCATCATCCCAGGACGGCGGGGGGTGCGTGACGCGGTCAGGGCAGCGGCGGCATGGGCGGCGTGCCGGGAGGCAGCGGCGGCTGGGCATCGCGGTGGGCGAGGATCTGGTTCACCTCGACCTGGTCGACGAGCGCCTCATGCACGAGCGCCATGTTCGGCACGTTCACGAGCCGCAGCGGTTCGTCCATGCCGTTAGAGAGCACGAGCGTGCCCGTGCCCCACAGACGCTGAAGGATGCCGCGCCTGGCCCGGATCGTGTACCCCCGGACGTGCGCGAGTTCACGCCGGTGCGTCACGAGCAGCCCTCGGCGTTCGATGACGCGACGCGTCGTGATCGTGTACACGTGCGTCCACCACACGAGGAACGGCAGCAGCACGAGCAGGAACACGGTGACGCCCGCGGCGGTCAGCAGCATCCAATTCTCGTAGCCGGCCGGAAGGTTGTCGTAGAGATAGCCGGTGGCGCCGGCGACGCCGATCAGCACGAGCGCCGACCACGTCAGGCGCCGCGCGTGCGAGCGGAACCGCGCCACGCGCAACTCGGGCGTCGGCGCTCCCGGCGCCGGCGTGAGAGGGCGCCCGCCGTAGATCGGCTGGGTCATGCCTCTTATTGTGGCGGGGCCAACGCGTCCGGCCACGGCGCCACGACGGTCGAGGGCACGAATTCCGGTCGCAGCGCCGGCCGAACCGCCCCGCGAACCGAGTGGGCTCGGCGACCGGGGCGATCAGCGCACGTGCAGAACGTCACCGGCGGACACGGCGGTCTCGACAGCGAGGCCGCCCACGACGACGAGGCGCCCCTCGGCGTCCAGACGCGCGGCGCGGCCGATGAGACGTGAGCTGTCCGGAAGCAGCACGACGACCTCGTGCCCGATCGTCGAGCACAGCGCTTCGATGTTGCCCGCGATGCCGGCCGTCACCGCATTTCCCAGCGCGTCGGCGAGGGCCGTGAGCTGCTCGTCGAGCGCCGTCAGGTAGTCGGCGACGAGTCGGTCCTCGTCGCAGTCGGCACCGATCGCCGCGAACGATGTCGCGGTGTCGACAGGCAGGTCGACGCGGGGCATGCGGGTGTTCACACCCGCGCCGATCACAATCGCATCGGGGTTGCCCGGCACGACCTCGGCGAGGATGCCGCAGATCTTGCCGCCGTCGACGAGCACATCGTTGGGCCACTTCAGCGTGACCGAGTGCGTGCTGTCGTCGATCTGCGCCGCGATCGCCCGGGTCATCGCGGCGCCCGCGATGAGGGGCACCCATCCGCGAGAAGCCATCGGCAGCCGCGTCGCGTCGATCAGCGTCGACACCGCCAGCGCCGTTCCCGGAGGTGTCGTCCACGTGCGGTCGAGGCGGCCTCGGCCCGAGCGCTGGTCGGTCGTGAGCAGCACCGACAGGTGCGGCCACTCGCCCGGCGCCTCGGTCACGTGCGCGACGACGTCGGCGTTGGTGGAGTCGGTCGTCTCGACGACCTGCACGCGGGGACTGATCGCGGCAGTGAGGGGGTAGCCCTCGTCAGGGATAGACATGGACGCCACGCTACTCGCGCATGGCGCGCTCCACCCCGGGTTGACACGCCAAGGCACCCCTCTGCGAAGTGACGTCAGCTCGGTGATCGCGGTGCTACGGCAGATCCGGGCTGCGCTGCACGGCATCCGTCGATCGCGACAGGGGATTCCACGGGTGCTTGTGCGAACCCTCCAACGGTCTGCGAACGCCCCCCACTAGGGTTGAATCCGTGACCGAGCAGCCCGACCTCTCGACGACCGCCGGCAAGATCGCCGACCTCCGAGCCCGCTACCAGGAGGCCGTCCTCGATCCCGAGGCGGTCGCGAAGCAGAAGCAGCATGCGAAGGGCAAGGGCACCGCCCGTGAGCGCATCGAGCTGCTCGTCGACTCCGGAAGCTTCGTCGAGCTCGACGAGTATGTGCGTCACCGCACGTCTGCGTTCGGCATGGACCGCTCCCGCCCGTACGGCGACTCGGTCGTCACCGGCACCGGCACGATCCACGGCCGGACGGTCGCCGTCTATGCGCAGGACTTCTCGACCTTCGGCGGTTCGCTCGGCGAGGTCGCCGGCGACAAGATCATCAAGGTCATGCAGTTCGCCCTCCGCAGCGGCATCCCGATCGTCGGGATCCTCGACTCGGGCGGCGCGCGCATCCAGGAGGGCGTCGTGGCCCTCGGCAAATACGGCGAGATCTTCCGGCTGAACACGCAGGCCTCGGGTGTCATCCCGCAGATCTCGATCATCATGGGCCCCGCCGCGGGCGGTGCGGTGTACTCCCCCGCGCTCACCGACTTCGTCGTCATGGTCGACAAGACGAGCCAGATGTTCGTCACGGGCCCCGACGTCATCAAGACCGTCACGGGCGAAGACGTCGGCATGGAAGAGCTCGGCGGCGCGTACACGCACAACACGCGCTCGGGTGTCGCGCACTACCTCGCCGAAGATGAAGACGACGCGATCGACTACGTGCGGACGATGCTCGGCTTCCTCCCCGACAACAACCTCGCCGAACTGCCCGACTACGAGTCGGAGTTCGATTTCGAGACGACGGATGCCGACCTCAAGCTGAACACCGTCATTCCCGACTCACCCAACCAGCCGTACGACATCCACGAGGTCATCCGCCGCATCGTCGACGGTGAAGAGTTCCTCGAGGTGCAGCCGCTGTTCGCGCCGAACATCGTGATCGGCTTCGGCCGCATCGAGGGCCGTTCGGTCGGGATCATCGCGAACCAGCCGTCGCAGATGGCCGGCACGCTCAACATCGAAGCCGGAGAGAAGGCGAGCCGCTTCGTGCGGTTCTGCGACGCGTTCTCGATCCCGATCGTCACGCTTGTCGACGTTCCCGGGTACCTGCCCGGCACCGACCAGGAGTGGACGGGAGTCATCCGCCGCGGCGCGAAGCTGCTCTACGCCTACGCCGAGGCGACCGTGCCGCTGGTCACCGTGATCCTGCGCAAGGCCTACGGCGGGGCCTACATCGTGATGGGCTCCAAGCAGCTCGGCGCCGACATCAACCTCGCCTGGCCGACCGCCGAGATCGCAGTGATGGGCGGACAGGGTGCGGTCAACATCCTGTACCGCGGTGAGATCAAGAAGGCCCAGGAGGCCGGCGAAGACGTCGCCGCCGTGCGCACGCGCCTCGCGAACGAGTACACGTACAACGTCGCCTCGCCCTTCCTGGCCGCCGAGCGAGGCGAGCTCGATGGCATCATCGAGCCGGCGCAGACCCGCGTCTCGATCGCGAAGGCGCTGCGGGCGCTGCGGGGCAAGCGCGCGTCCCTGCCGCCCAAGAAGCACGGGAACATCCCGCTGTGACCGGCGACGAGCGTCCCGAATCCGTCGCGATGGACGTGCGGCGCGGTTCTCCCTCGCCCGATGAACTGGCGGCCCTCATCGCCGTCGTCACCGAGGCGTACACACAGGAGAGCGCCACCGCCGTGGTCGATGACATCGCGCGCCGTCCGGCGTGGTCGGTGACCGCCCGTGGGCTGCGTCGACCCCTCGCGCGCGAACTGGGCTGGCGCGCGACCTTCTGAGCGTGTCCCCCGAAATACCTACAGACAGCACGTTTACAGCGACAGATACTTGAGTTGCTGGAACGCATTACGCGTTCGGTCGATCTACTCCCTTCGTGGGTTGCTTAGGTTCGACCTTGCGGGCGGTTTTCGGGTAACTGCTCGCACTTGGCGAGGGGCGGGCGGCTTCGCCGCCCCTCGCCTTCTCTCTGCTTCATCGCTCCTCGTCTCGGTCTACCCTCCCCCACCGAGGCGGGGAGTGAAACCTCTGCCACCGAGCGTGCGCCGCCCTGTGCCGGGATCGCGCTCGCGCCGCTGCGGGAATTCGTTCGCCGCCATCTGCACCGCATCCCGGGCGCACAGCGCAATCTGCGTCAAGTGAACGAGTTACCCATTCGCACACTCGCCCCAGCGCGGCGCGGTTGCGTCAGGAGTGCGGGATCTCGCGCCAGAGGTCGACGCCGTCTTCGTCGCTGAGTCCGTACTCGGAGCTCGATCGACCCACCACCGTCACGGCGATGCTCTCGTGCGGAGACGTGCGGATGTAGAGGCGATCGGATGCTGCGCTGCGCAGCGTCTCGGCGAGCTGACCGCGGATCACCGCGAGCGCCTCTTCGTCGAGCCCGTCGAGACCACCTTCGTCGAGCACCGTGACGACGGCGCCCCGGCGGCGGGCGCGTTCGAGCTCGGAGCGCACGGCGTCATCGAGCAGGCGAGGTCCGCGCAGCTCGTCGCGCAGGCGCCCCTCGGCCAACCGGGCCTCGAGCCGGTCCTCTTCGTCGAGCAGGCCGCGCGTCGAGACGACGCGCGTCAGCACGGGGCCGGCCACGGCGAGAGCCCGCTGCACCTGCACGCGACGCTCGCGCTGACGCACGAGCTGCGACGCCTGCCACGCGGATGCCGCACGCTGCAGCTGCGCGAGCTGGGTCGTGTCGTGCGCGGCGCGGTCGAGCGAGAAGCGCACGAGGTGGGCGACGATGACCCACACGACCGAGCCCACGAGTCCGAGAGCGAGGGCCTGCCCGAATCCCATCCAGATGATCGAGCTCACCGCGAGGATCGCGATGCCCGACCACGCGACCCACGGGCGGCGGCGCACCATGACGATGACCATGAGCGCGCCGAGGCCGCCGAGGTACCACGTCGCGAACGGCTGCGTACGGTTGCCGTCGCCGACACCGATCGCGATCGCCGTCGGTACGATCGCCGTCGTGCCCAAGGCGAGAACCGCCGCCCAGACGGGCAGCCGCTCCGCGCGACCGTGCCCGGCGGTATCGTTCACACCGTCTCGGGCGGATGCGGGGTACCAGTAGATGCAGAGCCACGTCGTGACGAGGTAGAGCAGGACCGCCGCGAAGAGCGCGAGCGGCAGGGGCACGGGTACGGTGAGCGCCAGCGCGCGCGCCGCGATGTACGCCGTGAACGCCACGGCCAAGGCCGACAGGATGTTGCGGACACTCACGCGTCGGCCTCCCCCTGGGCTGTCTCGTGCTCAGCCGCACCGGACAGGAGAGGCGCCGGCCACTCGAGCACGACCACCGTGCCGGCGGCGCTGGATTCGAGCTGAGCCGTGCCGCCGACGGCGGCGACCCGGGCGATGATCGACCCGCGGATGCCGAGCCGGTCATCGGGGACGCCGGCCATGTCGAACCCTTCGCCCGCATCGCGCACGACGATGCGCACGCGCTCGTTCGAGCCGGCGACCGTGACGGTGAGGCCGACGGCACCGGCGTGCTGAACGGCGTTGGCGATCGCCTGCGTCGTGGCGAGGACGAGGGCGCGGGCGACTCGTCCGGGCACGCAGGGGGCGTCTTCGGCGACGCTGCGCTGCACGGTGAGGCGCACCCCCACCTCTCCTGCCCCGGCCTCGATGTCATCGGCCAGCGACGCCGAGTCCTGTGGGGCGTCGCTGCCTTCGCGGGCATCCTGCTCGGCATTGGCGAGCCGGGTCAATGCTTCGCGCGCCATGCCCGCGGCCAGGGTCCGCGCGCGCGGCCCGTCTGCTCGTTCGGCGGCGATCAGGGCCGCCAGCACGCTGTCGTGCATGAGCGCCGCCACCGCGACGCGCTCCTGCTCGGCAGCATCGGCCGCCGCGGCACGCGCGTAGGACTCGACCGCAGTTCCGCGCGCGTCGTCGACGCCGATGGCGATGGAACGCAGCACCCACCCGAGGGTCAAGAGCACGCCTCCGAGGATGAGCGCGAACGACACATCGATGCCGACGGCGAACCATACTTCGGGGCTGAAGTCACCCTGAACGAGCCGCACGAAGCCGAACAGCAACGGGGCCAGCGCCGTCCACACCAGTTGCAGCGGCGGCGCGAACGCCAGCACGGCCGCCAGCGTCGCGATGTTGACGAGGTACCAGATCCAGGGCGCCTCGGTGGGCGCGAGCGTCGAGTCGGTCGTCGCAAGCGGCCAGACAGCGAGCATCGCGACATAGACGACGGCGAACACGCCGGCCGCGATGCGCACGCCTCGGCCGGTCAGACACGCGATGACCATGATGATCAGCGGCGTGAACACGACGATCAGCAGCGGCACCTGCCAGCTGCCCATCTGGTCGCGCTGACCGATCGCCGTCACCGCCGCCTGGGCGCCGAGGATGAGCGATCCGACACCGGACGACACCGAGATGATGCGCTCGACGCGCTGGCGCGTGAATGCGCCGATACCGGCCGTCGCTTCGCGCGACCGCGGGATGTGGCCCCATGCGTCATCGAGGGCCGAGGAACCTTCGCTCGTCACCGCGAGCGCCTCGGCGGGGTCGCGGGGCCAGCGGGAGCGGCGTCGCCTCCGGCGTCGGCGAGGATGCCGTCTTCCATCGCACGACGCAGCAGGTCGACCTTCGTGGGGGCGGGGCGGCCCACCTCGACGTACTTGACGCGCACGCGCGTGATGTTCTCTTTCGCCGTCGAATACGCCACGCCGAGCCGGTCGGCGACGACCTTGAGCGGAAGCCCCGCCGCATACAGGCGCAGCACGTCACGCTCGCGGGCAGACAACTGGGCGTCAGCGAACTCGCGATCACCCTCGACGGCGCTGGCCCACTCGACGTTGTTGAGGGGTTCGCCGCGCGCGACGGTGTGGATCGCGGCGAGCACGTCATCGATACGCGAGGACTTGCTCACGACTCCTGCGGCACCCGCGGCGAGTGCTTCGCGCACCGCCGCCGGGCGGTCGGCGACCGAATGGATGATGACGCTGGAGCCGTCGCGGATCAGTTTCGTGACGTTCTCCGTCACGGTCGTCCCGTCGCCGAGGGTGAGGTCGAGCACGACGACGTCGGCCGGAGCGGACTGACTGAACGCGCGCCAGTTGAGGTACTCCGTCACACTGGAGCCCGAGAAGACGATGTCCTTCGTCTTTTCGCGTGCACAAGCCGCCTCGAGTCCCAGGCGCACGGACTCGTGGTCGTCGATAAGGGCGACGCGCGTCATCCCCCTTACTTTAGGGCAGACTCGCGACCCGGGTGAGGGTCGCAACGGCTTCGACGTGGTGCGAGTTCGGGAACAGGTCGAGCGCCTCGACGCTGCGGGTCTCGTAGCCCGCGTCGCGGAACGTCGCCAGGTCGCGCGCGAGCGCAACGGGGTCGCACGCGACGTAGACCACGGTCGCCGGCGAAAGCCCCGCGATCGACTCGACGACGGCGCGCCCGGCGCCGGCGCGAGGCGGGTCGAGCAGCACGACTCCGCTCGCGAGGCGATCGCGTTCCATGGCGGATGTCGTGCCCTCGAGCTGCGTGAGCCAGCGGTCGACGCGGCCGGTCTCCGCCCGGGCTCCGACCCACTCCGCGAGGTTCTCGCCCGCGTGGTCGGTCGCACGCGCGTCGGACTCGACCGATGTCACCCGGGTCGCGGGGCCACCGAGGCTCGCGAGCGTCGCTGCGAAGAGTCCGACGCCGCCGTACAGGTCGAGGTGCCAGGCGTCGGGGTCGACAGCGCCCTCGAGGGTGCGCGCGACGACGTCCGTGAGGGATCCGGCGGCGAGACGGTGCACCTGCCAGAAGCCGCCGGCGTCGACCCGGAAGTCACGACCCCCGACGGTCTCGATGACGACCTCGCGGGCGGGATTGCCGCGCGTCGGGGCGGCCGCGGGCGCGGGAGTGCGGCCACGGCGGCGAGAACCGGTGCGCGTCGTCTCGGGGCGCGGAATGACGCGCACCCGCCCGCCTGCGGGCTGTACGAGGTCGATGCGCCCGGGCTTGTCCTGCGACAGGTTCCGCGCCGCCTCCGCGACCGCGGGGGTCGCCAACGGAAGGTCGTCGACGGGGATGACCCGGTGGCTGCGCGCGGCATACGGGCCGACCCGCCCCTCGTCGTCGACGTGCAGGCTGACGCGCGTGCGCCATCCGGTGCCGTCGGCCGTCTCGGGCTCGGGGCCGTCGGCGGCGCGGATCGCGACGGGCAGGTCGAGCCCGGCGAAACGGCGCAGCGCGTCGGTGAGCACGTCGAGCTTGAGCTCGCGCTGATGGGCGAGGTCGATGTGGCCGAAGTCAGCGCCGCCGGGGCGCTGTTCGGGCGGCGTGTCGACGTCTGCCTGACGCCACACGTGGGCACGACGGTGGGGCGAGGCATCCAGCACCTCGAGCGTCTCGGCACGCCAGAACGAGTTCTTGGACGTGTCGGTCAGCCGTGCGCGCACGCGCTCGCCCGGGATGGCGTCGGGCACGAAGACGACGCGGCCCTCGTGTCGGGCGACGAAGACGCCGCCGTGGGCGACGCCCGTGATGTCGAGATCGAGCAGTTCGCCGGAGTCCATCCCCCGATTCTCCCCCAAAGACGCCGGCGTCCGGGCCCTACCCTGGGGAGATGCGCGTATGCCTGGCCTCGACATCGCCCGCCCGTCTCATGCTGCTGCGACAAGCGGGCATCACCGCGCACACCCTCGCGCCCGACGTCGACGAAGAAGCCGTCGTCGCCGCCGTCGAGACGGCAGAGGAGCGGACGCTGTCACCGCACGAGCACGTGCTGCTGCTCGCGCGCCGCAAAGCCGCCGATGTCGCGGCGCGCCTGGCCGACGACACGCCCGACTTCGACGGGCTCGTGATCGGCGGGGACTCGATGTTCGAACTCGGCGACGATGTGCTCGGCAAGCCGCACACACCCGCCAACGCCGTCGCCCGCTGGCGCGCGATGCGCGGCCGCACGGGCGTGCTGCACTCGGGACACGCCGTCGTGCGCGTCGAGCCCGGGCGGCCGCCGCGCGAGGTGCACGCCGTGGCGGCGGCGTCGGTCACCTTTGCACAGGACGTGACGGATGCCGAGATCACGGCCTACGTCGCCACGGGCGAGCCGTTGCACGTCGCGGGCGCCTTCACGGTGGACTCGCTCGGGGGCGCCTTCATCGAGCGGGTCGAAGGCGACCCCTCGACCGTCGTGGGCATGTCGCTCTCGACGATCCGACGGCTCGTGCGCGAACTCGACGTCGAGTGGACGTCGCTGTGGAACGGGGCCGACGACGATCCGACGTTGTCGTAGGACTCCCACGTTTTTCGACGGTTCTTGTAGGGAGTACTCAAAAGCGCGCCCACAACCCTCGGTAGGCTGACATCCATGCCTCAGACCGCTCCGGCGAAGATCACCAAGGTCCTCATTGCCAATCGCGGCGAGATCGCCGTTCGCATCATCCGTGCCGCACGTGACGCCGCCATCTCGTCAGTCGCGGTCTACGCCGATCAGGATCGCGACGCCCTGCACGTGCGACTCGCCGACGAGGCGTACGCACTCGACGGCTCGACGAGCGCCGACACGTACCTCTCGATCGACAAGATCCTCTCGGTCGCGCGCCGCTCGGGCGCAGACGCCGTCCACCCCGGCTACGGGTTCCTCGCCGAGAACGCCGACTTCGCGCGCGCCGTCTCGGACGCCGGCCTCATCTGGATCGGCCCGTCCCCCGACGCGATCGAAGCGCTCGGCGACAAGGTCACGGCCCGCCACGTCGCAGAGAAGGTCGGCGCGCCGCTCGCACCGGGCACGCCGGGCCCCGTCTCGGGCGCCGACGAGGTCATCGCTTTCGCCGATGAGTTCGGTCTGCCGATCGCGATCAAGGCCGCC
The DNA here is from genome assembly GCF_057669785.1 of Microbacterium sp. Y547. Taxonomy (NCBI): domain Bacteria; kingdom Bacillati; phylum Actinomycetota; class Actinomycetes; order Micrococcales; family Microbacteriaceae; genus Microbacterium; species Microbacterium sp. Y547. Next base: position 298,041 of record NZ_JBYHFN010000003.1, read on the forward strand.
TTCGGCGGCGGCGGGCGCGGCCTCAAAGTCGCGCGCACGAAGGAAGAGATCCCCGAGCAGTTCGAGTCGGCGACTCGCGAAGCAGTCAGCGCCTTCGGTCGCGGCGAGTGCTTCGTCGAGAAGTACCTCGACAAGCCGCGTCACGTCGAGACGCAGTGCCTCGCGGATGCCGCCGGCAACGTCGTCGTCATCTCGACGCGGGACTGCTCGCTGCAGCGCCGCCACCAGAAGCTCGTCGAGGAGGCTCCGGCGCCGTTCCTCACGGACGAGCAGAACCGCATCCTGTACGAATCGTCGAAGGCCATCCTCCGCGAAGTCGGCTACGTCGGCGCGGGAACGTGCGAGTTCCTCATCGGCGCCGACGGCACGATCTCCTTCCTCGAGGTCAACACACGCCTGCAGGTCGAACACCCCGTGTCCGAAGAAGTCACCGGCATCGACCTCGTCCGCGAGCAGTTCCGTCTCGCCGAGGGTCAGGACATCGGCTACGACGACCCCGTCGCCGAGGGCCACTCGATCGAGTTCCGCATCAACGGCGAAGACCCGGGGCGCGGTTTCCTGCCCCAGCCCGGACCCATTCACGTCTTCAAGACGTTCGGCGGTCCCGGCATCCGCCTCGATTCGGGCGTCACGGCCGGCGACAGCGTCTCGGGCGCCTTCGACTCGCTGCTGGCGAAGATCATCGTGACCGGCCGCGACCGCGCCCAGGCTCTGGAGCGAGCGCGCCGAGCACTCGACGAGTTCGAGATCACCGGCCTGCCGACCGTGCTGCCGTTTCATCGCGAGGTCGTGCGCGACCCGGCCTTCACCGCTGAGGACGGCCACTTCGGCGTCTTCACGCGCTGGATCGAGACCGAGTTCGCCGGCGACATCCCCCCGTGGGACGGGGAGCTCGAGGCTCCGAAGGCCGCCGAGCCGCGCCACACCGTCGTCGTCGAGGTGAGCGGCAAGCGCCTCGAGGTGAGCCTTCCGGACCGCATCACCGCGACGTCCGGCGCCACCGGACGCCCCGCCGCCGCACCCCCGTCTCGCCGCTCGCACACGACGACGGTTGTGGCAGGAGCCTCGGGTGACGCCGTCAAGGCCCCGATGCAGGCCACGATCGTCAAGGTCGCGGTCGAGGACGGCCAACAGGTCGTCAAGGGCGACCTCGTCATCGTGCTCGAGGCGATGAAGATGGAGCAGCCCATCCAGGCCCACAAGGACGGCGTCATCGGCTCGATCAACGCCGCGGCCGGCGCGACCGTGTCGGCCGGCCACCTGCTGCTCACGATCACCGCACCGTAAGGCCGGTCGGGACGCCCCGCCCGGCGGGGAGACGGATGCGCGGGCTCAGGCCCCGTACACCGTGTGATCCACGACATGCATGGCGCGGGCGGCATCCGTGATGCTGCCCGACAGCGACGGGTAGACGGTGAAGACGCGCGAGACCTGGTCGATCGTCAGGCGCCGTTCGACGGCGATCGCGATCGGGTAGATGAGCTCGGATGCCCGCGGCCCCACGATGACGCCGCCCACGACACTGCCCGACCCCTGCCGCGCGATGAGCTTGACGAAGCCGTCCTTGATACCCATCATCTTCGCCCGCGGGTTCGCCGCGAGCGGCAGCTTGTGCACGACGGCGGCGATCCGCCCGTCGAGGATGTCCTTCTCCTGCCAGCCGACCGTGGCGATCTCGGGGGCGGTGAAGATGTTCGAGGCGATCCGGCGGCGCTCGAGCGGAATGACGACATCGCCCAGAGCGTGGAAGACGGCCGTCCGACCTTGCATCGAGGCGACCGAGGCGAGCGGCACGAAGGTCGTGCAATCGCCGGCGGCGTAGATGTTGGGCACCGAGGTGCGCGCGACTCGGTTGACCTGGATGTGCCCGGACTCGGTCATCTGCACGCCGGCCTGCTCGAGTCCGATGCCTGCCGTGTTGGGCACCGATCCGACGGCCATGAGGCAGTGGCTGCCTTCGACCGTGCGTCCGTCGCTCAGCGTCACGACGACGCGGTCGCCGAGGTTCTCGACCTTGTCGGCGCGCGACTTCGACAGCAGCGTCATTCCGCCGCGCTTGAACACGCGCTCGAGCACCGCTGCGGCGTCGGTGTCTTCGCCGGGCAGCACCTGGTCGCGGCTCGAGACGAGCGTGACCTTCGCACCGAGGTTCATGTACGCACCCGCGAATTCTGCACCGGTGACGCCGGAGCCGACGACGATGAGATGCTCGGGCAGCGCCTTCATGTCGTACAGCTGGGTCCAGGTGAGGATGCGCTCACCATCGGGCATCGCGCTCGGCAGCTCGCGCGGCGACGCGCCGACCGAGACGACGAGGGTGTCTGCCTCGATGCGGTCGAAGTCGGTGCCCCCGACGTCGGTCGAGATGACGACGGCGTTCTCGCCCTCAAGCCGGCCGTGCCCCGAGATGAGGCGGACGCCGGCCTCGACGAGCGCGGCGCGCATGTCATCGGACTGCTGCCGAGCGAGAGAGAGCAGCCGCTTGTTGACGGCGCGCATGTTGATCGCGATCTCGGGCTTGAGCGGCTTCCCGGTGTCGCCCTTTGCGAACAGCTGCACTCCGAGGTCGCTCGCCCCGGCGATCGCGACAGCGGCGTCTGCGGTCGCGATGAGCGACTTGGACGGCACCACGTCGGTCATGACAGCCGAGCCGCCGACCCCCGCGCGTTCGACGAGGGTCACGTCGGCGCCGAGCTGCCTCGCTGCCAGCGCCGCCTCGTAACCGCCCGGCCCGCCGCCGAGGATCGCGACGGACTGGGTGCGCTCGAAGCTCAAGGACATGGCATCTATTCTTCCCGACGGATGGCGCGCCCATGACCGGGGCGACACTCCGGTCACCGACGTGTATAGCCGCGACGCGCTTGCGTTCCTAGAGTGGGGGGCATGCCAGACACCATCGCGAACCCGCTCGATGACCCGAGTGCCGATCCGTTCGCCGTCGCCGCCGAGGCGGCCGCCGACATCGCGCGGCTCACCGGCGTCGAGCAGCACGACATCGCCCTGACGCTCGGAAGCGGCTGGGGCAGGGCCGCCGAGCTCATCGGCGAGACGACGGCGAGCTTTCCCGCGACCGAGGTCACGGGCTTCAGCCGGCCCGCGCTCGAGGGGCACGTCGGCACGCTGAGCAGTGTCCGCACCGACAAGGGCCGCAATGTGCTCGTGATCGGCGCCCGCACACACTTCTACGAGGGCCACGGGCCGCGTCGCGTCGTGCACAGTGTGCGCACGGCCGCCGCGACGGGCGCGCGGATCATGGTGCTCACCAACGGGGCAGGCGGCATCCGGCACACATGGAGCCCCGGCCAGCCCGTGCTCATCAGCGATCACATCAACCTCACCGGCGCGTCTCCCCTCGAGGGCGCGACGTTCATCGACCTGACCGATCTGTACTCGATGCGCCTGCGCAACGTCGCACTGTCGATCGACCCGACGCTCGATGAGGGCGTGTACTGCCAATTCCGCGGGCCCCAGTACGAGACGCCCGCCGAAGTGCGCATGGCCAAGACGATCGGCGGGCACATCGTCGGCATGTCGACGGCGCTCGAAGCGATCGCCGCGCGACAGGCCGGCATGGAGATCCTCGGGCTGTCGCTCATCACGAACATGGCGGCCGGCATCCAGACGACTCCGCTCAGTCATCAGGAGGTCATCGAGGCGGGCCGCGCGGCCGAGCCCGTCATCTCGTCGCTGCTCGCCCGCGTCATCGGCGCCCTATGAGCGGCGCCGAGCCGGACATGGTCGCGTCCGAATCCGCGGGGACGGATGCCGCCCCCCGACTCGACGACGCACTGCGAGCGCGAGCCGTCGCCTGGCTCGCCCAGGACCCCGACGGCCAGACCCGCGCCGAACTGCGGGCGCTCCTGGACGCCGCCGACGAGGGCGACCCGGCAGCATCCGCCTCACTCGCGGACCGCTTCTCGACGCGCCTCGCCTTCGGCACCGCAGGCCTGCGCGGTCGACTCGGGGCGGGCAGCAACCGCATGAACCGAGTGCTCGTGGGGCAGGCCGCCGCGGGATTCGCGGCATATCTACGCGAGCACGCCGGCGCCGACGAGACCCCGACGGTCATCATCGGGTACGACGGACGACGCAACTCCGACGTGTTCGCCCGGGACTCCGCCGAGATCTTCGCGGGAGCGGGGCTGCGGGTCATCCTGCTGCCGCGCCTGCTGCCGACCCCCGTGCTCGCCTTCGCCGTGCGGTACTTCGACGCGGCGGCGGGCGTCATGGTGACGGCATCCCACAACCCGCCGGATGACAACGGCTACAAGGTGTACCTCGGCGGTGCCGACGGCGGGTCGCAGATCGTCGCGCCCGCCGATGCCGAGATCGCGGCGCATATCCAGCGCATCGCCGACGAGGGCGACCTCGCCGCGATCCCCCGCTCGCTCGCGTACGAGACGGCGTCCGAGGCGGTCATCGACGAGTACGTCGCCGCGACGGCGGCGGTCGCCCCCGCGGGGCCGGGCGCCGAGGGGTTCTCGTGGGTGTACACCGCGATGCACGGCGTCGGATGGCAGACCCTCGAACGCATCCTCGGCGAGGCCGGATACCCCCTGCCGATGCTCGTCGGGGCCCAGATCGAGCCCGACGGCGCGTTTCCCACGGTGTCGTTCCCCAATCCCGAAGAGCCCGGTGCGATGGATCTCGCGTTCGAGACCGCCCGCGCCGCGGGCGCCGAGCTCGTGATCGCGAACGACCCCGACGCCGACCGGCTCGCGGTCGCGATTCCGGATGCCGAGGCCGAGGGCGGCTGGCGGCGCCTGAGCGGAAACCAGGTCGGGCTGCTTCTGGGATGGCGGGCCGCGCGGCTCGCGGCCGGCATCGACGGCGCCTCCCTGGCCTGCTCGCTGGTGTCATCGCCCGGCCTCGCGGTCGTCGCCGAGCACTACGGGCTGGACTTCTACGCGACCCTCACGGGGTTCAAGTGGATCTCACGGGCTCCCGGCTTGGTGTTCGGGTTCGAGGAGGCACTCGGCTATCTCGTCAATCCCGAAACGGTGCGCGACAAGGACGGGATCTCCGCCGCCGTCGCGATCCTGGGGCTGGCGACCGACGCGCGGGCCGAGGGGCGTTCGCTCACCGATCTGCTCTACGAGTTCGACGAGACCTTCGGTTCGTTCGCGAGCGACCAGATCGCGATCCGGGTCGACGACGTGTCGGCGATCGCGCGCATCCTGGGCGCGCTGCGGGCCGAGCCCCCGGTGGCGATCGGCGATGTCGCCGTCGAGCGCATCGACGACCTGCTCGAGGGCGTGGACGGCCTGCCGCCGGGCGACGTGCTGCGCCTGTGGCTCGCGGACGGCTCGCGCGTGCTCGTGCGCCCGAGCGGAACCGAGCCCAAGCTCAAGCTCTACCTCGATGTGCGCGGCGACTCCCCCACCGATGCCCAGACCCGCATCAGCGCCCTCGCCTCCGGCGCCCGCGCGCTGCTGGACACGCTCGGCTGACCGGGCGGGGGGTCCGCCACTCACGCGCCGTCTCGGTGGTCGGATGCCGTCTCCTGACGGAAAGCGGCCCCGCGTGTCCGGGGTGCGTGTTATCGTGCCACCCGGTCTTCAGGTGAGGACGCAACAAGGGGGGCACGGCATGAGCGACGACACGACGACGTCGGACGCGCCCGCGGGGGTGGCATCCGATCCTCCCCGCTGGCTGCGCAATGTCATCCTGTTCCTCGGGGGGCAGACCTTCAGCCTGTTCGGCTCGATGCTCGTGCAGTACACCGTCTTCTGGTACCTGACGATCACGTACCAGTCGGGGCTCATCATGACCCTCGCGGCGCTGTTCGGCTTTCTGCCGCAGGCGGTCGTGTCGATCTTCGGCGGTGTGTGGGCCGATCGCCACAACCGCAAGTACCTCATCATGGCCGCCGACGCCGCCATCGCCGTGACGACGCTCACGCTCGCCCTGATCATGATGAGCGGCTACGACGCCGTGTGGCTCATCTTCCTGACGATGGCGATCCGTTCGGCGGGCGCCGGCATCCAGACGCCGGCCGTGTCGGCCCTGATCCCGCAGATCGTTCCGACGCGCAACCTCATGCGGGTCAACGGCATCAACGGGTCGATCCAATCGGCGATGGCTCTGCTCGCCCCCGCGGTCGGCGGCGCCCTGTACGCGTGGGCGTCGGTGGCGTACGGAGGCTCGGCCGCCTCGCTCATCCCGATCTTCTTCATCGACGTCGTGACCGCCGCGCTCGGCATCGGACTGCTCGCGTTCATCCCCGTCAAACCCGTGCGACGCACGGGGGATGTGCAGACCGGGTACTTCGCCGACCTCGTCGACGGCGTGCGCTACATCGCCCATCACGCGTTCGTGCGCTGGCTGCTCGTGCTGTTCGCGATCATCTTCGTGCTCGCCGTCGCGCCGTCCAACCTCACGCCGCTCATGCTCGTGCGCTCGTTCCCGGCGGGTCCGACACAGGATGTCGTCAACCTCGCGATCCTCGAGGTGTCGTTCAGCGTCGGAATGGTGCTCGGCGGCATCGTCGTCGCCTCGTTCTTCGCACACCGCAGCCGAATCGGGATGATCGTCGTCTCGACGCTCGTCTTCGGGGCGCTGTCGATCGGTCTCGGGCTGTCGTTCAACATCTGGCTGTTCTTCGGATTCATGTTCCTCGTCGGACTCGCCGTGCCGTTCTTCTCGACCCCGTCGATGACGCTCCTGCAAGAGACCGTCGAACCGGAGCGGCAGGGCCGTGTGTTCGGCTTCGTCGGCATCGTCATGGCCGTGGGGATGCCGCTCGGCATGGTCGTGTTCGGGCCCCTCGCCGACGTCGTGTCGATCGAGCTGCTGCTGATCGCCGCGGGCATCCTGGCCTTCATCGTGGTGGGCCTCGCGATCGGCCTGCCGGCCGGGCAGCGCGCGATCCAGGCTGCACGCCAAGCCGCGGCCGCAGCCACTCCGGCCGCCGGAGCCGCCGCCGTCGATGCCGTCATGCACGACGACGACGAGCGCTCCTGAGACCGGGGCCGTTCTCGGCCCGCCCCGGCCGTTCAGATGTCACATTCTGCGTTCGAATCGCCCGGAAGGCGACCGTTCGAGGCAGACGAACGGGAGCCACCGGCCCCGTAGACGCCGACCGACCCGGCGTCACCCATCCACGACAGCGACCAGCTCATCGAGGAACGAGGCGAAGTCCGTGCCGCGGCGCACGATGCGCTGCACCGAGTCGCGTTCGCTGAACACCTCGACGAACTGCTCGAACACGGTTTGGAACGCCTCGCGGTCGGTCTCGGAGAACGCCACGAGCGCGACGACCTGCACACGGCCCTCGCCCCATTCGATCGACGGGTCGGCGATGCCGATCGCGATCGCGGTGCGCGTCGCGGTCATCCCGAGCGCGTGCGGCACGGCGAGCGCGTCGGTGAACGCCGTCGACGACAGCTCTTCTCGCTGGATCGCCCGCTCGACGTAATCGTCGTCGATGACGCCCTTCGCCACGAGGAGCGCCCCCAGACGTCGGATCACGGCCTCCGACGAGCCGCCGCCGAGCCCATGAACGAACGCCTCGGGCGAGAAGTACCGCGACAGCTCGTCGCGCAGCCGCGCGAGCCGTCGTCCCCGCCGGATCCGCACCGCCGCAGACTGCACCCGCTCGACGTCGGCGCCCGTGAGGAACGGCTGGATTCGCACGGTCCGCTCCCCGGGTGCCGGAGGGTCGATCGTCGTCAGAACGAGGTCGGTGTCGATCGAGGCCCAGTCGGGGTCGGCGCGCGTCTCGACGCCCACGACCTCGATCGCCTGCCCGAGCGAGCGGTCGACCGACGAGCGCAGCAGTTCGTGCAGCTCGTAGTATCCGGGGCACACGATCGTCGCCGTCAGCAGCTGGTCGGCGCGGCGGCTGCGCTCGAGGCGTCCGCCGACATGCATCGCGATGTAGGCGATCTCGTCGTCGAGCAGGGGGATGTCGAGGCGCTCGTGCAGCCCCGACGCGATGTAGACGGCGACTTCGAAGATCATCGGGTACGTCGACTTCAGCGACCGCGTCAGCGGATTGCGCGACCACGCCCGCTCCCGCGCGCGGTGCCGCAGGTTCTGCACGTGCAGCGCGAGCCGCAGGATGAAGTCCTCGTGCGCGATGTCGACGAGGAACTCGGATGCCGCCCCCTCGACAACCGCGCGCACGGCTTCGTGCACGTCGGGCTCCAGCCGCGCGCGCGCCTGTGCACCGGGCTCCCCCTCCCCGGGCGCGACGACGCGCGTCAGGACGAGCGTCGCGAGATGTTGCACGTCTCCGGCCCCGAGCGTCACCCCCAGGTGCTGCTCTGACAGCGCCGCGAGGATCTCCGCGACTTGCTGCTGCGCGGGGCCCTGCGCTCCGGCGCCGTCGAGTCCGCGGTCGCGCGATACGCGGTCGGCGGCGATCGCGATGTGCATGACGACATCGGCGATGCCGAACTCGTTGACGAAGTACCCGAGCGCGCCGAGTTGCGTGACGAGGTCAGTTTTGAACGGCCCGAACGCCTGCGCGCCGATCGACCCCTCGCCGAGCGTTCGCCGCAGCGCCTCGAGGTCGAACGAGCCCGCCTCCATCTCGTCGTGCGCGAGCCGCGACAGCAACCGCCGCTGCGCCATCTCGGTGCCCCGCAGCCGCGCCTGCGCCGCCGAACGCTCCAGCGTCAGCTCGGTGCCGCCGAGGAGTCCGCGCACGCGCGCGAGGTCGGCGTCGAGAGTCGCGGGGCTGACGTGCAGCGCGTCGGCGGACTCGAAGACGTCGATGCCTTCGGGCGCATCCAGCAGCGACCGCACGAGCGTGTGCAGCCGGTCTCGGGGGGCATCGACACCGCCGGTCGTTCGCAGTGCGGCCGCAGCATACGGCCCCGCCCGGTACCCGTGCGGCCCCGACTCGACGGCACCACCGTCGGGCACCCGCGCGTTGAGCGCCGTGACATATGAGCGGATGCTGCGGGGCGTGACGCCGAGCGCATCGGCGAGGCTCGCCGCGGTCGCCCACTGGCCGTCGCGCGCGAGCAGGCCGAGCAGGCGGTCCTGTCGCGCTCTGGTCACGGTGCTCCTTCGGTGGCAGGCCACGCCCAGTCAACCACGCGCACCGTGGCCCGTTTCCGCCCCCGCGGAAGAAGGGGTGGTTGTCGCTGCCCCGGCTTTTCACCAGAATGGCGTCACAGGGAGGTCGGGTCGATGAGGATCCTCGTGGTCTGCGGTGCGGGTGCGTCGAGCACCTTCGTCGCTCAGCGCCTGCGCCACGCGGCGCACGACAGCGGCTTCGCCTGCACCGCCTTCGCCGGTACCGAGAAGTCCCTGCCGATCGATCTCGATGCCGCCGACGTCGTGCTGGTGGGCCCGCATCTCGAACACGATCTGGAGCGCATCGAGCTCGACGCCGCCTATCGCGGGACCACCGTCGTGCTGCTGCCGCCGGACATCTTCGCCGACATCGACGGCTCGCGCACGCTGCAGATCGTCCGCGATTCGGTCGGAGACCCCGCGCTGCGCCCCATGCCCATCGCACCGTACGAGAGAGACGAGACACAGATCATGCCCTCCATCACCAGGACGGTCCGGATCGGGTCGTCGCACGGACTTCACGCTCGTCCGGCGAAGCTGTTCGCTCAGGCCGCGAAAGACGCCGCGATCCCCGTCACGATCGCGAAGGATGCCGGCGGGCCGGTCAACGCCGCGAGCATCCTCGGCGTCATCGCCTTGGGCATCGAACAGGGCGACTACGTCACCCTCACCGCCGACGGCGACAGCGCCGAAGCCACTCTCGACCGGCTCGCCGAGCTGCTCTCGACCGACCACGACGCGGAGTAGGCCATGCCGGAGATTCGCGGAGTGGGTATCGGGCTGGGCGTTGCCCAGGGGACCGTCGCGCGCATGGCCGAGCCCTTCCCCCCGCCGAGCGACGCACCCAGCGAGCGCAGCCCCGAAGAAGAGCGGACGCGCGTGCGCGAGGCCGTCGCCTCTGTCGCACGCGAGCTCGAGGAACGCGGCGCGCAAGCCGGCGGCGCGGCCCGGGACGTGCTCGAGGCCCAGGCGATGATGGCCGAGGACCCGTCGCTCGAGTCCGAGATCGACGCCCGCCTGGCTGACGCCAAGACGGGCGAGTTCGCCGTGTACGACGCCTTCGCGTCGTTCCGCGAACAGCTCGTCGCTATGGGCGGCTACCTCGGCGAGCGAGCCGCCGACCTCGACGACGTGGCGCAGCGCGTCATCGCACGGCTGCGCGGTGTGCCCGCGCCGGGGGTGCCCGACCCGGGGCACCCGTTCGTGCTCGTGGCGAAAGACCTCGCGCCGGCGGACACGGCCCTGCTCGACCTCGACAAGGTGCTCGCTCTCATCACGACCGAGGGCGGGCCGACCTCGCACACCGCGATCCTCGCCCGCGAGAAGTCGATCGTCGCGATCGTCGGAGCCGTCGGGGCTCAGGATCTGACCGACGGCGAGACGGTGATCGTGGATGCCGCCGCCGGCGTCATCACGACGCAGCCGACCGCCGACGAGCTCGATCGCGCGGCGAACCGCGCCGACGCGCGGGCGGCGGCGTCGTCGGCGCCCATCACCGATGGAGCCCTCGCCGACGGCACGGCGATCCCGCTGCTGGCGAACCTGGGCAAACCCGAGAGTGCGGCCGAGGCGGTCGCACTGGGCGCCGAGGGCGTCGGGCTGTTCCGCACCGAGTTCCTGTTCCTGAGCGCGAACCAGGCGCCGACGGTCGAGCAGCAGCGCGAGGCGTACACGAAGCTGCTCGCGGCCTTTCCCGGCAAGAAGGTCGTCGTGCGCGTGCTCGACGCGGGCGCCGACAAGCCGCTGGCGTTCCTCAACGACGCGCACGAGGACAACCCCGCCCTGGGCCTGCGCGGGATCCGCGCGCTCCGCGCGAGCGAGGACATCCTGCACGAGCAGCTGACGGCCCTGGCCCAAGCGGATGCCGCCACCAGCGCCGACCTGTGGGTCATGGCCCCCATGGTCGCGACGGTCGAAGAGACGGAGTACTTCGTCGGCGTCGCCCGCGACTACGGCATCAAGACCGCCGGCGTCATGGTCGAGGTGCCGTCGTCGGCGCTCATGGCGGACCGCGTGCTCGCCCACGCCGACTTCGCCTCGATCGGCACGAACGACCTGACGCAGTACACCCTGGCGGCCGACCGGCTGCTCGGCTCGGTCGCGGCGTTCCAAGACCCCTGGCACCCCGCCGTCCTGCGGCTCATCCGCGAGGTCGGCGAGGCCGGTCGGATGAACGGCAAGCCCGTGGGGATCTGCGGCGAAGCCGCGGCCGACCCCCTCTTGGCCGTCGTGCTCGTCGGGCTCGGCGCGACGTCGCTGTCGATGGCGCCGACGGCGCTGGCCGACGTGCGAGCCACCCTGTTGCAGTACACGATCGCCGATGCCCGAGACATCGCCGCCTCCGCGCTCGCCACGGACGACGCGGGATCGGCACGAACCGCGGCCCGGACGGCCGCCACCCGGAAGAAGGAGACAGAGTCATGACGACGGCCTCGACCCCTGCAAAGGCCGCCGGCGGTGCCCGCGTAGGCGTGCAGCGTTTCGGAACGTTCCTCTCCGGCATGATCATGCCGAACATCCCCGCTCTCATCGCGTGGGGCATCTTCACGATGTTCTTCATCGAGAAGGGATTCACCCCCAATGCCGACTTGGCATCGATCGTGGGGCCCTTCATCCACTACCTGCTGCCGCTCATCATCGGCTACACGGGCGGCTACATCGTCTACAAGCAGCGCGGCGGCGTCGTCGGCGTCATCGCGACGATGGGCGCGATCGCCGGTTCTGACCTGCTGATCGCGCAGGTCAACGCCGACCTCCCCGCCGACAACCAGCTCGGCCAGGTGCACATGTTCATCGGCGCGATGATCATGGGGCCGCTCGCGGCGTGGACGATGCGCTGGCTGGACAGCCTGTGGGACGGCAAGATCCGCTCGGGCTTCGAGATGCTCGTGAACATGTTCTCGGCGGGCATCTGGGGGTTCATCATGGCCATCGTCGGGTTCTACCCGATCGCGTGGCTCGTGAACGGCCTGATGACCGTGCTCAGCAACGCCGTCAGCTGGCTCGTCGAGCTGAACCTGCTGCCCTTGACGAGCATTCTGATCGAGCCGGCGAAGGTGCTGTTCCTCAATAACGCCATCAACCACGGCGTGCTCACCCCGCTCGGTCTCACCGAGTCCGAGCGGGACGGCCAGTCGATCCTGTTCCTCCTCGAGGCCAACCCGGGTCCGGGTCTGGGCCTGCTCCTGGCGTTCGCGTTCTTCGGCATCGGCGCGGCTCGCGCCTCGGCGCCGGGCGCGGCGATCATCCAGTTCGCCGGGGGCATCCATGAGGTGTACTTCCCCTACGCCCTCATGAAGCCGACCCTCATCCTCGCTCTCATCGCGGGTGGCGCCACGGGCGTCACGACGAACATGCTGCTGGGCGGCGGACTCGTCTTCCCTGCGGCCCCGGGCAGCATCTTCGCCGTCAGCGCGGCGGCCGTCGGCGCGGGTGTGCCGAACCTGCTCGTCGTGCTGCTGTCGGTCGTGCTCGCGGCCACCGTGACCTTCCTCGTGGCATCGGTGATCCTGCGCGCCTCACGCAAGCGCGACCTGCTCGCCGAGGCCGACCAATTCTCGACCGCCGTCTCGAAGACGGCGGCCATCAAGGGCAAATCCTCTGTCGCCCTCGACGCGCTGCGCGTTTCGGACGGCAAGGACCCCGAAGCGGTCCGCGAAGCGCAGGAGGCCGTGGACAAGCTCGAGACCGAGGCCGAGACCGGCGGACAGCTCGACGGCGGCATCGTCGCGACGAAGCAGGTGCGCAGCGTCGTGTTCGCGTGCGACGCCGGTATGGGATCGTCGGCGATGGGTGCCAGTGTGCTGCGGAACAAGATGAAGAAGGCGGGCATCGACGACGTCGCGGTCACCAACAAGGCGATCGCGAACCTCGATGACAGCGCCGACCTCGTCATCACCCAGAACCAGCTCACCGACCGCGCGCGCAAGCAGGTGCCGGGCGCGATGCACGTGTCGGTCGACAACTTCATGAACTCCCCGAAGTACGACGAGGTCGTAGACCTGGTGCGCGACCAGCATCAGGATGGGACGTAGCCCCGAGACCGCTGCAGGGCCGGGCCGGCGTCATGCCCCCGGTTCTGCAGCCTCGGCGCGCGGCATCCGTCCATCGACGAAGGGAAACCGAAATGGCACGTGACGTACTGAACCCCGAGCAGGTCAGGATCCACAGCGGCAGCGCGACGCGCGAAGAGGCGATGAAGGAAGCCGCTGACATCCTCGAAGCAGCCGGTGCCGTCACCGGCGCCTACTTCGACGCGATGCAGCAGCGCGAGCAGACCGTGTCGACCTACATGGGCAACGAGCTGGCGATCCCGCACGGCACGAACGAGACGAAGGACGAAATCCTCGACTCGGCACTGTCGGTGGTTCGGTACGACGGCGGTGTCGATTGGGGCGGTGAGCCGGTCACCTTCGTCGTGGGCATCGCCGGCAAGGGCGACGAGCACCTCGAGATCCTGTCGCAGATCGCGATCCTGTTCTCCGAAGAGGACGACGTCGCCCGGCTCAAGGCCGCCCAGACGCCCGACGAGCTGTACGCCCTCGTCTCGGCGGCAGGCGTCTGATGAAGGCCGTCCAGTTCGGCGCGGGAAACATTGGCCGAGGCTTCGTCGGCATGCTGCTGCACGAGGCCGGGTACGAGCTCGTGTTCTCCGATGTCTCCGCTCCCCTCGTCGATGCTCTCAACTCCGTCTCGCAGTACACCGTGCACGAAGTCGGCGACGGCGGCCGCGACACGGTTGTGACCGGCTTCCGCGCCATCAACAGCGCAGAGCATGCCGACCAGGTGATCGAAGAGGTCGCCGGGGCCGACGTCGTCACGACGGCCGTGGGGCCGTCCGTGCTGCCCTTCGTCGCGCCGCTCGTCCTGGCGGGGCTCGCGCTGCGCGACCCGTCCTCGCCGCCCCTGCAGGTCATGGCGTGCGAGAACGCGATCAATGCGACCGACATCCTGCGCGACAAGATCCGCGAGCAGGCCGGCGACGCGTGGGATGCCATTTCGGGTCGCGCCGTCTTCGCCAACACGGCCGTGGACCGCATCGTCCCGGGACAGCCCGCGGGCGGCGGAGTCGACGTGACGGTCGAGCCGTTCTTCGAGTGGGCGATCGAACGGGGCCCGTTCGGCGACTCCGTGCCCGATATACCCGGCGCGCACTTCGTCGACGACCTTGCGCCGTACATCGAGCGCAAGCTGTTCACGGTCAACACGGGTCACGCCACGACGGCGTACTTCGGCGCCCAGGCGGGCGTCGAGATGATCTCGGACGCCCTCGCCGACCCGGCGATCGCAGCCAAGGTCGAGGCGACGCTCGAAGAGACGTCGGCGCTGCTCGTCGCCAAACACGGACTCGACCCGTCCGTGCAGGCCCAGTATCGGGCCACGATCCTGCGGCGCTTCCGCAACCCCGCGCTGCCGGACACGGTGTGGCGCGTCGGGCGCCAGCCGCTGCGCAAGCTGTCGCGGCACGAGCGGTTCGTCGGGCCGGCGGCCGAGGCGGCCGAACGCGGCCTCGGCGTCGACGCGCTCGTCAGGGCGATGGGCGCCGCACTCGCCTTCGACGATGCCGACGACCCGCAGTCGGTCGAGATGCAGCGACAGCTGCGGGAACAGGATGCCGCGACGTTCACCGAGTCGGTCACGGGCCTGGAACCCGCGCATCCGCTCTTCGCCCGCGTGCAGGAGGTCGTCGCGGCGCGACAGGCTGAACTCGGCTGACGGACGCGCGGCTCGGCGTCGTCACGGGCGCGTCACCGGGAGGCCGTAAACTCCTCGCCCGTGACCCTCGCCCTCGCCTGTGCCGCCGCGTTCGTCGCCGCCGTCATACAGCGCATCACCGGGCTCGGCTTCGTGCTCGTGCTCGTCGGCCCCATCGTGCTCGTCTACGGGCCGCTCGAAGGCGTCACGATCGCGGTGCTGCTGGCCCTCGTCGCCGCGCTCAGCGCCGTGCCGCTCGTGTGGCGCGAGGTCGACTGGCGTCGCACCGCGTGGCTCATCTGGCCGGGGCTGCTCGCCGCTCCGCTCGGCGCGTTCCTCGTGCGCGCGATCCCGGATGCCGCGGTGCTGCTGCTCATCGCCGGGATGGCGTACTTCGCGCTCACCGCCGGGTGGGTGCCCGCCCTTTCGGCGCCGCTGCGGGGCAGAAAGGGTGCCGTCGTGGCCGGCAGTGCGGCGGGCTTCATGCACGTCGCAAGCGGCCTGTCAGGCCCGGCGCTTGCCGCCTACGCCGTGGGCGACCGGTGGGAGCAGCGCCGCTTCGCGGCGAGCGTGCAAGTGATCTTCGTCGCGCTGAGCGCCGTCTCCGTGCTGCTTCGGGGTCTGCCGGTCTCGCCCACAGGAGATATCTGCCTCCTGGTCGCGGCGACGGTTGTGGGCATCCTGATCGGAAGCCTGCTCGCCCGGTTCGTCGCGCCACGCACCGCGCGTCGGGCGATGCTCGCGATCGCCTGGGCCGGCGCGACGGTCGTCCTGGCGCGCGGCATCCTCGCTCTTCTCGGCCTGCCCTGACCGCGCGCCGGCCGCGCATCCGCCCCGTCTCTGCAGGAGCGGATGCCGCGGTCCGGTCAGCGCGTGAAGCCCTCGCCGATGATCTCGATGAGCTCTTCGCGCTCTTCGACGGCGAGGAATGCCGCCGCGGCGGCGTTGAGCTGGAACGCCTCGATGTCTTCGAGGGTGTAGTCGAACGTCTCGACGAGATGCGCGAGCTCGCGCGTCAGCGACGTGCCGCTCATCGTGCGGTTGTCGACGTTGACCGTCACCGCGAAGCCGAGCTGGTAGAGCAGGTCGAACGGGTGGTCCTCGAGGGTGCGCCCCCACGCCGCGCTCGCCCCCGTCTGCAGATTCGACGACGGCGACAGCTCGAGCGCGATCTCGCGGTCGCGCACCCAGCGCGCAAGGTCGCCGAAGCGCACGTACACCTCGTCGCCGGCGCTCGAGACGAGCTCGAGGTCTTCGGCGATGCGCACCCCGTGACCGAGCCGCAAGGCGCGGCCGTCCAGCAGCGCACCGCGGATCGAATCGAGGCCCGCCGCTTCGCCAGCGTGCACCGTGACGGGGAAGAACGCCTCGGCGAGGTAGTCGAAGGCGGCGCGGTGACGCGACGCGGGATAGCCCTCTTCGGGGCCGGCGATGTCGAAGCCGACGACTCCGCGCTCGCGCCAGCTCACCGCGAGCTCGGCGACCTCGAGCGAGCGGTCGGTCTGGCGCATCGCACTGAGCAGCTGACCGACCCGGATGTCGTGACCGCGACCCTCGGCGGCATCCTCGCCTTCTTCGATGCCCTCCTGCACGGCCGCCACCGCCTCGTCGAGCGTGAGCCCGCGGGTCAGGTGCTGCTCGGGCGCCCAGCGCATCTCGCCGTAGACGACGCCGTCCGACGCGAGGTCTTCGACGAACTCCCGCGCGACGCGGGTCAGCCCTTCTCGTGTCTGCATGACCGCGGTCGAGACCTCGAACATCGTGAGGTACTCCTCGAGCGATCCGGCGTCGCTGCGCGCAGCGAACCATTCGGCGAGGTCCGCCGCGTCGGTCTCGGGCACATCGATGCCGTGCTCATCGGCGAGGTCGACGATCGTCTCGGGGCGCACGCCGCCGTCGAGGTGATCGTGCAACGACACCTTCGGCAGTCCGCGGAGCGAGACGCCCTGTACGACGGCGTCGCCGTTCTGTTCGATGGGCATGGCGTGGGCTCCTCGGGTCGTGCGGTGGGTTCAGTTCGGATCGGGCTGCCGGTGGCTCACGCCGTGATGCGCTCGAAGACGAGCGGCGTGCGCGCGGGGGGTTCGAGCGCGATCTGCCACGCCCCCTCGACCGCTTCGAGCGCGCGGTCGAAGCGCGAGGCGTCGTGACCCAGCAGCGTGAAGAGCGGTTGCCCCGCGGCGACCTCATCGCCCGGCTTGACGTGCAGGTCGATGCCCGCCGCGTGCAGCACCGGGTCCTCTGCGCGCGCTCGACCGGCTCCGAGCCGCCACGCCGCGATGCCGAACGGCAGAGCCTCGATGCGAGAGACGAAGCCCGCTTCGGGCGCGGTGACGGTGTGCGTCTCGTTCGGCTGCGGCAGCGGGGCATCCGGATCGCCGTCCTGCGCGCGGATCATGGCGCGCCAGGTGTCCATCGCGCGCCCGTCCTGCAGCGCACGCTCGACATCGGCATCGGGCTGGCCGGCGAGCGCGAGCATCTCGCGGGCGAGGGCGACCGTGAGTTCGACGACATCGGCGGGACCGCCGCCGGCGAGCACCTCGACCGATTCGCGCACTTCGTTGGCGTTGCCGATCGTCAGGCCGAGGGGCGTGTTCATGTCCGTCAGCAGCGCGGTCGTCGCGACGCCCGAGTCGGTGCCGAGCGCGACCATCGTGCGGGCGAGCTCACGCGCGCGGTCGACGTCCTGCATGAAAGCGCCCGAGCCGAACTTGACGTCGAGCACGAGCGAATCGGTGCCCTCGGCGATCTTCTTCGACATGATGCTCGATGCGATGAGCGGGATCGCCTCGACCGTGCCGGTGACATCACGCAGCGCGTAGAGCTTCTTGTCGGCGGGGGCGAGGCCTGAGCCCGCGGCGCAGATGACGGCTCCGACGTCGGCGAGCTGGGCGAGCATCTCGTCGTTCGACAGCGCGGCGCGCCATCCGGGAATGGACTCGAGCTTGTCCAGCGTGCCGCCCGTGTGCCCGAGTCCGCGGCCGGACAGCTGCGGCACAGCGACACCGAACGATGCGACCAGCGGAGCAAGCGGAAGCGTGATCTTGTCGCCGACGCCGCCCGTCGAGTGCTTGTCGACCGTGGGCTTGCCGAGGTCCGCGAAGCTCATGCGCTCGCCCGACGCGATCATGGCATCGGTCAGCACGCGGATCTCGTCGCGCGTCATGCCGTTGAGCAGGATTGCCATCGCGAAGGATGCCATCTGCGAATCTGCGACGTAGCCGCGCGTGTAGGCGTCGACCATCCAGCGCAGCGCACGCTCGGGCACGGCACCGCCGTCGCGCTTGGCACGGATGATGTCGACGGCGTCGTGCGCCTCTACGGCGGAAGGCGACCCTTCGGCGGGCTCAGACACCTTACCGGCACTCATTGGGCCACCGCCTCGAGGTCGCGCGGACCGAACGCGTCAGGCAGCACCTCGTCGATCGTGCGGATGCCAGACACCGTTTCGAGCAGCATCCCCGGCAGCGCGAACTCGTTCAGCAGCTGCCGGCAGCGCCCGCACGGCATGATCGTCTCGCCCTCGCCGTTGACGCACACGAACGCGACGAGCTGGCCGCCGCCGGACATCTGCAGCTCGCTCACGAGGCCGCACTCAGCGCACAGCCCGACGCCGTACGACGCGTTCTCGACGTTGCATCCCTGCACGATGCGGCCGTCCGACACGAGCGCCGCCGCGCCGACGCGATAACGCGAATACGGCGCGTAGGCGCGCTGCATCGCGGCGGTCGCCGCTGCGCGCAGTTCGTCCCAGTCGATGTCGGTCATCGCCGTGCTCACCCCTTGATGTATGGCTTGCCCGCCGCAGCGGGCCCTCGGATCTGCCCCGCGAACCCGGCGACCGCGAGGATCGTCACGAGATAGGGCAGCATGAGCATGAATTCGCTCGGGATCGGTGTCTTCAACACCGTCAGCAGGTTCTGCAGGTTGGTCGCGAACCCGAACAGTAGTGCCGCAAGCGTCGCACGGAGCGGATCCCACCGCCCGAAGATCACGGCCGCGAGGGCGATGAAGCCGAGCCCCGCCGTCATCTCCTTGCCGAACTGCGGCACCGACACGAGCGTGAAGTACGCGCCGCCGATGCCGGCGATCGCCCCGGCGAGCACGAGGTTCCAGAACCGCGAGGGGTTGACCTTGATACCCACCGTGTCTGCGGCCTGCGGGTGCTCGCCGACGGCCCGCAGACGCAGACCCCAGCGCGTGCGGTACATCGCCCAGGCGACGACCGCGACGACGACGTACATGAGATAGACGATGAACGTCTGGTTGAACAGCACGGGCCCGATGAGCGGGATCTCGCTGAGGAGCGGGATCTCGATGCGCGTGAAGCGGATCGGCGTGTTGAGCTCGGCGGTGTTCGGCACGAGCAGGACGCCGTAGAGGAAGCCCGTGAGCCCCGTCACGAGCACGTTCAGCACGACGCCGACGATGACCTGCTCGACGAGGTACTTGATCGCGAAGGCGCCGAGAACTGCCGCGACGAGCATGCCGCCGATCATGGCGCCGATGAGACCCACGAAGGGGCTTCCGGTGAGGCTCGACAGCAGCGCGGCGCTGAACGCGCCGAGCAGCAGCTGCGCCTCGATCGCGACGTTGACGACGCCGACGCGTTCGCCGATGACGCCGCCGAGGGCGCCGAAGACGAGCGGCACCGAGAGCGACACCGCCCCGAAGAGCAGCCCCGTCACGGGCACGAGCCCGCCCGCCGCCGCCCACGTCAGGAAGGCGAACACCGCGAGCACGCCGTAGGCGATCGCGAGCCACACGCTCGAACGCCGGTAGCCGTAGGCGTCCCATACCGACCAGAGCGTCAGCAGCACGAGCACGACGAACACGCCCCAGCACGTGGCTGCCGTCGGCACGCCCACGTTGGGCAGGGCGATCGACGAGCTCGGGTCGCCGAGGCGGAACGTACTGGTGCCGTCGCGGGGTGCGAAGAGGAACAGCAGCCCGAGCAGCACCGTGACGATCGCGAGCGTGACCGCGAACTTGATGTGCCGCACGCGCACGGTGGCGAGCTGGATCGCGCCTCCCGCGAGGTCCTGCGTCGTCGAGGTCATGCCGTCACCGCCTTCTTGGCGGCCTTCGCCCGGGCCTTGGCGGCTTTCTCGGCGTCGGTCTTGGGTAGGAAGAAGATCGTGCGGATGAGCGGCGGCGCTGCGATGAACAGCACGATGAGCGACTGCACGACGAGCACGATGTCCACGGGGATCCCCTGCGACGCCTGCATCGTGAAGCTGCCCGCCCGCAGTGCTCCGAACAGGATGCCGGCGGCGAAGACGCCCCACGCGCGGCTGCGCCCGAGCAGGGCGACGGTGATCGCGTCGAAGCCGATGCCGGCGTCGATCAGTCCGTCGAAGCCGGTCGTCACGGCGCCCTGGATCTGATTCATGCCGGCGAGCCCCGCGAGGCCTCCCGCGAAGAGCATCGCGTAGATGTACATGCGCTGCACCGAGATGCCCGCCGCGAGAGCCGCGTGCGGGTTCTCGCCGACGGCACGCAGGCGGAATCCGAGAGAGGACCGCTCGACGAGCCACCACACGAAGGCCGTCGCGGCGATCACGATGATGAAGCCCCAGTCCAGCAGCGGGAACCGCGGTCCGAGCAGCTCGGGGAACTGGGCGGTGACAGGAGTCGGGTCCGAGATCGGCTGGTCCTCGGCAGCGCGCTGCAGCACGCCGGGTGTGCGCACCATCCACGTCACGAGATAGAACGCGACGTAGTTGAGCATGATCGTGAGGATGACCTCGTGGGCACCCGTCCTGGCCTTCAGAATGCCGACGATGCCACCCCAGATCGCGCCACCGGCGATACCCGCCGCGAGCGTGAGGGGGATGTGCACGGCCGCCGGAAGCTCGAGGTGGAAGGTGAGCAGCGCCGCTGTCGCGGCGCCGATGAGGATCTGTCCGCGGCCGCCGATGTTGAACAGGCCGACGCGGAACGCCAGGGCGACGCCGAGGCCTGCCGCGATGAGCGGGGCCGCGAAGCCGAGGGTGTTCGTGAGCGGGCGGATCGCCGTCGCGAAGTCGTCCGCGCGTGCGTTGTAGATCGAGCCGCGGAAGAGCGCCTCGTATCCGCCGTAGACGGCGTTCCAGACCGCGCCGAGCATGTCGCCGGGCCGGGCGAAGAAGTACCCCGCCGTCGCCTGCACTTCACTGTTCGTGATCGCCATGAGAATGCCGCCGACGACCATCGCGGCCACGATCGCGAGGATCGTCGTGACGGCGCTGCCTCGCAGCAGCTCTTTGATGAAGACGTTCTGCCGCGGCGGTGGCTCGACGTCGGGAGTTCCCGTGAGCGGGCCGGAAACCGCGGGCAGCTGTTCCGGCGGCAACCCCTTGAGCACTTCGGGGCCTACGCCCGGTGTCTGATCGGTCATGCCGCCACCCCCTCGGGCGTCTCGCCCGCCATCATCAGGCCCAGCACGTCACGCGGCGTGTCACCGGGGACGATGCCGATGATGCGGCCGCGGTACATGACCGCGATGCGGTCGGCCAGGGCGGCGACCTCATCGAGCTCGCTCGAGACGACGACGACCGGGATGCCGGCATCCCGCGTCTCGACGATGCGCCGGTGGATGAACTCGATCGATCCGACGTCGACGCCGCGCGTGGGCTGTGCCGCGATGAACAGCGACAGCTCGCGGCTCATCTCGCGCGCGATGACGACCTTCTGCTGATTGCCGCCCGAGAGCGTGCCGGCGAAGGCGTGTGCTCCTTGCGTGCGGATGTCGTACTCCTGGATGCGTGCGCGGGCGAAGTCGTCGAGCACGTCGCGGCGGATCGTGCCGACCGAAACGAACTCGGGATCATTCGAGCGGTCGAGGATGAGGTTCTCGGCGACCGAGAAGGTGCCGACGAGGCCGTCAGCCGTGCGATCCTCGGGCACGAAGCCCACGCCCTCATCCAGGATGGCGCGCACGCTCTTGCCTGCCAGCTCGGTGCCGTTCAGCGAGATCGAGCCGCTCACCCCGGCGGCCAGGCCCACGAGGGCCTCGATCAGCTCGGTCTGGCCGTTGCCCTGCACTCCCGCGATCGCGAGGATCTCCCCCGGTCGGGCGTGGAACGACACATCATCGACGACGACGGTGCCCGTGGGTGTCACGACCCGCAGGTCGCGAACCTCGAGCCCGCCGTCAGCCGCCCGCGGCGCCTCTTTCTGCACCGTGAGCTCGACCGCGCGTCCGACCATGAGTGAGGCGAGCTCGGCGTTGGTCGCGGTCGGGGATGCCTCGCCGACGACCTTCCCGAGGCGGATGACGGTGATGCGGTCGGCGACGGCGCGTACTTCGCGCAGCTTGTGGGTGATGAACACGATCGAGGTGCCCTCGTCGCGCAGCTGGCGCATGATCCCCATGAGCTCGTCGGTCTCCTGCGGTGTGAGCACCGCCGTCGGCTCGTCGAACACGAGCACGCGCGCGTCGCGCGAGAGTGCCTTGATGAGCTCGACCCGCTGCTGCACACCCACGGGCAGATCGCCCACCCGGGCATCGGGATCGACGTCGAACCCGAAGCGTGCCGCGACATCGCGCACGTGCTGGCGCGCCTGGTTCAGATCCAGTGCCCCGATGCGGTTGGTCTCTTCGTGGCCGAGCATGACGTTCTCGGCGACGGTGAAGACGGGGATGAGCATGAAGTGCTGGTGGACCATGCCGATACCGGCGGCCATCGCGTTTCCCGGGCCCCGGAAATGCTGCACGACGTCATCGAGCAGGATCTCGCCCTCGTCGGCCTGGTAGAGGCCGTACAGGACGTTCATCAGGGTGGACTTGCCGGCGCCGTTCTCACCGAGGAGCGCGTGGATCTCGCCGGGCTCCACCACAAGATCGATGTGGTCGTTCGCGACGAGGCTGCCGAACCGTTTCGTGATGCCTCGGAGCTCGAGCTTCATACTGTGCACCTTATCTAGTCGCTCGGCGGCCCTGGAAGAAGCGTCCGGGAAGAACAGCGGCCGGGTGGATGACGCATCCACCCGGCCGCTGTTCTGGTACTGGCGTCTGCTCAGCCGCCGATGGGCGACGCGGGCGAGGTCACCTTGAGCTCACCCGACACGATCTGCTCACGCAGCGAGTCGAGCTCGTCGAGCAGACCGTCGGGCAGCTGCGACTCGAAAGCGCCGAAGCCGGACAGGCCCACGCCCTCGTTCTCGAGAGTGCCCACGTAGGGGGCCGGGTCGAAGTCGCCCGCTGCTGCCTGGATCGTGGCGTCGTAGACCGACTGGTCGATGCGCTTGAGGATCGAGACGAGGACCATGTCGGCCACGCTCGGGTCTGCCACGGCGAGGTCGGAGTCGACACCGAGCATGACGACGTTGCCGCCGCCGTCGCTGATGGCTGCTGCCGCGCTCTGGTAGATGGGGCCACCGACAGGCAGAATCACGTCGACACCCTGGTCGAGGATGCCTTGTGCGGTCTGCTTGGCGCCGTCGTTCGCGGCGAAGGCGCCCGTGAACGCGCCGTCCTGGGTTGCGACGTCCCACCCGTAGGTCGCGACGTCGACGCCCTTGTCCTCGTTGTACTTCGCGACACCGTCGACGAAGCCGTCCATGAAGATCGTGACGGGCGGGATCGGGATACCACCGAACGTGCCGACCTTGTCGACGCCCGCGGCGTTGGACCACGCGGCGGCGGCGTAGCCACCGAGGTACGCGGCCTGGACCGTGTCGAACATGAGCGGCTTGATGTTGGGCGCGTCGGTCGTGCCGTCGCCGTCGGCGTCGGCCCAGTCGTCGATGATGGCGTACTCGAGCTCGGGGTTGGCCAGCGCCGAGGCGATCGTGTCGGCCGACAGCTTGAAGCCGACCGAGACGATGAAGGTGCAGCCTTCGGCGACGAGGTTCTCGAGGTTCGGTGCGTAGTCGTTGGCAGAGTTGGACTCGACCTCGATGGGCGTGACGCCCAGCTCCGAGGCGGCACGGTCCATGCCCTCCTTGGCCGACTGGTTGAACGACTTGTCGTTCCAGCCGCCCTCGTCGGAGATGAGGCAGGGGACGAAGTCCGACGTGGCCTCGGGTGCCTCGGTGCCTTCGCCGTCGGTCTCGGGCGCGGCGCCGCATCCGGCCAGAACGAGGGCGATGCCGGCTGCTGCAGCGAGCCCGCCCAGCTTCTTGGTGCGTGAGATGGTCAACTCAGCCTCCACATCCGTAGCCCCGCGTCTCTCGCGGGGACGGTAAAGAGTACCCACGCCGATGGCGCACTCGTACACCGCGGGAGGGGGTTGACGCCGAAAGGTTACAAAGACGCAACCCGACGGGGTCAGAGCACGTCGCCGCGCCCCGTGAGCTTCAATGCATCGACGACGCCCTTGACCCGCTGGGCGTGCTCGGTCGTGGTCACCAGGAGCGCGTCTTCCGTGTCGACGATCACGATGTCCTTGACGCCGATGACGCTGATGACCCGTCCGGTCTGGCTCACGACGATGCCACTGGAGGTGTCCGAGAGGATGCGGGCGTTCTCGCCGAGGATCGCCAGGTTCTCGGTGCGGCCACCGGAGTTGAGCTTGGACAGGCTCGCGAAGTCGCCCACGTCGTCCCAGTCGAAGTGCCCCGGGATGACGGCGAGGCGTCCCTTCGCGGCGGCCGGCTCGGCGACGGCGTAGTCGATCGCGATCTTCTCGAGCGTCGGCCACACGCGGTCGACGGCAGGGCCCCGCGCCTCGCGGTCGTCCCATGCCTCGGCGAGTTCGAGCAGGCCCGCGTGCAGTTCGGGGCGATTCGCCTCGATCTCGGCGAGCAGCACGTCGGCGCGCGCGATGAACATGCCCGCGTTCCACAGGTAGGACCGCTCGGCGAAATACTCCTTGGCCGTGTCGAGATCGGGCTTCTCGACGAAGCTCACCACGAGCGCCGCCTCGGGCGCACCGTCGATGATGAGCCCGTCGCCCTTCTTTATATAGCCGAAGCCGACCGACGGCTCGCTGGGCTGGATGCCGATCGTCGCGATGTAGCCCTCGCGCGCCGTGGCGACGGCTTGACGCACCGCCCAGTCGAACAGGTGCGGCACGCGGATCACGTGATCGGCGGCGAACGAGCCGATCAGCACGTCCGGCTCGCGACGCACCAGCACGGCGGCGGCGAGGCCGATCGCGGCGGTGGAATCGCGCGGCTCCGATTCGAGGAAGACGTTCCGATCCGGGATGCCGGGAAGGTCGGCCTCGACGGCTGCACGGTGGGCGCGCCCCGTCACGACCGCGATCCGGTCCGCACCGGCGATCGTCTCGAGGCGGTCCCACGTCGCGCGCAGAAGGGAGTGGCCCGCGCCCGTGAGGTCATGCAGGAACTTGGGCGCTTCGGCACGCGACAGCGGCCAGAGCCGGCTGCCGATGCCCCCTGCGGGGATCACGGCGTAGAAGTCGGCGATGGGCTCCGTCATACGCTCCAGGCTATCCGGATGGGGGGCTAAGGGTGCCCTACGTCGCCTCGTCCTCTCAGGCGGCAATATGATGGCAGGAGCGCCCGCGTGACGCCGGTGGTCGGTTCGGCAGTGAACGATCATCCGGGGCATCGATTCCGCCCCCACTCGAGATCGATCCAGGGAGGACGGCCGTGTCGGCACCAGCCCGCGAGACACCGTCGATAACAGAGACGACTTCTCGCGTCCCCCGGGGGACGCTTTACCGAGGCAACGAAGGAATGTGGTCGTGGGTGCTTCACCGCATCACCGGCGTCGCCCTCTTCTTCTTCCTGCTCGTGCACGTGCTCGACACCGCGCTCATCCGCGTGTCTCCCGATGCATACGACGCCGTCATCGGCACCTACAAGAACCCCGTCATGGCGCTCGGTGAGGTCGCCCTCGTCGGCGCCGTCGCGTACCACGCCTACAACGGCCTGCGCATCATCCTCGTCGACTTCTGGTCGTGGGCGACGCGCCACCAGCGTCAGCTGTGGTGGGGCGTCCTCGGCCTGTGGGTCGTGACGATGCTCGGCTTCACGCCGCGCCACCTCATGCTCGCCTTCGCAGAGACAGGAGGCCACTGATGAGTGCTGCAACCATCGCTGACCCCCGCGCCCCGCGCGCCGCCGTCCGCCGCAAGGGACCGAACCTCGAGAAGGCCGGCTGGATCTACATGCGCGTGTCCGGCGTGCTGCTGGTCGTGCTGATCTTCGGCCACCTGTTCGTGAACCTCATGCTCGGCGAGGGCATCCACGGTTTGGACTTCGCGTTCATCGCCGGCAAGTTCGCCACGCCGTTCTGGCAGTGGTGGGACGTCATCATGCTGTGGCTCGCGCTGATCCACGGCGCGAACGGCATGCGCACGATCGTCAACGACTACGTGACCCACCCGAAGACACGCCGGGTGCTCGTGTGGGCACTGTGGCTTTCGGCGGGATTCCTCATCGTCCTCGGCACGCTCGTCGTGTTCACGTTCGACCCGTGCATCCCCAACCTGAGTGACGGAAGCGTGCTCGCAGAGTTCTGCAGCACCCAGCCCTGAGTCGGCTGCACCCGCACTCCACGCATCCATACAGCAGAGGCATCCATCACGTGACTACCCAGACCACTGACAGCTACGTCAAGGACGGCGTCCACTATCACGAGTTCGACATCGTGATCGTGGGCGCAGGCGGCGCCGGCATGCGCGCCGCCATCGAAGCGGCCCCCGGTGCCCGCACCGCGGTCATCACGAAGCTGTACCCGACGCGTTCCCACACGGGCGCGGCGCAGGGCGGCATGGCCGCGGCGCTGGCGAACGTCGAAGAGGACTCGTGGGAGTGGCACACGTTCGACACCGTCAAGGGCGGCGACTACCTCGTCGATCAGGACGCCGCCGAGATCCTCGCAAAAGAGGCCATCGACGCCGTCATCGACCTCGAGAACATGGGCCTGCCGTTCAACCGCACCCCCGAGGGCAAGATCGACCAGCGGCGCTTCGGCGGCCACACGGCCGATCACGGCAAGAGCCCCGTCCGCCGCGCGTGCTACGCCGCCGACCGCACGGGCCACATGATCCTGCAGACGCTGTTCCAGAACTGCGTCAAGCTCGGCATCAACTTCTTCAACGAGTACTACGTCCTCGATCTGATCACGGTCAAGGATGCCGCCGGCGCGACGCAGATCGCGGGTGTCGTGGCGTATGACCTCGCCACGGGCGACCTGCACGTCTTCCACTCGAAGGCGGTCGTCTTCGCGACGGGCGGCTTCGGCAAGATCTTCAAGACGACCTCGAACGCGCACACCCTCACGGGCGACGGCGTCGGGATCATCTGGCGCAAGGGCCTGCCGCTCGAGGACATGGAGTTCTTCCAGTTCCACCCGACGGGCCTGGCCGGCCTCGGCATCCTGCTCACCGAGGGTGCCCGCGGCGAGGGCGCCATCCTTCGCAACGCGTCGGGTGAGCGCTTCATGGAGCGCTACGCCCCGACCATCAAGGACCTTGCACCCCGCGACATCGTCAGCCGCTGCATGGTGCAAGAGGTGGCCGAAGGCCGCGGCGCCGGTCCTGAGAAGGACTACGTGCTGCTGGACTGCACGCACCTGGGCGCCGAAGTGCTCGAGACAAAGCTCCCCGACATCACCGAGTTCGCCCGCACGTATCTCGGCGTCGACCCCGTCGTCGAGCCCGTGCCCGTCATGCCGACCGCGCACTACGCGATGGGCGGCATCCCGACCAACGTCGACGCCGAGGTCCTGAGCGACAACACGACCGTCGTGCCGGGCCTCTACGCCGCCGGCGAGTGCGCCTGCGTCTCGGTGCACGGGTCGAACCGTCTGGGCACCAACTCGCTGCTGGACATCAACGTGTTCGGAAAGCGCGCCGGCCGCAAGGCCGTCGAGTACGTCAAGACGGCCGAGTTCGTGCCGCTGCCCGAGGACCCGGCGAAAGAGGTCCGCGAGATGATCGAGGGCCTGCGCAACAACCCCGGTTCCGAGCGCATCGCCGTGCTCCGTCGCACTCTGCAGGACGAGATGGACCGCAAAGCCCAGGTCTTCCGCACCGACGAGTCGCTCACCGAGGTGCTCGGCACGATCGAAGAGCTGCGCGAGCGCTACCTGAACATCCACGTCGATGACAAGGGCAAGCGGTACAACACCGACCTGCTCGAGGCCGTCGAGCTCGGGTTCCTGCTCGACATCGCCGAGGTCGTCGTCGTCACCGCCCGCAACCGCAAGGAGAGCCGTGGCGGGCACATGCGCGATGACTACCCGAAGCGCGACGATGAGAACTACATGCAGCACACGATGGCGTACCTGTCGGGCGACCCGCATTCTTCGAAGGCCGACGACCACATCGCGCTGAGCTGGAAGCCCGTCGTGATCACCCGGTACCAGCCGATGGAGAGGAAGTACTGACGTGACCAGTGCCACTGACGTCATCGAGCGCACCGACGCCGACGCGCAGGAGATCGCACAGAATGCCGCGCAGGACTCCGGCATCCAGTCGTTCCTCGTGACCTTCATCATCCGCCGCTTCGACCCTGAGGTCGACGAAGAGCCGCGCTGGGTGGACTACGACGTCGAGCTGTACTCGACCGACCGCGTGCTCGATGCGTTGCACAAGATCAAGTGGGAAGTCGACGGCTCGCTGACCTTCCGCCGCTCGTGCGCGCACGGCATCTGCGGGTCCGACGCGATGCGCATCAACGGTCGCAACCGGCTCGCGTGCAAGACGCTCATCAAGGATCTCGACATCTCGCAGCCGATCTACGTCGAGGCGATCAAGGGCCTGCCACTCGAGAAGGACCTCATCGTCGACATGGAGCCGTTCTTCGCGTCGTACCGCGAAGTGCAGCCGTTCCTCATCCCCGGCACGAAGGCCGAGCCCGGCAAGGAGCGCATCCAGTCGATCGTCGACCGCGAAGTGTTCGACGACACCACGAAGTGCATCCTGTGCGCTGCGTGCACCTCGTCGTGCCCCGTCTTCTGGACCGACGGACAGTACTTCGGCCCGGCCGCGATCGTCAACGCCCACCGCTTCATCTTCGATTCGCGCGATGACGCAGGAGACGTGCGTCTGGACATCCTCAACGACAAAGAGGGAGTGTGGCGCTGCCGCACGACCTTCAACTGCACCGAGGCCTGCCCGCGCGGCATCGAGGTCACGAAGGCGATCGCCGAGGTCAAGCAGGCCATCCTCCGCGGCGGTTCCTGAGCGTTTCGCGCGTGCGACCGCGCCCCGCCTGGTGCATCGCCCCCGCGCACGCTGGTTAGGGTGATGATCGTGTCTTCTCGTCGCCCACCGTCACCTCCCGACGACAGGTCGGCGACGGCAGAAGAATCGTTCCGCGAGCGCTGGGAGGCCACGCAGGGAAACCTGCGTGAGCGCTTCGACACGCCCCTCAACAAGGCGACGCAGATCACGAAGCGCACGCTGGGCTGGTTCCCCGTGCGCGTGTGGCGTCACTTCCTGCAGCACAACGGCTTCCTGCTGGCCGCGGGCGTGAGCTATCAGGCGCTGTTCGCGATCTTCGCCGCGATCTACGTCGCGTTCGCGAGCACGGGTCTCTGGCTCGGGGCGAGCGAAGCCGCTGTCAACGGACTCATCGCCATCATCAACGGCTACATCCCTGGGCTCATCTCGGACACGACGGACCAGGGCCTGTTCACCACCGAGCAGGTCACCGAGATCGCCCGCACGAGCGCCGGCGTGCTCGGGATCACGGGTCTCATCGCCCTGGGCGCCCTCATCTGGACCGCGATCGGCTTCGTCACCTTCGCCCGTCGCGCCGTGCGCGACATCTTCGGCATCCCGCCCGACAGCCGCAGCTATCTGCTGTTGAAGGCCGGGGATCTGGTCGCGGCCGCCATCTTCGGCGTCGCGCTGCTGCTGGGGTCGGCCGCGACGTCGGTCGGCACGTGGGCGCTCGCCCTCGCCTTCGACCTGTTCGGCGTGGGCTCCCACACCCTCTGGTACCAGTTCGGCGTGCGGTTCGCGTCGATCATCGTCTCGTTCGCGCTCTACACCGGCGCGCTCGCGGCCCTGGTGAAGTTCCTGACGGGAACGTCGCTGCACTGGCGGCAGATCTGGCCCGGCGCACTGCTGGGCGGCGGTGCCGTCACCACCCTGCAGGTCGGTGCGGGCCTGCTGCTGGGTTACACGCCCCGCAACCCGCTGCTGGCGACCTTCGCCATCTTCGTGGGTCTGCTGCTGTGGTTCCGGATCATCGGCTGCATCATCCTCGTCGCGTCGGCGTGGATGGCCGTGTCCGCGAAGGATGAGAACGCACCGCTGCTGCACCAGACCGAAGCCGAGCGTCTCGCCGAAGAGCACCGCGCCCTCGTCATCGCGGCTCGTGTGCAGCTGCGAAAGGCCCAGGATGCCCGCATGGGCGCCCCCTGGTATCGGGCATGGCTCGCGGACCGCGCCGTGAACGAGGCCAAGGCGAACCTCACCGAACTCGAAGCGAATGCTCCCGCCGAACCCAAGCGGGCCTCGCTGTTCGAGTGAGCCCGTGTCGGCGCCCGCGGATAGGCTGGCGGGCGTGTCTCGCCGTATCCGCATCGCCTCTGTCAACGTCAACGGAATCCGCGCCGCCGCGCGCAAGGGCATGCTCGAGTGGCTCGCCGAGGCCGATATCGACATCATGGCGCTGCAAGAAGTGCGCGCGCCTCGCGACGAGCTCGTGAAGGCCCTGCCCGGCTGGCAGATCGCCAACGACGAAGCGCTCGCGAAGGGTCGCGCCGGCGTCGCCGTGGCATCGCGCACCGACTCGGTCGACGTGCGCCGCGTACTCGGCGACGAACCGCTGCTCGATTCGGCCGGCCGGTGGATCGAAGTGGACTTCGACGTCGACGGCGAACGCCTCGCCATCGTGAGCGCCTACGTGCCGACGGGCGAAGCCGAGACCCCCAAGCAGGATGCCAAGTGGGCCTTCCTCGACGCCATGGAACGCCGGCTGCCGCGCCTGGCCGCAGAATCACCACTCGCGCTCGTGATGGGCGACCTGAACGTCGGCCACCGCGAGTTCGACATCCGCAATTGGCGCGGCAACGTCAAGAAGTCCGGGTTCCTGCCGCGCGAGCGCGCGTACTTCGACCGCTTCCTCGGCGAAGAGGGCGCTGACATCGTCGGCGTCGACGGATCAGCCGGCCGGGGCCTGGGTTGGGTCGACATCGGCCGGCGCACCGCCGGTGAGGTCGACGGCCCGTACACGTGGTGGTCGAACCGCGGCAAGGCGTTCGACAACGACACCGGCTGGCGCATCGACTACCACCTGGCCACGGCCGCCCTCGCGGAGCGCGCCAGCGACTATCACGTCGTGCGCGCCCCGTCGTGGGACACCCGCTGGAGCGACCACGCGCCCATCGTCGCCGACTACGCGCTGGGGCGCTGACCCGCCAGTCTCATCCACGTCTCGACGACCGTGTCGGGGTTGAGTGACATCGACTCGATTCCCTGCGCGAGCAGCCACTCCGCGAGGTCGGGGTGATCCGAGGGCCCCTGTCCGCAGATGCCGATGTACTTGCCGCGGCGCGTGCACACCTCGATCGCCATCGCCAGCATCTTGCGCACGGCGGGGTCGCGCTCGTCGAACGTGCTCGCGATGAGCGATGAGTCGCGGTCCAGGCCCAGCGTGAGCTGCGTCATGTCGTTCGAGCCGATCGAGAAGCCGTCGAAGATATCGAGGAACTCGTCGGCCAGCAGAGCGTTCGAGGGAATCTCGCACATCATGATGACCTCGAGGCCGTTCTCGCCCTGCACGAGCCCGTTCTCGGCGAGCAGGTCGATGACGGCCTGCCCCTCGGCGACCGTGCGCACGAACGGGATCATGAGCTTGACGTTGGTCAGCCCCATCTCGTCGCGCACGTAGCGCATCGCTTCGCACTCCATGTCGAAGCACTCCCGGAAGTCCGGCGAGACGTACCGCGATGCCCCGCGCCATCCGAGCATGGGGTTCTCCTCGTGCGGCTCGTAGCGGTCGCCGCCGACGAGATTGGCGTACTCGTTCGATTTGAAGTCGCTCATCCGCACGATGACCGGCTCGGGCGCGAACGCCGCTCCGATCATCGCGACCCCCTCGGCGACACGCTTCACGAAGAAGTCGCGCGGCGAATCGTACGCGCCGATGCGGTCTCCGATGTCGCTCTTGAGGTCGGCGGGCAGGGACTCGAACTCGAGCAGCGCACGCGGGTGGATGCCGATCTGGCGGTTGATGATGAACTCGAGCCGGGCAAGGCCCACGCCGCGGTTGGGCAGCTTCGCGAACGAGAACGCTTGGTCGGGCGTGCCCACATTCATCATGATCTTGACCGGCAGCTCGGGCATCGCGTCGAGACGGGTCTCCTCCTCGATGAATTCGAGCGCACCGTTGTACACCAGCCCGTCGTCTCCTTCAGCGCACGAGACCGTGACGGCTGCACCGTCGGTGAGCCGCCGAGTCGCGTCGCCCGCTCCGACGACGGCCGGGATACCGAGCTCGCGCGCGATGATCGCGGCATGGCACGTGCGCCCGCCGCGGTTCGTGACGATCGCCGAGGCCTTCTTCATGATCGGCTCCCAGTCGGGGTCGGTCATGTCGGCCACGAGCACGTCACCGGCCTGGAACTGCTCCATGTGCGCGATGTCGCGCAACACCCGAACAGGTCCGGCGCCGATCTTCTGCCCGATCGCACGGCCCGTCACCAGCACCTCGGAGCGCTCGCGCAGCACGAACCGGCGCATGACGTTGCCGTCGGCGCGCGAGACGACCGTCTCGGGGCGAGCCTGGACGATGAACAGTTCGCCCGTGATGCCGTCCTTGGCCCACTCGATGTCCATGGGGCGGCCGTAGTGCTCTTCGATCGTGAGGGCCTGGCGTGCGAGCTCCTCGACCTCGGCGTCGGTCAGGCACAGGCGTCGGCGGTCCGCCTCGGGCACGTTCTCGAACGCCGTCGTGCCCCCCACCTCGGTGCCCGAGGTGTAGCGCATCGCGATCGCCTTCTCGCCCACCTGGCGCTTGAGGATCGCGGGGCGCCCCGCGCGCAGGGCGGGCTTGTACACATAGAACTCGTCAGGGTTCACCGCACCCTGCACGACGGCCTCGCCGAGACCGTACGCACCCGTGACGAAGACGGCGCGGTCGAAGCCCGACTCGGTGTCGACGGTGAAAATGACCCCCGACGATGCGACGTCCGAGCGCACCATGCGCTGCACGCCGGCCGACAGCGCCACGTCGTGGTGGTCGAAGCTGTGGTGCACGCGGTACGCGATCGCACGGTCGTTGTACAGCGAGGCGAACACGTGCGAGATGGCCTTCAGCACGTTGTCGATCCCCCCGATGTTGAGGAAGGTCTCCTGCTGCCCTGCGAACGAGGCATCCGGAAGATCCTCGGCCGTCGCGCTGGAGCGCACCGCCCACGTCACACGGTCGGGCTCAGGGTCGCCCGCGATCAGCTGCTCGTACGCGGCCCGGATGTCCCGCTCGAAGTCGGCCGGGAACGGCTGCGCCTCGACCCACCTGCGCACTTCGGATCCGACCCGCGAGAGCCCCGCGACGTCGTCGACGTCGATCGCCTCGACGGCGGTGCGGATGCGGTCGGCCAGGCCGTCGTGTGCGAGGAAGGCCCGATACGCGTCGGAGGTCGTCGCGAAGCCGCCGGGAACCTTGACTCCCACCTCGGACAGGTGCGAGACCATCTCGCCGAGCGAGGCGTTCTTGCCGCCCACCTGCGGCAGGTCGGGCATGCCGATGTCTTGGAACCAGAGGATGCTGCTCATTCGGTGACCTCTCGGGGGGTGTTACGCACCACGCAGCCTCATGGTCTGCATGATGACGGCGGACATCTCCTCGACGCTCTTCGTCGCGGAGTTGAGGAAGGGGACGCGGTTGCGCCGGTAGAGGTCTTCGGCGCGGCGCAGCTCGAGCGTGCACTGCTCGAGGCTCGCGTACTGCGAACCGGGGCGACGCTCGTGCCGCACCTGGCTGAGGCGCAGCGGCGTGGTCGTCAGGCCGAAGCACCGGTCGGCATGGGGAGCGACCGTGCGCGGCAGGCCCTCGGTCGGGTAGTCGTCGTCGGTGATCGGGTAGTTCGCCACGAGCAGGCCGTATTGCAGCGCGAGGTACATCGTGGTCGGCGTCTTGCCGCAGCGACTCGGGGCGATGATGATGACATCCGCCATGTCGAGGGCGCGCATCGACTGCCCGTCATCGTGCTCGATCGCGTACTCGACGGCACGCATGCGCGCGAGGTAGCGGTGCATGTCGCCGACGGCGTGGTACTGGCCCAGCTGCTCCGAGGCTGTCGTGCCCAGCGCACGCTCGAGCTCGGTCAGATGCCCGGCGAGCAGATCGATCGTGACGGCCTTGGTGCCGGCGAGCACGGCGCGCAGCGGCGCCTGCTTGACCGTCGTGAACAGAAGCGGCGAGGCACCGCGCTCGGCCGCGCGGTCGATGTCGGAAGCGACGGCGCGGGCGCCCTCGATCGTGTCGACGAAGGGGATCGTGTGCCGCTCGAACTCGACGCCGGGAAAGTTGGCCAGCAGGGCGCTGCCGACCGTCTCGGCGGTGATCCCCGTCGAGTCCGACACGAAGTAGACGGCACGTCGCGCGAGCGGCACGGGGCCGGTGGTCGGCGCGACGGACACGGCCGGGTCGATGTTGTCGGGGTCGATCACGCTGCTCCTCTGCGGCGGACAAGGCCGACGCGGGCGCCGACGGGCCCCAGCGTATGGGGTGGGGCCGCCGGTTTCGGCCGATTTACCGACTGCCGCCGCGTCAAGAATGATTATTCTTTCGCGACCCTCAAGAACGCGCCCCGCGCCCCGCCACCCCGGACCGCCCGGGCGGCAGCTGCAGGGACGGAGCATCCGCCGCTCTAGGATCGAAGGATGAGCAAACCCCGCCTGTACTCCGGCATGCAGCCCTCGGCCGACTCCCTGCAGATCGGCAACTACATCGGGGCGCTCATGCAGTGGCGCGACCTGCAGGAGTCGTATGACGCGGTGTTCTCGGTCGTCGACCTGCACGCACTGACGCAGCCCAACGACCCGGCCGAGCTGCGCGAGAAGACCCGGCGCACGGCCGCCCAGTACATCGCGGCGGGCATCGAGCCGTCGAAGTCGACGCTGTACGTGCAGTCGCACGTCGCCGCGCACGCCGAACTGCAGTGGATCCTGTCGACGATCACGGGGTTCGGCGAAGCCGGTCGCATGACGCAGTTCAAGGACAAGACCTCGCGCTACGGCTCGGAGGCGACCTCGGTCGGCCTCTTCACCTATCCCGTGCTGATGGCAGCCGACATCCTGCTGTACCAGACCGACATCGTGCCCGTCGGCGATGACCAGAAGCAGCACGTCGAGCTGACGCGCGACCTGGCCGAGCGGTTCAACGCGCGGTACGGCGAGACCTTCCGCGTGCCGGTTCCGGTGATCCAGCGCGACACGGCACGGATCTACGACCTGCAGAACCCGACGGCGAAGATGTCGAAGTCGGCCGAGTCCGACGCGGGGGTGCTGTGGCTGCTGGATGAGCCGTCGGCATCTGCCAAGAAGATCATGCGGGCTGTGACCGACTCCGAGGGCTCGGTGCGCTACGACCGCGAGAACAAGCCCGGCGTGTCGAACCTGCTCGTGATCTACGCCGCCCTGACGGGCCGCCAGATCCCCTCGATCGAAGACGAATACGCCGGTCGCGGCTACGGCGACTTCAAGAAGGGTCTCGCCGAGGTCATCGTCGAGGAGTTCGGCCCCGTGCGCCAGCGCGCGCTCGATCTGCTCGACGACCCCGCCGAACTCGATCGCGTGCTCGCCGCCAACGCTGCCAAGGCCGAGACCGTCGCGAACGCGACACTCGACACCGTCTACGATCGCGTCGGTCTGCTCCGCCGCCGCTGACCCGAACCGACCCGACCACGAGGCCGGCAGTAGGGTTACGGCGTGGAACCCGTCGTCCTTCGCACCGCTCGACTCGAGCTGTCCCTGCCCACGCCCGCCGACGTCGATGCGATCTACACGGCGTGCCAAGATCCCGACACGCAGCGGTACACGACGGTTCCCTCGCCGTACGAGCGCCGCGACGCCGAAGAGTTCGTCCCCCGCGTCGCAGAGGACTGGGCCAGCGGCGCACATCTCACGTGGGCGATGCGCGAAGGTGCGACCCTCGCCGGCATGATCGGGCTCTACCGGCTCGACGGCAAAGGCAACGGCGAGCTGGGCTACTGGGTGTCGCCGTGGTCGCGCGGCCGCAGGCTGCTCACGGAAGCCGCCCGCGCCGTCATCGACTGGGGCTTCGCGCCCGACGGCGCCGCACTCGTGCGGATCGAGTGGAACGCCGCCGTCGGCAACATCGCCTCTGCGCGCGCGGCCCGCACGCTCGGCTTCCGTTACGAAGGTCTGCGCCGCCGCGCCCTCGTCAATTCACTCGGTCGCGACGACGGCTGGATGGCCGGGCTGCTCGTCGACGACGACCGCACGCCGCAGCCCTGGGCCGTGCTCGACGGCGTTGGCGGTGCGTGACAGGATGTCCGCATGCCCGAGATGCCCGAGGTGCAGGGGCTCGTCGACTTTCTGCGCGACCGCCTGACCGGACGCACGATCACGAAGGCCTCGGTTGCGAACATCGCGGCGCTCAAGACGTACGATCCGCCGATCACGGCGCTCGTCGACACCGAAGTGACGGATGCCGCACGTCACGGCAAGTTCCTCGACCTCTCCACGTCAGGGCCGCACCTGGTCTTCCACCTCGCAAAGGCCGGCTGGCTGCGCTGGTATGACGCGCTGCCGGCGACCGTCATCCGCCCCGGCAAGACGCACATCGCGCTGCGCGTCGGGTTCGACGACGGGTCGGGCTTCGATCTCACCGAGGCCGGCACCAAGAAGTCCCTCGCCGTCTACGTCGTGCGCGACCCTGCCGACGTGCCCGGCATCGCACGGCTCGGGCCCGATCCGCTCGACCCCGGCTTCGATCGCGCCTCGTTCGGCGCGCTGCTCGAGGGGCGCCGCACCCAGATCAAGGGCCTCCTGCGCGACCAGTCGGTCATCGCGGGCGTCGGAAACGCCTATTCCGATGAGATCCTGCACGCGGCGCGCATGTCGCCGTACGCCCTCGGCTCGAACCTCACCTCCGACGACATCGATCGCCTCTTCGACGCGATGCAGTCCACCCTCGCCGATGCGCGGGCCGAGGCGTCGGGCAAACCTCCCGCCGACCTGAAAGATGCCAAGAGACGCGGCATGCAGGTGCACGGCCGCCGCGGCGAGCGCTGCCCCGTGTGCGGCGACGAGGTGCGCAGCGTCTTCTTCGCCGACAACTCGCTCGAGTACTGCCCGACCTGTCAGACGGGCGGCAAGCTTCTCGCCGACCGCCGGCTCTCGCGCCTGCTGAAGTAGACCGGTCTCGGGGGCGAGCGCGGGTCAGCCCGCGGTCGTGCCCATCAGCACCCGTGCGTCCTCGTCGACCCACTCGAGCGACTTCGTCACGGCCTTCTTCCACTGGCGGTAGCGACGGCTGCGTTCGTCCGCGCCCATGCGCGGCTCGAACCGGGCGTCCTCGCGCCAGTGCGCGCGCAGCTCGTCGCGCGACGCCCACACGCCCGTTGCAAGGCCGGCCGCATAGGCCGCGCCGAGCGCCGTGGTCTCGACGACTTCGGGCCGGACCACCGGCATCCCGAGGATGTCCGCCTGGAATTGCATGAGCATGTCGTTGCGGGTCATGCCGCCGTCCACGCGCAGCTCCGTCAGCTGCCGGCCGGCGTCGGCGACGACGGCCTCGATGACGTCGCGCGTCTGGAAGGCAGTCGATTCGAGCGCCGCGCGGGCGATGTGCGCCTTGTTGACGTAGCGCGTCAGCCCGACGAGGGCTCCGCGGGCGTCGGGGCGCCAGTAGGGCGCGAACAGGCCCGAGAACGCCGGCACGAAGTACGCGCCGCCGTTGTCGTCGACCGTTTTCGCGAGGGCCTCGACCTCTTCGGATCTGCGGATGATCCCGAGGTTGTCGCGCAGCCACTGCACGAGTGATCCGGTCACGGCGATCGAACCCTCGAGCGCATACCGAGCGGGCTCGTCGCCGCAGCGGTAGGCGACGGTCGTGATGAGCCCGTGCTTAGAGCGAACGATCTCGGTGCCCGTACCCACGAGCAGGAAGTTGCCCGTGCCGTAGGTGTTCTTCGACTCCCCCGCATCGAACGCCGTCTGTCCGAACGTCGCAGCCTGCTGGTCGCCGAGGATTGCCGCGATGGGGATGCCGCGTGCCACACCGGGCAGCTGCACCTCGCCGACGACCTCGGACGAAGAGCGGATGTCGGGCATCATCGACCGCGGGATCCCCCACGCGGCGAGCATGTCGTCGGACCAGTCGAGCGAGCGCAGGTCCATCAACAGCGTGCGACTCGCGTTCGTGACGTCGGTGACGTGGAGCGCGCCGCCGGCGCTGCCTCCGGTCAGGTTCCAGATCAGCCACGTGTCGGGGGTGCCGAACAGCAGGTGTCCGGCTTCGGCTGCTTCGCGCGCACCGGCGACGTTGTCGAGGATCCAGGCGATCTTCGACGCCGAGAAGTAGGTCGCCAGAGGCAGCCCTGTCACCTCGGCGAATCGTTGGATCCCCCCGTCGGCGGCGAGCGCATCGATGCGCGGCTGGGTGCGCGTGTCCTGCCAGACGAGCGCGTTGTGCACGGGTCGGCCCGTGCGACGATCCCACACGATCGCCGTCTCGCGCTGATTCGTGACCCCCAGACCGGCGACATCGACCGACGCATCGGAGAGCGCGGTCGAGACGACCCACTCGGCGTTGGTCCAGATCTCCATCGGATCGTGCTCGACGCGGCCGGCACGGGGCAGGATCTGCTCGTGCTCACGCTGCGCCGTCGAGACGATCCGGCCCTCGTCGTCGAACACGATGGCACGCGTCGATGTCGTGCCCTGATCGATGGCCAGGATGTGGCGGCTCACGTCGTCCTCCTCGTCACGCGCGCCCGTCTGCGGACGCACGGCTCAGGCTATCGCGGGGTGTGATCAGTTCCGCGCGGTCGAGCGCGAGGCGTCGTCCCACGTCGGGTCGGCGGCGTGCACGCGCGCGACGGCTCGGTCGACCTCACGGCGCTGAGCCTCGGCATCCCACCCCAGAAGCGGAGCGATGACGTCGGCGATCTCGATCGCGGCCGCTTCGGTCGCCGCGCCCGTGAAGGCGAGGCTCGTGCGGCGCTGCAGCACGTCGTCGAGGTGCACGACCTGCTCGGTGCGAACGAGGTGGCGCAGTTCGGCCGAGCTGTATCCGGCGGCCGCCTCGAGCAGCCGGTCGTCGGGATCCGAGACGATCGCCTCGATGACGTCGGCCGCGACGGTGCCGTACCGATCGAGCAGCACGGCGGCCCGAGCCGTGCCGAGGCCCTTCTCGTTGAGCTCGACCCACTGACGCCGCGCGCGCTCGGTCTGCGGAAAACCGCGGCCACCGCCGATCGCGACACCCTTCGTCGAGCGTCGCCGCGGGTGGGCCAGCAGTTCGAGCGCGCGGTCGGCGAGGTGCTCGGCCGACGCGCGGAAGGTCGTCCACTTGCCGCCGACGAGGCTGAGCACACGGGGGCCCGTGTCACCCGCGAGGGGCGCCGACTCGATGCGGTAGTCGCGCGAGACGAAACCGGGGGCGAGGTCGCCGTGCCCGGGAAGGGGCCGGACGCCTGAGAAGCGGTACACGACCTTCGAACGGTCCACGGCGACGCCGGGAAGCACATGGGCGATCAGGTCGAAGAAGTAATCGACCTCGTCTTCCGTGCATACGATCGGGTCGGCCATGTCGTGCTCGAGGTCGGTCGTTCCCACGAGCACGCGCCCCTTGAGGGGGTAGATCAGCACGATGCGGCCGTCTTTGTGCTCGAAGAACAGCTCGCGCCCGCCCGTCGCGGCGAGCAGCTCCGGGTCGTCGATGACGATGTGCGAGCCCTTCGTTCCGCCCATGTAGGACGTGGGATCGCCGAGCGCGAGGTTGGTGATGTCGGTCCACGGTCCCGACGCGTTCACGACGACGGATGCCGCGAACGCGATCTCTTCTCCGGAATCGACGTCGCGAAGCGTGACCTTCTCGCCGTCGACGCCGACCGCCGCCGTGTAGTTCGCGGCGCGGGCGCGGTCGCGGCCGGCCTCTCGGCCGTCGCGGAGCAGGTCGAGGGCGAGGCGCTCGGGGTCGTGTAGCGAGGCATCCCAGTACGTCGCCGTGTAGCGCACGTTCGGGTTGAGCTGCGGCAGGTCGGCGAGCGAGCGCTTGCGACCGCGGAAGGTATGCCGCGGAACGCGGCCGCCGCCGCGCGAGAACGAATCGTAGATGACGAGGCCGATCTTGATGAGCACGGCCCCTCGTTCGCTCGCGCGGCCCGCACCATGGCGCAGGAAGCGCAACGGTGCGCTGAGGATGCCCGAGAAGGTCGAGTAGATCGGGATCGTGGTCTGCAGCGGCCGGACGTAGTGCGGTGCGGTGCGCAGCAGAACGTTGCGTTCGGTGACGGCTTCGTGGACGAGGCGGAACTCGCCGTTCTCGAGATAGCGGATGCCGCCGTGGATCATGTGCGACGAGGCCGCTGAGGCGCCGCTGATGAAGTCACAGCGGTCCACGAGAGCGACATCGACGCCCTGCAGGGCGAGATCTCGGAAGGTGGCGATGCCGTTCACACCACCGCCGATGATGAGGACGTCGGCGTACGGCCGCTTCGCCAGCTCGTCGAATCCGCGCTGCTGCATGGTTCCTCCCGGTGCCCGTGTGACCTCCATCCTCGCACCGCTGATCGTTGTTGCATCCGGAATGCACATACGTGCACAATCGAGCGATGGACGATCCGATAGACGTGAACACCGCGCAGCGCGCGCTCACGGCGGCGCACCTCTATTACGTGCAGGACCGCACAATGGAGGCCATCGCCACCGAGCTCGCGACGTCACGCTCCACCGTGTCGCGGTTGCTGTCGCACGCGCGTGCGACCGGCATCGTCGACATCCGCATCCGCTCCCCCTTCGCCGCGCCCCGACTGCTCGAAGAGCACCTCGCCGAGCGCTACGACGTCGTTGCGCACGTCGTGCCCGTTCCCGACGACGCGAGTGACGTCGACCGGCTCGAACGCGTCGCCGCCGCCGGGGCACACCTGCTCGGCGAGCTCGTGCAGCCGGATATGACGATCGGCGTGGCGTGGGGCGCGACGACCGCCGCCGTGAGCCGCCGGCTCGTGCCGAAGGCTGTGCACGGCACGACGTTCGTGCAGCTGAACGGCTCGGGCAACACCCGCACGACGGGCCTGCTGTATGCGAGCGAGATCCTCAGCCGGTTCGCGGCGGCCTACGGCGGCAGCGCCCAGCAGTTCCCGGTGCCCGCCTTCTTCGACGAGGCCGCGACCAAGCAGGCCATGTGGCGAGAGCGCAGCACCCGTCGCATCCTGGCGATCCAGAACACGATGGACCTCATCGTCTTCAGCACCGGTTCGGCGGATTCGCGCGTGCCGAGCCACGTGTACTCGGGCGGCTACCTCGAACCCGACGACCTGGCCGAGCTCGAGACCGAGCGGGTCGTGGGCGACGTCGCGACGGTGTTCTTCCGCGTCGACGGGTCGAGCGACCGCATCGCCCTCAACGACCGCGCGACGGGACCCGCGCTGAACGTGCTCCGACGCATCCCGCGGCGCCTGTGCATCGTGTCGGGCGAGTCGAAGCTCGACAGCATCCGCGGGGCGCTCGCTGCGCAGCTGGTCACCGACCTGGTGATCGACGAGGCGACGGCTCGCGCCCTGACGAGTTGACCGGCACGCGGGAATGACTGGGCGCCCGCGGCGTTGACTACACTCGTGAGCATCGACGTGCTCCGGGGTCGGTGAGAATCCGAACCGGCGGTGACAGTCCGCGAGTCGTGGTTCGCATCCGAGAGGATGCCGCGCCACGACCGATCCGGTGGAAATCCGGAACCGACGGTGATGCGGGGAAACCCGCTAGTCCGGATGGGAGGCAGCACGTGAGGCGAACCGGTATCCGGCCTGCCTCGCCTACCCGTCTGTCCGGGACCCGTCGATCAGGATCTGCTGAGCGGTGAGACGGATGACGACGAACGACGCGGAACGCACGGCCATGGCGCGAGCCCTGGCGCTCGCCCTGCGCGGTCCCCGGGGCATCAACCCGCAAGTGGGCGCGGTGATCCTCTCGCCGGCGGGTGATGTGCTCGCCGAAGGCGCCCATCACGGCGCCGGAACCCGTCACGCCGAAGTCGACGCGCTCGCCGCTCTCGCGCCGGGCGCGGCGCGCGGTGCGACCGCCGTGGTCACCCTCGAGCCGTGCAATCACACCGGCCGCACGGGACCGTGCTCGCAAGCACTCATCGACGCCGGCATCGCGCGCGTGGTCTACGCCGTCGATGACCCGGGTGAGGCCTCGGCGGGCGGCGCCGAGCGACTGCGCGCCGCGGGCGTCGACGTCGTGTCCGGCCTGCGTGCCGAAGAGGCGACCCAGCTGCTCGCATCGTGGCTCACGGTGCAGCGCCTCGGGCGCCCGCACGTGAGCGTGAAGTGGGCGCAGAGCCTCGACGGGCGCGCGGCGGCCGACGACGGCACGAGCAAGTGGATCACCGGCCCCGAGGCTCGCGACGACGTGCACCGGCGCCGTTCCCTGGTCGACGCGATCGTCGTCGGCACGGGCACACTCCTCGCCGACGACCCCGCCCTCACTGCTCGACGCGGCGACGGGTCGCTCTACGACCACCAGCCGCGTCCCGTCGTCCTCGGAACGCGCACCCTCCCGACGACGGCGGCCGTGCACCGGCATCCGCTCCCTGTCATGCAGCGCGACGGCCGTGATCTCGCCGCGGTGCTCGATGAACTGCGCGCTCTCGGAGTGCACCATGTCTTCGTCGAGGGCGGGCCCACGCTCGCGAGCGCGTTCGTGCGGGCGGGCCTCGCCGACGAGATCCTCGCCTACGTCGCTCCGGTGCTGCTCGGCGGTGCGCGCCTCGCGCTCGACGACATCGGAGTGCAGACGATCGACGACGCGCGGCGGCTGGCCGTCGCATCGGTCGAACGGCTCGGCGACGACCTGCTGGTGGTCGCGACCCCCCAGAAACCGGTCCGGAACCAGCGACCGACACACGCTCACACTCTGCAAGAAGGAGACAGCTGATGTTCACGGGAATCGTCGAAGAGATCGGCGAGGTCACGGCCGTCGCACCATCCGGCGACGGCGTACGCCTCACGGTTCGGGGCCCACAGAGCGTGTCGGATGCCGCACACGGCGACTCGATCGCGGTGAGCGGCGTGTGCCTCACGGTCATCGACCAGGGCGAGGACTGGTTCACCGCAGACGTGATGAAGCAGACTCTGGACATGTCCACGCTGGAGGGCGTCGCTCCCGGCCGCCGCGTCAACCTAGAGCGGGCGACGGCGGCGCACGGACGACTGGGCGGCCACATCGTGCAGGGCCACATCGACGGCACGGGCGAGGTGCTCGACGTGCGCCCGGGCGAGCAGTGGCGCGTCGTGCGCATCGCGCTCCCCGACCACCTGGCACCGCTCGTCGTCGACAAGGGCTCGATCGCCGTCGACGGGATCTCGCTCACGGTGAGCGGCGCCTCGGACGCCTCAGCAGGCTCAGCTGCGGGCGGCGGAGGGCACTGGTTCGAGGTCTCCCTCATCCCCGAGACGCTCACGGCGACGACGCTCGGCGAGCGCGTCGTGGGCGACCGCGTGAACCTCGAGACCGACATCCTGGCGCGCCACGTGCAGCGCCTTCTCTCTTTCGCCTCTCCCGCTCTCGACTCCGCACCGACGGAAGGAGGCTCGCTGTGAGCCTGTCCACGATTCCCGATGCCCTCGCCGCTCTGGCGGAGGGCCGACCTGTCATCGTCGCCGACGATGAGAACCGCGAGAACGAAGGCGACATCGTCATCTCGGCCGAGCTGGCCACTCCCGAGTGGCTCGCCTGGACGGTGCGCTGGTCGAGCGGCTTCATCTGCGCGCCGATGCCCGCCGAGTGGGCCGACCGCCTCGATCTTCCGCCCATGGTCGCCTTCAACGAGGACGCCCGCTCGACGGCGTACACCGTGAGCGTCGACGCCGCCGATCGCGTGTCGACCGGAATCAGCGCCGCCGACCGCGCGCACACGCTCAATGTCCTCGCCGACCCCGAGTCCACACCCTCGAGCGTCATCCGCCCCGGGCACATCCTGCCGCTGCGCGCCGTCGACGGCGGTGTCCGCGAGCGCGCGGGCCACACCGAGGCGGCGGTCGAGCTCATGCGCCTCGCAGGCCTCCAGCCGGTCGGCGCGATCGGCGAGGTCGTCGACGAGGACGGCAGCATGATGCGTCTGCCCGCCCTCAAGGAACTCGGCGAACGTGACGGCGTGCCCGTCATCACGATCGAGCAGCTCATCGCCTACCTCAACGAGCACGAGCCGCTCGACCCGGACACCCCGGTCGTGCGCCGTCGCCGGGTCAGCCTGCGCGCCGAGGCGAATGTGCCGACGGCGCACGGCGATCTGCGCTTTCTCGCATACAAGGACCGCGCGACCGGCACCGACCACGTCGCCGTCGTCTCGGGCGATCTGACCGAGGCGGCCCCGATCGTGCGCGTGCACTCGGAATGCCTGACCGGCGAAGCATTCGGCTCACTCAAGTGCGAGTGCGGGCCGCAGCTGTCGGCCGCCCTCGCCACCATCGCGAAGGCCGGCGGCATCGTCATCTACATGCGCGGACACGAGGGACGCGGCATCGGCCTCATCAACAAGCTCCGCGCGTACAGCCTGCAGGAG
Source organism: Microbacterium sp. Y547 (assembly GCF_057669785.1). Lineage (NCBI taxonomy): Bacteria > Bacillati > Actinomycetota > Actinomycetes > Micrococcales > Microbacteriaceae > Microbacterium > Microbacterium sp. Y547. Next base: position 342,375 of record NZ_JBYHFN010000003.1, read on the forward strand.
CGCGGCCTGGACACCGTCGACGCCAACCTCGCGCTGGGCCTGCCCGCCGATGCCCGCGACTACGCCGCGGCAGCCGGCATCCTCGCGGACCTGGGTGTCGAGCAGGTGCGTCTCCTGACGAACAACACCAACAAGACGGCGCAGCTGCGCGCACTCGGACTCGACGTCGTCGAGCAGGTTCCGCTCATCGTCGGCGTCGGGCCGAACAACCACCAGTACCTCGAGACGAAGAGAGACCGCATGGGCCACATCCTCGATGCCGACGAGCTGCGCGACGCGCTCGCCGCCCTTCACGACGGATCCGAGCGATGAGCCGCGAGGGCGCCCCCCAGGCGAGCCAGCCGATCGACGCTCGAGGGCTCCATGTCGTCGTCGTCGCCGGGACATGGCACGACGTCATCACCGACGGACTCATCGCGGGGGCGCAGCGCGTGCTCGAAGCCTCCGGGGCGAGCTGGAGGCTCGTTCGGGTGCCCGGGTCGTTCGAGCTTCCCGTCGTGGCGAAGGCCGCGCTCGATGCCGGCGCCGACGCCGTCGTCGCTCTCGGCGTCATCATCCGCGGAGGCACGCCGCACTTCGAGTACGTCTCGGCGTCCGCGACCGACGGGCTCACGCGCGTCGCACTCGACACGGGCAAGCCCATCGGGTTCGGTCTGCTGACGCTCGACGACGAAGAGCAGGGCCTCGACCGCGCGGGCCTGCCCGGTTCGAAAGAGGACAAGGGCCACGAAGCCGCTGACGCCGCCCTGCGCACGGCGCTCGTTCTGCGCGACCTGCGCGACTGAGCGACGCGGCGGGGCCCTGTTGCTGGCCGCACGCGCGCGGCGCTAGCGTGTCGGCATGGAGACCCTCCGACTCATCGTCATCTTCCTGCACATCACCGGCTTCGCCCTGCTCTTCGGAGGGTGGGCCGTAGAAGCGTTCTCGCGCCGGTTCCAGGTCAACCGGGCCATGAGCCTCGGTCTGGTCCTGGCCACCCTCGCAGGCCTTGCCCTCGCCGCCCCGTGGGGCATCTCGTACGACCTGAACTACACGAAGATCGCCATCAAGCTGGTCGTGCTGCTCATCATCGGAGCACTCATGGGCATCGGCGGTGCCCGTGCCCGCAAGGGCAACGGCGCGGTCGCGCCCGCGCTGTTCTGGCCGATCGGCATCCTCACCCTCGCGAACGCCGCCATCGCCGTCATCTGGCGCTGACCACGGATCGAACGGATGCCGCGGGCCTCAGGCTCGCGGCATCCGTTCTTTCCTGCGGGTTCCGTGCCATCTGCACGGGAGCGACGAAACCGCCCCTGGCACGAAGTACGGTCGAAGGTGACCGAATCACGAACGAGGTAGCCGCATGTCCTCCGACGCACCTTCCCGCCCCGCCCGTCCGACGCGTCGCTCGCCCCGCGTGAAAGACGACGGGCCGCGCGCCAGCTTCGGCCAGCTGCTGCCCTATCTCTTCGAGCACAAGCGCACCCTGATCGTCGTGTCGATCCTGAGCGTCTTCGGCTCGATCACGATGCTCGCCCAGCCGTTGCTGGTCGGCCAGGTGATCGACCGCGTGCAGCGCAGCCTCGACCTCGGTCTGCTGCTGTGGGTGCTCATCGGCTTCGTCGTCGTGTCGTCGCTCATCACGGCGTGGCAGCATTACCTGCTGCAGCGCACGGGCACGGCCGTGGTTTACTCCAGTCGCCGCAAACTCATCGCCCGCATCTTCCACCTGCCGATCAGCGAGTTCGATGCCCGCCGCACGGGAGACCTCGTCTCGCGCGTCGGCAGCGACACGACGCTGCTCTACTCGGCGCTCACGCAGGGCCTCGCCGACGCGATCGGCAACGCCCTGCTCTTCGCCGGTGCGCTGATCGCGATGGCCGTCATCGACATCGTGCTGCTCGGGATCATCGTGGCCGTCATCGGCGTCTCGGTCATCGGCGTCGTCACGCTGAGCGGCCGCATCCGCACGGCCTCGACCGAGCAGCAGGAGAAGGTCGGCGAGCTCGCGTCCGGCGTCGAGCGCGCCGTGGGCTCGATCCGCACCGTGCGCGCTTCGGGGGCGACCGACCGCGAGGTGGCATCCGTCTCGGAGCGCGCCTCCGATGCCTACCGCGTCGGCGTGCGCATCGCGAAGATCTCGGCCCTCGTCGTGCCGATCGCCGGCATCGCGCTGCAGGTGTCGCTGCTCGTCGTGATCGGCTTCGGCGGGTTCCGCGTCGCGACGGGGGCGATCGACATCGCGAGCCTCGTGATGTTCATCATGTTCCTGTTCATGCTGATCGCCCCGCTCGGGTCGTTCTTCGGTGCGATCACCTCGGTCAATCAGGCGCTCGGTGCGCTCGGCCGCATCCAGGAGGTGCTCGAGCTGCCCACCGAGTCCCAGCACGACGCCGAGATCGCGGCGCGCGTGCCGCACCTGGAGGCTCCGGTCTCCGCCTCGCCGGCGATCGAGTTCCGCGACGTGCACTTCCGCTACCCCGAAGCCGTCGTCGAAGCCCGCCGCAAGGCCGAGTCCGAAGCCATCGCCGTGCTCGAGAGCGCGCACGTCGACTCGTCGGTGCTCGTCGAGTCCGAAGCCCCCTCTGCGGCGGGCGACGTCCTGCGCGGGGTCTCGTTCTCGGTGCCGCGCGGTGCGCGCGTCGCCCTCGTCGGGCCCTCGGGCGCCGGCAAGAGCACGACGCTCGCGCTCATCGAGCGGTTCTACGACCCGACGGACGGCGCGATCCTGCTCGACGGCATCGACGTGCGGGCGCTCGACCGCGCCGCGCTGCGCGCGCAGCTCGGCTACGTCGAGCAGGATGCCCCGACCCTGGCCGGCACGATCGGCGACAATCTGCGCCTCGCCTCACCCGACGCGACCGACGCCGCCTGCGAGGCGGTGCTGCGCGCCGTGAACCTCGGCGACGTGCTCGACCGCAATCCGCTCGGGCTCGACGCTCCTGTCGGCGAATCCGGCGTCATGCTCTCGGGCGGTGAGCGTCAGCGCCTCGCCATCGCGCGCGCGCTGCTGGCCGCTCCGCCGATCCTGCTGCTCGACGAGTCGACCTCGTCGCTGGACGGACTCAACGAGCAGCGCATGCGCGAGGCGATCGACGCCGTCGCACAGGATCGCACACTGATCGTCATCGCCCACCGCCTGTCGACCGTCGTCGACAGCGACCACATCGTCGTGCTCGAGCACGGCCGCGTCGTCGGCCAGGGCACGCACTCCGAGCTCGTCGCTTCGACGCCGCTGTACCGCGACCTCGCGAAGCACCAGCTGCTCGTGTGACTCGGCCCCGGCCCCTCCCGGCCCGGGGATAGGGTGCCCGCATCCCCGTTCGTTTGCCTCATTTTGCTGCGCCAGGCCGCACAGAAGTGCAGATCGAGGCAAACGAACGGACACGCCAGCGCACACCGAGGCAAACGAACAAGCACCCCAGCGCACACCGAGGCAAACGAACGGGCGACTCAGACGCGCACGAGCGCCGCGGATCGTGCCGCGCGCGCGAATGCCCCGACCCCCGCGGTGCGGGCGGGTCAGGGCATCCGTCAGGTCGATCAGGCCCGCTGCAGGCGGTAGCGCAGCGCGGCGAGTTCAGCCCACAGCGGCGCGGGCACGCGTCCGTCGAAGGTCTGGTAGAACTCCTCCGTCAGGTCGGCTTCCTTCGCCCACGACGCACGGTCGATCGCGAAGAGCTCGTCGAGGTCTTCCTGCGGCACGTCGATGCCGTCGAGGTTGAGGTCCGACGTGTGCGGCAGACGCCCGATCGGGCTGTCCACGGCGGAGACGTCGCCTTCGATGCGGCGGATGATCCAGTCGATGACGCGCGAGTTCTCACCGAAGCCGGGCCACAGGAAGCGGCCGTCCGAGCCCTTGCGGAACCAGTTCACCTGGAACACGCGCGGCGCGCGGTCGAAGCGCAGCTTCTGACCGACCTTGAGCCAGTGCCCGAAGTAGTCGGCCATGTTGTACCCGCAGAACGGCAGCATCGCGAACGGATCGCGGCGCAGTTCCCCGACCGTGCCCTCTGCGGCTGCGGTGCGCTCGGAGGAGACGTTCGAGCCCATGAACACGCCGTGCGTCCAGTCCGTCGCCTCGACGACGAGCGGCACGTTGGTCGCACGGCGACCGCCGAACAGGATCGCATCCAGCGGCACGCCCTCGGGCGCGTCCCAGTCCGAGGCGATCTGCGGGCACTGCGCCGCGGCGACCGTGAAGCGCGAGTTGGGGTGGGCGGCAGGACGACCGGATGCCGGCGTCCAGGGCTCGCCCTGCCAGTCGGTCAGCTCGGCGGGGACCTCATCGGTCAGGCCCTCCCACCACACGTCACCGTCGGGGCGCAGCGCGACGTTCGTGAAGATCGTGTTGCCCCAGAGCGTCTCGACGGCCGTGACGTTGGTGGACTCGCCCGTGCCCGGCGCGACGCCGAAGAACCCGGCCTCGGGGTTGATCGCCCACAGGCGACCGTCGGCACCGGGGCGGAGCCAGGCGATGTCATCGCCGAGCGTCTCGACGCGCCAGCCGGGGATGGTCGGGCGCAGCATCGCGAGGTTGGTCTTGCCGCAGGCCGACGGGAACGCGGCCGCGACGTGGTACGCCTTGCCCTCGGGCGAGATGACACGGATGAGCAGCATGTGCTCAGCGAGCCAGCCCTCGTCGCGGCCGATGACCGAGGCGATGCGCAGAGCGAAGCACTTCTTCGCCAGGATCGCGTTGCCGCCGTATCCCGAACCGAAGGACCACACCTCGAGCGTGTCGGGGAAGTGAACGATGTACTTCTCGTCGTTGCAGGGCCACGCGACATCCTGCTCGCCCTCTGCGAGCGGTGCGCCGACCGTGTGCACGGTCTTGACCCACGGGGCGCCGTTGGCGATCTCGCGCAGAACGTCGGTGCCCACGCGCGTCATGATCTCGATGGATGCCACCGCGTAGGCGCTGTCCGTGACCTGAACCCCGATGTGCGACAGCGGACCGCCGACGGCTCCCATCGAGAACGGCACGACGTACATCGTGCGGCCCTTCATCGAGCCCTCGAACAGCGGGGTGATCGTCTGGCGGATCTCGTCGGGGGCGACCCAGTTGTTGGTCGGGCCGGCGTCTTCTTCGCGCTCGGAGGCGATGAAGGTGCGGCCCTCGGTGCGGGCGACGTCACTCGGGTGCGAGCGGGCGAGGTACGACCCCGGACGCCACTCGGGATTGAGCTTGATGAGCTGGCCGTCGTCGACCATCTGGCGCAGCAGCGCGTCATTCTCGGACGGCGAGCCGTCGACCCAGTGGATGCGGTCGGGCTTGGTCAGCGCCGCGATCTCGTCGACCCACGCCTCGAGGTCGGCCATGCCCGGGCCCGAGACCCCCGGGTGCGCGCCATAGCCCGCCTCAGGGGCTGCATCGGCGGGGATGCTGCCGGGGGCGATTCGCGTGGAGATGTCGGCCAGAGCCATGGGGATGTCCTCTCGGTCGGCGGCACGGAAAACGCGTGCACGTCCACTCTGGTCGCATTCGGGCGCACTTTCGGCGTTTGAGCGTGGCAAATTCTGCCATTCTTTCGATACGATCAAGGAATGGCACCCTCCTCGCTCGAACTGTCGACCCTGGGTCATCGCATCCGTCATCAGCGCGTGAGCACGGGCCTCACGCTCGACGAACTGGGCGAGATCGTGGGGATCGCGGGCAGTCAGCTCAGCCTCATCGAGAACGGCAAGCGCGAGCCGAAACTGTCCGTCCTGCAGGCCATCGGGGCGGCGACCGGAGTCGAGGTCGCCGACCTGCTCTCGAACGAACCGCCCAATCGGCGCGCGGCGCTCGAGATCGAGCTGGATCGCGCCCAGTCGAGCTCGGTGTTCCGTCAGCTCGGCGTCGCCCCCGTTAAGGTGACGAAGGGCATGACCGACGAGACGATCGAGTCGATCCTCGGCCTCCACCGCGAACTGCAGCGGCGCGAGAGCGAAGCCATCGCGACACCCGAAGAAGCCCGCCGGGCGAACACCGAGCTGCGCCTGAAGATGCGCCGGATCGACAACTACCTGCCCGACATCGAGAAGCTCGCCGAGAAGCAGCTCCGGGCCGCCGGGCACGTCTCGGGAGCTCTCACGCACCGCACCGTGAGCATCATGGCCGAGAAGCTCGGCTTCGAGCTCATCTACGTCAACGATCTGCCGCACTCCGCGCGCTCGGTCACCGACCTCGAGAACGGCCGCATCTACCTGCCGCCCGCCTCGATCCCCGGCGGACACGGCCTGCGGTCGATGGCGTTGCAGGCGATGGCGCATCGGCTCCTCGGCCATGTGCGGCCGACCGACTACGCCGACTTCCTGCAGCAGCGGCTCGAGATCAACTACTACGCGGCCTGCTGCCTCATGCCCGAGACGGCATCGGTGGCATTCCTGCAGCAGGCCAAGAAGGACCGGAACCTCGCCGTCGAGGACTTCCGCGATGCGTTCGGTGTGACCCACGAAGCCGCCGGAATGCGGCTCACCAACCTCGCCACGCACCACCTGGGCATCAAGATGCACTTCCTGCGCGTCGACGGCGTGGGCACGATCTCGCGCGTCTACGAGAACGACGACCTGCCACTGCCCATGGACGTCACGGGCGCCGTGGACGGCCAGATCGCGTGCCGCAAGTTCTCGGCGCGCGCGGCCTTCTCAGAGCAGAACCGCACGACCGAGCACTACCAGTACACCGACACCCCCGCCGGCACGTACTGGTGCTCGACCCAGATCGGCTCGACGTCTGACGGCGAGTTCTCGATCACGGTCGGCGTGCCGTTCGATGACGCGCGCTGGTTCCGTGGGCGGGAGACCCAGAAGCGCGGTGTGTCGACGTGCCCGGGCGAGTCCTGCTGTCGCCGCGCGCCGGCCGACGTCACCGCGCGGTGGGCGGGCAAGGCCTGGCCGAGCGCGCGCGTGCACATGCAGATGTTCTCGCCGCTCCCCCGCGGAGCTTTCCCGGGAGTCGACGACAACGAGGTCTACGCCTTCCTCGACCGGCACGCCTGAGCCGAAGCACCCTCGCTCCATGCCGGCACTGGGCCGGCTCGAGGCGAGGGTGCTCGAATGCGCGGGTGCGCTCAGCTTTCGACGGTGACCTCGACGCGAGGCGGGAGCACCGTGGGGTGCGTTCCGGCCATCTGCTCGACGACGCGCACGACCTGCGTCGAGTAGCCGAACTCGTTGTCGTACCAGACGTAGAGGATCAGGTTGGTCTCGTCGGCGATCGTCGCCAGACCGTCGACGATGCCCGCGCGGTGCGAGCCGACGAAGTCGGTGGACACGACCTCGGGCGACTCGACGTAGTCGATCTGCTGGCGCAGCTTGGAGTGCAGCGACGCGCGGCGCAGGTAGTCGTTGACCTCGTCCTTGTTCGTCGGGCGCTCGAGCGTCAGGTTGAGGACGGCGAGCGAGACGTTCGGCGTGGGCACGCGGATCGCCGAGCCGGTGAGCTTGCCCTCGAGCTGCGGCAGCGCCTTGGCGACAGCCTTCGCGGCGCCCGTCTCGGTGATGACCATGTTGAGCACAGCCGAGCGCCCGCGACGGTCGCCGTTGTGGAAGTTGTCGATCAGGTTCTGGTCGTTCGTGAACGAGTGCACCGTCTCGACGTGACCGCGAACGACGCCGTAGGCCTCGTCGATGGCCTTCAGCACGGGGGTGATCGCGTTGGTCGTGCACGACGCGGCCGACAGGATGCGATCCTCGGGGGTGATCGTGTCGTTGTTGATGCCGTAGACGATGTTCTTGATCGGGGTCTTGCCGGGGGCCGTCAGCAGGACGCGCGCGACGCCGGTCGACCGCAGGTGCTGCGACAGTCCCTCTTCGTCACGCCAGCGACCGGTGTTGTCGACGACGATCGCATCACGGATGCCGTACGACGTGTAGTCGATCGCGGCGGGGTCATCGGCGTAGATGACCTGGATGCGCGTGCCGTTCGCGATGATCTGCTGTGCATCTTCGTCGACCGTGACCGTGCCGGCGAAGGGCCCGTGCACAGAGTCGCGCAGAAGCAGGCTCGCGCGCTTGACGAGGTCGTTCGATCCGCCCTTTCGCACGACGACGGCGCGCAGGCGCAGGCCGCGGCCACCGCCCTGGTGGGCGACGAGGATGCGGGCGAGCAGGCGCCCGATGCGGCCGAAGCCGTACAGCACGACGTCGGCGCCACCGGCGGGGTACGCATCGGCGTCGAGCACGTCGGCGAGCTCGCGGGCCAGGTACTCCTCGAGGTCGACGCCTGATTCTTCGTGCCCGAGGATGAGTCGCGCGACATCGAGCGATGCGGGGCCCGGGGCGATCGCGCGCAGGCCCTCGAGGACACGCAGGGTCTCCTCGAGGGGGATGGCGGCGTGGCCCAGCTGCTCGACGCGCTCGTGCGCCTCGATGATGCCGGTGACCGACAGGTTGATGAGGCGGTGTCCGTGCAGAGACGTCACGACGCCTCGGTCGCGGTAGAGCGCGCCGATGTGCGGGATCATCCGCTCGGCGACCTGCTCGAGTGCGACCCAGGCCGCGCGGTCTTCGTCGTACGTGGGCATGCATGCTCCTCTGCGCGCCGGGGAGTGCGACCCGCCGCGCTGCGTCTGGGGGAAGTGGGCGGTCGAATCGACCGCGACCAATTCTAGAAGGCCGTCATGAAGGATTCCGCGGCCTCAACCCGTCGCCGCGCGTCAAGAAGCACCCTTCTTTCCGGGGCGGCAACGTCCGCGGATCAGAAGGGGTTGGCCGTGAGCGTGTACTTGGTCTGGAGGTACTCGCTGATGCCTTCGGCGCCGCCCTCGCGGCCCAGACCCGACATCTTCCACCCGCCGAACGGCGCCGCGGCGTTCGAGACGACGCCGACGTTGAGGCCCATCATGCCGGTCTCGAGCCGTTCGATCATGCGCTGCCCGCGGGCGAGATTCTCGGTGAAGACGTACGAGACGAGCCCGTACTCGGTGTCGTTCGCGAGCCGCACGGCGTCGTCTTCGGTGTCGAAGGGGATGATCGCGAGCACCGGCCCGAAGATCTCCTCGCGGAGGATGTCGCTTCCGGGCTGCACGTCACTGATGACGGTCGGCTGGTAGAACGTCCCCGTTCCCTCGAGCCGCTCGCCGCCCGTGCGCAGCGTGGCGCCGCGACCGACGGCATCCGTCACGAGCTCTTCGGCTTTCGCCACGGCCTTGTCGTCGATGAGGGGCCCGATCTGCACGCCGTCGTCGGTTCCACGGCCGATCTTCATGCCCTGCACGCGCTCGGTCACCCGCGCGGCGAACTCATCGGCGATGGAGCGGTGGACGATGAACCGGTTAGCGGCGGTGCAGGCCTGACCGATGTTGCGGAACTTCGCCAGGAGGGCGCCTTCGACCGCCTTGTCGAGGTCGGCATCGTCGAACACGACGAAGGGGGCGTTACCGCCGAGTTCCATCGACGTGCGCAGCACGCCCTCGGCCGCCTGCTCGAGCAGGCGCTGGCCGACAGGGGTCGATCCCGTGAACGACAGCTTGCGCAGGCGAGGGTCTCTGATGATCGGCTCGGACACGGCGCCGGACGACGACGTCGCGATGACGTTGACGACGCCCGCCGGCACGCCGGCCTCCTGCAGCAGCTGCGCGAAGTACAGCGTCGTGAGGGGCGTGAGCGCGGCCGGCTTGATGACGACCGTGCACCCGGCGGCCAGGGCGGGGGCGATCTTGCGGGTGGCCATCGCGAGCGGGAAGTTCCACGGCGTGATCAGGTAGCACGGGCCGACGGGATGCTGCGACACGATCATGCGGCCGGTGCCCTCGGGGTTCGCCCCGTAACGACCCTGTATGCGCGGGGTCTCCTCGCTGAACCAGCGCAGGAACTCTCCGCCGTACGCGACCTCGCCGCGCGCCTCGGCGAGGGGCTTGCCCATCTCGATCGTCATGAGCAGCGCGAAGTCCTCTTTGCGCTCCTGCAGCAGGTCGAACGCACGGCGCAGGATCTCGGCGCGTTCCCGGGCAGGGGTCGCCGCCCAGGCGGGGAACGCGTCGACAGCCGCGTCGAGAGCGGCCTTGCCGTCGGCCGGTCCCGCGCTCGCGATCGTCTTGACGACCTCGCCCGTCGCGGGATCGAACACATCGAGCGTGCGTCCGTCTGCGGCGGCACGCCACTGGCCATCGATGAACAGCCCGTCCTCGACGGATGCCAGCAGCTCGGTCTCACGGTTGAGGCTCACGGGGGACTCCCTCGTCATATCCGGGATGCCGCCTCACGCGGCATCCTCAAATCGTATACGATCTCGCGGTTCGCGGTCCTATTGTCACCCCGACGCACGCGTAGCGGCGATGTGCTGCGTGTACAGAACCCGGCCGTGACCCCTCCGTCGCGGCGAACGGATCAGAAGCTCTCGACGAACCGCACGTCCGTGTCGGCGATCCGATCGGGCTCGCCGGCGAAGGCGGCGGCGCGAGCGTCGGACGCCTTGTACTCGGTCTCGAGCGCGAGGAAGGCCTCTTCATCCCCCTCGATGCTGACCGCCCAGATGAACTCGTTCGTCTCGCGGATGCCGTACGCGAACTCGATCTCGAACCCCGCCGCCGGCCGAACGACCCTCATCGTCCTGCCCCACCATGCGACGAAGTCGTCGTATTGTCCGTCGACGAGGGTGTACCGGCGCAGCTGGGTCGTCTTCATCCCTCCATCATGGCCCCCGCTGTGACCACGAGAGAGCGCATCGAAAGGGCCGAGCCGACCGGGGGGGGCGAGACCTATACTCGAACCGTCCGGCGGCTGCTGCCGCCCGGTGCTCGAAAAATGGGCACGCAGCCGCCCCGACAGGGGTCTGGGCGCGCGAGACACATACGGCCTTGCTTCGTCGTCCCTGTTCTCGGGAGTTCTCATGCCCACCGTCTCCGCCCACGTCGCCGTGACCCTCGCCCGCCACATCGATCACGTCTTCGGTGTCATGGGCAACGGCAACGCCTGGTTCCTCGACGCCCTCGTGCGCGACACCCCCGCCGGGTACACCGCCGTCCGGCACGAAGCGGGCGCCGTCGTCGCCGCCGACGCATTCCATCGCGCGTCGGGGCGCCTCGCCGCCGCGACCGCGACGTACGGCGCGGGATTCACCAACACGCTGACCGCGCTCGCCGAGGCGGTGCAGGCGCACGTGCCGCTCGTGCTCGTGGCCGGCGACGAGCCGACGTCGGGCCCGCGCCCGTGGGACGTCGACCAGATCGCCCTCGCGTCGGCGGTCGGTGCGCGCACCTACACGGTCGGCCGGGCGGATGCCGCGGCGACAACCCTCATCGCGATCGAGCACGCCCTCACCTACCGCGTGCCCACCGTGCTCGCGATCCCCTACGACGTCGCGACGCTCGAGGCGGGGCCCGTGCCCGAGACCCTCGCCCCGCGCCTGCCCGGCCCCCTGCAGCCGAGCCCGTTCGGGCGCGAGAGCGTCATCGAACTCGCCCGCACCCTGGCCGGAGCGCGACGCCCCTTCCTGCTCGCGGGCCGCGGGGCGTGGGTCTCCGGGGCAAGTGACGCTCTCGGCGTGCTCGCCGATGCCACGGGCGCGATCACGGCGGGCACGGCACTCGGGCGCGGAGTGTTCCCCCTCACGGAGTTCGACCTGGGCGTGACGGGTGGCTTCGGCGCCGAAGCAGCCATGGAACTCGTCCGCGACGCCGACGTCGCCGTCGTCTTCGGGGCCTCGCTCAACCAGTTCACGATGCGCTTCGGCGAGCTCTTCTCGCCCGCCACGCGCGTCGTCCAGGTCGACGTCGCACCCACCGCGACGCATCCGCATGTCGGCGGCTACATCCGCGGCGACGCCCGCGTCGTCGCCGAAGCACTCAACATCGAGCTGGCCGCGCTCGGTGCGACATCGTCGGGGTGGCGCGAGGCGGTCGACATCGCCGCGGTGCGCACGCAGGAGCCGGGCGAGGGCGTCGCAGCCGACGGCCGTCTCGACCCGCGCAGCGTCGCGGCCCGCATCGGCGACCTGCTGCCCGAGGATCGTGTCGTCGTCTCGGACGGCGGGCACTTCATCGGGTGGGCCAACATGTACTGGCCCGTCGCCTCGCCCGACCGCATGATGATGGTCGGCACGGCCTACCAGTCGATCGGGCTCGGATTCCCCTCGGTTCCCGGGGCGGCGCTGGCCAGGCCCGAAGCGACCATCGTGCTCACGACAGGAGACGGCGGCGGGCTGATGGCGCTCGCCGACCTCGAGTCGGCCGTGCGCGTCGCGGGCGGGCGCGGCCTCACGGTCGTGTGGAACGACGGCGCGTATGGCGCCGAGGTGAATCTGTACGGCCTCAAGGGCGTCGCAACGGGTCCCATGATGATCCCCGATGTCGACTTCGCCGGACTCGCACGCGCCGTCGGCGCCGAGGGCGTCATCGTGCGCGAGCTCGCGGATCTCGACCGCCTCGCCGCGTGGACCCGAGAAGACCCCGCCACTCGCCCCCACCTGCTGCTGGATGTCCGCATCTCGGGCTCGGTCGTCGCGCCCTACCAGCAGGAGATCATCCGCGTGAACTCCTGACCGCCTACGCGGGCGGAGCCCCGTGTGAGACAGCGGTGGCCGCCGCGGCGCGGCGCAGATCGCGGATGGCCGAGCGGGAGTCGGTGCGCCGCGTGCAGAGGTAGACGTGGCACTCGCCCGCGTCGGCGACCGGCCGGTACACGACCCCCGGATGGTGGAGCCGAGACGCCACGGACGCGGCGGTCATCAGCAGGTGCCCCTCGAAGGCCACCTGGTTGAGCGCCTCCTCCATCGTCTCGACCCAGGCGCCGTAACGAACCGGAGCGCCGCTCGGTCGCGGATCGACGACCCAGAACCGCGTCCATTCCCGCGCCGTGCCGGCGGCGCCGATCATCGAGTGGCCGTCGAGATCGGCGAGGGTGACCTCGACGAGGTGCGCCAGCGCTGAGTCGACCGGAACACCCACGACGCGCGGCTCGACGTGCACGGGGATCATGTCCAGTCCGTCCGTGCCGGCGTAGGGCGGACGCGCGAGCGAGGCGTCGACATCGCCCGCGAGCAGGCGACTCACTTGCTCGCCCCACCCGACCTGCACGAGTCGGATGCGGGTGTCCGGGCGCGACCGGCGATACGTCCCGAGGAACCCCGTGTCAGGTCCTGCGGGGTAGCCGTTGATGGAGCCGATGCGCAGCTCGGGATCCACCGTCTCGCCCATCGCGAGGCGAGCGTGCGGGAGCGAGACGGAGGCATGCTCCATGAAGCGCTCCCCCGCCGCCGTGAGCCGCACGGGCTTTGTGCCGCGCTCGACGAGAACCATACCGACGGCGCTCTCGAGCCGCTGGATCTGCTGCGTCATCGCGGGTGGCGTGATGTGCAGTCGTTCCGCGGCGCGCGTGAACGCGCCTTCCTCGATCAGCACGGCGAGCGAGTGCACGAGATTGAGGTTCAGAAACTCCGTCATCGCAGCCTCCACATGACGATCACGACCCCACCCGCCGCCGAGCCGCGCACCTCGTACGAGTACGAGTTCGTCCATCAGATGGATGACATCGACGCGCTCATCACCGAGACGATCCCCGCCCGCCGCCGCATCCTGATCAACTACCGCCGTCACGGGATGCTGGAGGTATCGGGCCGTTACGACGAGCTGCTCGCCGAGAACATGACCGTCCGCCACCCGAAGTACCGCATCTTCGAGGGCGGTGCGGGCATCATCCTGGACGGGATGCAGCAGGTGCGCGACTTCTACGCGATGCTCGCCGACATGGACATGCTCGTCATGTGGACCGGCCGGCAGAACATGGCCGTCGCCGAGTGGGGCTTCGCGGGAGAAGCGGAGTTCAGCCAGTTCGTGCCGGGCAGGCTGCTCGGCGACAATGTGTTCGCCTCGGCCGGCGACGAGTCGGCCGCGAGCTCGGAGTACGACGCCGACAGCTGGTACCTCGTGCGGCGCACGCTCGCGTTTGCCTGGATGTACGACGAGAATCAGCTCATGATCGGCGAGCACGTCTCCGAGGACACCGAGTCCAAGGTCGTCACGCCGGTATCCCCTGACGAGGTCATCACGGGTGCCCGCGCCGCAGAGCTGCTGGCCGGAATCATCGACAAGTACCCGCCGGGCGGATGACCCCGAGCCGGCGGACCCGGGCATGATCCGGGTCCGCCGGCTCCCTTCTCGAGAAACGGAACCCGATGCCGACAACAGCGCCTGAGACCCGAGGCGACGACCTCGACCCCGAGGAGCGGATGTCACGGGACGAGATCGAGGCGCTGCAGTTGTCGCGGCTGCAGCAGACCGTGCGCCACGCGTACGCGAACGTCCCCCTCTACACCCTCAAGCTCGACGAGGCGGGGGTGCACCCCGACGACATCCGCTCGCTCGGCGACCTCGCGCTGCTCCCCTTCACGACGAAGGAGGATCTGCGGCAGACCTACCCCTTCGGCATGTTCGCCGTCCCGATGGCGGATGTGCGGCGCATCCATGCCTCCTCGGGAACCACGGGACGGCCCACGGTCGTCGGATACACCCAGGGGGTCTGGACAACTGGGCCGCACTCGTGGCTCGCTCCCTGCGAGCGAGCGGGGTGCGGGCAGGGATGAAGGTGCACAACGCGTACGGGTACGGGCTGTTCACGGGCGGTCTCGGTGCGCACGCCGGCATCGAGCGGCTCGGCGCGACGGTCATCCCGATGTCGGGCGGCCAGACCGCGCGGCAGGTGCAGCTCATCCGCGACTTCGAGCCCGACGCGATCATGTGCACGCCGAGCTATCTGCTCGCGATCGCCGACGCGATGGAGGCGGCCGGGATCGACCCGCGCAGAACGAGCCTTACCGTGGCGATCCTCGGCGCCGAGCCCTGGACGAACGAGATGCGTGTCGAACTCGAACGCCGGCTCGACCTCGACGCGGTCGACATCTACGGACTGAGCGAAGTCATGGGTCCGGGCGTCGGCAACGAATGCGTCGAGACGAAGGACGGCCCGCACCTGTGGGAGGACCACTTCATCCCCGAGATCATCGACCCGGACGGCGAGCCGCTGGCCGACGGTGAACGAGGTGAGCTCGTCTTCACCTCCCTCACGAAAGAGGCCTTTCCCGTGTTGCGCTACCGGACGCGCGACCTCACGCGCCTGCTTCCCGGGACGGCACGCCCGGGGATGCGCCGGATGGAGAAGATCACCGGGCGCAATGACGACATGATCATCCTGCGCGGCGTCAACATCTTCCCGACGCAGATCGAGGAGCTCGTGCTCGGCATCGAGACGCTCACGCCGCACTTCATCATCGAGCTGACGCGGGCAGGCCGACTCGACGCCATGACGGTGCGCATCGAGCGCCCACCGCATCTGGAACGGGCCGTCTGCGAAGCGGCGACGGACGTGCTCGCGGAGCGCATCAAGATCCACATCGGGTCACGCGTGGCCGTCCAGCTGGAAGAGCCCGGCGCGCTGCCGCGCAGCGAGGGCAAATACCAGCGCGTGTACGACCGCCGCTGACCCCCGAAAGCTCACCCGCCGCGCTTCGCCGCCCCTCCCACGCAGGAACGGGCGGCGAAGCGACGGGTGGTCAGGACATCGAGCGGTCGAAGAAGGCGGCGAGCTCCGCCGTCGCCGTCAGCGGCAGGACCGCCGCGACGTACTGATCGGGGCGCACCACGACCACGACGCCGTCACGCGACAGACCGCGCTCGGCGAAGATGTCGACGGTGTTCCAGCGAGCGGGGCCGGCGGCGAAGACCTTCTCCCAGTCGGTCAGCGCGAGCGGGCCGGACTGCGGGCGGAAGATGTCGGGCGCGCCCAAGAGGTCGACCTCGTCGTAGGACTGCTGGTAGATCGCCTTGACGTCGAAGACCGCGTCGATGTCGGCACCCTGAGGCGTGTGACGACGCACGGGCGAGTCCTCGGCGGTGGCCATCCACTCACCCCATTCGGCGAGGGCCGTGCCCGCGGCATCCGCGAAGGCATACACGCGCCAGCGACCATCGGCGGTCGCGTGGTGCCCCAGGTGCACGGCGTTGCCGTCGCACGCGAGCGTCACAGGAGCCGATGCGAAGCGCTTGCCGAGCGGGAATCCCGTCGCGAGCGCCTGGTGCGTGGCATCCCCTACGATCGAGGACTCTTCGTACTGCGTCATGAAGCCGGACGGGAACTCCGCGGTCGCGAGGTAGTGGGTCGCCAAGTCCTGCGGATCGGAGATCTCCTCGGGCTTGCGCGCCATGAGCGCTGACCACTCCCGGTCGAAGTCGATGAGCTGCTGGGCGACGGGCTGACGCTCGGCCGAGTAGGTCGACAGCAGGTCGACGCCGCTGCGCCCCGTGAGCACCGAACCGAGCTTCCAGCCGAGATTGAATCCGTCCTGCATCGACACGTTCATGCCCTGGCCGGCCTTCGCGCTGTGCGTGTGGCACGCGTCGCCCGTGAGGAAGACCCGTGGCGCCCGGTCAGAGCCCACCTCGACGTCGTCGAACTTGTCGGTGACGCGGTGTCCGACCTCGTAGACGCTCGACCACGCGACCTCTTTCACGTCGAGCGTGTAGGGGTGCAGGATGTCGTTCGCCCGGCGGATGACCTCTTCGACGGGCGTCTTGCGCACGCGGTGGTTGTCATCTTCAGCGACCTCACCGAGGTCGACGTAGATGCGGCTCAGGTAGCCGCCCTCGCGCGGGATGTGGAGGATATTGCCCGCGGCCGAGTTGATCGCGCACTTCGTGCGCCAATCCGGGAAGTCGGTGTTCACGAGCACGTCCATGACGCCCCACGCGTGCAGCGCCGCGCTGCCGGTGTGCTTGCGCCCGATCGCCTCGCGCACTCCGCTTCGTGCACCGTCGCTGCCGACGACGTACTTCGCGCGGACCGTGCGCTCCTGCCCTGCACGGTCGCCCCCGACGTACTTCACCCGCACCTCGACGGGGTACTCCCCCTCGTCGTGCACCGTGAGCCCGAGGAACTCGACCCCGTAGTCGGGCACGATGCGCCCCGGGCCGTTCGCCGCCGCTTCGGCGAAGTAGTCCAGCACCCGCGCCTGGTTGACGATGAGGTGCGGGAACTCGCTGATGTCGTACGCGTAGTCCTCGGTCCGCGACGTGCGGATGATGTTCTTCGGGTTCTCGGGGTCGGCGTTCCAGAAGTTCATGTAGCCGATGTTGTACGCCTCGGCGATGATCCGCTCGGCGAAGCCGAACGCCTGGAACGTCTCGACGCTGCGCGGCTGGATGCCGTCGGCCTGACCGAGCGGCAGTCGCCCCTCGCGGCGCTCGATGATGCGCGTCGCGACGTCGGGGAACTGCGACATCTGCGCTGCCAGCAGCATGCCCGCCGGGCCGGACCCGACGATCAGCACATCCATCTCGTCGGGCAGGTCCGCGGGTCGGACGAGGCCGATCCCGGCGGCCGGCTGGACGCGCGGATCCTTCGAGACGTAACCGTGGTGATGGAACTGCATGAGTCCTCCTCGCTGTCGTCAGGCTATGGTTCGGCTCACGCCTTGGACAGTCCGTAGATCGGGCTGACCGACTGCTCGGCCTCGTGGTCGGGTCCGAGCGGAATCCCGGAGCGGTCGCGCAGCAGCAGCGTCGCGATGAGGCCGACGACCGTCATGCCGGCCAGGTACCAGGTGACCGAGTCCGTCGTGCCGGTCGTCTGCACGAGCCACTGGGCGATCATCGGGGCAAAGGCGCCACCGGCGATCGCGCCGATCGCGTACGAGATCGACACACCCGAGAAGCGGATACTCGCGGGGAAGAGCTCGGTGTAGAGAGCCGCCTGCGGCCCGTACGTGAAGCCCAGGCCGATCGTCAGGATCGCCAGGCCCGCGAAGAGCAGTCCGACGTTTCCGGTGTTCACGAGCGGGAACAGCGCGAACACGCCGCCCAGCTGCAGGACCCAGCCGATGAGGTACGTCGTGCGACGACCGATCCTGTCGGCGATCCATCCGGCGAACAGGGTCGAGGCCAGCCACGTCACGGCCGAGCCGGTGACAGCCCACAGCACGGGACCGCGCTCGAGCTGGAGCGGACCCTCGGGGTTCGTCGCGTAGCCCTGGATGTAGCCGCCGGTCGTCATGTAGCCCACCGCGTTGTTGCCCGCGAAGACGAGCGCGGCGATGATCACGAGCAGCAGGTGGCGCTTGAACAGCTGCACGATCGGCATCTGCGCCTTCTCTTTGCGCGCGGCGAGCTCGGTGAACACCGGGCTCTCCTCGACCTTGCGACGCACGTAGTAGCCGATCAGGATCAGCACGATGCTCAGCAGGAACGGAATGCGCCATCCCCACTCGAGGAATGCATCGCCGGGCGCGATGATCGCCATGAGCGCCATGATGCCCGAGGCCAGCAGCAGCCCGAGCGGCACGCCGATCTGCGGCGCCGCGCCGAAGACGCCGCGGCGGGTGCGGGGTGCGTGCTCGACCGCCATCAGGACGGCACCGCCCCATTCTCCGCCGGCCGAGATGCCCTGCACGATGCGCAGCAGGATGAGCAGGATCGGGGCCGCGACGCCGATCGTCTCGTACGTCGGAAGGACACCGATCAGGGTCGTCGCCGCACCCATGAGGATGAGGGTCACCATCAGCACGAACTTGCGGCCGTACTTGTCGCCGAAGTGCCCCGCGAGGAACGCGCCGAGCGGGCGGAACAGGAAGCTCACGCCGACCGTCGCGAACGAGATCAGCAGGCTGTTGACGCCCAGGCCTTCGAAGAAGAGCTGACCGAAGACGAGACCGGCGGCAGAGGCGTAGACGAAGAAGTCGTACCACTCCACGGTCGTGCCGACGACGGTCGCGAAGACGACGCGTCGACGGTCTTTGTGTGAGGCGATGGTGCCGGTGGGAGTGAGGCCCCCGGATCGGCCCTGCTGTGGTGTGCTCATCGTCGATGCTCCCGAAATGTGACGTCGATGTCGGGCAAAGGTGTTCGCTTGCCCCGTTCCGAAGGATCATATACGATTTCGGATACGACGCAAGAGCGAGGGAGCTCATGACTGACAACATCGCACTCGGAACCGGGAACGACGATCCCCGCTTCGCCGCGTTGCCCGTCCGCCCGGGCAAGATCATCGCCATCCATCTCAGCTACGCCTCACGCGCGGATCAGCGCGGCCGGCGCCCCGCGCACCCCTCCTACTTCTTCAAGCCCTCCAGCTCGGTCGCCGCGACCGGCGGCACGGTGGAGCGGCCCGCCGGGACGGAACTGCTCGCCTTCGAAGCCGAGATCGCCCTCGTCATCGGCGCCCCGGCGCGGCGCGTGTCGATCGCCGACGCCTGGGACCACGTCGCGTTCGTGACGGCCGCCAACGACCTCGGACTCTACGACCTGCGCGCGAACGACAAGGGCTCGAACGTCCGCTCGAAGGGCGGCGACGGGTTCACGCCGATCGGCCCCGGCCGGATCGATGCGCGCGCTGTCGCCCCCGACGCCCTCCGCGTGCGCGCATGGGTCAATGGTGAGCTCGCGCAGGACGACACGAGCGCCGGGATGATCTTCCCCCTCACTCAGCTCGTCGCCGACCTGTCGCAGCACTTCACGCTCGAGACCGGCGATGTGATCCTGACGGGAACGCCCGCCGGGTCGACCGTCATCGGGCCCGGTGACGTCGTCGAGGTCGAGGTCGATGCACCCGCTGCCGGTCTCACGACCGGCCGCCTCGTCACGACCGTCACGGCGGGCGACGTGCCGTTCGATGCCGAGGTCGGCTCGCTGCCGGCCGTCGACGACACGCAGCGTGCCGAAGCCTGGGGCTCGCGCCAAGCGGCCGGGCTCCCGCCCGCTGATGCCCCCACGCTTTCGCCCGAGCTGCGCGCCAAGCTCGAGCGGGTGCCGGTCGCGGGCCTGTCGCAGCAGCTGCGCAAACGCGGCCTCAACAACGTCACGATCGACGGCGTGCACCCTCTGCACCCCGCGGCCAAGATCGTCGGCACGGCGAAGACCCTGCGGTTCGTCCCGAGCCGCGAAGACCTCTTCAAGAGTCACGGCGGCGGCTACAACGCGCAGAAGCGCACGTTCGACGCCGTCCGAGACGGCGAGGTCATCGTCATCGAGGCCCGCGGAGAGAGCGGATCGGGAACGCTCGGCGACATCCTCGCGATCCGCGCCCACGCCCAACGGGCGGCCGGCATCGTGACCGACGGCGGCGTGCGCGATGTCGACGCCGTCACCGCGGTGGGCATCCCCGTCTACACCGCCGGCGCACACCCCGCCGTCCTCGGCCGCAAGCACGTGCCGTGGGACCACGACATCACGATCGGATGCGGTGGCACGACCGTGCAGCCGGGCGATGTCATCGTGGGCGACGCCGACGGGGTCATCGTGATCCCGCCCGCCCTGGCCGAAGAGGTCGCCGACGCGGCTCTCGCCCAGGAGGACGAGGATGCGTGGATCGCCGCCCGTGTCGCCGAAGGGAACCCCATCGACGGACTCTTCCCGATGAACGCGGAATGGCGGGCACGATTCGACGCCGAGGTGAACCCCTCGTGATGCTCCGGCAGCCGCAGGAATCGGCGGCGGAAGACGACGCTGCGGCGGGCACGGCGCTGCCGAGCAAGTCCCAGCGCGCCTACTGGTGGGTCAAGGAGCGGATCGAAAGCCAGGAGTTCACGCCCGGCTACCGCCTGGTGCTCGGCACGATCGCGCACGAACTCGACATGAGTGTCGTGCCCGTGCGAGAAGCGATCCGTCGCCTCGAGGCCGAGGGCCTCGTGATGTTCGAGCGCAACGTCGGCGCACGCGTGTCGATGGTGGACGACTCGCAGTACCGGTACAGCATGCAGGCCCTGTCGATCCTCGAGGGCGCCGCGACCGCCTTGTCCGCGCGCGGCCTGCAGACCGACGACATCCGACGGGCCCGGTCGATCAACGAGCTCATGATCGAGACGCTGGACCAGTTCGACCCGCGCGCCTTCACACGGCTGAACCAGGAGTTCCACAGCGTCCTGTTCTCGACGTGCCCCAATCCGCGGATGACCGAGCTCGTGCAGGGCGAGTGGGCCCGCCTCGGAAACCTGCGCGACTCGACGTTCAGCTTCGTGCCCGGCCGTGCGGCCGAATCCGTCCGCGAGCACGAGAACATCCTGCACCTCATCGAGACGGGCGCACCGCTCGGCGAGATCGAGAAGGCCGCGCGCCGCCACCGCTCGGCGACCCTCGATGCCTACATGACCCACGAGCACCCCGATGAGAGCCTCGGGATCCCGACACTCTGACCCCCTCCCGCGAAGGAGCAATCCCATGACCGACACCGCCAGCCGATACGTCCCCGCTGACCTGCCCGACCGAATCCAGCACTACATCGACGGAGAGTTCGTCGACTCGATCGACGGCGACACGTTCGACGTGATCGACCCCGTCTCGAACGAGGTCTACGTGCGGGCCGCTTCGGGCAAGAAGGCCGACATCGAGCGCGCCGTCGCCGCTGCTGACCGCGCGTTCCGCGAAGGCCCCTGGCCCCGGATGCTGCCGCGCGAGCGATCGCGCATCCTGCACCGTGTCGCCGATCTCGTCGAGGCGCGCGACACGCGGCTCGCCGAGCTCGAGTCGTTCGACTCGGGACTGCCGATCACGCAGGCCCTCGGCCAGGCGAGGCGTGCGGCCGAGAACTTCCGGTTCTTCGCCGATCTGATCGTCGCGCAGGCCGATGACACCTACAAGGTGCCGGGCCGGCAGATCAACTACGTCAATCGCAAGCCGATCGGTGTCGCGGGGCTCATCACGCCCTGGAACACGCCGTTCATGCTCGAGTCGTGGAAGCTCGGCCCTGCTCTGGCGACCGGCAACACCGTCGTGCTCAAGCCGGCGGAGTTCACGCCGCTGTCGGCGTCGCTGTGGGCGGGCATCTTCGAGGAGGCCGGCCTGCCCCGGGGCGTGTTCAACCTCGTCAACGGCCTCGGCGAAGAGGCCGGCGATGCTCTCGTGAAGCACCCCGGCGTGCCCCTCATCTCGTTCACGGGTGAAAGCAGCACGGGTCAGCTGATCTTCGGAAACGCGGCGCCCTACCTCAAGGGGCTGTCCATGGAGCTCGGCGGCAAGTCCCCCGCCGTCGTCTTCGCCGATGCCGACCTCGACGCCGCGATCGACGCGACGATCTTCGGTGTGTTCTCGCTCAACGGCGAGCGCTGCACCGCCGGTTCGCGCATCCTCGTGCAGCGCGAGGTGTACGACGAGTTCGTCGCGCGTTACGCCGCGCAGGCGAAGCGCGTCGTCGTGGGCTACCCGCACGAGCCCGAGACCGAGGTGGGTGCCCTCGTGCACCCCGAGCACTTCGACAAGGTGATGTCCTACATCGAGATCGGCAAGTCCGAAGGCCGGCTCGTCGCCGGCGGTGGCCGCCCCGAGGGTTTCGACACGGGCAACTTCGTGGCACCGACGGTGTTCGCCGACGTGGCACCCGATGCCCGCATCTTCCAGGAGGAGATCTTCGGACCCGTCGTCGCCATCACCCCGTTCGACACCGACGAAGAAGCCCTCGAGCTCGCGAACGGCGTCAAGTACGGCCTCGCCGCCTACGTGTGGACGAACGACCTCAAGCGCGCACACAACTTCGCGCAGGCCATCGAAGCCGGCATGGTCTGGCTCAACTCCAACAACGTGCGGGACCTGCGCACACCGTTCGGCGGCGTCAAGGCTTCGGGTCTCGGACACGAGGGCGGCTACCGCTCGATCGACTTCTACACCGACCAGCAGGCCGTGCACATCACCCTCGGCAAGGTGCACAACCCGACGTTCGGCAAGCAGGCGCCGCGTGCCGAGATCACCGAAGCGTCCGAAGACGCCGAGTCCTGACCCGCCGACGCGACCGTCGACCGACAATCAAGGAAGCTGACATGACCCACCGTGACGACATGACGCTGACCTCCTCGGGCTTCTACGTGAGCCAGGAGGCGCCGATCCGCTCCGACAATCCCGTCCCGACCCCCACCTCCCCGGCACCGGACATCCTGCGCTGCGCGTACATGGAACTGATCGTGACCGACCTCGCCGCGTCGCGAACCTTCTACGTCGATGTGCTCGGCCTGTATGTGACCGAAGAGGACGACGACGCGATCTACCTGCGCTCGACCGAGGAGTTCATCCACCACAACCTCGTGCTGCGCAAGGGCGACATCGCCGCCGTCGCGGTCTTCTCGTACCGAGTGCGCGCGCCCGAAGACCTCGACAAGGCGGTCGCCTTCTACGAGGAGCTCGGATGCCGCGTCGAGCGCCGTGCCGACGGCTTCACGCGGGGCATCGGCGACTCGGTGCGGGTTGAGGACCCGCTCGGTTTCCCGTACGAGTTCTTCCACGACGTCACGCACGTCGAGCGCTTGGCCTGGCGGTACGACCTGCACACCCCGGGCGAACTGGTCCGCCTCGATCACTTCAACCAGGTCACCCCTGACGTGCCGCGCGCGGTGGGGTTCATGCAGGACCTCGGGTTCCGCGTGACCGAGGACATCCAGGACGATTCCGGAACGGTCTACGCCGCCTGGATGCGCCGCAAGCCCACCGTCCACGACACCGCGATGACCGGGGGCGACGGGCCGCGTATGCACCACGTCGCCTTCGCGACCCATGAGAAGCACAACATCCTCGCGATCTGCGACAAGCTCGGGGCTCTGCGCCGTTCGGACGCGATCGAGCGCGGCCCGGGCCGTCACGGCGTCTCCAACGCCTTCTACCTCTACCTGCGTGACCCCGACGGCCACCGCGTCGAGATCTACACGCAGGACTACTACACAGGCGACCCGGACAACCCGGTCATCACGTGGGACGTGCACGACAACCAGCGCCGCGACTGGTGGGGCAACCCCGTCGTGCCGTCCTGGTACACCGAGGCATCCCTCGTGCTCGACCTCGACGGCAACCCGCAGCCGGTCACCGCCCGCACGGACTCGTCCGAGATGGCCGTCACGATCGGCGCCGACGGGTTCTCGTACACCCGTCGCGACGAGGGCGAGGACTCGATGCCCGAGTACAAGCAGGGCGAGTACAAGCTCGGTCACCAGCTGTGACCTGCAGTGCGGGCGGCGCCGGTGCGCGTCGCCCGCACTCTTCCCTGCACGCGCGCACGCATGAACGAATGACCGAGGAGAAGCACGATGCTGCCCCCCGAAACCATCGCCCGGATCGCGGATGAACTCGCCGAAGCGGATCGCACGCACAGCGTGATCCCGCGCATCACGGCCCGTTTCCCGGACGCCACGATCGAGGACTCCTATGCGATCCAGGGAGTGTGGCGCGACAAGAACCTCGCGGCGGGCCGCACACTCGTAGGTCGCAAGATCGGCCTCACGTCCAAAGCGATGCAGGACGCGACCGGCATCACCGAACCGGACTACGGCGTCATGTTCGACGACACCGTGTATGCCGCCGGCGCCGGTATCCCGGCCGACCACTTCTCGAACATCCGCATCGAGGTCGAGCTGGCGTTCGTGCTGAAAGCGCCGCTGGAAGGCCCCGATTGCACTCTCGAGGACGCCCTCGCCGCGATCGACTACGCCGTGCCCGCCCTCGAGGTGCTGAACTCGCACATCGAGATGGAAGGACGGACGATCGTCGACACGATCGCCGACAACGCCGCGTACGGCGCGATGGTGCTCGGTGATGTGCACAAGCGCCCCGACGAGATCGACCTGCGCTGGGTGCCGGGCCTGCTGTACCGTAACGGCGAGATCATCGAGACGGGCGTCGCCGCCGGGGTGCTCGATCACCCCGCGACGGGGGTCGCGTGGCTCGCGAACAAGTTCCACCAGCACGGCGCCCGGCTCGAGGCGGGCGAGATCATCCTCGCCGGGTCGTTCACCCGGCCGATGTGGGTCTCGCGCGGCGACGAGGTGCGCTGCGACTATGGGCCGATGGGAGTCATCGAATGCCGTTTCGTCTGACGCCGACCTTCCGCGATCGGCTGGCCGCGGCCGATCGCCCGCTCGCCGGCATGTGGATCTGCTCGGGCTCGCCGTTGGTCGCCGAGATCGGCGCGGGATCGGGCCTGGACTGGCTGCTCATCGACATGGAGCACTCTCCGAACGGGCTCGAGTCCGTTCTCGCGCAGCTGCACGCCGTGTCGGCGTATCCCGCGACTCCGCTCGTGCGCGTGCCGATCGGCGACGTCGTGACGATCAAGCAGGTGCTCGACCTCGGCGCGCAGAATCTGCTCGTGCCCATGGTGTCTTCGGCCGACGAGGCCCGCAGCGTCGTCGAGGCGGTGCGGTATCCCCCGCGGGGGCGACGCGGCGTCGGGTCGGCGCTGGCCCGGTCGGCCCGCTGGAACCGCGTCGACGACTACCTCGCGGACGCCGACGCACACGTGTCGCTCTTCGTGCAGATCGAGACGGCGGCCGGCGTCGACGCGGCCGCTGAGATCGCCGCGGTCGACGGGGTCGACGGCGTCTTCGTCGGACCGAGCGACCTCGCGGCATCCATGGGGCTGCTCGGGGAGCAGACCCACCCCGACGTCATCGCCGCCGTGCACCGGACGTTCGACGCGGTGAGCGCTGCCGGAAAGCCCGTCGGCGTCAACGCCTTCGACCCGGCCACGGCTCAGTCCTACCTCGATGCGGGCGCGGCGTTCGTGCTCGTCGGCGCCGATGTGGCACTGCTCGCGCGCGGTTCCGAGGCTCTCGCCGCGCGGTGGAGCACGGGCGGCGACGGCGAGCGCGCGTCATACTGACGCCTCTACCGCAGAACCCCCCGGTTCGGTATCGTCCGGGACATGACGCCTGCCACCGGTGTTGACGGTCCGGCTTCCGACGCTCTTCTGAAGGTCGGCAGGTTCTTCACGCGGTGGGATGAGACCGCCGACGGCCGCGCCGTGTTCCGCGAGGGCGGTCGCGACGGAGACGCGTTCTACCGCGAACGCTGGAGCCACGACAAGGTCGTCCGCTCGACGCACGGCGTCAACTGCACGGGTTCGTGTTCGTGGAAGGTGTACGTCAAGGACGGCATCATCACGTGGGAGGCCCAACAGACCGACTATCCGTCGGTCGGCCCCGATCGCCCTGAGTACGAGCCCCGCGGTTGCCCCCGCGGGGCTGCGTTCTCTTGGTACACCTACTCCCCCACGCGCGTGCGCTATCCCTACGTCCGCGGCGTGCTGCTCGAGGACTACCGCGCAGCGAAAGCGCGCACGGGGGATCCCGTCCTCGCCTTCGGGGAAGTGACGACGAACCCCGAGACCCGCCGCAGATACCAGCGTGCGCGGGGCAAGGGCGGTCTCGTGCGCGCGTCGTGGCAAGAGGCTGTCGAGCTCGTGGCGGCCGGCTACGTGCACACCATCAAGGAGTACGGTCCCGACCGGGTCGCGGGGTTCTCGCCGATCCCCGCCATGTCGATGGTGTCGCACTGCGTCGGCACGCGGTTCACCCAGCTCCTCGGGGGCGTCATGACGTCGTTCTACGACTGGTACGCCGATCTGCCGGTCGCGAGCCCGCAGGTGTTCGGCGACCAGACGGATGTGCCCGAATCAGGGGACTGGTGGGACGCCACCTATCTCATGATGTGGGGCTCGAACGTACCCGTCACCCGCACGCCCGACGCGCACTGGATGGCCGAAGTGCGCTACCGCGGCACGAAGGTCGTGACCGTCTCGCCCGACTACGCCGACAACACCAAGTTCGCCGACGAGTGGCTGCCCTGCCAGGCGGGCACCGATGCTGCGCTGGCCATGGCGATGGGCCACGTCATCCTCAAGGAGCGCTACGTCGACCAGCGCATGCCGTTTTTCGTCGACTTCGCCCGCACGTACACCGATCTGCCGCACCTCATCACGCTCGTCCCGCACGCCGACGGCGGCCTCGTCCCGGGCAAGTTCCTCACCGCCGCCGATCTCGGCGAGACCGCCCCCGAGGACGCCTGGAAGACGGTCGTGCTGGATGCCGCGTCGGGCGAGCCGCGCGTGCCGAACGGGTCGCTCGGGTTCCGCTACGCCGAGTCGGGCGAGGGCCGCTGGAACCTCGACCTCGGCGAGGTTCTGCCCGCCCTGTCCGTGCGAGACGCGGATGTGTCGGAGGAGCCGGCCGAAGTGCTCTTCCCCCGGTTCGATGCGCCCGACGGCTCGGGCGGCATCCTGCGCCGCGGAGTTCCGGCGACGCGCGTGAACGGGGTGCTCGTGACGACGGTTCTCGACCTCATGCTCGCGCAGTACGGTGTCGCCCGGGACGCGCTGCCGGGCGACTGGCCGACAGGGTACGACGATGCCTCCGTCCCCTACACGCCCGCGTGGCAGGAGGACATCACGGGCGTGCCCGCCGAGGCCTGCACGCGGATCGCGCGCGAGCTGGCACAGAACTCGGCCGAGTCTCACGGTCGCACGATGATCATCATGGGCGCCGGTGTCTGTCAGTGGTTCCACGGCGACGCGACGTACCGCTCGATCCTGGCGTTGCTGATCCTCACCGGTGCGATGGGGCGAAACGGAGGCGGCTGGGCGCACTACGTGGGGCAGGAGAAGTGCCGACCGATCACGGGCTGGCTGTCGCTCGCGAACGCCCTGGACTGGGTTCGGCCGCCGCGCACGATGATCGGCACGGCCTACTGGTACATGCACACCGACCAGTGGCGCTACGACGGGTACGCGGCCGACGCACTCGCCTCGCCGCTGCACGAGGGCAACCTCACCGGCATGCACACCGCCGACACGATCTCGCAGGCCGCACGACTCGGGTGGATGCCGTTCTACCCGCAGTACGACGCGAACCCCCTCGACCTCGCCGATGACGCCGCCGCCGCCGTGGCCGCGGGCGAGGCGACGGATGCCGCCTCCTATGTCTCGTCGCGGCTCGTCGACGGCAGCCTCACCACTGCCATCTCGGACATCGACGCCCCGTCATCGTGGCCCCGCCTTCTCACGCTGTGGCGGTCGAACCTGATGGGCTCCTCGGCCAAGGGCAATGAGTACTTCCTCAAGAACCTGCTCGGCACGCACCACAACGTGATGGGCGCCGAAGAGGCCGAGATCCGGCCGACCGAGATCGCGTGGCGTGACGAGGTGCCCGAGGGAAAGCTCGATCTGCTCGTGTCGGCGGACTTCCGCATGACCTCGACGACCCTGCTGTCCGACGTCGTCTTCCCCGCCGCCACGTGGTACGAGAAGCACGATCTGTCCTCGACCGACATGCATCCGTTCGTGCACGCCTTCACCCCCGCGATCGACCCGCCGTGGGAGGCGCGCAGCGACTTCGACATGTTCCACGCGATCGCGCGCCGATTCTCGGAGCTCGCCGAGACGCACCTGGGTGTGCGGCGGGACATCGTCTCGGTGCCCGTGCAGCACGACACCCCCGGCGAGACGGCGCAGCCCGGCGGCGTCGTCCGCGACTGGGCTCGCGGAGATGTCGCACCGACGCCGGGAACGACGATGCCTCAGCTCGTGGTCGTCGAGCGCGATTACACCGCCATCGCCGACAAGCTCGCGACGATCGGCCCTCTCGCGGACCGACTCGGGTTCACGACCAAGAACGTGACGTACGACATGTCCGCCGAGGTGGAGCGCCTCGCCCGCACCAACGGCGTCATGCTCGGCGGTGCCGCCGAGGGGCGCCCGGCGATCGACACCGACGTGAAGATGGCCGAGGCGATCCTCGGGTTCTCGGGCACGACGAACGGCGAGCTGGCGGTGCAGGGGTTCACCACGCTCGAGAAGCGCGTCGGCAAGAAGCTGCACGACCTGGCAGAGGGGTCCGAAGAGAAACGGATCACGTTCGCGATGACGCAGGCCGCACCCATGCCGGTCATCACCTCACCGGAGTGGTCGGGATCCGAGACCGGCGGCCGGCGCTACGCGCCGTTCACCATCAACATCGAGCGACTGAAGCCCTTCCACACGCTGACGGGCCGCATGCACTTCTACCTCGACCACGATTGGATGCGCGACCTCGGCGAGGCGCTGCCGATCTATCGGCCGCCGCTGGACATGCATCGCCTCTTCGGCGAACCGAAGCTCGGGCCCGATGGCCGGCAGCAGGTGGTCGTTCGCTATCTCACTCCGCACTCGAAGTGGTCGATCCACTCGGAGTACCAGGACAACCTCTTCATGCTGTCGCTCTCGCGCGGCGGACCGACCGTGTGGATGAGCCCCGCGGACGCCGCCGCGATCGGCGCCGCCGACAACGAGTGGGTCGAGTGCATCAACTCCAACGGCGTGCTCGTCGCGCGCGCCGTCGTCTCGCACCGGATGCCCGAGGGCGTCGTGTACGTGCATCACGCGCAGGAGCGCACGATCGACGTGCCGAAATCCGAGGCGACCGGCCGGCGAGGCGGCATCCACAACTCGGTCACGCGCCTGCTCGTGAAGCCGACCCACCTCATCGGGGCGTACGCCCAGCTGTCGTACGCGTTCAACTATCTCGGTCCGACGGGCAACCAGCGCGACGTGACGGCGACGATCCGACGCCGCAGCCAGGAGGTGACGTACTGATGCGTGTCATGGCTCAGATGGGCATGGTGATGAACCTCGACAAGTGCATCGGGTGCCACACGTGCTCGGTCACGTGCAAGCAGGCGTGGACGAACAGGGCGGGCACCGAGTACGTCTGGTTCAACAACGTCGAGACCCGGCCGGGTCAGGGCTATCCCCGCCGGTACGAGGATCAGCAGACGTGGCGCGGCGGGTGGACCGTCACCAAGCGCGGGCGGCTCAAACTGCGCACGGGCTCGCGGCTCAGCCGGCTGCTCACGATCTTCTCGTCGCCCGTGCAGCCCAAGCTCGAGGACTACTACGAGCCGTGGACCTACGACTACCGCACCCTCATCGACGCTCCGCTCGGCGACGACTTTCCCGTCGCACGGCCGAAGTCCCTCATCACGGGAGAGGACACCCAGATCACGTGGTCGGCGAACTGGGACGACGACCTCGGCGGCGCGACCGAGATGGGTCACCTCGACCCGATGGTCGAGAAGGTGCGGCGAGACTCCGAGGACAAGATCAAGTTCGAGTTCGAGCAGACGTTCATGTTCTACCTGCCGCGCATCTGCGAGCACTGCCTCAACCCGTCGTGCATGGCGTCATGCCCTTCGGGTGCGATCTACAAGCGCAGCGAAGACGGCATCGTGCTGGTGGATCAGGACCGCTGCCGGGGCTGGCGGATGTGCATCACGGGCTGCCCGTACAAAAAGATCTACTTCAACCACAAGACCGGCAAGGCCGAGAAGTGCACGCTGTGCTATCCGCGGCTCGAAGTGGGCCTGCCGACGGTCTGCTCCGAGACGTGCGTGGGTCGCCTGCGGTACCTCGGGCTCTTCCTGTACGACGCCGACCGCGTGACCGCCGCCGCCGCGACACCCGACGAGCGCGACCTGTACGAAGCGCAGCTCGATCTCATCCTCGACCCCGACGACCCCGACGTCATCGCGCAGGCACGACGAGACGGGATCCCCGACGACTGGATGGATGCCGCACGCCGATCGCCCGTCTACATCCTGGCCAAGAAGCACCGTGTGGCCCTGCCCCTGCACCCCGAATACCGCACGATGCCGATGGTCTGGTACATCCCGCCGCTGTCGCCGATCGTCGACCTCCTGAGCGAACAGGGCCACGACGCCGAGTCCAGCAACACCCTGTTCGGCGCGATCGAGGCGCTGCGCATCCCCGTCGAATACCTCGCCGAGATGTTCACCGCCGGCGACACCGCCGTCGTGACGGGGGTGCTGCGCAAGCTCGCGGCGATGCGCGCGTACCTGCGCGACATGACGCTCGAGCGCGATCTCGACGAGTCGATCCCCGCGTCGGTCGGCATGGACGGCGAATCGATCTACGCGATGTACCGCCTGCTGGCGATCGCGAAGTACGAGGACCGGTACGTCATCCCCACCGCCCATTACGAACAGGCGCACGAGCTCGAAGAGCTCGGCTGCTCGCTCGACTTCGACGGCGGCCCGTACGAGAGCGCCTCGGGCCCGTTCGGCGAGGCGAGCGGTGTGCCGACACCCGTCGCGGTCGAGACGTTCCAGGCGCTGCGCGAGCGCCAGACGTCGGGGGCAGCGGCGGGCGGCGAGCAGCTGCGCGGTCGTGTCAACCTGCTCAACTGGGACGGCAACGGCAGCCCCGACGGGCTGTTCCCCGAGCGCGGCGCCGACGGCGGGACACCGAGATGAACCGCGCCGTCGTCTATCGGGCCGCATCGATCGTGCTGAGCTATCCCGACGACGACATCCTCGCCCTGCGAGGGGTCGTGCGCCGCGCGCTAGAAGAGTCGGCGCGAGGTGCATCCGCCTCGTTCGCTCACCTGTTGGACTGGTGGGATTCCTCGACGACCGAGGCCGTGCAGATCGCCTACGTCGATACGTTCGACATGTCCAAGCGGCACGCGCTGTATCTGTCCTACTGGACTGACGGCGACACCCGTCGGCGCGGTCAGGTGCTCGCCGACCTCAAGCGCCGATTCCGCGAGCAGGGCCTGGAGATCTCGGGCACGGGCGAGCTGCCCGATCACGTCCCCCTCGTGCTGGAGTTCGCCGGCCACCGGCCCGAAGCCGGGGCCGCGCTCTTGCAGGAGTACCGCGCGAGCCTCGAGCTCATCCGGCTCGCCCTCGCCGAACGCGCGTCACCGTACGCCGACGTCGTCGCGGCGGTGTGCGCGACGCTTCCC
Organism: Microbacterium sp. Y547; assembly: GCF_057669785.1. Classification (NCBI taxonomy): domain Bacteria; kingdom Bacillati; phylum Actinomycetota; class Actinomycetes; order Micrococcales; family Microbacteriaceae; genus Microbacterium; species Microbacterium sp. Y547. Next base: position 373,810 of record NZ_JBYHFN010000003.1, read on the forward strand.
GGACGATCGCCCCAGGATCGCCAGCAGGCGATGGCGATGGCAGCCCAGGGCCCGCCGACCGAGTCCGTGGGCTTGGACGCATACGACCCGCGACTCCTGCCGATGGCGAGCGGAGGGCGCTGATGGACCTGTTCCTGTGGGGAATCCTGCCCTACATCATGGTGGCGGTCCTCGCCGGCGGCCTCGTCTGGCGCTATCGCTACGACCAGTTCGGGTGGACGACCCGCTCCTCCGAGCTGTACGAATCACGGCTGCTGCGCATCGGGTCGCCGCTGTTCCACTTCGGCATCCTCGTCGTCTTGATCGGCCACGTGGTCGGACTCGTCATCCCCGATTCCTGGACCGCGGCCGCCGGCGTGACCGAAGAGGCGTACCACGTCGTCGCGCTCAGCCTGGGCGGGGTCGCGGGCTTCGCGACCTCCGTCGGCATCGGCATCCTCATCTACCGGCGCCGCACGACGGGCCCCGTCTTCATGGCCACCACGAAGAACGACAAGCTGATGTACGTCGTGCTCCTCGCGGCGATCGTCGCCGGGCTCGCGACCACCGTCATCAGCGTCGTCGACCCGCATCCCGACGCGAACTACCGCGACACGGTATCGCCCTGGTTCCGGTCGCTCTTCGTCTTCCAACCACAGATCGAGGCGATGGCGGCCGCGCCGTTCGCGTTCCACCTGCACACGCTCATCGGCATGGCGCTGTTCATCATCTGGCCCTTCACACGGCTCGTGCACGCCTTCACCGCACCCGTGCACTATCTCTTCCGTCCGTACATCGTGTACCGCTCCCGCGACGGTCGCCCCACGACCGCGGGCGCGACCCAGCGCGCCTGGGTGCCCGTCGGAACACCTGATCGCGAGACGCGCCGCTCGAGGAGGACCCGTCGATGAGCTCCTCCGCCGACACCCTGCCCGGCCGCGGGCGCAATCTGGGCCTGGCACTTCTGGCGTTCGCGATGACCTTCTGGGCCTGGAACATCATCGGACCCCTCGGAGTGCGCTACGCCGAGGAGCTCGACCTCACCCCGACGCAGCTGTCGATGCTCATCGCGACCCCCGTGCTCGTGGGATCGGTGGGGCGGATCGTCACGGGGGCGCTGACCGACCGCTTCGGCGGCCGCGTCATGTTCACGATCCTCACCGCGATCTCTGCGGTGCCCGTCCTGCTGCTGATCTGGGCGGGCGAGACCGGCTCGTACGCCCTGCTCATCGTCGTCGGCTTCGTGCTCGGCATCGCGGGCACGACGTTCGCGATCGGCATCCCGTTCGTCAACGCCTGGTATCCCCCCTCCAGACGCGGCTTCGCGACAGGCCTGTTCGGCGCGGGCATGGGCGGCACGGCACTGTCGGCGTTCTTCACGCCGCGCATGGTCCAGTCGTGGGGGTACACCACGACGCACGTCGTCATCGCGGGCGCGCTTCTGGTCGTCGCCGTCATCGTGTGGTTCGGGATGGCGGACTCCCCCGCGTGGAAGCCCAACCGCGACCGCGTCCTGCCCAAGCTCGCCGGTGCGAGCAAGCTCGCCGTCACCTGGCAGATGTCATTCCTCTACGCCGTCACGTTCGGCGGGTTCGTCGCCTTCTCGACGTACCTGCCGACCTACCTCAGGGAGGTCTACGGATTCGACCTCGCCGACGCCGGGGCACGCACCGCCGGATTCGCGATCGCCGCCGTCATCGCGCGCCCCGTCGGCGGATGGCTGTCGGACCGGGTCGGGCCGGCCACGATCCTCAGCATCTCGCTCGGCGGAGCGGCGGTCATGGCCGTCGTCATCTCGCTGAAACCTCCCCCCGAGCTGCTCGCGGGCGCGAGCTTCATCGCCATGGCGGTCCTCCTGGGCCTGGGCACGGGCGCCGTGTTCACGTGGGTCGCGCAGCGTGCCCCCACCGAACGCGTCGGCTCGGTGACCGGAATCGTCGGTGCCGCCGGCGGCCTGGGCGGCTACTTCCCTCCCCTGGTGATGGGGGCGACGTATGACGCCGTGACGCACAGCTATACGACGGGGCTTCTGCTGCTGTCGATCACCGCGGCCGCAGCGCTCGCCTTCACGATCTTCCTCGGGGCCCGTTCGCGCCGCCTCCGCGCGTGAGCGCTCGGCGTCAGCGGCCGAGCATGCGCAACTGCAGCATCGCGGCGAACCGCGCATCGGCGTCGTCGAGGTCGATCCTGCCGACTTCGGCGGCCCGCCGCAGCCGGTAGCGGAACGTGTTGGGATGCACGAACATCGTCGCCGCCGCGCTCCCGACGTCGCCGAAGTGGTCGAGCCACGCGCTCAGCGTGGCGACGAGGTGACCGCCCGTGCGCTCATCGTGCTCGCCCAGGCGCGCGACGACGCCCGTGACGACATCACCGCGCGCCGCGATGAGATCCCGCAGCTCCAGAAGAAGCGACTCGGTCAGCACATCCGCCATGCGCGCGACGAGGCGCACGGGGCGATCATCGGTCGGCGGATGCTGCTCGCGAAGCACCCGCAGCACGCGCTGCGCCGCGGCGCGTGACCGCGCGACGCCGGCGATGTCGTCGGCGCACGGACCGACGGCGATGACGGCCGGCATGCGCGTGCCGACACGCTCGAGGAAGTCCCGGGCGATCCGCAGAGCGCGCTCCTGATCGTCGTCGCCTGTCACGGGGAGCAGACCGTAGACGGTGTCGCCCACGAGCGCCGCGGCTGATCCCGGCCGCACCGCCGACAGGTGCACGGCGAGCGCATCGGCGAAGCGCTCCCGGTCGGCGAGGAGCTGCTGATCATCCCGTGCCGCCCCGCTCGGTGTCGCCGCCGTGAGGGACGCCGCGACGACGCTGACCGGCTCGCCTGCCAGGCTCAGGCGCGCGAGGGCGTCTCGCGCACCCGCACCACCCTCGAGCGCCGTGCTCACGAGCTCGGCGCGCAGGCGCCGCTGAACGTCGGCTCCCGCGCGCACCCGCAGCATGTGCAGGGCGACGAGCTTCGCCGCGTCGCGCAGCGTCGCGACGCGTTCGTCGGTGAGTGCGCCGTCCATCGCCGCCCAGATCGAGCCGAGCATCTCGTCCCCGGCGCGCACGGCGATCGCGACGCGTTGCGTCGTGACGCCCTCTCCGAGCTGGATCGGATCGACCACGACGGGGTGGTCGTGACGGTACAGCTCGCGGAACACCCCGAGTTCGGTCAGCGTCCGGGCGTAGCGCTCGGGCACCTGGCGCCCGATGATCGTCTCGGCGCGCGAGGCGTCGGCTTCGTCCTGACGCCCCGAGAAGGCGAGCACCCGCGACGAGCGGTCCTCGATCGTGATGGGCGCATTCAGCAGCGCCGCGATCGCGTTCGCGACCGCGAAGAGGTCCCCCGAAGGGAGCCCGCCGAACGACTCGATCTGCGTGCCGCCGATGTCGTCCTCGGCCAGGAGCGAGCGCAGCAGAGCGGCCAGCTGGGTCCACGTCGCGCCTCGCGCGAGGCCCAGCAGCGCGATGCCGTGCGCATCGGCCGCCGTCCGTACGGCGTCGTCGACCGGCACGGGTGAGCGCAGCACGAGCGCGGCGATCGAATGCGGCGCGAGATCGTGGAGGACAGCCGCCAGCTGCGCGGCATCCGGTATCCCGATCCCGAGCACGAGCGCGTGCTCGGGATAGATCGGCGCATCGGCGGGGTCGTGGATGACGACGCCGCCGACGAGGCGCGCCGTGTCGATGCTGCCGTGCGCGATCTCGAGGAGCGTGCCGCCCAGGTCGTCGTAGATCCGGCCGAGACTGGACCGCGCGAACCCGTGCTCCCGAGCGGTGGTCATGAGGGGGAGCATATCCGGGTCAGAGGCGAACCCACTCCGTCACCGTCGTCAGCCCGTCGAGCACGTCGTCCAGCGGCGTGACGCCGAGTCCCGGGCCCTGCGGGACGGTGAGATGACCGTCGCGCATGACGAAGGGCTCGGTGATGTCGACCTCGTAGAACCGATCGCTCGCCGACACGTCTCCGGGAAGCGTGAACCCCGGCAGCGACGCGAGCGCGATGTTCGCCGCCCGGCCGAGCCCCGATTCCACCATGCCGCCGCACCACACGGGGATGCCGTGCGCCGCCGCCAGATCGTGGATGCGACGCGCCTCGAGGTAGCCCCCGACGCGACCCGGCTTGATGTTGATGACACTCGTCGCGCCGAGCCGGATCGCAGCGGCGGCGGTCTGTGCCGAGGTGATCGACTCGTCGAGGCAGATCGGCGTGCGCACGACCTTGGCGAGGTCGGCGTGGCCGAGCACATCCTCCTCTTCGAGGGGCTGCTCGATGAGGAGCAGGTCGAAGTCGTCGAGCCTGGCGAGATGGCGCGCATCTCCGAGCGTGTACGCCGTATTCGCGTCGACCTGCAGCAGCACGTCGTCGCCGAACTCCTCACGCACGGCCCGCACGACATCGACGTCCCAGCCGGGCTCGATCTTGAGCTTGATGCGCACGTAGCCCTCGTCGAGGTAGCCGCGCACGGCGTCCAGCAGCTCGGGTACAGAGTCCATGATGCCCACCGACACGCCGCACGGCACCGTGTCGCGCGTCGACCCGAGCTCCCGCGCGAACGAGCGACCCTCGGTACGCAGCTCGGCGTCGAGGACCGCCATCTCAAGGGCAGCCTTGGCCATGCGGTGACCTTTGAACCGGGCAAGCGCCGCCCCGACGCCGTGAGCATCCCGCACACCGGCGAGCGCCGGTATGAAATGCCGCTTCATGACGTCGATGGCTCCCTCGGTGTACTCGGGTGAGTAGACCGGGTTGGGCAGCGTGACGCACTCCCCCCACCCCTGCGCACCGTCGGTGACGGCGCGCACGAGCAGGATGTCGCGCTCGGTCTGCGTGCCGAACGACGTGCGAAACGGCGAAACGAGCGGCATCGCGACGCGTCTCAGCTCGAATCCCTCGAGTCTCATCGGTGGTCTCCTTCTCTCACGATGTAGCCCGCCGACCGGTCGTAGCCGACGATGCGTCCTCCCGCGGCGAGCAGAGCGGACAGTTGCTCCCGCACGTCGCGGCGCCACACGCGGGCCTCCGCCGGGTCGGTCGACCGCAGCTCCTCGATCCGCTCGGGGAGCGCCACGCTGACGTGCCCCGCTGTGTGCGGATCGACCCGGCGAGCGGATCCGGATGCCGCGGCCTGCACGACGTCGTCGGCGAGCTCCCAGCGCACGAGCAGACGGTCGGTCTCGTCGTCGCCGTTGATGGCATCGGACATCGCCCCGTAGAAGTTCGGAAGGTACTCGAGAGGACGCGCCCGCAGCTTCTCGACGTTGAAGTACGCGTTGCGCGAGATGAGCGGATCGAAGGTCCACTCGATCGCCTCGATGTCGCGCTCGAGCGCCCAGCCGCGCTGATGCAGCTTGAGTGCGAACCCGACCGAGCGACCGCCGTGCGAACCTTGGACACCCGCGATGTGGCTGTGCATCGCGTGCCGGTCGGGCGAGGCGTGGAAGGCGACCGCCGCGCCGATCAGCTCGTCGCCGTCAAACGCGCCGCCGATGTAGTTCCCCGCCTTCGCGAAGGCGCGCAGCAGCTCGGGCGCCATGGGCGGGTTCTCGGCACTTCGACCCCAGATGGCGCAGAGCAGTTCGACGACGGCATGCTCCTCGGCGATGCCCGAGATCTCGCGCACCGTGACCCCCGCCGCCGTCGCGGCGTTCTGTGCCGCCCGGAGCGCGTCGGTCGCGGCGTTCCCGACGTTCAGCAGGTCGGTCACGATGGCATCTCTTCCGCGTCGGAGCGCAGCTCAGTGACGAGCTCGGTGAGCAGCCGGGTGCGCGCCACGAGGTCGGCGATCTGCACGTGTTCGTGCTCGGCGTGCGCTCCGCCGCCGACGGCACCGAGGCCGTCGAGGGTCGGCACACCGACGCCGGCCGTGAAGTTGCCGTCACTCGCTCCACCCACGGCGACCCCCTCGAGGGGCGCGAAGCCGAGGCGCTCGGCGGTCGCCTGCGCGAGCGGGAACAGACGAGCGGATGCCGCAGACTCCAGCGGCGGGCGGTTGATGCCCCCGTGCACCTGGACCCTCGCACCCGGGACCGTCGGGACGAGTGAGCGCAGCGCCTCATCCACCCGCTCCTGCTCGAGCGCCGTCTGCGCGCGGACGTCGATCCAGAAGGAAGCCCGGGCGGGCACCGTGTTGGTGGTCGTGCCGGAGCCCGCGACCGTCGGAGTCACCGAGGTGCCCGCGGTCGCGTCGCCGAGGGTGGCGACGGCGAGCACGAGGTGGGCGAGCTCGATCGTGGCGTTGACGCCCTTCTCGGGCTCCAGTCCCGCGTGGGCGCCGAGGCCGTCGACGGCGATCTCGTACAACGAGACGCCTTTGCGTGCGATCTTGAGGGCGCCGCCGTCGGCGGAGGCCTCGAGAACGAGCGCGGCACGCGCGCCGGCAGCGGATTCCTCGATGAGACCGCGCGACGTCGGCGAGCCGAGCTCTTCGTCGCCCGTCACGAGCAGCGTCACGCCGTCGCGATCGTCGAGGGCGGCCAGGGCGTGCAGGGCCATCGCGAGACCCGACTTCATGTCGAAACATCCCGGTCCGCGCATCACGCCGTCGATCACCGAGAACGGCAGACGCCCGAGGGTGCCGATCGGCCAGACGGTGTCGTGGTGGGCGACGACGAGCACGCGGGTGGTGTCGCCGAAGCGCCAGCGCAGGTGCGTCACTCCGTCGATCACGATCCGCTCCGGAGCGACGCCGAGGAGTTCTTCGCCCACGGCGGTGACGACGTCGGCGGAGCGGGCGACGGCAGCAAGATCGGCCGAGGGCGATTCGCACTCGACGAACCGGCGGATCGAGTCGACGAGCGTGTCGATGTCTACGTGGGCCGTGATCATGCCGGCGCTCCGACCTTCTCACGGTCCTCGGAGGGCGCAGCCGGGGCCACATCGCTCGAGACCTTCGGGGTCGCGCGTGCGCCGAAGTGCACGTACTCCTCGCCCGTGGGCAGGGCGTAGAACGTCAGCGTCGCCCAGGTCTGCGTACCGGGGGCCCGCACGGCCCACAGTCGCTCGTCGAGTCCGACGAGGTCGTACTCCTCGACGGGGTCGGGCATCATCTCGGCGAGCGGCCCGAGGGTCGTCGTGCGCAGCGTGGCACCGCCGTCGACCTCGAGGATCTCCATCCGCACCGAGGCCCGCTCGTACGTGCCGACGAGGGGCGTGATGTCGATGTCGAGGGGCTCGTCGGGCACCGACACGGGCGACTTCATCTTGAGCCCGGAGAGCTCGGCGAACACCTCGCGGTAGAGGTCTTCGTAGAGGTCTCGCGTGTTGCCGCCGTTCGTGAGCAGCGTTACGGCGACGCCGGACTCGGGATGGATGCGCAGGAACGCCGCCTGCCCGAGCGTGTTGCCGTCGTGACCGTAGAGACGCTCGCCGTTCCACTCGAAGCGGATCCAGCCGAGGCCCCACGAGTCGCCGAGCACGTGCTTGTCGGGCACCTCGGCGTGGAACTCATTCATCGCCGCGACCGAGCGCTCCTCGAGCAGGCGCGTGCCGTCGGCGGCGAGACCGCCCGCGAGGTGGAGGCGCGCGAACGCCAGGACGTCCTCGGCACGTGCCGTGATGAGACCGGCGGGGCCCACCGAGCGCGGCAGCAGGAAGGCGGGCGTCACGATCTGCTCGCCGCCAGCGTCGACGTGACCGACGGCGGCGCCGTAGAGAATCGCATCCTCGGGGAGCGTGACGGTGTGGGTGAGGCCGAGGGGCTCGTAGAGCAGCTCGCTGAGGGCCGCATCCCACGTCTTGCCCGTCACGACCTCGATGATCCGGCCGAGGATCGAGTACCCCGAGTTGCAGTACGACCAGGTCGCACCGAGGGGGTGGTTGCGGCCCGCGGTGCCGAGCAGGTCGACGTACTTCTCGACGGCGTCGTCGCCGCGGCCCGTGTCGGTGAAGATGTCGCCGTCGATGCCGCTCGTGTGGGTGAGCAGATGCCAGACGGTGACGCCCTCCGTGATCTCGTCGTCGACGAGCCGCACGCGCGGGAGGATGTCGGCGACTTTCGTGTCCAGCGAGAGCCTGCCCTCGTCGACGAGGCGCATGACGACGGTCGCCGTCCACACCTTCGAGATCGACCCGATCTGGAAGATCGAGTCCTTTGTGACGGGCGCGACCTCGAGGTTCTTGTTGAGCGTGCCGTGGACGGCGGTGATGACCTCGTCGGTGCGACCTTCATGCATCCGCAAAATGCCCAGCTGCGCCCCCGGCACGCCGTGGCGCTTCGCGAGGGCGGTCAGCCGACGCTCCCAGTGCTCCGCGTCGATCGCGGCGGGTCGGGGCCCTGCGGCATCGCCGGCGTAGCGCTCGACCCAGTCGATGACGCGCTCGTTGTAGTCGATGCGGTGGCTCGGTCGCCCGAGGATCGGGAAGATGTGGCTGCCGCCGGGGTAGAGCACGAGCCGCGTCGGCACATCGCGCTCGCGCAGTGCCGTGTGCCACTGGCGCGCCTGGTCGACGGGGCAGCGCAGGTCGGCGTCGCCGTGCAGCACGAGAGTCGGCGTCGTGACGTTCTCGACCTGCGCGTAGGGCGACATCTCGGAGAGACGTTCGCGATCCGCGCTGCTCCACGGCATCGCCCCGATCTCGAAGACGTTGAGCAGGTGCGCGTCGTCGCTCGTCCCGCTGATGCTCACGAGGTCGCTCACGACACCGCCCGCGACAGCGGCCGCGAAACGGTCGTCGCGGCTCGTGAGGTAGCACGTCATGAACCCGCCGTAGCTGTACCCGGTCACCGCGAGTCGCGCGGGGTCGGCGAGTCCTTCCGCGACGAGCTGGTCGACCGGTTCGAGGAAGTCCTTCGCGTCGATGACGCCCCACTGTCCGTTGACGGCTGTGAAGAACTCCTCGCCGTAGCCGTCGCTGCCGCGCGGATTGAGCATCACGATCGTCCAGCCGCGTGCGGCGAGCACCTGGTGATACAGGTGCATGTCGTCGACCGCTCCGTTCCAGGCGTTGTGCGGGCCGCCGTGCACGTCGACGAGGAGAGGCGTGGCACCGGACACCTCGGGGTCGCGCAGGATCCACCCCTGCACCGTCACGCCGTCGCTGATCTCGAACTCGCGCGACTCCCGCACGAACAGCTCGATGCCCTCGGGAGCCGAGCCCTGCGACGTCACGACCTCGCGCGTGCCGGCGGCGAGATCGAGCCGCACGATCTCGCCGAACGAGGTAGGCCCCGACGCCGCGATCGCCGCAACGTCACCGGCGACGGACAGGCCCGCCACGACGATGCCGTCGCCGCCGTGGACGAGCCGAGGCTCGCCGCCCGTGAGCGCGACGGCATACAGGTGCGAGCACCCGCGGTCGCGCACGGCGAAGAGCACATCGCCCGAAGCGGTCACCTGCGGGATCGCGCCGGGATAAGCCGGTGCGCCGGGCATGACGTTGCGATCGAGGGATGCCGCGAGCTCGACGGCCTCGCCGGTGGCGGCATCCACGCGGTAGAGCCGCGCGATGCCGAGGGGCTCAGCCGCCCAACCCACGACGACGAACTGCGTGCCATCCGGCGTGTATGAAACGGTCATGGCGCAACCCTCGGCGAATGCCGCGACGCGCGGCGCTGCGGCGGGATCGGCGGGATCGACGACGTGCACGGCCGCGCGGAAGACGAGGTCGCTCGTGCCGTCGGGCGCGGCCGTGTACGCGATGCGCGAGCCGTCGGGCGACCACGCGGGGCTCATCGCCTGCGCGTCCGTAGACGTGAGCTGCTGCACGTCGCCCGAGGCGAGGTCGAGCACGTGCACCTGCATCCGCATGCCGCGGAGGTACCCCGTGCCGTCGGCTTCGTAGCCGACACCGTCCGTCACCATGGGACTCGTCGAGCGCTTCGCGCGGTCGTCATCGGTCTCATCGCCGTGCGCCTCGAGCTCGACCGGTGCCACGAAGGCGATGCGGGTGCCGTCGGGCGAGAACACCGCGGATCCAGCACCGAGAGGCAGGTGCGTGCGTTGCTGCGCCTCGCCGCCGGCGACCGGTAGCGTCCACAGCTGGCTCTCGCGCAGGAAGGCGAGGGTCTGACCGTCGGGCGAGAACACCGGTGCCGAGTCGGACGAGCCCTGCGTGAGGCGGCGGGCCGAGCCCGCGGCATCCGTCGTCCACAGCGTCGTGGTGGGTCGATCAGCGTCGCCGTCGACGCCGCCCACGACGTACGCGATGCGCGCGCCACCGGGCGCGAGGGCCGGCTGGCTCGGCAGAGTGAGCTGGACCAGGTCGTCGGTGCGGAGTCTGCGGGTCACGGGGTGCTCCTCGAAGGATCGGAATGGGAAGGTACTCGGCCGGGAATGGCGGCGAGAAGCTCGCGCGTGTAGGGATCGCACGGTCGGGAGAGGACGTCGGCGGTCGGACCCTCTTCGACGATGCGCCCGCGGTGCATGACCGCGACACGCGATGCGACGTAGCGGACGACGGCGAGGTTGTGCGAGATGAAGAGCATCGACAGTCCGAGCTCGGCCTGCAGTTCGCGCACGAGGTTCAAGATCGCGCCTTGGATCGAGACGTCCAGCGCCGAGGTGATCTCGTCGGCGATGAGCACGTCGGGTCGCCCCGCGAGGGCGCGGCCGATCGCGACGCGCTGACGCTGACCGCCGGACAGCTGCGACGGGTAGGCCCCGGCACGGGCCGGGTCGAGGTGCACGAGTTCGAGGAGCCGCTCGACCTCGGCGCGCTGCGCCGCGCGGGACAGCCCCTTCGGGAGGGTCTCGGCGATGCTCGCGCCGATGGTCATGCGCGGATCCAGCGACGAGTACGGGTCCTGGAACACCATCTGCAGCGGACGCCGGCCGCGACGCACATCGATCGGTCGGTCATCGAGCAGGATGCGCCCCGCGTGCAGCGGGGTGAGGCCCACCGCCGCGCGGGCGAGGGTGGATTTTCCCGAACCGGACTCGCCCACGAGGCCGAGCACCTCGCCGTGCGGCACCGTGAGGCTCACGTCGTCGACGGCGGTCATCGCCCCGGCACCTCGTCCGAAGCGCACCGTGACGGCCTCGAAGCGCAGTTCGCTCATACGACGACCTCCTCCGCGTCGCGCGCGGGCTCCGTCACGGCTGGCAACGGTTCGCCGGCGTGCCAGCACGCGACGCGGATGCCGGCGGCATGTGTCACGAGGGGCGGTGAGGCCGCGCGGCAGTGCGCATCGGCGAGGGGGCAGCGCGACGCGAAGGCGCAGCCCGGCGGCACCTGGGCGGGGTCGACGGGTCGACCGCCGATCGTCGCGAGGGGCTGATCGATGTCGGTGGTCATGTCCGGGACGGCCGCGAGGAGAGCTCTGGTGTAGGGATGCTGCGCGCGCGAGAGCTCTGCCGCGGGCAGGTCCTCGACGATCCGCCCGGCGTACATGACGAGCACCCGATCGCAGATCTCGGAGACGACCGAGACGTCGTGACTGATCAGCAGGATCGCGACGTCGTTCTCGTCGCGGATGGTCCGGAGCAGATCGAGGACCTGGCGCTGCACCGTCACGTCGAGAGCCGTCGTCGGCTCGTCGGCGATGATGAGGCGCGGGCTGCCCATGAGCCCCATGCCGATCATGGCGCGCTGGCGCATGCCGCCGGAGAACTCGTGCGGATACTGCCGCGCGCGGCGCTCGGGGTCGGCGATGCGCACCGCCCCGAGGCGATCGACGGCGCGCGCGTGCGCCTCGCGGCGCGTCATGCCGTGGTGCTGCGCCGAGAGCTCGGCGAGCTGTCCGCCGATGCGCTTGGTGGGGTTGAAGCTCGTCATCGGGTCCTGGAAGACCATCGCGAGCGACGTGCCGAGGAGTCGGCGGTGCGAGGCGGGGCTTCCCGCGAGAAGGTCGGCCCCGGCGAACCGCAGCGTCTCGGCGCCGACGACCCCCGGCGCCTCGACGAGCTGCGCGATGGCGAGCGCCGTCAGCGACTTGCCCGAGCCGGATTCGCCGACGATGCCGACGATCTCTCCCGCACGCAGCGAGAACGAGACGCCACGCACGGGCTGGATGGGACCTGCGCCGCCCGGGAAGGTGACCGTGAGGTCGCGCACGGCGAGCACGTCGTTCGCGGCCGTGGTGGCCGGTGCCGGCTGGGGACGTCGCGGCTGCACGCGGGCGAGCTGCGCGATGAGCCCCGTTGCGTGCACATCGAGCGCCCGCGCGGCGGCTTCGCCCACGAGGTTGAATGCGAGCCCCGCGATGACGACGGCGACGCCGGGAGCGAGGGCGGCGACGGGGTTGATGTAGATGCCCGAGAGGCCCTCCATCATGAGACGGCCCCAGTCGTACTGCGGGGGCTGGACGCCCAGGCCGAGGAACGACAGTCCCGCGAAGGCCAGGAGCGATCCGCCCGCGCCGATCGTCGCGTTGACGATGAGCGGCTCGCCGATGTTGGGCAGGATGTGGCGGAAGAGCACGCGGATGCGTCCGACACCGCCGATGCGCGCGGCGGCGACGAAGTCCCGCGCCGCGATGCCCGCGACGAGCGTGTGGCACAGCCGCGCGAAGGAGGGAGCGCCGGCGAGTCCGATCGCAAGCGTCGCGCCGAGCCAGCCGGTGCCGAAGATGACGGCGAAGAAGAGCGCCAGGAGCAGGCCGGGGAAGGCGACCGCGATGCCGACGAACCAGGTGACGGCGCGCCCCGCGCGCCCGAGGAGGAAGGGCGCGACGCCGAGGATCAGCCCCGCCGTCACGGCGACGAGGGTGGCGGTGAGCGCGAGCGAGACCGACAGCTGCGTCGCGACGAGCACGCGCAGCAGCAGGTCGCGCCCGAGCCCATCCGTTCCGACCGGATGCTCGAGCGACGGCCCCGCGAGGATGTTGCCGGTGTCCATGACGTCGGCCTGCGCGCCCCACAGGAGCGGCGCGAAGGCGGCAGTCGCGAGCACGAGCGCGAGGAGGATCGCGGCGGTGAGGCCGAGGGGCGTGCCGAGCGTGCGGCGTACGGCACGCATCAGTTCTCCGCCACCGTCGTGCGCGGATCCAGCAGCGCGAGCACCGCGTCGACGACGGTGTTGATGACGAGGACGCCCGCGCCATAGACGAGCACGGTGGCCTGCACGACGGGGTAGTCCTTCATCTGGATGGACGAGACGATCGTCGAGCCGAGTCCCGGCCACGCGAAGACGTTCTCGACGAGCACGGTTCCCACCACGAGTGCGCCGAGCAACAGACCCGCGAGCGTGAGGGCCGCCGTGACGGCGTTGGGGAGCGCGTGGCTCAGATAGATCCGCCACGGTGTGAGGCGCTTGGCGCGGGCCGTGCGGACGAAGTCGGCCTCGAGCACACCGAGCATCTCGACGCGCACGATGCGCGCGAGCACGGCCGCCGGCCCGAGCGCGAGCGCGATGACCGGCAGGATGTACGACTCCGGACCGCCTCGCCCCGCGATCGGAAGCCAGCCGAGGCCGACCCCGAAGACGGCGACGAGGGCGACGCCGAGGAGGAAGTCCGGAATCGCCGAGACGAAAACGCTGCCCGAAGCGAAGCCGAGCTCGAGGCGGCGCCCGCGTCCGCGGCGCGTCGCGACGGCGACGGCGACGCCGATCGGAACTGACACGACGACGGCGAAGAGGAAGGCCAGGACCGCGAGACTCGCGGTGGCAGGGAGGCGCTGCGCGATGATGTCGACGACGGGCACGTTCGTCTGGATGGATGTGCCGAAGTCGCCCGTGAAGACGCCCGCGAAGTAGTTCAGGTACTGCACGAGGAGGGGGTCGTTGAGCCCCAGAGACTCGCGGCGCGCGGCGACCAGCTCTGCCGACGCCGTCGCTCCCAGGGCCGAACGCACCGGATCTCCGGGGATGAGGTGGATCATGAGGAACGCCGCCGTCATGAGCACCCATATCGACACCAGCAGACGCCCCGTCCGGCGGAGGATGAACCGGAGCCAGCGATGATCGCGGGCTCGGGGCACCTCCACAGCGGGCGGGGCGACGGCGGTAGTCATGAGCGGTGTTCCTTCCCGCGCCGGATATCGTCCGGCGCGTACACGGGGGTGCGACTCAGGAGGCCAGCATCCGGATGCTGGTGGGGATGATCGTGTCGACCTGATCGAACTCGGCGCCGTTGCCGAAGATCTTCACAACGCTGTTGGCGAAAGGCACGATATCGGCGGCGCGGAAGAGTTCGGCTTCTGCGGCGCTCCACGCGTCGCAGCCGTCGACGCCGGAGATCGTCATGGCCTCAGCCATGCCCGCCTCGTAGGCGTCGTTCTGAATGCCCGCGAAGTTGGTCCCCTCGGGAGCGGCGGGACCCGACACGAAGCCCACGACCTGGTCGGGGTTGTTCACGTTGAGCGGGACCCAGGCGATCTCCCACGCGCCCGTGCCGAAGATCGCGTTCGTGAGGGTCGTCGAGTCGTTCTGCGCGGGGTTGACCTTGACGCCGATCTGCTCCCACGCCTTCGTCGCCAGCTCGGCGGCCGACGTGCCGCCCGTGCCGAGCGAGTTGGCGTACAGGAAGGTGAACTCCAGGCGCTGGCCGTCCTTCTCGCGCACACCATCGGAACCGAGGGTCCAGCCCGCATCGTCGAGTAGCGCATTTGCGGCGTCGACATCGGTCTCGGGCACGTTTCCGGTCACGGAGTCGTACGTGCAGGCCGACGGAGCGACGATCGTGAGGCGCTTGGCGGGGGCGCCCGCGCCGCCGGTCAGCACTTTCTGCAGCTCGGCGAGATCGACGGCCTGCGTCAGCGCCATCCGCACGGCGGGATCACTCGTCGCGTGCCCTTCGCCCTGGTTGTACCACTGCTCGCCGACCAGCGCCTCGATCTCGGTCGAGAACAGGTTCGCGCCGGCGAGACGCTGCGCGTCGGGCCCGACGACCTGCGCGGCGTTGATCTCGCCCGACATCACGAGGTTCGCCGAGGTCGTCTCGTTCGGGATGATGCGCGAGGTGATCGTCGCGGGCATGCCCTGCTCGTCCGTCGTCGCTCCGCCGGGACCCCACGTGTAGCCTTCGCGCAACTCGTACGTGTAGTGGTCGTTGGGAGCCGCTTCGGTGAGCACGTACGGACCCGTGCCGAGGGTCTCAGTCGCGAGACGGTCGCGGTCGGCGAGGCCCGCATCGCACACCATCGGTACGTTCGCGAGGCCCTGCAGCACAAAGGGCGCCGGGGCCCCGAGCGTGAGCGTCACGGTGCTGCCCTCGGCCGTCGCCGTGAGGCCGGGCGCGAGGAACGAACCGAGGAAGGGGCTCTGGTTCTCGGGGTCGCCGATCCAGTCCAGGTTGGCGACCACCGTCTCGGCGGTGAACTCCGAGCCGTCGGAGCATGTGATGCCGTCGGTGAGCGTCAGCGTCACGGTGTCGCCGTCGACGCTCCACTCCTGGGCGAGCTGGCTTCGGATGGCGCCTTCCTCGTCGACGCTGACGAGCGCGTCATAGGCGAACGCCGTGAGCTGGAAGAGAGCGCTCGCGGCGGATGCCTGCGGGTCGAGGGCGCCGGGATCGGTGACCTGCGCGAACGTGAACGCGGCTCCGTCGACGTACTCTCCTGCGCCCGTGGACTCTCCGCCGCCACCGCCTCCGCCGCCCGAACAGGCGGCGAGCGCGACGACGGCGACGACGGCGGTGGCGGCGACCAGCGCCGGCCTGGTGACAGCGTTCATTCGGGTTCTCCTGGAGTTTCGCAGTGCGTTGGATGCGGTCAGTCCGCGCGGCTCATGGCGCGGCCGTAGTGCAGGTACTTCCGGCGACCCGAGCCGTCATCGCCGAGGAACGTGTACACCATGTGCATGTCCTTCATGGCGGGTTCGAGCGCGATGAGCGAGTTGCCGGCGAGGCCGACGATCTCGACGCGCTCGGCCTGCTCGCCCATCTCGAGCGCGAGACCCTTGGGCGTCGTGTCCATCCACAGACGCCCGGCGTCGTCGACGCTCACGGTCATGTCGAAGGTGGAGTTCGAGAAGGCGCCCACGAACGCGGCCGGATCGACCGGGAACGGCTCGGCCGGCGGCAGAGGAAACCCGTGCAGCTCTGCGCCCGCGGCATCCTTCACGATGCGCTTCACAACCGACGAGAACAGCCCCATGACGTCGCCGCCGTTGGTGAGCAGCACGACGGCGATGCCGGCGTCCGGAAGGATGCGCAGGAACGAGGACTGCCCGATCGTGCCGCCGTCGTGGCCGATGATCCGAGGCGATCCATCGACGAAGATCTCCCACCCCAGGCCCCACGCGTCGCCCATTCCGGTCACGAGCGGCAGATCGACGTGCGTGTCCTGCATCGCGCGGACCGAGGCCGCGGACAGCACGCTCGTGCCGTCCTCGGCACGGCCCCCCTCGATGTGCATGCGGGCGAACGTCGCAAGATCGCGGGCGCGCATCGCGAGCATCGAACCGGCCGGTTCGTTCGACTTCGCCAGAGCCCATATGGGCGCGGGCGTCTCGACGCCGTCTTCGCCGGGGCCGACGTGCCCGACGGCGGCGCGGTGCAGGATCGCCTCGTACGCGCTCGGTGCGGTGTGGGTCAGACCCAGCGGCGCCACGAGGTGCTCCATGAGCGCGGCTTCCCACGTCTTCTCGCGAAGAACCTCGATGAGCCGACCGAGCACGATGTAGCCGGCGTTGTTGTAGGCGAACAGCTCGCCCGGCGCGAAGACCTGCGGCAGCTCGGCGAGCGTCGCGACGTAGGTCTCGATCGCATCGTCGCCGCGGCCCGTGTCAGTGAAGACGTCGCCCTCGAAACCGCCCTGGTGGCTGAGCAGCTGCCGCGCCGTGATGACGGATGCCGCGCTCTCGTCGGCGATCCGGAACTCGGGCAGGTACTGCCGCACGGGTGCGTCGAGGTCGAGGAGCCCGTCGTCGACGAGCTGCATGACGAGGGTGGCCGTCCACACCTTGGTGATCGAACCGATCTGGAAAACCGAGTCGGGCGTGGCTTCGACGCCGGTCGCCGTGCTGAGCACGCCGGCGGCCGCGTCGATCACCTCGCCGTCCTTCAGCACGGCAACGGCCGCACCGGGTACTCCGTGCTCGGCCACGAGCCGGGAGAAGTCGGTGCGGAGGAAATCGGCGACATCGGCGATGTTCTGCATCCCCTCACCATAGGAAGCCGATGCCCCCTTGCTTTCGTCCGATCGGATGAAGGTGGCACGTCCGATTCGTCTGACTCGCCGAACGTTGTCGCCGGCGGAGTCACGTGACAGTCTGGGCGTTGTGAAAGCCTGGCTCGTGCGATTCGTCTCGCTCTACGTGTTCAACGTCGTCGTTCTGCTCGTCGTCGGCGGGCTGCTCCCGGCGGTGCGCGTGGGCTGGGCTGCCCTGTGGGCGGGTATCGTCCTCACGGCCGCGACGATCTGGCTCAAACCGCTCATCGGACGGATGTTCCGCGGCGCCGCGGCGAAGTCGGCCGGTCAGCGCACACGGCTCGCCGAGAAGATCGTGCAGTTCGCGCTCGTCTTCGTCGTCGAGCTCATCGTGTGGATCCTCGTGGTCGTCTTCTCGGGCGTCAACGTGTCCGGCTGGTTCTGGGGGTGGGTGATCCCGCCGCTCGCGCTGCTGCTCGCCTGGGTCATCTACGACGCCGTCGACGACAAGATCGAAGCCCGCGCAGGCGCGCTCTACGACCGGGCGACGGGCCGGTCGGTCCGCCCCGCCGGCGCCGCCCCCGAGGCACCCGCGTCAGCGGCAGGTCGTCGCGAACTGAACGACGGCCTCACCGACGAGCAGCGCAAGCTGCTCGACGAGCTCTGACGCGCTCAGGCCAGGGAGCGCTCGGCGGCCTCGACGACGTTCGTCATGAGCAGGGCGACCGTCATGGGGCCCACCCCGCCGGGATTGGGCGAGAGGTAGCCGGCGATCTCGGCGACATCGGGATGCACGTCGCCGTGCACCGTGCTCTTGCCCGACTCGGGGTCGGTCTCGCGCGTCACTCCGACATCGAGCACGGCGGCCCCGGGCTTCACGTGCTCGGGCCGCACGATGTGCTTGACCCCCGCCGCCGCGACGATGACGTCGGCTTCGCGCAGGTGGTGGGCGAGATCGGTCGTGCCGGTGTGGGTGAGGGTCACGGTCGCGTTGATGTCTCGGCGCGTCAGCAGCAGACCGATCGAACGGCCGATCGTCACGCCGCGTCCGACGACGACGACGTGCTTGCCGTTGAGGTCGTAGCCGTTGCGCACGAGCAGCTCGATGACGCCGCGGGGCGTGCACGGCAGGGGCGTCGTGATCGGCGCATTGACGTTGAGCACGAGGCGCCCGAGGTTGGTCGGGTGCAGCCCGTCGGCGTCTTTCGCCGGGTCGATCCGCTCGAGGATCGCATCGGTGTCGATGTGCTTCGGCAGCGGCAGCTGCACGATGTAGCCGTGGCACGAGGCATCCGCGTTGAGGTCGTCGATGACGGCTTCGACCTCTGCCTGCGTCGCGTCTGAAGCGAGCTCGATCTGGATCGAGTTCATGCCGATCGCCTCGGACTGACGGTGCTTCATGCCGACGTACAGCTGTGAGGCGGGATCGGATCCGACGAGCACCGTGGCGATGCCGGGAACGACACCGCGTTCGCGCAGCGCCTCGACGCGTCCTCTCAGCTCGTCCTTGATTTCAGCGGCCGCTGCTTTGCCGTCGAGCGTGATCACCGGCATCCTCATCTCTCTGTCTGTGTCCGCGAAACGGCGACGGCACGTCGCGACGGGTGCGATCCCCCCGTGCTCTCGCCGTCTCGCGGTCTGCGGCTCTCGACCGCGCGGGGCTTACTGCTGCAGGTCGGGGTACAGCGGGAAGGCAGCCGTGAGCGCGGCGACGCGGGCGCGCAGCGCCTCGGTGTCGGCGCCGGGCAGCAACGCGAGGGCGATGATGTCGGAGACCTCGGTGAACTCGGCGTCGCCGAAACCGCGCGTCGCGAGTGCGGGCGTGCCGATGCGCAGACCCGACGTGACCATCGGCGGACGAGGGTCGTTCGGCACCGCGTTGCGGTTCACCGTGATGTGGATGTCGTGCAGCAGGTCTTCGGCCTGCTTGCCGTCGATCGCGGCGTCACGCAGGTCGACCAGCACGAGGTGCACGTCGGTTCCGCCCGAGCGCAGCGTGATCCCGGCATCCTTGACGTCCTGCTGCATCAGCCGGTCGGCGAGGATCGCCGCTCCGCGCAGCACGCGCTCCTGGCGCTCGGCGAACTCGGGCGTGCGGGCCAGCTTGAACGCCGTCGCCTTGGCTGCGATCACGTGCATGAGCGGTCCGCCCTGCTGGCCGGGGAACACGGCCGAGTTGATCTTCTTCGCGATGTCGGCGTCGTTGGTGAGGATGAAGCCCGAGCGCGGCCCGCCGATCGTCTTGTGCACGGTCGACGAGACGACGTGCGCGTGCGGCACGGGGTTGGGGTGGAGGCCCGCAGCGACGAGTCCGGCGAAGTGCGCCATGTCGACCCACAGCAGCGCCCCGACCTCGTCGGCGATCGCGCGGAACGCGGCGAAGTCGAGCTGGCGGGGGTATGCCGACCAGCCCGCGATGATGACCTTGGGCTTGTGCTCGAGGGCGAGGCGACGCACCTCGTCCATGTCGACGACCGAGGTCTCGGCGTCGACGCCGTACGCGACGATGTCGTACAGCCGGCCCGAGAAGTTGATCTTCATGCCGTGCGTGAGGTGGCCGCCGTGATCCAGCGACAGGCCGAGCAGCGTGTCGCCGGGGCGGGCGATGGCGTGCAGCACGGCCGCGTTCGCGGACGCACCCGAGTGCGGCTGGACGTTGGCGAACTCGGCGCCGAACAGCTCTTTCGCACGCTGGATCGCGAGCTCTTCGGCGACGTCGACCTCTTCGCATCCGCCGTAGTAGCGCCGGCCGGGGTACCCCTCGGCGTACTTGTTCGTGAGCACGGATCCCTGCGACTGCAGCACCGAGACGGGCACGAAGTTCTCGGAGGCGATCATCTCGAGGTACCCGCGCTGGCGTTCGAGTTCGCGCTCGAGCACCTGCGCGATCTCGGGGTCGACCTCGGCGAGCGGGGCGTTGAAGAACTTATCGGTCATGACGATCTCCTTGACTGCGGCAATCGGAGGGTGCGAAAGGTCACGCATCGGCCCAGGCGTGCGGTCGAATGCCGTCGTCAGCCGCTCCCCGGTGGTGGCCCACCTCAACGCCAGTCGCGACGCACCGAGCATATCCGATGCCACCCTCGGCCACCCCGACGCGGGCGGTAGTGTGGGCTCCCCGCGCTCCCGACCGTTAGGACGCCCGACGTGACCCCTCCCGGCCGTCTCGGTCCCCCGTCAGCGGCGACGCACGATCCGGATGCCGCGGCACGATCGGCGAGCGCACGCTCTGAGGTCGCGCAGTGACGACCGTCATACACTCCGCTCGACTCGTCGACGGCGGGGGCATCCTCGAGGACGCCTGGGTGGCCTTCGCGGATGACCGGGTGCTCGGGGTCGGAACAGGTGACACATGGCGACCGCTCGTCGAGGGCGCCGACACGATCGTCGACGCGGAGGAGGTCGCGGGCCCCCGCGCCGTGCTCACCCCCGGGTTCATCGACCTGCACACGCACGGCGGGGGCGGTGCCGCCCACGACGACGGGCCCGACGCGATCCGCCGGGCGCGCCGGTTCCACCTGGGTCACGGCACGACGCGCGCCGTGGTCTCACTCGTGACGGCTCCGCTGGACGTGCTCGCCGCGCGCACAGCCGACATCGCGGAGCTGGCCGAGTCCGACCCGACCGTGCTCGGTTCGCACCTCGAAGGGCCGTTCCTCGACCCCCGCCACAGGGGCGCGCACGACGAGTCGCTCCTGCGGCATCCGGACGCCGAGTCCATCGCGCGCCTGCTCGCAGCCGGTCGCGGCACGGTGCGCCAGATGACCCTCGCCCCGGAGCTGCCCGGCGGTCTCGACACCGTGCGGGCGGTCGTCGCGGCGGGCGCGGTCGCCGCCGTGGGGCACACGAGTGCAGATGCCGGCACCGCCGCATCGGCGTTCGACGCGGGCGCGACGCTCATCACACACGCCTTCAACGCGATGCCCGGACTGCACCACCGTGGGCCCGGTCCGGTGGGCGCGGCGACGCGCGACCTCCGGGTGACGCTCGAGCTCATCGTCGACGGAGTGCACCTGCATCCCGAGATCGTGCGCATCGCGTTCGCGGCGGCGCCGGGTCGGATCGCGCTCGTGACGGACGCCATGGCCGCGGCGGGGGCACCGGACGGACGGTACGACCTAGGTTCGCAGGCCGTCGACGTCGAGGGCGGCGTCGCCCGCCTCGCCGGCGGCGGACCGATCGCGGGGTCGACTCTCACGCAGGATGCCGCGCTGCGGCAAACGGTAGCGGCGGGCGTCGCCCTCGAGGATGCCGTCGCGGCGCTCACCACGACACCGGCCCGCGTGCTGGGCCGCGACGATCTCGGCGCGCTCGAACCCGACCGGTCGGCCGATGCTGTTCTGCTCACGAGCGACCTCGACGTGCGCGCCGTATGGCTCGGCGGCACCCCGATCGCCGGCGAGGAATGAGGCGGCCGCTGCACCCCACGTGCAGCGGCCGCGACTCCCCCAGTGAGATCAGGCAAACCCGGAAGCCCTCCCCAGAGCAGTCTTCCGAGCCCGCCTCCGACGACTCCGGACGGTGCGTCCGGCGAATCGCCGTGCCCGACCCCTGCCCCAGGCGGGGAGTGCGAGCAACGTCTCTCACCCATGAGATGGGGGTCGGCACGATCTATGACGCGGGTTTCGAGAGTTCTTTTTCGAGGCGAACGGCGTCGGCACGAGCAGAATGGAAAGCCGCGTGATGAAACCCGCCATGACGCGTCTCTTGAGTGAAGCCGTTGGACCTTCCCTCATCCACCTGGAGTCCGCATGACGATGAACGACGCACAGAGCGCGACCGAGCTCAGCGACGCCGACCTCGTGCTGCGCGCGCGGTCCGGTGACACGTCGGCTTTCGGCGAGCTGTGGCGTCGCCATTACCGCTCCGGCATCGCTGTGGCGAGGTCGGTGTCGTCGTTCGACGCCGACGACCTCGTCCAAGAGGCGTACACGCGGATCTACCAGTCGATTCAGAAGGGCGGCGGTCCGACCGGCTCGTTCCGCGCCTACCTGTTCACAAGCATCCGCAATACGGCCGCCGGATGGGGTCGCGCGCGCAAAGAGACGGCGATCGACGAGCTCGACGCCGTCGAGGACCCCGCGACCGCCGAGCAGGCGACGAACGAGGCGCTCGACCGCGGCCTCACCCACCAAGCGTTCCGCAGCCTTCCGACCCGCTGGCAGGAGGTGCTCTGGTACTCCGAGATAGAGGGCATGAAGCCCGCCGAGATCGCGCCCCTGCTCGGACTCAAGGCGACCGCTGTCGCCCAGCTGGCGTTTCGGGCGCGCGAAGGGCTCCGCGAAGCGTGGATCCAAGCGCACCTGCGCGCGGTCGTCGACGGGTCCGACTGCCAGTGGACGATCGAGAGGCTCGGTGCGCACGTGCGCAACAACCTGGGCCGGCGCGACCACGACAAGGTCCAGTCGCACCTCGCGGAGTGCGCGCGCTGCGCCATCGTGGCCAGCGAGGCCAAAGAGGTGGGCAGCCGCCTCGCGCTCGTGCTGCTGCCGCTCACGATCGGCGCGACCGGAGCTGCGGGATATCTCGCCTCGTTGCAGGGCGGCGCGACACCGATGACCGCTCTCGCCGCCATGCCCGCGGCGGTGACCGACGGTGCGGTGGGGACCGCGGCCGCGCTCGGCGGCGCCGCATCGGCGGCAGCTGCGACATCGGGCGGCGCAGCAGCGGGAGCGGCAGGTGCGACCGTCGCCGGTGGCGCACTGTCGGGTATCGGCGTCATGACAGGCATCGCCGCGGCGGGCCTGCTCGTCATCGGCTCTGTCGTCACGGCCGCCGTCGTCGTGCCGGCCCTGACCTCGGCTCCGGTCGCTGCGCGGGATGCGATCGTCGAACCGGTCGCACAGACGCCGGGCGACGGGCTGAGGGAAACCTCCACCCCCCAGCCGACTCCCCCACTCTTCGCTCCGCTCACCGAAGCTGCACCTCCCGCCGGCACGGCGCCGTCCCCCGAACCGCGCGTCACGGTGCCGCAGCCAAGCGCTTCGCCCGCCCCCGTTCCGCCGCCGTCGGCGATCCCAACCCCGGCCCCCTCCCCGACTCCGTCCCCCGAACCGACCCCTGACCCTGACCCCGACCCCGACCCCGACCCCGACCCCGAGCGTGAGCCTGAGCCTGAGCCGACCGAGCTGCCGGGGCCGGTGCTTCCCGAGGGAAGCCCGTCGGTCGACGACATCTCGGCGTGGTTCGAGGAAACCCGTCTCACTCTCGGCTTCGCCGTCACGGGAGCCCCCGGCGCGCAGGTGCGGGTCACCTACGACGGCGCGGCTCGCGGCGTCCTGCTGCTCGACGAGGCCGGCACCGCGACCATGACCCTGCGTCCGACGGTCGCGCACCTGCTCTTGGGCGCACGCCTCGAGATCCGATACATCGCGGGGGACCAGGTCGGTCCCGGCCGGTCGCACAACGTGCGGGATCTCGTGCCGTTCGACGACCTGCTCTGAGCCGGCGACGACAGTGCGCGAGACGCCGCGCGTAGACTGGAGCCCATGCCCGAGACCCCGTACGTGACGCCTCAGAAGCCCGCCGCACCGGCGGCAGGAACGCGCGCGCCGCTCTCCGGCATCGACGTGCTCGCCTTCCTCTGCCAGATCCTCGCGTTCGGCTCGCTCGCGTTCTGGGGCTTCGTCGCGTGGCCCTTCCCGTGGAACATCGTCGCGGGCATCGGCGCCCCCGCCCTCGCGATCCTCGTGTGGGCGCTCTTCGTCTCGCCGCGAGCCGTCTTCGCCGTGCATCCGTTCGTGCGCGGCTTCGTCGAGCTTCTCGTCTACGCCGCCGCGACGATCGCGTGGTGGAGCATGGACATGGCCTGGATCGGCCTCGGCTTCGGTGTCGTCGCCGTCACGGTAGGCGTCTTCGTGGGCCGGCGGCGCTTGGCGTGACCGGACCCGCCGACGTTCTCGCGCAGCTGCGCGCGGCGCTCGGAGAGCGGATCGACACGACGGATGCCGCGCGCGAAGCGGCCCGTGCAGACAAGTCCGGCCATGTGGCCTCCGGAACGCCCCTCGCAGTCGTGCATGCACGCAGCGTCGAGGATGTGCAGCAGACGATGCGGATCGCGAGCGCGACGGGGACTCCCGTCGTGACGCGCGGTGCCGGCACGGGACTCGCGGGCGCGGCGAACGCCGGTGACGGTGAGATCGCGCTGTCCGTGCGCGGCATGGAGCGAATCCTCGAGGTGCGCCCCGACGACCTCGTCGCCGTCGTCGAGCCGGGGATCCTCAACGCCGATCTCAACGATGCCCTCGCCGCCGAGGGGCTGTGGTGGGCGCCCGATCCGGCCAGCCGCGCGATCTCGACGGTCGGGGGCAACATCGCGACGGGAGCGGGCGGCCTGCTCTGCACCAAGTACGGCGTTGTGCGCGATGCCGTGCTGGGGCTCGACGTCGTACTCGCCGACGGCCGTCTTCTGCAGCTCGGCCGGCGCACCGTCAAGGGCGTCACCGGCCTCGACCTGACGTCGCTCCTGATCGGATCCGAGGGCACGCTCGGGGTCATCGTCGGCGCGACGCTCAAGCTGCGCCGGCTCGTGCCCGGCGAGGTGCAGACGATCGCGGCGACGTTCCCCGACGTGCGCGCCGCCGCGACGGCGTCCTCGGCCGTCACCGCCGCGGGACTGCAGCCGTCGATCATGGAGCTGATGGATGCCGCCTCGCTCGCCGCCGTCCACGCTCTCCTCGCGCTCGCGCCACCGACGCCCGGCGCCGCGCAGCTGACGATCCAGACCGACGGCCCGGCGAGCCAGGACGAGGCCGCGGCCATCGCCGATGTGCTGCGGCACGCGGGCGGGACCGTCGTGGTCTCACGCGATCCCGAAGAGGGCGAGCGGCTGCTCGCGATCCGCCGCTCGATGCACCCCGCCATGGAGACGCTGGGCACGACGCTCATCGAGGACATCGCAGTTCCCCGCAGCGCCATGCCGTCGATGTTCGACGAGATCGCCCGGGTCGAGCGCGAACACGGCGTCTCGATCCCGACGGTCGCCCACGCGGGAGACGGCAATCTGCACCCCAACTTCATCTTCGACGGGCGGCCCGACGAGCACGGCATCGTCGAGACTCCGCCCCACATCTGGGATGCCGCCGACGACCTGTTCCGCGCGGCTCTGCGCCTGGGAGGCACTCTCACCGGCGAGCACGGCGTCGGTGTGCTCAAGCGTCGCTGGCTCGCCGACGAACTCGGCGACGCCCAGTGGCAGCTGCAGCGCGAGATCGCCCGCGTGTTCGATCCGCAGGGCATCATGAACCCCGGAAAGGTCTTCGAGACCTGACGCAGCCCACGGCGCTTTACCGAACCGTTATCGGGACCCTGATCGAACTTCACCCCGCGCGCCTCGCACGCTCGGATACCATAGAGCGATATGTCCGTTCAACCCGGGGGGTTTCTGCGTGACGGATCTCGCGATCAAGCCTGGAGCCGAAGGGGCTGACACCGGCGGAGGCACGCCCACCGACGGTGCTGAGGCGACGACCGCGGCCATCCCGCCCACTGACGGAACCGAGTCGGTCCAGTGGGCCCCGAACGAACCCGGCCCGAAGAAGCGTCGCACGGGCATCTGGATCGGTGCCGGAGCCGCGACCCTCGCCGTCGCCCTCGTCGCGACCTCGCTCGTGCTCATCGCACCGGGCACGTCGGTCGGGGGCGTTCCGGTCGGCCTGCTCACCTCGGGTGCGGCGACCGACGCCATCGATGCACGCCTGGCCGAGACGAACGTCGTCCTCAGCGGAGCCGGCGGCGACGTCGAGATCAACGCGCTCGACCTGGGCGCCACGGTCGAGGCCCGCGCCCTCGCCGACAGCGCGTTCGCCACGAGCCCCATGTGGAACGTCACGCAGTGGTTCCCCGAACCCACCGAGGCGTCCGTGACGATCGACCCCGAGGTTGCGACGGCAGCGCTGCGCCAGGCTGCCCCCGACCTCTACGTCGATCCCGTCGACGCGACCCTCGTCTTCGACGCCGAGACCATCAGCTACGTCACGACCCCCGCTGTCGAGGGCACCGGCGTCGACCTCGTCGCGCTCGGCGAGACGCTCGACACCGCCTTCGCCGCCGGCAAGACAGCGGTCGTGTTCGAACCCGTCGCGGCACCCATCGTCGCCGGCACCCCGACATTCGTCGCCGAGTCGGCCGCGGCGAACCTCAACGACATCCTCGACACCGCCGGGTTCTACATCGGCGACGAGCGCACGGTGCCGATCGCCCGCGAGCAGGTCGCCTCGTGGCTCACCGTCACTCCCGGCGCGCGCGGCACCTTCGAGGTCGGCGTCGACGAGGCGTCGATCCAGTCCGTCGTCGACACGCTTCCCGAGGCGGTCAACCGCGAGGCTGCGAACGCGACGGTCATCACCGATTCCGGCGGCGGCGTCCTCAGCGAGCTGGCCACGGGCGTCGTCGGGCGCGAACTGGGCGATACGTCCGGTATCGCGGCGGCGTTCGCCGAGCAGCTCGCCGCCGGCGAAGCCGCTTTCGCACTGCCGGTCACCGAGGTCCCGTTCGCCACGACGACCCTCGCCCGCAACGTCGTGGTCGATCTCAGCGATCTGCGCACCTACCTCTACGAGAACGGCAACCTCGTCAACTCGTACCCCATCTCGGCCGGCAAGGCCTCGTCGCCGACGTTCACGGGATCGTTCCGCATCAACTGGAAGCGCAACATTCAGGACATGGGATGCTTCCCCGGAGCGCCGTACTGCACCGAGAACGTGCCCTGGGTGGCCTACTTCAACGGCGACCAGGCGTTCCACGGCGCCTACTGGCACAACAGCTTCGGTGCCGCGCACGTCAGCAGCGGCTGCGTGAACATGCCCGTCGGCGCTGCCAAATTCCTCTTCGACTGGGCGCCCGTCGGCACCGAGGTTCAGGTCCGCGCCTGACCGCCCCCGCGCCCGGTTGCCTGCGTCATCCGGTGTGAACGACCGAAGGCCCTGCCCGCTGAGCGGACAGGGCCTTCGTGATCGGGCGGGTCAGATCCCGTCGATGATCTCGTTGAGCGTCGCGGAGGGCCGCATGATCGCGGTCACGAGCTCGGTGTCGGGGCGGTAGTAGCCGCCGATGTCGGTCGGTACGCCCTGCACGGCGAGGAGCTCCGCGACGATGTCGTCTTCGGCCGATGCGAGAGAGTCGGCGACGGGCGCGAATGCCGCGGCGAGCTCGGGGTCCGCCTGCTGGTTCGCGAGCTCCTGCGCCCAGTACAGCGCGAGGTAGAAGTGGCTGCCGCGGTTGTCGATCGTGCCGAGCGCACGGCCGGGCGACTTGTCGTTCTCGAGGAAGGTCCCCGTCGCGGCGTCGAGCGTGTCGGCGAGGACCTGCGCCTTGACGTTGCCCGTCACGGTCGCGAGGTGCTCGAGGGAGGCCGCGAGAGCGAAGAACTCGCCCAGCGAATCCCAGCGCAGATAGTTCTCGGCCAGCAGCTGCTGCACGTGCTTGGGTGCGGAACCGCCGGCACCGGTCTCGAAGAGGCCGCCGCCCGCGAGGAGCGGGACGATCGAGAGCATCTTGGCGCTCGTGCCGACCTCGAGGATCGGGAACAGGTCCGTCAGGTAATCACGCAGCACATTGCCGGTCACCGAAATGGTGTCCTCGCCCTTGCGCAGTCGGTCGAGCGAGTACTGCGTCGCCTCGGCCGGCGCGAGGATCTCGATCGTGAGACCCGTCGTGTCGTGGTCGGCGAGGTAGGTCTTCACCTTCTCGATGAGCTGGGCGTCGTGGGCGCGGTTCTCGTCGAGCCAGAACACCGCCGGCGATCCGGTGGCCCGCGCGCGCGTGACGGCGAGCTTGACCCAGTCGCGGACCGCGACGTCCTTCGTCTGCGTCGCGCGCCAGATGTCGCCCGCCTCGACCTCGTGCGAGAGCAGCACCTCGCCGGTGCTGCTGAGCACCTGGACCACGCCGGGTGCTTCGATCTCGAACGTCTTGTCGTGGCTGCCGTACTCCTCGGCGGCCTGGGCCATGAGACCGACGTTGGGCACCGTGCCGATCGTGGCGGGGTCGAGGGGACCGTGGGCGATCACGTCTTCGATGACGGTCTGGTAGACCCCTGCGTAGGACGAGTCGGGGATGACCGCGAGCGTGTCCGATTCGCCGCCGTCGGCGCCCCACAGCTTGCCCCCGTTGCGCACGAGAGCCGGCATCGACGCGTCGACGATCACGTCGGAGGGAACGTGCAGGTTGGTGATGCCCTTGTCGGAGTTGACGTAGGACAGTCGGGGACCGTTCTCGAGGTCGGCCGTGATGGCGGCGGCGATCTCTTCGCCGTGCTCGAGGGCCGGCAGACCAGCGAGGATCGTGCCGAGTCCGTCGTTCGGGCTCAGACCCGCCTGGGCGAGCTCGGCGCCGTAACGCTCGAAGACGTCATCGAAGTAGGCCTTCACGACGTGGCCGAAGATGATCGGGTCGCTGACCTTCATCATCGTCGCCTTGAGGTGCACCGAGTAGAGCACGTCTTCGGCCTTGGCCGTTTCGAGCGTCTCGGCGAGGAAGGCGTCGAGCGCCTTGGCAGAGAGGAAGGTCGCGTCGACGATCTCGCCGGGGAGCACCTTGAGACCGGTCTTGAGCGGAGTCACGGTCCCGTCGGCGGCGACGTGCTGAATCG
This sequence comes from Microbacterium sp. Y547, assembly GCF_057669785.1. Lineage (NCBI taxonomy): Bacteria > Bacillati > Actinomycetota > Actinomycetes > Micrococcales > Microbacteriaceae > Microbacterium > Microbacterium sp. Y547. The sequence goes on from NZ_JBYHFN010000003.1 coordinate 402,344, forward strand.
ACAGCACGTCGTCGGCCTCGATGAGCACGGACGTCTCGTTCGCCTTGAAGTCATCATGGCCGAGCGTCGCGACGCGGGTCTTGGATCCCTCGGCGAACGGCTTGTTGCGGTGCGGGTGCTTGCGCGCGTACTTCTTCACCGACAGCGGCGCACGGCGGTCGCTGTTGCCCTCACGGAGCACGGGGTTCACGGCCGAGCCCTTGATGCGGTCGTACCTCGCGCGGACGTCCTTCTCTTCGAGCGTCGTGGCGTCATCGGGGTAATCGGGGACGTCGTAGCCCTGCGCCTGAAGCTCGGCGATCGCGGCCTTCAGCTGCGGGACGGACGCGGAGATGTTCGGAAGCTTGATGATGTTGGCCTCGGGCAGGGTCGCGAGACCACCGAGCTCAGCCAGAGCGTCACCGACCTGCTGCTCGGGCGTGAGCGCCTGCGGGAACGCCGCGAGGATACGGCCTGCCAGAGAGATGTCGCGCGTTTCGACATCGACGCCCGCCCGGCCGGTGACGGCCTTGACGATCGGCAGGAACGATGCGGTAGCGAGAGCCGGAGCCTCGTCGGTGTAGGTGTAGATGATGGTCGAATCTGTCACCGGTCACGTCTTTCGTTCAGTCGGAAATTCAAGTCCTCAGTCAAGATTCCAGGCTACCGCACACGGTCGAGATATCTCGATATCAAGATAATCGGGGCCGTCTTCACACGGATGTGAGGCGCGGATACGTGACCCGCGACCGAGAATGCGGTTAGCCTGTCGTCTATGGGTGAGCTGCGTTTGGTCGAACTGTCAGCGGCGACGATCGTCGCCGTGAACCACATGTCCCTCAAACCCGGCCAGGAGCAGTTCCTCGCGCCGGTGAGCTACGGGATCGCAGCGACCGTCATGAATCCGCAGACGACCTGGCAGCGCGTCGTCGTCGACGACGACGAGGTCGTCGGGTTCGTCAGCGCCAGCTTCGACCCCGAGGCACCCATCGAGCACTTCAAGTCGATTCTCTGGCGCATCAACGTCGACGCCGATGACCAGGGTCGCGGCGTCGGTCGCTTCGCTGTCGAGCAGCTCCTCGAAGAGGCGCGCTCCCGCGGCATGAGTCGCGTCGCGGTGATCTACGAAGCCGGCGAGGGCGGACCCGAGGCGTTCTTCCGCCGTGTCGGCTTCACTCCCGTGGGTGAGACGGAGTACGGCGAGGTCATCGCCGAGGTCGGCCTCTAGACCCGGCATCCCCCGCTTCGCGCGGCGCGGTCGTCCGCGCGCCTGATCGCAGACCTGGCGGACGCCGGCGCCTCTCCGTATCCCGCGGATGCCGTCACCTCGCCGCGTCCGTTCGTTCGGCGTGCACCGAGACCCGTGCCCCGAAAACGGGATGGGGCCCCGGAGCGTGCGCTCCGGGGCCCCATCCGTTGGGGAGATCCGCTCAGATGAGCGTGAGTGTCAGCACACCGGCGTAGGTACCGGCACGCGCCGACCCGGGGACGCCGAGGGTGAGGTCGGCGCCACAGACGAACGCACCTGCGCTGTTGCCCGCGGGCGACTCGCAGAGCGTGGACGGAACGCCGATGCCCGCACCGGGCACGGCGACGTTTCCGGCCGTGACCTTGCTCGACTGGCCGGGAGCCTGCGGCAGGTCGCCGACGACGGCTTCTGCGCGCGGCGCCCAACCGAGGTTCTCAGCCACGATGAGGCCGGAGCCGCTCGTGAAGTCCGAGACCTCGCCGGTCAGGTCCCAACCCGCAGCGGTACCGCGCGAGTCGCGGACGGCGACGTCGTGCAGAGCACCGGTCGCCGTCTGGTCCACGCCGTTCAGCGCGACACCGTCGAGGACGACGGGCTCGTCGCTGGCGATCGCGAGCGACAGGGCGCCGCCGGTGACCTCGGTCGTGATGATCTGACGGTTGTCGGAGTCATCGCCGCCGAGGACCGTGACGGTGAAGGCCTTCACCGGGCCGATGTTGCCCGACGCGTCGGTCGCACGGTACTCGACGCGGTGGGTGCCGTAACCGGGCTCGGTCGGCTGGAACGGCGAGGCCGACATACCGGCGGAGCCGAGGCTGCCGTAGATGAGGTCATCGACGTTCGTGCCCGAGGGCGTGAAGAGGAACGGATCATCGGGGTTGGTCGGCGAACCGTAGTAGTTGTGCCAGCCCTGGCCGTTCAGGCGGAACTCAGAGATGAGCGCACCCTCGCGGTCGTCGCTCGCGACGAGCTTCATCGCGAACGACTCGTTCACGATGTAGTGCGGCTCGCCGTTGGCGCCCGTCGTGGTCGAGATCGGAGCCGTCACGGTCGCCTCGACCGTCGGGCCCGATGCGTCGACGTCCCACTCCTGCACGACGCGTCCGGCACCGGGGTTGCCCGGGTCGGAGACGGTCGCCGAGACCTCGTGCGTGCCGCTCAGGTCGAGCGCGCCCAGGTCGAACGTGTTCTTGCCGGCGGGGGTCGCGACGACCTCGCCGTCGACACGCCACGTGATGTCGAACGCACGGTCGGTGCGGTGCGTCGTGTTGACGTAGAGGATGTCCTCGGCGCCCGCGGGCTTGAACGTCGGGAACGCCTCGATGATGCCGGGGCGGACGGTGCCGCCGTTGGCCGAGCCGGTGCCGACGGTCCAGGTGCGCGTCTGCGTCATCGACGCCTTGGCGCGGATCGCGGGGTCGCGGACGAACTCGGTGTTGTCGACGACGGTCGCCGTCACGGTGTCGCCGGCCTTGACGCCGAGCTTGCCGAGCTCGAGCGTGCGCAGGTTGGCGGGGTTGTCCACCGCTTCACCGTTGACCGCCCAGGTCACGTCGTTCTCGTGGTAGACCGGGTGCGACGTCTCGACGTACAGCACCTGGTTGGGTGCGACGGCGGCATCGGTGGGGGTCGACGCGGGCACGAGCGGAGCGCGGCCGGCGACCTTCTCGGTCATGACCTCACGGCTGACCTGGTCCATCTGGTAACCCAGCGACTTCATCATGGAGTGCTTGCTCGGACGGAAGATGCCCGTCGAGTAGTACATTCCACCCTCGTAGACGTCGATGATGCCACCGGACTCGCTCTCTTCACCGAGCCAGCGCCACCACTTCGTCTTGGTCTGCGCCATCTGCTCGGCCGTCATGAGCGTGTGGTGAGCGGAGCTCGGCTCGCGACCGGTGTAGTCACCCGTCGTGATGCCGCGCGTGTAGTAGTCGTACTCGTCCTGCAGGCCACCGAGCGAGTGGGCGATCTCGTGGGGCGAGATGAGCGCCGACAGCGGGTTTCCACCGCTGGCCGTCGCGTACGCGCCGCCCGCGCCGCCGTAGGTGTCGCTGTTGGCGAGCGCGAGGATCTGGTCGACCTTCGGCGCCTGGGAAGCGTAACGCTGCGCCGCCGAGTTGTTCATCGTGATGAGGCGCTCGACGCTCGAGGCGCGGCATCCGCCCCAGAACGACATGCTGAGCGGCGTCGTGCGACGGGGGGCGTCGAGCGTACGGTCGCAGCTGATGCCCGACTCGCCCGAGACGATGCCGATCGCGTAGACGTTGAAGTGGTTGCGGTAGCTCTTGAAGGGCTCGATGCTCCACATCGTCTCGAGGTGCACCTCGACCTGGTCGTAGAACTTCTGCTGCTCGTCGGCGGTGTAGCCGTCACCGAGGATGACGAGCGAGAAGCGCTCAGCATCGTCACCGGTGATCTGCATCGGCACGACGGTGGAAGAGCCCACCTCGGCGGAGGCTGCCAATGCGACGGCGGGGGGCGCGAGTGCCACGAGGGACGCCGCCAGGGTCGATGCGGTGAGCATCGCCCCCCAGCGCCGCCTCGGAGCGACCGCAGTTCGGGTACTGGTCATGGTCTCCACTTTCGGCTCGAATGGGCTGTGACCCGCACGCGCCATGGCATGACACCTTTGTCGGAGCGGTCGGCTCACGCGTGAGAGCCTAGGGACGATGTCCAGCCGAATCACGGTGCGGGCGTCTGGTGATCGGCCGAACGTGCACGACGTTTGTCGGATCCGCCGTTCCCCCACCGGCGGAAGCGGCCGCGCATCCGATCGTCAGACCAGCGAGTCCCGCCAGGCCGCGTGCAGCTGAGCGAACTTGCCTGTGCCCCCGATCAGCTCGGCGGGTGTGCCGTCTTCGATGATGCGGCCATGCTCCATGACGAGCACGCGGTCGGCGATCGCCACGGTGGACAGGCGGTGCGCGATGATGATCGCCGTGCGGTCCGAGAGCAGGGTTTGCAGGGCGTTCTGGATCATCCGCTCCGAGGGGATGTCCAGTGACGCGGTCGCCTCGTCGAGGATCAGCACGGCGGGGTCGGCGAGGAACGCGCGCGCGAAGGAGATGAGCTGGCGCTGCCCCGCCGACACCCGCCCGCCGCGCTTGTTCACATCGGTCGCGTAGCCGTCGGGCAACTTCTCGATGAAGGCGTCCGCGCCGACCGCACGCGCTGCCGCCCGGATCTCGTCGAGGGTCGCATCCGGCTTGCCGAGCGCGATGTTGTCGGCCACGGTGCCGCTGAACAGGTACGCCTCCTGCGTGACCATGACGATCGCGCGGCGCAGGTCCTTCGGGTGCAGCAAGCGCAGGTCGACGCCGTCGAGAGTCACGCGTCCGCGCGTCGGGTCGTAGAACCGCGAGACGAGCTTGGCGAGTGTCGATTTGCCCGCACCGGTCGTTCCGACGAGGGCGACCGTCTGCCCGCCGGGGATGTCGAGCGAGAAGTCGGGCAGGATGACCCGCTCATCGGAGTACCCGAACGACACGTCCTCGAAGCGCACATGGCCGCGCGCCTTCCACAGGTCGACGGGATGCACCGGATCGGGCACCGTCGGCTCTTCTTCGAGCACGCCCGAGACCTTCTCGAGTGCCGCGGTGGCGGACTGGTAGGAGTTCAGGAAGAACGCGACCTCCTGCAGAGGCGCGAAGAAGTTGCGGACGTACAGCACGGCCGCCAGCAGGGTGCCGACCAGAAGCGTGTCATCGACGATCCGCAGTCCGCCCCACGCGACGACGACGGCGAGCGTGACGGAGGCGACGGCCATGAGGCCCGGCTCGAACGTGCCGAAGAGGCGGATCGAGCGCATGTTGATCTCGCGGTAGCCGCTGGCCAGCTCACCGAACTCTTCGTCGTTGCGCTTCTCTTCACGGAACGCCTTGACGGCGCGGATACCCGTCATCGTCTCGACGAACTTGACGATGACCGTCGCACTGATGACGCGCGATTCGCGATAGACCCGCTGCGAGCGCGTGTAGAACCAGCGCATCAGGAGGTACAGCGGGATGCCCATGACGACGAGGATGAGTCCGGACTGCCAATCCCACACGAGCAGCATGACGAGGGTGAAGACGCCGTAGAGGATGCCCGAGACGAGTTCGTTGAGTCCCCCGTCGAGCAGCTCGCGGATCGTGTCGAGGTCGCTGGTCTGCCGCGAGATGATCCTGCCCGACGTGTACGACTCATGGAACTCGAGGCTGAGCTTCTGCGTGTGCAGGAAGATCCGCTTGCGTAGATCGAGCATGATCGCCTGCGTCAGCCGCGCCGTCACGACGACGTACCAGCCGATGAGCGCCGCCCCGCCGATCGCGGTGGCGAGGTACGCGAGCACGACGAGGACCGTCGGCATCCAGTCCATCCGCTCGACGACGGCGGGCAGAGCCGTGTCGATCCCGATGGCGATGAGCGCGGGACCGGCGACGCGCAGGGCGGTCGAGATGACGAGAACGACGGCTGCGAGCACGAGCTGACCGCGCACGGGCCGCACGAGCGAGCCGAGCAGCTGCAGCGAGCGGTGGCGCACGGCACGGCTCTCTTCGCGCGTGTAGTCAGAGCGGTCTTCGCCGCTCGTGCCGACGACGGTGCTCACTCGGCCACCTCGGGTTCCTGGCCCGAGCCGTACGGTTCGAACCTGAGTTCACGTAGCTGCGCCTGCTCGTCTGCGAGGCTCGAGATGACGTGGCGGTAATGCTCGCTCGTGCGCAGCAGTTCGGAGTGGGTGCCCACGGCGGTGATGCGGCCCGCTTCGAGCAGCGCGACGCGGTCAGCGAGCATGACGGTGGAGGGACGATGCGCGACGACGAGGGTCGTGGTCTCGTGCATGATCTCGCGCAGGGCGTCTTCGACGAGCGCCTCGGTGTCGACATCGAGCGCAGAGAGCGGGTCGTCGAGCACGAGCACGGCGGGTCGCGCGGCGACGGCTCGCGCGAGCGCGAGACGCTGTCGCTGCCCGCCCGAGAGAGACAGTCCCTCTTCGCCGATGATCGTGTCGACGCCGTTCGGAAGGTCGTCGACGAAGCCTGCCTGCGCCACGCCCAAAGCTTCGCGCAGCACGCGCTCGGCCTCGGCAGAACCCGGCACGAGGTCGTCGCGACCGAGCAGCACGTTGTCGCGGACCGACTGCGAGAACAGCGTCGAGTCCTCGAAGGCCATGCCGATGTGGCGGCGCAGCTCGGCGAGGCGGATGTCGCGGACATCGACGCCGTCGAGCGTCACGCGACCGGCGGTCACGTCATAGAGCCGCGCGGGCAGCGTCGTCAGCGTCGTCTTGCCCGAGCCCGTGAGACCGACGAGCGCCATCGTCTCACCGGGCCGCAGCACGAGGTCGATGCCGTCGAGCAGGTCGCGCTCTTGAGCGCCGGCATCCTGATATCGGAAATGCACGCCCTCGAAGGCGAGCGCGCCGCGGGGCTCGGCGATCGTGACGGGCGTCGGCGGGTCGACGATCGGGTTCGGCTCGTCGAAGACCTCGAAGATGCGATCGGTGGCGGTGCGTGCGTCGATGAGGAATGAGAAGAGGAACCCGATGGACTCCATGGGCCAGCGCAGCACCGTCGCCATCGCGAAGAAGGCGAACAACTCGGCGACCTGCAGTTCACCCAGCTGGGTCAGGTAGATCCCGGCGCCGAGGCACAGCGCGAAGGCGATGTCCGGCAGCAGCACGAGCCAGAACCAGATCCAGCCGACGGCGCGAGCTTTACTCATCTCGGTCTCGCGCAGGCTCTCGGCCTGCCGCGTGAACTTCACGAGCGCGTGCTTTCCGCGTCCGAAGGCCTTGAGAACGCGGATGCCGTGCACGCTCTCTTCGACCGAGGTCGCGAGGTCGCCGGCCTGATCCTGGCTCTGGCGCGCGAGCGTGCCGTAGGTCTTCTCGAACCGGTACCCGGCGTACCACAGCGGCGCCGAGCACACGAGGAAGATGACTCCGAGGACCCAGTGCCAGCGGAACAGCAGCGCGATGCCCACGACGATCGTGATGACGTTCACCAGAAGCAGGATCACGCCGAAGGCGAGCCAGCGCCTCAGCATGCTGATGTCCTGCATCATGCGGCTCAGTAGCTGACCGGACTGCCAGCGGTCATGGAAGGCGACAGGCAGCCGCTGCAGGCGTTCGTAGAATCCCGTGCGGAGGTCGTACTCGACCTGCGTCGCGGGGGCCAGCACGAACCAGCGCCGCGCCCAGACCATGAGGGCCTCGAACAGGCCGAGCGCGAGGATCGCCGCGGCACCCCAGATGATCTGGGTGATGTCGCCCGTCGAGAGGGGACCTTCGACGACGGCCTCGAGCACGAGCGGGATGGCGAGGGCGAGCAGGCTCGCGATGAGCGCGCTGACAGCGCCCAGCAGGAGGCGCGGAAGCACGGGCTTCGCGAACGGCACGAGCCGCGCAAGGGCCTTCACTGTGGACAGGTCGGACCGTTTCGGTTCAGCGATGATGGTCATGTTCCCTGGAGCCGTGCCGCGATTGCGGCAGCCCACCAGCTTAGAACCCGGTGCTCGCCGACTGCAAGCGGGCCTCGCGGTCGAGCAGTGCGCGCTTGACGTCGATGCCCCACGCGAAGCCGCCCAGAGCCCCGCCCGTGCGCAGCACCCGGTGGCAGGGCACGAACAGGGCCGGGGCGTTGCGGGCGCAGATCGAGGCCGCAGCCCGCACGGCACGTGCCGACCCGAGCACGGCAGCGAACTCCGCGTAGGTGAGCGGATGCCCGGGCTCGATGCCGCGCAGCGCCTTCCACCCGGCGTGCTGCAGCGCGGTGCCGTGCTGACGCACCGCGACGGCATCGATCGCGGTGAGGTCGCCTCCGTAGTAGGCCGTGACGGCCTCGCCCGCCGCCGTCGCACCGGAGCGCAACGACGAGGGACGGTCTGCCGGCCGCAGGCGGTCGAGAATGTGCTCGGGCTCCGCCGTCCACCCCGACGTCAGGACCCGGCCCTCGTCGTCGGCGATGAGGGTGAAGGGCCCGTCGGGGGTGTCGAGGGTCTCGATCGTCGTCATGCGGGGCGTCCTTGTGTGAGGTGTGCGGGATCAGGTGTGCGGGGCGCCGTCTCGGCAGTCGCCGGGGGTTCGTCGCGCCGCGAGGGTCTTTCAGATCGCACCGGTCGCGGGGGCACGGCTCTCCACAGGTGGGCCGTCAGATAGCTGCGCCAGGGGGCGGCGCGGGCGACCCACGCCGTGAGCGCGGAGGCCGAGGGCAGGCCGACCGCCGCGGCGCCCGCGCGCACGGCGACGTCGTCGGGCAGGAACACGTCGGGGTCGCCGATGACCCGCATGCGCACGTAGTCGGCCGTCCACGGCCCGATCCCGGGCATGGCCAGCAGCGCGGCGCGCTGATCGGCGGCGTCGTCACCCGCTGTGAGCACGAGCGAGCCGTCGGCCAAGCCGGCGGCGGCTCCCGTGACGGCGCGGATGCGTGCGGCGGGTCCGCGCAGCACCTCGTGGCCGCGCTCGGCGATCGCCGCCATCGTGGGGAAGAGACGCGTCGCCGATCCGACCCCGTCGACCGGGTCGCCGAGCTCGGCGGTCAGGCGCGACAGCACCGTGCGCGCAGCGACGACCGTGATCTGCTGCCCGATCATGGCGCGGATGAGCATTTCGTGCGGGTCGGCGGCCCCGGGAACACGGAGGCCCGGAAGCGCCGCCACCCGTGGCGCGAGCTCAGGGCGCCGCGCGAGGTCCGCGTCGACGGCGACGGGGTCGGCGTCGAGATCGAACAGTCGGCGCGCGCGGGCCACGAGCGACGGGAGGTCGGACAGCTCGGTCAGCTGCGCGCGCAGCCGGATGCGGCCCGACCCGTCGAGGCTGAGCTCGAACCACGCGGGCCCACCGGCGAGCCGCACGGCGCGGCCGAACGACGTCGCGGTCGCCGCTTCGACGCCGTCGACGGCGCGGGCGGACATCCACGCGAACAGTCCGTCCGCATCGAATGGCTCGCGATGCGGCAGCACGAGATCGATTCCCGTCGCGGCACCGTCCCTCGGGGTTCGCGCCTGCCGCACGGTGCGTCGAGCGCGCAGTTCGAGCGGCGTCACCCCGAACACTTCGCGGATCGTCTCGTTGAACTGCCGCACGCTGGCGAACCCGGCAGAGAAGGCGACGTCGGCGGCGGCGAGGTCGGTGCCGACCAGCAGCATCCGGGCCGTCTGCGCGCGGTGCGCACGGCTGAGGGCGAGCGGTCCGGCACCGAGCTCGGCCGTGAGCAGCCGGGTCAGATGGCGCGGCGAGTAGCCCAGGCGGCGTGCCAGGCCGGGCACACCTTCACGTTCGACCACTCCATCGGCGATGAGCCGCATCGCACGGCCGGCCGTATCGCTGCGCAGGTCCCATTGCGGCGACCCGGGCGCCGCCTCGGGCAGACACCGCTTGCACGCACGGTACCCGGCCTCGTGCGCCGCGGCCGAGGTCGCGTAGAACGTGACGTTCTCGGGCTTGGGCGTGCGCGCGGGACAGCTCGGCCGACAGTAGATCCCGGTCGATCGCACGGCCGTGACGAACTGCCCGTCGAATCGCGCGTCGCGCGAATCGATCGCGCGGTAGCGCTCGTCGAAGGTCATGACCGGGATGCTCACATCCCCAGCCTGACACGCTCAGGGCCCACCGGCTCGCGGAAAACGGACACGAGGGTCCGTCACCGGTCAGTGGAAGAAGTGACGCTCTCCCGTGAAGAACATCGTGACACCGGCTGCCCGCGCCGCTTCGATGACCTCTTCGTCGCGCACCGATCCGCCCGGCTGGACGATCGTGCTGACGCCCGCGTCGATGAGCACCTGCGGCCCGTCGGCGAAGGGGAAGAAGGCGTCGGATGCCGCGACCGAGCCGGCGGCGCGGTCCCCCGCGCGCTCGACCGCGAGGCGGCACGAGTCGACGCGGTTGACCTGACCCATTCCGATGCCGACGGTCGCGGAGTTCTTCGCGAGCACGATGCCGTTGGATTTGACGGCGCGGCACGCCTTCCACGCGAAGATGAGGTTCGTCATGTCCTCGTCGGCGGGCCGTTCACCCGAGACGAGTTCCCAGTCCTTGGCGACCGAGTCGATGTCGTCGGGGAACCGGTCTGCATCCTGCAGCAGCAGTCCGCCCGAGACGAGCCGCACGTCCATGCGCTCCTGCTGCCAGTCGGCGGGCAGCTGCAGCACGCGCAGGTTCTTCTTGAGCCGGAAGACCTCGAGCGCCTCGGGCTCGAAGGCGGGCGCGACGATGACCTCGGTGAAGATGTCACGCACGTTCTCGGCCATCTTGAGCGTGATCGTGCGGTTCGCCGCGATGACACCGCCGAACGCCGATACGGGATCGCACTCGTGCGCACGCAGGTGAGCGCTGGCGATGGGGTCGAGCGCCTGCGGCGCCGTGGTCGCGATGCCGCACGGGTTGGCGTGCTTGATGATCGCCACGGCGGGCTTGAGCATGTCGAACGCGGCGCGGAGCGCGGCATCCGCGTCGACGTAGTTGTTGTAGGACATCTCTTTGCCCTGCAGCTGCGTCGCCTGCGCGATGCCGTGGCCGCCGACGCGCGTGTAGATCGCGGCGCGCTGGTGCGAGTTCTCGCCGTACCGCAGCGTCGCGAGGCGCTCGGCCTTGATCGTGAGGTGCTGCGGCAGCGTCTGCTCGTCGGCGAGCGTCTGCTCGGCGAACCACTGCGCGACGGCGCGGTCGTATGCCGCGGTGTGGGCGAAGGCGCGCGCAGCGAGGTCGCGGCGCTGTGCCAGGTTCGTCCCCGATGCGCCGAGGGCCTCGATGACGGCCGGGTAGGACTCGGGTGAGACGACGATCGCGACGTTGGCGAAGTTCTTGGCGGATGCCCGCACCATGGCGGGGCCGCCGATGTCGATCTGCTCGACGACGTCGACGGCAGAGGCCCCCGAGGCGACGGTCTCGACGAACGGGTACAGGTTGACCACGACGAGCTCGAAGGGGGCGATGTCGAGTTCGTCGAGCTGGCGCTCGTGGTCCTCGAGCCGCATGTCGGCAAGGAGCCCTGCGTGGACGCTGGGGTGCAGGGTCTTCACGCGCCCGTCCAGCGACTCGGGGAACCCTGTGACGGCCGACACATCGGTCACGTCGTAGCCGGCGTCGCGGATGAGTGACGCGGAGCCGCCCGTCGACACCATCTCGACGCCGGCCGCCGCGAGTGCTTCGGCGAGTTCGAGAAGACCTGTCTTGTCGCTGACAGAGATCAGCGCGCGACGGATCGGCACGACATCGCGTTCGCGATAGAGGGCGGGATCGTGGCTCGGGCCGGCCATGGGGACTCCTCGGTAGGTCGTCAGGGGGTGGATTCGGCGGTGCGCCGCAGGGCGGCGAGGTCGAGGTCGCCCGTGGCGATGCGACGCACGACGTCGATGAGCAGCCGCCGTTCGACGGGCTTGATGCGTTCGTGCAAAGAATGCTCGTCGTCGCCGACGTGCACCGGGATGCGCTCCTGCGCGAGGACCGGGCCGGTGTCGATGCCGCTGTCGACGACGATGACGCTCGCGCCGGTCTGCGTGACTCCGGCGGCGAGGGCGTCACGCACGCCGTGCGCGCCGGGGAACTCGGGCAGGTATGCGGGGTGGGTGTTCAGGATGCGCGGCTCCCACTGCTCGACGAGTGAGGCCGGGAGCAGCCGCATGAGGCCGCTCAACACGACCAGGTCGGGGTTCCACACGGCGAGCTGCTCGCCGAGCGCGGCGCCCCACTCCTCGCGCGAGTCGTAGCTCTGCCACGGCACGAGGAACGTCGGGATCCCGTATTCCTCGGCGTGCGCGAACCCGGGCGCTTCTCGATCGGCACCGACGGCGACGATCGTCGCGGGGAACCCGGGATCGGCGGCGGCGTCGAGCAGGGCGCGCAGGTTCGACCCCGTGCCCGAGATGAGAACGGCGACCGTGAGCACGCCGTCAGTCTAGCGGCGGGCGTGGGGGGAGCCGGTCCAGCGGTTCGGTCACGGACTCGTCTGCGCCCCCGACCCCGGAGTCCGCCCCGGTCTCCGGGCTCGTCGCAGGGTCGTCCGTCGCGGGGGCGACCGTCACGGGTTCGTCTTCGAACCAGGTCGCGGAGTCCGCCCAGATCGCGGCGTTCGCCGAACGAGCGACGGTCGACGACTCGATGACCGAAGGCTCCCGCACGTCGCGCCCCGGGCCGCGGCCCCGCGGCGCCAGCAGGAGGATGCCCGCCCCCAGCGCCGTCTCGAGCCCAACCGCGAGCGCGAGCGGGCCGGGCTCGGGGCCGGAGTGCGCGAGGGCTCCGGGCCCCATCGACCCCGATGCGAGGAGCGCGAGCAGAGCGGCGACGCCGGCGGCACCGACGGCGATGCCCGCCGCGGCGGCGAGCCGTGCCCCGAACGGGTCGTGCCCGTCATCGAGCCGGGGACCGCGGGTTTCGGCGAGCCGGGAGCGGGCGATCCAGCCCGCGAACGCGCCGAGCGCGACGGGCAGCAGCGCGAGCAGCAGCAGCCACGTCGTCGTGGATTCGGGTATCGCGCCGAGCACGGGGATGCCCGGCAGGATGCCGGTCTGGGTGCCGGCCGGTCCGATGACCGTGTCCGTTCCGATGGCGAATCCGGGCCCGGCGAGGAAGGACATCGCCCACACGATGAGCGTCGGCAGGTAGGCGAGCTGCGCGAGCATCATGACGCTCGCCCCGAAGGCGTCGACGTGCGACGCTTCGAAGAGCGCGATGATCTCGCCTCCGCCCAGGGCGACGGCGGCGGCTGTCGCGAGCGCGCCGAGTCCGAGCAGTCCCGTGCCGACGACCGCCGTCCCGCGTGCGATCACGCCGGGCACCTCGCCCCACCCGTCGGGGAGCGCTTCGACACGGTCGCGCACCCTCGCGATGACGCCGTCACCGGCTTCACTCCACTCCGTCGCGAGAGCGCCGACGAAGGCGGGCACGACGTACACGAGCGCGGGGAAGAGCACGGCCTGCCACAGCTGAACCTCGGCGAGCGCGCCGTGGCTCGTGCGTGCGATGAGCACGGTCGCCCCGGTGAACACGACGGCGCCCGTCAGGAGCCCCGTGACCCACGCTCCCGACTGCGATGCCCGCCGCCCCGAGCGGGCGGCGAAGACGGCGGTGAAGGCGGCGAAAGCCAGCGGTGCGAGCGAGATCGTGAAGGCGGCGGCCGCGGGATCGATGCCTGTCTCAGCGAGGTAGTCGGGGGCGAGCACCACCTCGACGGGCACGAGATGACCGAGCTGCCAGATCGTCGCGCTCGCGGGCCAGAGCGCACCCCAATCAGCCCCCGTCCCGACCCCGACAGCCCAGAGGAGCGTCAGCGATGCGAGGACGACGGCGAGCCCGACGGCGACCGCGATGAGAGCGTCGACCGCGGCAAGGATGGCGACGATGAGGCGATGCATGCGCTGTCGACCCTACCCACGGCGCCCCTGTGAGTTCGGTCGGCGCGCCCGCCGTGGCATCCGGATATGCGGTTGCCGTCTGGGTGCCGCTATCTTGTCCGAGGAGGTCCCCGACATGACATCAGCCCCCTCGTCCGCGCCCGAGATCACAGATCCGGCACCGAAGAACGGCTTCGACCGCTTCTTCGAGATCACCAAGCGTCGTTCCACGCTCGGAGCAGAGGTCCGCGGAGGTGTCGTGACCTTCGTCGCGATGGCCTACATCGTGATCCTCAACCCGATCATCCTGTCCGGCGCTCCGGACGTCGTGGGGAACGAGCTCGGGTTCACGCAGGTCGCGGCGACCACGGCGCTGACGGCCGGTGTCATGACGATCCTGTTCGGCCTCGTCACGAGACTGCCCTTCGCCTTCGCGGCCGGCCTCGGCATCAACTCGTTCCTCGCTGTGTCCGTCGTCGGTCAGGTCACGTGGCCCGAAGCGATGGCCCTCGTCGTCATCAACGGCCTCATCATCGTGCTGCTGGCGGCGACCGGCCTGCGCCGCATGATCTTCGACGCCGTCCCGATCCAGCTGAAGCTCGCGATCACGGTCGGCATCGGCCTGTTCATCGCCTTCATCGGCTTCGTCAACGCCGGGTTCGTCACCTCGACCGGTGCATCATCGCCGCCCGTGGGCCTGGGCGTGGACGGGTCTGTCACGACCGTGCCGACGCTCATCTTCGTCGCGACGCTGTTGCTCACCGGCATCCTCGTCGCCCGCAAGGTCAAGGGCGGCATCCTGATCGGCCTCGTGACGGGCACCGTCGTCGCCGTCATCGTCGAGGCGATCTGGAAGATCGGTCCGATGTTCGCCGGCGACGATTTCAACCCGGGCGGCTGGAGCCTGTCCGTCCCCGAGCTGCCGGCATCCGTCGTGAGCTGGCCCGACCTGTCGCTCCTCGGTCAGGTGACCCCCGATTCGTTCATCGGCTCGTTCGAGCGGATCGGCGCGCTCGCCGCGCTCATGCTCGTGTTCACCCTCGTCTTCACGAACTTCTTCGACGCCATGGGCACGATGACGGGCCTGTCGAAAGAGGCCAACCTCGCCGACCACAAGGGCGACTTCCCGCGCATCAAGTCGGCGCTCATCGTCGAGGGCGTCGGCGCCGTCGCGGGTGGTCTCACGTCGAGCTCGTCGAGCACCGTCTTCATCGAGTCCGGCGCAGGCATCGGCGAGGGCGCCCGCACGGGCTTCGCGAACGTCGTGACGGGTGCGCTGTTCCTCATCGCGATGTTCTTCACGCCGCTCGTGTCGATCGTGCCGACCGAGGTCGCCTCGGCTGCGCTGGTCATCGTCGGCGCGCTGATGATGTCGCAGATCAAGTACATCGACTTCTCGGAGTTCTCGGTACTGCTGCCGGTCTTCCTCGCCGTCACCGTCATGCCGCTCACCTACTCGATCGCCAACGGCATCGGCGCGGGCTTCGTCGGCTGGGTGATCGTGCGCTCGCTCTCGGGCAAGGCCCGGCAGATCAGCCCGCTGCTGTGGATCGTCGCAGCCGGGTTCCTGGTGTACTTCGCACGCGGTCCCGTCGAGGCGATCCTCGGCGGCTGATCGATCCGAGAAGGCGGGGTGCCTCCGTGGCACCCCGCCTTCTGCGTGTCCGGATCAGTCCTCGATCGGCTCAAGGATGAAGAGGGCGATCAGGCGGTCGGTCTTCTCCTGGTACGCGGCGTAGTCGGGGAACACCGCGACCGCGCGCTCCCACCATGCAGCGCGTTCGTCGCCGGTCAGCTCCCGGGCGCGGTAGTCGCGCGTGACGGCGCCGTCCTGCAGTTCGACGCGGTCGTGTGCGCGCATGTTGCCTGCCCACGCGGGCTCTTTCGGCGCGCCGCCCATCGAGGCGACGGCGAGGTAGCGCCCCTCGTGCTCGACGCGCATGAGCGCGGTCTTTCGCAGGGCGCCCGTCTTGCGACCGAGGGTCGTCAACACGATGATCGGCATGCCGCGCAGCTCGTTCGCCTCGGCACCCCCGCTCGCCTCGTACGTCTCAGCCTGGGTGCGAGCCCATTCCGAGGTGGACGGCTTGTATTCTCCGGTCAGTGGCATGACCTCAGGGTAACGGCGTTCCCCCCGCAGGCGATCAGGCCCGGCGGCGGCGCAGGAGCAGGGCCGCGCCGCCGGCGAACAGCAGCAGGCTCACGAGCAGCCATCCGGTGAGGTCGCTGCCGCCCGTCTCGGGCAGACGGTCTGCCGCCGCGCCTCCGGCCGGCTGGCCGTCGGCGCCGTCGTCCGGGGTGATCGGATCGACGGGATCGACGGGATCGACGGGATCGACGGGGTCCGCCTCGCGGACGAGGNGGCAGACGGTCTGCCGCCGCGCCTCCGGCCGGCTGGCCGTCGGCGCCGTCGTCCGGGGTGATCGGATCGACGGGATCGACGGGATCGACGGGATCGACGGGGTCCGCCTCGCGGACGAGGTTGATGTACACGTTGCGCGCCGCCGCGTGATCATAAAGCGGGTCGTCGCTCGAGAAGACGTGGCTCACGGTCTCGACCACCATGCCGGGACCCGGCTCGGGCGAGGGGAACGCCCGCACCGGGAAGGGGTGCGGGTCGACGGTCGGCACGAGCCGCACGATGACGGTCTTGGGCCCGGTCTCGCCCGCCTCGAAGATCAGGATGACCTGGTCGTGGAACGTCAGCCCGCCGTCGATCGAGATCTGTGCGTACGGTGTCCCGCCCGCGTACGCCGCCGAGATCGTGATGTAGACCCGCGCGGTCGGCGCAGTGCCGAGCGCGATCGTGTAGCTGTCGGTCTCTTTGACACCGGTCTTCAGCGTCGTCGACCCGTCGGACTCCACGACGATGACCTCGCCCGTCCCACCGTCACGCGGGGGAACCGGGATCACGAGCGGTGCCGGGAGTGCAGCGTCCTCATCGGGCAGGGCGAAGGGCACCGCCGGCGCCATGGCGCCGACGACGACGGGCGCCTTCACGGAGTACAGATCGCCGCGCAGTCCGCCCCCGGACACCGCCTTGGTGGTCGCGACGATGCCTGAGGCGGGGCCCGCCGTGTACACCGTCACCGTCGACGTCTGCGCGCCGCCGTCGAGAGAGAGCAGGCCGTTCGCGCGGTAGGTCCCGTCGAGCAGCCGCACAGCGAGAAGGTGGAAGGTGTCGGCGCCCGTCGTCGCCTCGACGCGCAGCTCGGCGATGTGACCACGGATGATGAACGTGTCATCGCCGGCGCCGCCGTACAGGACGGCCGGGAAGGTGATCCCGCGGCTGCCGTGACCGAACTCCGTCTCGAACGTCTGCATGCCGTCGCCGGGTTGGACGTCGGGTTCGATACGCGGCGCAGCGAAGAACTGGCCGACGATGAACGTGTCGTTCCCCTCGCCGCCGTAGACCGTCGTGACGGCGCTGTTGTCGTCGAATACGAAGACGTCGTCGCCCGCGAGACCGTTCACGGTGACCCGCTGGTTGATGCCTCCGTCGTACGAGATGCGTTCCACCGTGCCGGCATCGGCGTTGACGTGGGCGACGAACGCGGGGCGCTTGCTGCCGGGGTGCTCTGCGATCGCGGCGAGTCCGCGGAAGAGGAAGAGGTCGGGCGCATCCGTGCCGTCGATGGTGAGCGTGTTGAACCCACCCCGCACACCCCCGCCGCGCACGATGATGCGGTAGTCGTGGCCGAGGTCGTCGTCGCCGCCCCACGTCTGGATGTGGAAGTGGTTGTCTCCGGACAGACCGAACAGCACGAGCGCGTCGCGCACTTCGGTGCCGGCGAAGTCATCGCCGGGGGCCGCGATGTGGGTGCCGGTCATCGTCTCGAGCCGCAGGACGAAGAACGCGTCGTCGCCGTCCTCACCCGACGGTGTGCTCCCGGCACCGCCGTAGACGATCGTGTGCCCGCCCAGCACGGTCGAGTCGAAGAGGAAGACATCGTCGCCGCGACCCCCGAAGATCTGTGTCGCGTGTCCCGTGACCTCGCCGGCGAAGGAGAGCAGCGATCCACCCTGGCTCGCGAGCGTCTTGCCGAACGACGCGCGGATCGTCACGGTCTCGCCCTGGATGACCGTGCCCAGGGGCGCGATGACGTCCTGACCGACGAGCAGCGTGACATGTCCGCCCGCGACGACCCGGCCCTGGGTCACCTCAGTCAGCCCGTCGATCGTGCGTCCCTCGGTGAGGATGAAGAGGCTCTCGTCGGGGCCACCCTCGACGAAGGGCACGGTGAGCCGCACGTCTCCCTGGTCGGCTTCTGCCCGCAGGACGAAGAGGGCCCCCGTCGCCTCCGTCACGAACACACCCGTGACGATCCCCGAGTGCGAGTGCGCGTACAGGCGCCCGCCGACTGCGGTGTCCACGACCAGGTCCAGCGAACGGTCGGGGCTGTCTGCACCGATCGCGCCGCCGACGGCGATGAGGTCGATGTTGCGCCCGACGATGCGCGTCACGGTGCCGGCAGTGTCCGAGAAGATGCCGCCGTCACGGGTGCGCAGCGCCACATCCCCCGCGGACGACGAGACGGTATGCGCGAAGAGGGATCCGCCGACCTGGTCGAGCAGGATGTCGCCCGCGGCGAACGCCCTGACGCGACCGCGCTCGGCCAGCGACGAGTGGATCTCGAGGAAGTCGGGCGTCTCGGCAGCCGGACCGCCGATGCGGCCGGACACCAGTCCGGCGGCCAGCGTGATGTCGCGGCCCGCGACGCGCGGCGTGCCGTCGTCGATCGTGCCGTCGTCGAGGATCGACGCGGTGTTCTCGGCGGTCTGCAGCCAGACGTCCTGCGCCGTCGAGGTGATCGTGCCGGCCCTCAGATCGCCGATCAGCTCGAGGACGGAGATGTCGCCGTTCGTGTGGAGCGTGATCTCGCCGTCGCCGTCGGATGCCGAGTAGGAGATCTCGGGGAAGCGCATGCTGACGAGCGTCGCGTCGACGTCGGAGAAGACGTCGAACGAGATCGTCGTCGCCGTCGACGGATGCCGCACCACGATGTCGTTCCCCGCACGCAGGTCGCCGAACGTGTACGCGCTGTCGCGCAGCTCGTTCGCTGTGCCCCATGCGACGAGGACGGGGTCGGTGAAGCCCGGCCAGGGGCCCGGGTCGGGGTGGAAGTACGTGTGGTAGAGCCCCGACGGCGGCACGTTCGTCACACTCGGCGGCTGCGTGACGTTGACCTGGACGAGGTAGGACGTCAGCGGCGGCGCATCCGCCCCGAACGCGCTGTCGTGCACCAGGATGTCGATGTTCCTGCCCGCGTGGATGGGGCCGAGCACCGGCCGGAACATCGTGTCGGCGTACGGCGAGCCCACCGGCATCCGGGCACTGTAGGTGACCGTGAGCACGACGTCATCGCGCGCATCGGCGATGAGCTCGACCAGGCGCGTCGGGTCGACGTCGTCGATGAGGTAGTCGCTCTGCACGAGCACGATCGTGATGGGCGCCCGAACGCCGGCGTTGACGGCACCGATCGTGCCGCGCTCGGCGTAGAGCTGGGCGATGTTCGTGCGGATCGATCCGGCAGCCGTTGCGACGATGTCGCCGTTCTCGGCGATGATCCGAGTCGTGCCGATCGGGCTGTCGATGCGACCGTGCAGCTGCAGGTCGGCCCGTCCCGCGTTCCACCAGTTGGCGATGTCGACGAAGGTCGGGATGAAGATGGGGCGCCCGATGTGGAACCGGAACGCTGCGCTGTTCTCTGCGGCGACGTCGACCGTCGCGCCGACGCCGTCGATGTTCGCGACGCTGATGTCGTGGATCCGCATGTCGCGGTCGGAGTGGTTGTGGAGTCGGACGACGTCGAACGTGTTCTGCACCTGCAGGGTTCCCCGGTCACCCGTGAGGATGCCGATCACGGAGCCCGTCGTGCTGTTGATCTCGTAGCGGGCCGTTCCGCCCCCGGTGTTCTCGGTCGGGTCGACGATGATCGTCTGGCCGACGGGGATGACGGCACCCACGTTGTAGACGACGCCGTTCAGATCGCGCACCGTGACGGCGTACTTCTTCACGATTCGCCCCGACGCGTCGATGATGAGCGTCGGATTGGCGGCGTGCAGCACGACGTCCGCGTTCCACTCGATCGTGCGATGGCGGAAGTTGTCGATCCTGTTGCTGGACCCGCCGAAGTCGATGAAGCCCCCGCCCGTCGAGGCCTGCGGCGTTGTGGAGATCAGCTGGTGGAGGGCCTGGACGAGCAGGGCGGAGGTGCGGATACGCACGCCCTCGTCGGCGACGACGCTCGAGCGGGCGTCGTAGAGGACGTAGGCGTCCGCATCGCTGTCTCCGCCGAAGCAGCTGCAGCTGGCCCGCGCGTACGCGCGGACCTCGACGCCGCGGTGCTGCGCCGTGATCGTGACGCTCTGCCGGCCCACGATCTTGGCGGGGGCATTCAGCTGCACGCGCACGAGGGAATGGAGGCTCGCGTCGGAACGCGCGTCGGAGTCTTCGAACGCGCCCGAGCCCTTCGCGCGGTTCTCGACGTTGAGCCTGCTGGAGATCAGCTCGGCCACGAGGCGAAGATTGTCTGCCTCGAGGTACGCGCCGCCGCCCACCGTGAGGGTCGTGCCGTGGTTCTGTGCCTCGAGGTGGCAGCCCGGCGAATCGCATTCCCCCGATGAGGAGCTGCCGGCGAACGACGAGCCGGAAGCGGAAGCGATCAGGTCGGCCTGCATCGCGCTCGTGGACCGTGCGTCGATGTCGTTCCACGCGACGACGTGCCCATCGAGGATGGTCCGGGCCGTGAGGTCGAGACGGCCCTGCGTCTGGGAATCGACGCCGTGTCCGAACCCGCCCGCTGTGGACTGGGCGATCGCCTTGCCGGCGACGACGGTGATGGGTGCGATCCGCACGCTGCCGCCCGTCGAGCGGACGTCGGATCCCGAGCGCAGCCAGACCGTCGTGTTCGCCGTCGCGTCGACGACGGCTCGGGAGGACCCGATGCCGACGAAGCCGAGACCGGCCGACGAGGCGTCGACGAACGCCGACGCGGTCGAGGTGGCCCCGATCGTGATGTCGCCGCCGGCGTGGATGCGGGCGTTCTCGCCGACGGTCAGCTCGAGGTTGGCCGTGTAGCTCGCCGAGGGACGGCTCGCCGTCGACGAGATGAATCCGACCCCGCTGCCGTACACCTTGGCCTCGGAGAAGACTCCGCCCCCGGGAAGCGTCGGCGTCAACGGCTGCGAATGAAGCGTCTGGGTGCCCGTGCCCGTCGAGAGCAGATCGATGATCACAGCGTGCACGGACCCCGCGGCGGTTCCGCCGCCGAGGTCGACGACAGCGGGGACGACGCTGCTCGTGCCGACGCTGCCGTTGGCCGTGATCGTGAGCGCCCCGAGCCCGGCGAGCGGACCGGACAGCAGCGAGAGCCGGAACGATGTGGGGGTGCGGTCGTACACGTAGTAGCGGGCACCGTGCTCCAGACCTTCGATGGGCTGCTGCCCCGGCAGATAGAGGCCATGGCCCACCCCGATGAGCGCGGGGTCGGCGCTGCCGACGAGCGGGCGCGGTGAGACGGGGATGAGCAGGTCGGGATCGCCGGGGTCGGCACACGTCCCTACGGCCTCGCAGTACGAACCGGCGAGCTGGATCTCGTGCGGTCCGACGACGATGACCCAGTAGGGCGTGTTGTTCGACAGGCCCCCGAGGGCGCCGCCGTTCGCGCGGTAGATGACCTGCTGGCCCGTCGTGAACGTGTGGTTGCGCAGCGCGATGCGGTTGTTGTCCTCCGTCTGGTACGGCGTGCCGGGGCCGCCGACCCGCACCGGAGCACCCTTGGCATCGACGACGATGTCGACGCGGTTGCTCGTGAACGTGGCGCGGGCGTCGGGCCCGAGGTACTGCACCGCCTGTCCGTCGACGTAGTCGTTGACTGCCCCGATCCGGTCGGTGTCGATGTCGCCACCGGTGAACTCGACGGGCGCCTGCGGCGTCGCGGCGTCGATGAGCTGGATGCGGAACTCGTCGATGACGTGAACGAGATAGACCCGACCGTTGACGAGTCCGGAGGCGGCGGGCGACGAGAGCGACGAGTAGATGACGCGCTGCCCCTCGACGAACTGGTGCGGGAGCTCGGAGAACCCGCTGTCGGTCGTGCGGCCGAAGGTGATGATGTCGGATGCCGCGTCGATCTGGGCACCCTCGAAGGTCGACCCGAGCTGGATCGTGTCGACCGAGACGACGATGACGTTGTAGCGGCTGCCGTCGGCGAGGCCTCCGATCACGCTGCCCGCCCCGGGCGTGTAGGTGACGCTGCCGCCGGTCTGGAGCCCGTGCGGACCTGTGATCCGGATCGTGTCGTTCGCGGTGTTCACCCCGGTGACGGCGTCGAAGACGAGGCCGGGCGGAACCGCGGGCGTGAGGGAGTTCTGCAGGGCGTTCAGCGTCACGGTGCCCCCCGCGACGAGGTGCGTACTCGGCGTGATCGACAGCCGCACCGTCGGGTTCGTGACCGCGCTCGCCGCGTTCGTCGAGATCGCCAGTCCACCCGCGCCGAGGGTGCGTGCGAACGAGCGCGACACGGGCTGTTCCGCGACGCCGATGACGACGTTTCCGCTGATGGCGATCGGCTGCGCGTTGCCGACGATCGTCTCGACGACGGAGGTGACCTGCGCCACGGCCTTGCCGGTGCCGATCGCGATGGTGCCGCCGGTCTTGTTGACCAGCGACGCTTCGGCCTGATCCTGCGAGTGGGTGTCGACGACGAGGGATGCCGCGCCTGCGCCGTTCGCACCGGCTCCGCCGATCCACGCCTGCATGTGCGCGTGGGCGCGTGCGTCGATCCAAGCGAGAGGTTCGGCGGTCGTCGCCGCGAGGAGGAGACCCACGTTGATGCCACCGGCCTCGGCCGTCGCGGTGTTGACGGCGTGCGAGGTGACCGAGACGGCGGCGGACGGCGCATTGATCGTGGCGCCGGGGCGCACCCGGGCCTGGGTCACGGCACCGTTGGTGATGAGCGCCCTTCCCGACGAGTGTGCGGCACCGATGAGCGAGAACGAGATCGAACCCGAGGTCGTGTGCACCGTGCGCGTGGCGTCGGCGCTCACCGCGATGCCCGTGCCGCCGATCTGGCGTGCCGAGTAGTCGGCCGTGAGCGCGTTCGCGATGCGCGACGTCGGCACCGAGACGGCGCCCACGACGAGGCCACCCGAGGCCAGGTCGGTGGCCGCGGTGGCCGCGTCGACCGTCGTCGCCGCGACCTGCACCGTGCCCGAGGTCGCCAGGGCACCCGTACCGAAGCGCGCGGTGACGGCGGCCTGCTCGTAGATATCGGCAGATACGACGCTGCCGGTCATGGAGCCGAGACCGACCGAGAGCGCCTGGATCGTCGCGGTGACCGTCGTACCGCCGGCGGCCGCGATCCGCACGCCCGTCGACGAGCCGAGCACGCCGTCGAACGCTGCCGTGACGGGGGCCCGGGTGAAGGCGAACGCCGCGAAGATCCCCGCGTCGATCAGGCCGCCGCCGGCGCTGTCGATGTCTGCCCTGGCGTGGGTTCCGGCGCGGTTCTCGGCACGCACCGCGACGATGCCGGTTGCGTACAGGACGACCTGCGCGGCGACGTCCGCGCTCGTCGCGGCCGACTGCTCGATGGTGGCGGTGGCGACCGTGCCGCGCACCCCGACGATCGCGAGCGAGAGCAGCCGTGCTGTCGCGTCGACGCTGTTGCGCGAGGAGGCATCCATCGTGAACGCCCCGGATTGGGCGCTCGGCGCCGTGAACGACGCCGACGTTGCCGCCTCGACCCGTGCGATCGGCAGCAGTCCGCCGATCGTGTAGGCACCGGCGGTCGATTTGCGCATGTCTGCGGAAGCCGAGTGCGCCGACCAGGCCGTGACCGAGACGGCGCCGGAGCCCGCGAGCACCGCAGCGCTGCCCGCATCCACGCGCGCCGTGACGGCCGCCGAGTTCAGGACCACCGCCGTCGCACCGCCGATGCCGCCGTCGATGAAGCCGATCGAGACGTAGTCGACCGCGGTGCGGGCGGTGTTCGTGCCGCGCGCCTGGACGGACAGTCCGTTTCCAACCAGGCCCCCCCGCAGCTCGGCCGTGGTCGCCGCTCCGATGAGGGCCGTGGGGATCGTGACACCGAGGTTGATGAAGCCGATGCTCGCGGCATCCGTCTCGGCGCTCGCGCCGTTGGCCGCGATGGCTGCGACCGTCGTGCCGCCCGCCGACCACACGGGCGAGAGGATCGCCGCGTACGTGCGCGCCGACGCCCGCACTTCGGCGTTCACGACCGACCCCGACGCTTGGAACAGCCCGACGCCGAATGTCCAGCTCTCTGCTGTCGCGTCGGCGCGGGATTCCGCGCGAGCTTCGACCGCCCCGGACCCACCGACGGTGCTCGACAGCTCGGCCGTCGTCGCGCCCTCGAGGAGCGCGCTGGCGACGTAGACACCGAGCGAGACGAGCCCGCCCGACACGCCGCGCACCGTGGCGGTCGCGAGGTTGCCGGATCCGCCCTCTTCGAGGATGCGTGCGCGCACGGCGACGAGGCCCTGACTGAACACGGTGCCCGTGTCGATCGATGCGCGCACCGAGGCGCTCTCGGCGACGACGGCTTGGACGTCGACGCCTTGGCCGCTGCCCCCGATGCCGATGCTCGCGACGAGCGCATCTGCGCGCGCCTGGTTCTGTCCCTGGGCCTCGACGACAAGCGATCCGGATGCCGCGACATCGGACGCGAAGCGCGCCTGCGTCGCGCCGGTGACGCGGGCGACGGGGTTCATGAACAGCGCCGCGATGCCCGCGAGGCTGCCGCCGCCCATGCTGGCGCCGGTGTGGTTGCGGCTCGTTGCGCGCATCGCGATCGCGCCGCCCGCCGTGATCCACGACCCGGGCGCCGCGAGGGCGGTCGTGGCGCGCGAGACCGTCGCGCGGGCGAATGTGACGCCGACGGTCACGGCACCCGTCTGGATGTTGTACGTCTCGGTGTTCACCGTGTTGCGCGCGTCGGCGACGAGTTGAACGCGGCCCGCGACGCGGGCTGTGCCCGCGAACTCGGCGGCTGTCCGCCCCGAGATCTGCGCCGCCGCGCCGACACCGGTGAGGCTGCCCAGGACACCGCCCGAGACCGAGAAGGCGATGACGGGCACCTCGATGACGGATGTCGCCGAGACGGCGACCGCTCCGACGGGGGTGGTTCCGGTACCCAGCGGCGCTGCTCCGATGCGGGCGACCGTGTCGCCGCGCACCTCTCCGAGTGCGACGGCGGCGCCGACCGCACCGAGGGCGAGCGCGACGCCGATGACCGTGGGGGCGACACGACGGTCGGCGTGAGCGGTGACCGAGACGGTGCCCCCCGCCGCCGGGATGGCGGCGCCGTCGTCGATGTGCGCCGTCTGGCGCGCGTCGGTGTCGATGTCGACGATCTGACCCGCGACCGAGACTCCGGCGAGCTGCCCCGAGAAGGCGATGGCCTCGGTGCGCTCCCGGGTCTCGGCCCGCACCGCGGTGCCTCCGCCGGCGGTGACGACGGCACGCGAGGCGATGCCCGCATCGATGACCGAGGTGAGCTTCGCGACGACGAGCGAGAGCCCGACCGCGCCGATGCCACCGGACGCCGACCCCGCGACGGCGAAGAAGCTGTCGCGGGCCACGGCGGATACCGTGACGTCGCCGCCGGCGTTGATCACCGCGCCGGTGCCGATGCGACTCGTCGTGCCGCGCACGGCGGGCACGCTCGAGAAGCGGTTCGTGACGATGCCGACGCCCGGCGTCGCCGCCGCGATGCCAGCCTGCGCCGACGCGAGGCCCTGCTGCTTGCGATCCGCCGTGCTCGTTCCCGACGAGTCCTGCGCGCCGTTGAGAATCGAGCCGTAGCCTTCGGATCCCGTGCCGGAGGCGTACTGATCGGCCTGGCCCTGGGGGGTGCCCTCGGTTGAGGACAGTCCGTCCTGCGCGCCGCCGCCGTCGTCGTACGAGCCCGAGGGCGTGACGCCCGCGCCCCAGACCGAGACCGAGCCCGCGACGCCGACCGCGCCGGCTCCGAAGCTGAGCGCGAATGTCTGGATGCTGCGGATCGACATCGCCTGGATGCGGATGGATCCGCGCGCGTTGATGGTCGTGAAATCACCGATGCCCGCGCCGGCCGAGACGTCGATGGCACCGATGTCGACGCCACCGGCGACGCCGACGAAGCCCGCGCCGAGCCCGCCGCCCAGGGTGAATGTGTCGGTGCGGTCGGCCGCCGTGACCGATACCGACTGCGCCGCCCCGGCACCGACGCGATCGGCGTTGACCACGCTGCGGGCGTCGATGAGGGCCACCGTGGAGCCCGTGATGAGGGTGACGTTGACGGCGCCTGCGACACCGACGAACCCGCCGCCGGCGGCGATCGCCATGCCGAAGACGTCCTGCTCGCTGGTCGCGACGACGGCGAGGCCGCTCTGCGCGGCCGTGGGGAAGCCGGCGTCGGTCGCGGTCCCGACGGGGATGCCGCTCATCGCCCAGCCGCCGCGCGCGCGGGCCTCGACCGTGTTGAAGGCGCCGATCGACGCACGCGTGTCCTTGGTGAAGACGACAACGGCGACACCCGCGCCACCTCCCACGAAGCCGACCCCGATGCCGCCCGAGGCGACCGTGAGCGATGTCGCGTCGAGTGCGCGGACCAGGACGTTGTTGCCCGCGTCGATCACGACCGACTGGCCGGTGCGGGCGTAAGTGTGACTGTCGACGACGATCGTTGCGACAGCGACGGCGATGCCCGCAACGCCGGCACCGGCCGAAGCGGCGACCGCGACGACCTCCTGCGCGCTCCGCGCCTCGAGCGACACGTCTCCGGCTGCCCGCACGACCGCACCGTCGCCGATCGTGGCATCGACGTCGAGGTTCACGATGTCGACCGCGGCGTTCACCGCGATACCCGCCATGCCCCCGCCGAGGCCCGCCGCGATCATCAACTGACGGAAGTCGCCCGATGCGGCGACGGTCACGGACTGCCACGCCGCCGCGCCCGTGTTGTCGTCGTTGATGCGGGCCTGGCGACCGACGAACGCGTCGGTGTCGGACGTCACGACGTTGACGTTGCCCGCCGCGCCGACTCCCGCGGTCGCGGCGACCGCGGCGCTCGCACCGACGGCGAGCACTTCGTCGCTGTTGTTCGCGATGATGGCGACGCCGAAGACAGCGCCGGGGGCCTGCGTGATGACGCGCTTGCCCGTGATGCGCGCGGGGTCTCCGGGAGGCTGCATCCCCTGCCGCACGAAGCTGTGGGCGCGACCGGTCGCCACACCCGGGTTGAGGTCGATCGTCGAGACCGCTCCCCCGCCGCATCCGTCGCCCGTCGGCCGCGCGTCGCACGCCGTGCCGGCGAGCCGGAAGCTGTCGGGGCCCGTCATGACCACGTAGTACACGCCGCCGTCGACGAGTCCGCCGATCGGGGTGCCGCCATTCGCCGTGTAGACGACGGCATCGCCCGTCTGAAGTGGCGTCCCGCCGCCGCCGCTGGTCGAGTCGGCGTCGCCTTCGGGCATGTCGTACGGCAGGTGCACGATGTTGCTGCCGCCGTCGACGTCTGTCGACGGCGTGAAGTAAGGGGCGAACCGGCCGGGCACGGTCGCTTCGTCGGTCGCGAAGATGCGGTGGGACTGACCCGGGCGCGCCGGCGAGGCGAGCGCGATGGGCGCGCCGCCCGGCGTGAGCGCGAGCCGCAGTCGCGTCGGGAAGGCAGCGTCGACGACGGCGACGTACGTGGCACCGGGGGTCAGACCCGTGATCGGCTGGCCGCCGCCCGCATCGTACGAGACGCGTTCGCCGTCGCGGATGCCGTGCGCGTAGCCGAGGTCGAGCTGGTTGCCGCCGATGATCGCCGCCTGCGGGGCGAAGCGCGTGTCGATGTAGTCGATCCGGAACGGACCCGCCGCGGTCAGGCCTGCGCCGCCGCCGAGTGCCGTGACCCGCGACAGGTCTCCGACGAAGGCGGCCGTGGTCTTGTTCAGGACGGGGACCGCCGCTGTGAGCCCGACCGAGGCCGTACCCGACGCCGCGACAGAGCCCGACACGATGTCCATCGTCAGGATCTCGTTGGCGGCGATGCGTGCGCTGCCCCCCGCGACGACGATCGACCGCGAAGTGCCGCACGCGGCTTCCGTGACGGTCGACGCACCACAGACCTCACCGATGAATGCCCGGGTGATGATCGTGTACACCGAAACGGTCGCGTTGGCGGAGACCGCGGCGGTGCCCCCGACGCTTGCTCCGGCCGCGACGCTCGTGACCTCTTCGTTCGAGGTGGCATCGACTGTGACGTCTCCGTCGACCGTGACGAGCACCTCGGGCGCGATCCACGCCTGCGTCGATTTGCCGACGACCTGGATGTCGGCACCGAGGCCGACCCCGGCCGTTCCGCCGATGGCGAGCTGTCCCGCGATGCCGCGCAGCGTCGTCGCGTCGGTCGCCGCGATCCGTGCGCCCGCCGTACCGCCCCCGACGCCGTCGAGGGTCACTCCACGGTCGAGGTGCGCGTGCGTCGTGTTGCTCTGCACGCCGACCGTCGCCGCGCCGGCCGCGCCGGCGGTGCCGCCGGCGGCACCGCCGACCGCGACGAGCCAGAGGTCCTCACTCTGCGACGCCGTGAGGACGAGACCCGTCGCGCCGCGGGCCCAGAGCAGGGCGTCGGGACCGACATAGGCATCGACGATGCCCGTCCGAACGAACACGACCGAGGACAGGCCGACGCCCGCGGTGCTTGCTGCCCCGACCGCTCCGGCGAACAGGGTCATGTCGACCGGATCGGCCGCCGTGATCGTGACCGCGCCGCGGGCACGGACCGCCGTGGGTGTCTGCGCCGAACTGTCGATGTAGGAGCGCGTTCCGGGGTCGTCGCTGCCTTCGTTGACCACGAGCACGGCGAAGGACCCCGCGACGCCCGCATCGGATGCGGCCGCGCCGCCGGCGACGATCTGCGTGAAGCTCTCCCCCGCCGTCGCGATGAGCCACACCGAGCCGCCGACGTCGGCCTGCACGCCGCGGCCGATGTACGCGCGCACATCCTTGTTGTGCACGCCCACGACGAGCGCGAAGCCGACGCCGGCGCTGCCTGTCGAGAGGCCGAGCGCTCCGGCGACGTCGACGAAGGACGTCTGGTCCAATGCGGTGAACGACAGCGCCTGGGGCGCCGCCAGGGCAACACCCTGGTTGACCGATGCCGCATCGCCGAGCCACGCGCGCGTGGCGCGGTTCACGACGTTGACGACGAGTGAGCCACCGACTCCTGCATCACCGCCGCCGAGCGCTGCTCCGAGGGCGACGCCCGTGAAGGCGGGCAGGTCGAGCTCGGGGATCTCGGGCGCTGCGAGCGGCACAAGCGAGGCCGTGGCCCGGCCGATGACCGCGCCACCCGCATTGATCGTCGTGGGGGCCTCGAACGTCGAGTCGATGTGAGCCAGCGTGCGGGTCGTGACGATCTGGACGACGATGCCCGCACCGACACCGCTGCCGTTGGTCGTGATGGCACCCGACGCGGCGAGACCCTGCAGCCCCATGGGGTTGCTCGCGTCGAGGGAGATGCCGTCGGCGACGGTGAGCGTCGAGCCCGCGCCGATCACGGCTTCGTTCACGAGGTCGATCACCTGCACGGCGACGGATCCGGCGACGGCGGCGTCGCCCCGGCCCGCCGCGGCCGCGATCGCCCACGCCTTGAAGTCGTTGCGCGCATCCGCGGGCGTCCGGCCGGTGACGGCGACCGAGCCGGCTGTGATCGACGCACCGGCGCCGATGGATCCGCGGTTGACGACGTCGGCGACGTTGAGCGCGACGGCGACGCCGACGGTGTTGTTGTCGTTCTCGATGCTCGCCGCCGTGCCGAGTGCCTTCGCCGCGGCATCCGTCTCGTTCGTCGCCAGCACGGCGAACACGCCGTCGACGACGACCGTGAGCCCGGGCGCGAGGACGGCCTGGCTGCCGACCAGGATCCAATCGACGGCGATCGCGGCTCCGACCCCGACACCGTCGCTCTGCTGACCCGACTGTCCCTGTGCCTGCCCGTTGCCCTGCGCGACCCCGTCGCTCGAGGAAGGCAGCGTGGCGCTGCGACCGCTCGTGGCGGGGGTTCGGTCGACCTGCTCCTGGGCCTGGGCGTCGGCGTTCTCCGCGTCGTCGTCACTCTCGGAGCCGCCGACCGTGCCGCGCGCACTGGCTTTCGCTGACGCACTCGCGTGCAGCTCGGTCGCCGCGATGATCCACAGCGCCCCGGCCGTCACGTTGCGTTCGACGGCGGCGAGCACATCGGCGTCGACGACGTTGACGACGATGATGGCGCCGATCGCGACGCTGCCGCCGGCGGCATCCGCATCACCGGTGAGCGTCACCGATCCGGTGTACGTCGCGCGCACCGTCACGGGCCCGGTCGCGACGAACGCGCGTGGGCCGGGCGTGCCGAGTCGGGCGAGGACGACCGGAAGGACGACGTTGATGCCGACGGCCGGGCTCACCGCGGTGCCGCCCTCAGAACCCGCCGTGACCTCGCCGACGACCGTGTCGGCGTGATCGGCGCGGATCGTGACTGCCGCACCGCCGGTGACATCGGCGCCGTCCATGATCTCGGCGCGCGTCACGTCCTCGGCGATGACGTTGACCGCCAACGATGCGCCGACACCCGTGCCGGAAGCACCGCCGACCGCGTCGGCGGTGGCCTTGGCGGTGTCGGCGCGGCGGGTCTCGGCTGCGATCGTGACGTCGCCCGTTCCGAAATCGACGCGGGCGCTGCCGGGGATCCACGCCTCGGTCGAGTTCGTGACGATGTTGAGCGCGACGGCGCCGGCGACGCCGACGTCCTTGGATCCTGCCCCGGCTTCGGCGACAGCCGAGAAGTCGTGCGTCCTGTCGTCGCCGATCACGGTCATCGTGGCCGCTGCCGCGAAGCCGTTCGCGTCGATGACGGCGTTCTCGCCGACCCATGCGCGATTCTCGAGGAACACGAGCGTGAGGGCGACGGCGACGCCGACGCCGGCGTCCTCTCCGGCCAGAGCGGTTCCGGATGCGGCGGAGATCCCGTCGACCTGCGCGGCTGTGAGCAGCCACACGTGCCCGCCGGCGGTGATCTCGAGCTCGTCGGGCAGCCAGGCCGTGAAACTCACATCGGCGAGGGTGAGGGCCACGGCACCCGCGACCGAGACGCCGCCGTCGCTCGTCGATGCCGAGGGGTTCCCGCTGTTCTGCACCCCCCCGCCGCCGTTGCCGACGCTCGCGGCGTTGGCGTAGTCACGCTGGTCCTGCACCTGCGCGTCGACGTCTCCCGAGGGCGCATCCGGGCTCTCCTCGCCGGGCGCACCGCTCGCGGACGCGTTGGCGGTCGCGCCGTTGCGCGATGACCCCACGGCGGACAGCGTCGTCCATCCGCCCGATTCGATGCTGCGCCGGGTCGTGGCGAATGTCTCGTCGAACGCGAACGTCAGGGCGATCGCGATGCCGACTGCGGCATCGGCGCCCTCGGTCGCGACGGCGCCGGCCGTCGTGTGGACAGAGGTGTGCTGGCTCGCCGAGAGCTGCACGTCACCGGTGGCTCGGATCGGCCCGGAGGCGAGCGAGCCGAGCACCGTGCTCGTGCGGACATTCGAGACCGTGATCGCGATCGCAGGCGTCACGGTGACGTCACCGCCCTTCGCCCCCATCGAAGCCTCGGTGACCGTGACGCTCGTCGATGCGGCGACGAGGACGATGCGCGCGGCACCGGTGAGGGAAACCTCGTCGTCGAGGCGCGCGTGCGTCTGGAGCGTCACGAGGGCGAGCGCGAACGAGGCGCCGACTCCGACATCGCCGGTCGCGACGACACCGTCTTCGGCGGCGAGCGCCTTGATCGTGGTGTCCAGCGCACTGCCGGCGGCGAGCATCGCATCGCCGCCCGTGAGGACGACGGTGCCCGAGACGCCCGCGAGCGTGTCGATCGTGATGATGCCGATCGCGACGGATCCGGCGACCGAGACCTTTCCGCCGCCTGCCCCCGAGGACGCCGTCGCACTCATCGTCGACACGATGTCTGTGCCGTCCACGGTCATGGTCGCCGAGACCGTGAGTGTGCGCGCGCGGACGGTGAGGGTCGCCGGGACGACGGAGTGATTGACGACGTCGGCGTAGGTGATCGCGACGCCCGCGCCGATGGCGGCGTCGCCTCCGCGCGAGGCCGTGCCGTCTGCGGCGGATGCCGCATCGGTGTTCTGCGACGAAGACAGCGTCACGGTGCCGCCGGCGGTGATCGCCCCGACCTGAGGGTCGATGATCGACAGGGCGCGCACGGTGGAGATGACGATGCCGATCGCGGCGGCGACGTTGACGGGCCCGCCACTCGTCTCGGCGTTCGGCGTCTGAGCGCCGCCGGAGCCCTCGACGCCGTTGGCGGCGGCGACACCGTCGACATGGTCGCGCTGCCCGCCGACCTGGTCATCGACGCCCGTCCCGGGCGCGCCACCCGGGTTCGCCGGGTCGGCGCCGTCGGCGTTGTTCTCGGGGGCACCGGCTGCCGATGCGGACGCGCGCGCGCTGGAGCGTGACCAGCTGGACGCCTGCATCGTGAAGTGCCTACCGGCGGTCACGGCACGCGCGAGCGTCGCCGTGACCGTGTGGTTCGCGATCGTGAGCGCGAGGCCGACGCCGACGGCCGCGTCTTCCGACGCGATCGCGGAGGCACTCGCGGCGTTGTCTGCCGCGGCATGCTGCGTCGCGCGCAGGAGCACGTCGCGCGATGCCGCCAGCGTGCCCGCACCGATGCGCGCGCGGGTCGTGACGTTGGACAGCACGATCGCGACGGCGGGGGCGACGGCGACACCGCCGCCGGCTGCGCCCATGCGCGCTTCGGTGACCGTGGCGTCGCGGGCATCGGCGACGAGCAGCACGTCGCGCGCCC
This sequence comes from Microbacterium sp. Y547, assembly GCF_057669785.1. Lineage (NCBI taxonomy): Bacteria > Bacillati > Actinomycetota > Actinomycetes > Micrococcales > Microbacteriaceae > Microbacterium > Microbacterium sp. Y547. Next base: position 434,735 of record NZ_JBYHFN010000003.1, read on the forward strand.
CCGTCACCGAGACCCCGTCGTCGATGAGCGCCGTCGTCTCGTGCGTGTCGAGGGTGAGCGCGAAGGCCGCGCCGATGCCGGCATCCCCCGCGCCCGTCGTGCCGTCACCCGTGGGCAGGGCCGTCACGGTGCCGGCCACGTCGCTCGCGGCGGTGAGCGTGACATCGCCGCCCGTGAGAACGAGCCTGCCGTACACGGCCGCGAGGGTGCGAGTCGTCACGATCGCGATGGCGACCGAACCGGCGACCGAGACGTTGCCACCCGCGGCCCCCGACGATGCTGCAGCGCCGAACGTCGAGGTCCGGTCGGTTCCGTCGACGGTGACCGTCGCCGACAGGGCGACATCGCGGGCGGTGATCGTCAGCGTCGCGGGCACCGTGGCGCGGTTGGTCGTCGTCGACAGCGTGAGGGCGACACCCGCTCCGATCGTCGCGTCGCCCTCGCCCGCCGCGGAGCCGTCGGCCCCCGAGCGTGCGTCGGTGTTGACGCTCGACGCGAGGGTCACGGCGCCTCCGGCCGTGATCTGGGAAACGACCGGATCGATCACGGTCTCAGCGCGCACGTTCGAGATGACGATGCCGATCGCGGCGGCGACGCTCACGGGACCGTCGCTCGTCGCGGCGGTCGGCGTGGCCTGCGTGCCGGAGGACTCGCCGCCGTTGGCCACGGACACACTGTCGGCGTGGCTGCGTTCCCGCTGTGCGAGCTGGTCGACCCCCGTGCCGGCTGCGCCGCCGGGGTTGGCGGGGTCATCGGATGCTTCGTTGGCGGGGGCGCCCGCCGCCGAGGCCGAGGCGACCGCACTCGACACCGAGACACTCGCGGCGCGCAGCGTCACGGCGACACCCGCAGTCACGTTGCGCGCGAGTGTCGACAGTGCGCCGTGGTTGGCGATCGTGAGGGCGAATCCGACGCCGATCGCGGCATCAGTCGCATCCAGGACGGCCGACGACGCCGTCGTGTCGGCCGTCGCCTTCTCGGTCGCGGTCATCTCGAGGGTTCCCGAGATCGTCAGCGTGCCCGTGCCGATGCGCGTCGCGGTCGTGACGTTCGAGAGCGTCACGGCGACGGCGGGAGCGACCGCGACGGCACCGCCCGAGGCGCCCATGCGCGCCTCGGTGACCGCCGTGTCGTGGGCCGTCGCCGACAGGGTGACGTTGCGTGCCCCGGTCAGGGCGACGCCGTCGGCGATCTCGGCGGTCGTCCGATCGGTGATGAGGGAGAGAGCGACGGATGCACCGACGCCGGCGTCTCCTGTCGCGACGGCGCCCGCGCCGTGGGGCAGGGCGGTGACCGTGGTCGAGATGCGGCTTGCCGCCGTGAGCGTCGCGTCGCCGCCGGAGAGGGTGACCGTTCCGTCGATGCCGGCGCGGGTCGTGTGGTTCACGACGGCGAGGGCGAACGAGCCCGCGACCGAGATCTTGCCGCCGCCCGCGCCGGACACCGCCGCGGCGCCCATCGTCGCGGTCGTGTCGGCACCGTCGGCGGTGACGGTCGCGCGGAGGGTGAGGTGCTGTGCGCGCACCGTGAGGGTAACCGGCACATGGGCGGTGTTGCGTACGTTGGCGAGGGTCAGGGCGACGGCCGCGCCGATCGTCGCATCGGCGTCGCCGGCAGCCGAGCCGTCTGCCGAGGACGCGGCGTCGGTGTTCGCACCGGAGGCGAACACGACGTGGCCGCCCGCCGTGACGCCGGTGACACCGGGGTCGACGACGGTGTGCGCGCGGACCGTCGCGATCGTGATGGCGATGGCTGCCGCCGCGTTGACGCCGCCGTCGCTGGATTCTGCGGCAGGAGCGGCCTGGTCGCCGGAAGGATCGCCGCCGTTGGCCGCCGCGACGGTGTCTGCGTGCTGGCGTTCGTTCGCGGCGAGGTCGTTGACCCCCGTGCCCGCGCCGCCGCCGGGGTTCGCCGCGTCGCCGGAGTCCGAACTGTTTTCAGGCGCCCCCGCGGCCGAGGCAACTGCGATCGAGGCCGTCGAAGAGATGCTCGACGCACCGAGGGTGACATCGACCCCCGCTGTGACGTTGCGTGCCAGGGTCGAGCTGACGGCGTGGTTGCCGATCGTGAGCGCGAGGCTCACGCCGATCGCGGCGGTCGCGGCATCCGCCGTCGACGACGAGGCTGTCGTCGACGCGCTCGCCTTCTGCGATGCCGTCGATGTCAGCGAGCCGGTCACCGACAGGGCGCCCGTGCCGATTCTCGTCCACGTCGTGACGTTGGAGAGCGTGATGGCGACGGCGGGCGCGAGCGATACATCGCCACCGGCAGCACCCATCCGCGCCTCCGTCACACCCGCACTCAACGCAGACGCCGACACAGACACATGACGAGCACCGGTCAGGGTTACGCCGTTGCCGATCTCGGCGCTGGTCTTGTCGGTGATGAGGTTCAAAGCGACGGACGCACCGAAACCGAGATCCCCCGCATCGGTCACCCCGGCACCGGCCGGAAGCGCCGACACCGTGGAGGACATATCGCTTGCCGCCGTGAGCGTGACGTCACCGCCGGTGAGGACCACCGTGCCATCGATCCCCGCACGCGTCGTGTGATTCACGACCGCCAGCGCGAAGGAACCCGCGATCGACACCCCTCCACCACCGGCCCCCGCGACAGACCGCGCACCGAACGTCGACGTCGTATCAGCACCATCAGCAGCGACCGCGCTCGAAACCGTCAGGTTCTGCGCGCGCACCGTGACACCGGCAGGCACGGCCGCCCGGTTGCGCACATCAGCCAGAGTGATCGCCACAGCCGCGCCGATCGTCGCATCCGACCCCTGCGACGCCGACCCGTCAGCGGCCGACGCAGCATCAGCGTTCGCACTCGACGCCAGCACAACCGCGCCACCCGCCGTGATCGACACACCCGAAGAGATGACCGTCTCAGCCGTGACCGTCGCAAGAGTCACCGCGACCGCCGCCGCAGCATTGATACCACCCTGCGACGACTCCGCAGCCGGCGCCGGCCCACCAGCCGCACCCGCACCACCATTCGTGCTCGACGTCGACGATGCATGCGACCGCTCCGCCTCGATCGCCTGATCCACACCCGTCCCGGCCGCACCGCCACTGGAATTCTCCGGAGCCCCCGCAGCGGACGCCGACGCCGTCGACGACGACGACGAGACCCCACTCGCACGCAGCGTGACATCCACACCCGCCGTGACACTCCGACCCAGCCGAGCAGCAACAGAATGACCCGCGATCGTGAGACCAAGACCCACACCGATCCCCGCATCACCCGCCCCGACAACAGCCGCAGACGCCACCGACGACGCCGACGCCTTCTGCGTCGCCCCCACCGACAACGAACCCGACAACGACGTCGCACCACCCGTGCCCACCACCGCCGCCGTCTCCACCGTCGAAAGAGTCACAGCAACCGCAGGCGACAACGCAACACCACCACCGGCAGCACCCATCCGCGCCTCCGTCACACCCGCACTCGACGCAGACGCCGACACAGACACATGACGAGCACCGGTGATCACGGCGCCGTTCGTGACACGGGCGGTCGTGCGGTCGGTGATGAGGTTGAGGGCGACCGATGCACCGAAGCCGAAGTCACCCGCATCCGTCACGCCGGCACCGGCCGGAAGCGCCGACACGGTGGAGGTGAGGGCGCTTGCGGCGCCGACGGTCGCGTCTCCGCCGGTGAGGGCGAGCGTTCCGTCGATGGCCGCGAGGGTCCTGGGTGTGACGACGGCGAGGGCGAAGGACCCCGCGATCGAGACACTGCCGCCGCCCGCGCCGGCGACCGACCGCGCGACGACGTCCGAAGCGGCATCCGCACCCACGACGTGCACGCCCGCGATGACCGACGCATGCTGGGCGGCGATGCGTGCGCCGCTGGGGACGACGGCCTGGTTGAGGGAGTCGGCGAGGGTGATCGCGACGGCGGCGCCGATCGTGGCGTCGGCGCCCTGCGACGCGGACCCGTCGGCGAACGACGACGCATCCGCGTTCGCGAGACTGTCCAGCGCAACGCGTCCCGCGCTCGTGACGACGACGGAACCCGTGAGGCGTGCCTGGGCACGCGCCGTGCTCAGAGTTACGGCGACAGCCGCCGCGGCATTGACGCCGCCCTGCGACGACGATGCGCTGGGGGTCGCCGCCGTACCGCTCGTGCCGGCGCCGTGGGCCGATGCGACGCCATCGGCGTGTGCGCGCTCCGAGGCGACGGCGTCGTCGACACCCGACCCTGCACCGCCGCCCGCGTCGGCACCAGGGGCACCGGCCGCAGACGCCGAGGCCCGCGCGGTGGATGCCGACGCGAGGAAGGTCGACAGGGTGATGTCGCCGCCCGCCGTGAGGCTGCGGGCGAGCTCGGTGAGAGCGGAGTGATTGGCGATCGCGAGGGCGACTCCGATGCCGATGCCCGCATCGCCCGCCCCGAGCGTCGAGGACGACGCGGTGGCCGTCGCGGTCGCTTCGAGCACGGCGTCGAGATCGACCAGCCCCGCGATGGAGAGCAGGGCACCGGTTCCGATGCGCGCGGTCGCGGCGTCCGTCGTCAGAGCGATCGCGACGGCGGGCGAGAGCGCGACGCCGCCTCCCGCGGCTCCCATGCGCGCTTCGACGGTCGTCACCGCACGGCCCGTCGCGTACAGGGTGAGCGACCCCGCGCCGGTGACGGTCGCGCCGTCGGCGATGTCCGCCGTCGTGCGGTGCGTGACGATCGCGAGGGCGACGGAGGCGCCGAGGCCCAGGTCGCCCGCGTCGGTGACGCCGACGCCCGCAGGCAGCGCCGTCACGGTCGTGGTCGAACGCGACACGGCGCTGGCAGAGAGCGCTCCGCCCGTCAGGACGACGCTGCCGTCGGCCCCGGCACGCGTGAAGCCATCCAGGATCGCGAGTGCGAAGGAACCGGCGACCGAGACCGCACCGCCCCCCGCCCCCGCGACGGAGTGCGCACCGACGGTCGAGGTGTCATCGGCGCCGTCGAGCACGAAGGTCGCCGTCGCCGTGAGCGACGATGCGCGCACGGAAGCTCCGACGGGCACGACGGCCTGGTTGACGATGTCGGCGAGCGTGATGGCGACGGCAGCTCCGATCGTGGCATCCGCCCCCTGGGATGCGGAGCCGTCGGCGTTCGAGGAGGCGTCGGCGTTGACGCCGGTGAGAAGCGTTACCGCGCCGGCGACGAGGGCGACCCCCGTGCCGAGCACCGTCTCGGAGCGCACCGACGAGATCGTCACGGCGACGGCGGCCGCCGCGTTGATGCCGCCCTGCGACGATGCGGCGCTCGGTGCGGCGGTCGCCGCGCCCGCTCCGCCGTTCGCGAGCGAGGCGTTCGAGGCGTGCGCGCGCTCCGACTCGACGGCGGCGTCGACGCCCGTGCCCGCCGCACCGCCCGTCTCGTTGTCGGGGGCGCCGGCTGCCGAGGCGGACGCTGTCGAGGTGGCGGTGGAGATGGCGGTCGCCTGCAGAGTCACCGCGCCGCTGGTCGTGAGGCTCCGCGCGAGCACGGAGCGCGCGGAGTGCGTCGCGAGCACGAGGGCCAGCCCGAGCCCGATCCCGGCGTCGGTCGCGGCGAGCGTCTGCGACGAGGCCGTCGCGGTCGCCGTCGCCCGCTGTGCTGCCGATACCGTGAGGGCGCCCGTGAGGGTCGTGAGGGCTCCCGTGCCGATCCGGCTCGTCGTGGTGACATCGGACAGGGTGACCGCGACGGCGGGAGCCAGCGCGACACCGCCGCCGCGCGCGCCCATGCGTGCTTCGCTCGAGGCTCCGCTGGCCGCATCGGCGGTGAGGGACAGGGCGCCGACCCCCGAGAGCGCGGCGCCGTCGGCGATGTCGGCGGTCGTACGCTCGGTGATGAGAGCGAGGGCGACGGATGCGCCGACGCCGAGGTCGCCGGCGTCGGTCACGCCGATTCCGGCGGGGAGCGCCGCGACCGTCGTCTGGGTCGCTGTGACCGCGATGACCGCGACGGCCCCGCCGGTCACGGTTCCCGCGACGGATGCGCGCGCGGCGTGTCCCACGACCGCGAGGGCGAACGAGCCGGCAACCGACACGGTGCCGCCGCCGGCGCCCGCGACGGAGCGAGCCTGCGTCGTGGAGGTGCCGTCGCCCGACGGCACGACCTGGTCCACCCGCACCGTCAGCACCGGCGTGCGGACAGAGGCACCGGCGGCCAGCGCGGCATCGGTCGCGACATTCGAGAGGGTGATCGCGACCGCGGCGCCGATCGTGGCGTCCGCGCCCTGCGATGCGGATCCGTCGGCCGACGATGAGGCGTCGCCATCGGCGCGGGCGAGGACCGTCACGGATTCGGATGCGACGACCACGGCGCCCGGCAGGATCGCTGCCCGCGTGTCGGTTCCCGCCACCGTCACGGCGATCGCGGCGGCTGCGTTGATGCCGCCCTGCGAGGACTGCGCGCTCGGCGTCGCGGCGGTACCCGAGCCGGCGGCGCCGTGCGCGGAAGCGGTCGAGTCGGCGTGCTGACGCTCGGCACCGATCGCGGAGTCGACCCCGGCTCCGCCGCCGCCGCCCGCGTTCTCGGGGGCACCCGACGACGATGCCGTCGCCGTCGACGTGGTCACGGTGCGCGTGCGTGCTTCGAGAGTGAGCGTCGCTGCAGTGATGGCGCGGCCCAGCTGGGCCGTCGTCGTCGCATGGGCGATCGTGAGGGCCAGCGCGGCGCCGATGCCCGCATCGCCTGCACCGACGACGATGGCGCCTGCCGTCGTTCCGGCCGTCGCCCGCTGGTCGGCGAGCACCGTGACGGCGCCCGGCGTCGTGAGCGCGGTGCCCGTTCCGATGGCGGCTGTGACGACCGTCGTGGCGAGCACGACGGCGGCAGCGGGGGCGATGGCGACGCCGCCGCCGGCGGCGCCCATGCGTGCCTCAGCGCTCACGTCCGAGGCGCCGACGGCGGTGAGCGCGACACTGGTCGCGCCGGTGACCGCACCGTCGAGCCGGGTCGAAGTCGCCGCCGTGACGAGGGCGAGGGCGAAGGAGGCGCCGATGCCCAGGTCGCCCGCGTCGGTCACGCCCTGTCCGGCAGGAAGCGCCTTGGCCGTGACGGCATGAGCATCGGATGCCGCGAGGGCGAGCGCCCCCGTCAGCGTCGCGGTTCCGGCGAGGGCGACGCGCGTGTCGAGCGTCGCGATGACGATCGCCACGGATCCGGCGATCGAGACGTCACCGCCGCCCGCACCGGCGACCGACTCGGCGCCGATGCGCGAAACGCCGTCGTCGGAGTCGGTGAGGGCACGTGCCGTGGCTTCGAGGCTGCCCGCCGTGATCGAGACGCCCACGGGGACGACCGCGGTGTTCGCGGCATCGACGAGGACCACCGCGACGGCGGCCCCGATCGTGGCGTCCGTGCCCTGCGACGCGGATCCGTCGGCCCGCGCGAGCACGTCGGTGTCGAGCGCACTGTCCAGCCGCACGGTTCCCGTCGCGGTGACGGCGACGCCTGAGGCGAGGTCGATCGTCGAGCGCGTCGTCGCGATCACGACGGCGACGGCCGCGGCGGCGTTGACGCCACCCTGCGACGTCTCGGCCGAGGGCGTCGTCGCGGCTCCTGTTCCGGCGCCGCCGTGCGCCGTCGAGACGGTGTCGGCGTGCCCGCGTTCCGCCGCGATGGCCTCGTCGACGCCAGATCCTGCCGCGCCGCCGGCGTCAGCCCCGCCTGAGGTGTTCTCGGGGGCGCCGGCGACAGAGGCCGTCGAGGTTGCGGTCGTGTCGGACTGCCCGTGCGCGGCGAGCAGCACGCTCTGCGCGCCGATGCTGCGGGCGAGTATCGCTCGGGCTCGGTGATCGGAGATCGTGAGGGCGAGCGCGGCGCCGATACCCGCATCGCCGGCTCCGACGACGATCGCGCCCGCCGTCGTCGTCGCGGTGGCGGACTGCCGGGCGGTGAGCTGCACGGCACCCGCCACGGTCGTGAGCGCGCCCGTGCCGATGCGCGAGACCGTTGCGACGTCAGAGAGTGCCAGGGCCACGACGGGCGTGATCGCGACGCCTCCGCCGGCGGCACCCATCCGCGCCTCGACGGTCGTGAGCACGGTCGTGTCCGCCGTGATCGTGAGGGCCGTCGCCGCGGGAAGCGTCGCGGTGTCCGAAACCTCGGCGAGCACGGCGACGGTAACGAGGGCGAGCGCCACTGAGCCCCCCAGTCCCAGGTCGCCCGCCTCCGTCACCCCCCGTCCGGCTGGGAGAGCCGTCGTCGCGGTGGTCGAGTTCGCGCCGGCCCCGATCGTGACGGTGCCGCCTCCGACCGCGCCTGCGAGTGTCGCGGCCGTGTCGATGTCGACGATCGCGAGGGCGAAGGCGCCCGCGACCGATACCTTGCCTCCGCCGGCGCCGGCCGTCGCGTGCGCGCCGATCGTCGAGGTGACATCGGCGTCGTCGGCCACGGTCGATGCCAGCAGCAGTGTCGAGGGCGCACGGACGGTCGCGCCCGTGCCGATGCTCGCCCGGTTCGTCACGGTCGCGAGGGTGATCGCGACCGCGGCGCCGATCGTGGCATCCGTTCCCTGCGACGCCGAGCCGTCGGCCGTCGACGTCGCGTCGGTGTTCTGCCCCGCGCTGAGCGAGACGGCACCCGTCGCTGTCAGCGTGATGCCGTTGCCGAGGGTAGCCGCGACGTCGACCGTCGCGAGGGTCACCGCGACAGCGGCGGCGGCGTTGATCTCGCCCTGCGACGTCGACGCGCTCGGCGTGGCGGCGGAACCGCTGCCCGAGCCGCCGGCGCCGGTCGCGACAGCGCCCGCGTGGTCGCGGGTCGCAGCGATGGTGTCGTCGACGCCCGATCCCGCGGCTCCCCCGGGGCTGGTCGCATCGCCGGACTCGGCCGGGTTCTCGGGGGCGCCGCCCGCCGAAGCCGACGCCGTCGCGGTCGAGCGCGAGATCGAGGCGGCCGCGAGCGTCGCGGTTCCTCCTACGGTGGCGCTGCGCGCCAGGCCCGCGGTCACGGTGTGCGTCGAGATGGTCAGGGCGACTCCCGCCCCGACCGCGGCTCCCGCCGTCGTGCCGGTCGCCGAGCGCGCTTCGGTCGAGGCCGTCGCACGCTGTCCTGCCGTCACCGAGAGGGCGTCGGTCAGGGCGAGCGTTGCACCGCTGCCGATGTGGGCGCGCGTCGTGATCGTCGAGAGCGTGACGGCGACGAACGGTGCGACGGCGATGTCCCCGCCGCGGGCCGAGCCCTGCGCGACGGCGGATGCGGCATCCGTCGATGTCGCCGCGATCGTGACGTCACCGCCGCCGGTGACGGTTGCTCCGTCGCCGATCGATGCGGTCGTCGTGTGGTCGATGCTGGTGAGCGCGAAGGCCGCGCCGATGCCGGTCGTCGGGGTGCCCGCACCGCCGTCTGCGAGAAGGGCGGAGGCTGTGCTCTGCGACGCCGATGTGGCGGAGATCGACAGCGATCCGCCGCCGAGGGCGACGGCTGCACCCGGCGCGAGCCCTGCCGTCGTGCGGAGGACGACGACCGAGATGGCAACCGATCCGGCGACTCCGAGGTCGCCTCCGGATCCGGCTCCGCCGGTGGCGGTGGTGGTGAAGCGGTGCGAGGCGTCGGATACGCCCGCCGCGTTCTGCGGGGCGATGCCCGCGATGAGCTGGAACGAGTCTGCGGTGATGCTGGCCGAGGGGCCGGCCTCGGCGCGGACGGTGACGTCCGCCACGGTGATCGCCACGGCCGCTGCGATCGTGGTGCCGCTCGGGGGGCCGCGCGTCGCGGGCGATCCCGTCGCCGTCGAGGAGGCCGAGAGGTTGGCGAGCGATTCGAGGCGAACGGTCGGGGCGATGAGGGCGATGCCCGACACCGACGTGTCGACCGCGAGCTGGTGGACGGTGAGGGCGAACGCGGCTGTCACGGTGACGTCGCCCTGCGGTGTGCTCGGTGTCGGGATCGGCGTCGATCCGCTGCCGCCCGTTCCACCCTCGGCGGCACCCGATGCCGGAGCCGCCGCGTCTGCCCAGGCTCGTGCGTCGACAGCCTGCGCCGCGGGAGCCTGCGCATCCGCGGAGTCCTCGCCGGGAGCACCCGTCGCCGACGCCGACGCCGTCGTGGCCGACGAGGCCATCCCGGTCGCACGCAGCGTGATGGACTCCCCGGCCGTGACGTTGCGCGCGAGTTCGGAGCGAACGGTGTGGTCGGCGAACGTGAGCGCGATGACCGCGGCGACGGCGGCGCCGCCCTCGGCCGACACGTCGCCGGTCGCGGTCGTCGCGACGGGCGCGGCCTGCGTCGCGGTGGCCGAGTAGGCGCCGGTGAGGACGAGCGGCGACCCCGTGCCCACACGGGCGCGGGTCGAGACGTTCGAGATCGTGACCGCGAGGACCATCGAGATCGCAGCGGCGGAGGAGACACCGCCGCGTGCTTCGGTGACCGCCGGCGCCGTCGTCGATGCCGTCAGCGAGAGGTCGGCGGCACCCGTGAGCGTCGCGCCGTCGGCGACCTCGGCCAGTGCCGAGTCGTTGACGATGTTCAGGGCGATGCTCGCGCCGATGCCGGTCGCGGCACCTCCCTGCGATCCGGGCAGCGCTCGCGCGATCGTGGTGTTGTCGGTGCGTGCCGTGAACGAGAAGTCCGTCGCCGGGGCGGTCACCCTCACTCCGGGCTGGATCGCGGCGTGCGTCCAGAACGACGCGACGTTGATCGCGAGTGCTCCGGCGGCACCGACCGACGACGCTCCGCCCGCGCCCGAGACGGCCTGCGCGCGGTACTGGTTCGTCTCGGCCGCCGTCCGGGGGGCTGCCGTCGCGCTGACCGCGACGACCGGCGACGAGATGTCGGCGTTGCCGATGCTCGCCTGCGTGCGAGTGGATGCGACGTTGATCGAGACGGCCACCCCGACGCCCGTCGCCGATCCGGCGACCGCTGAGGCGTCGGCGTCGGTCGAGGCCGAGCCCGAGCTCGTCGACGTGACGGCGATGCCGCCGGCCGCGTCGATCACGACCGGGGTCGCTCCCCCGATGTGTGCCGTCGACTGCTGGTCCAACTCAGAGAAGGCGAGGGCACCGGCGACGCCGATCGCACCGCCCGGTGCGGTGGCGTAGCCGCCGGGCTGCGAGGCGGTCGCCGTCGCCTGGTTCGGAGTCGTTCCGTTCGAGGTCGCGCCGCCGGGGCTCCCCGTCGCCGACGTCGTGAGCGTGTGCGTCGAATCGGCGGCGACGCGCAGGCCCCCCGCGGCGACGATCCCGGCCGGAGCGGCGGTGTCGATGACGGCGGCGGTGCGGGTCGTGGCCCGGGTCGTCGCGATGCCGGCACCGGCTGTCGCCGCCGTCGCGTCCGCCGTGGTCGTCGCGGTCGTGACGGTGGTCGCCGCCAGGGTCACGACGCCGCCGGCGGCGATCGACGACATGCCGGTCACGGTCGTGGCCGCGGAGTTGTCGATGGTCGCGATGGCCACGGCGGCATCGACGTCGGCGTCTTCTCCCGCGCCCTGGGATGTCGTGACGAGCGTCGCCGTCGACAAGCTCGCGAGGGTCACATCGGCCGTCGCCTCGATGCGCGAGGTGCCCTCGAGGCGGACCGTCGCCGACGACGTGCTCTCGCCGATCGCGAGGCCGACCGTCGCTCCCGCATCCACCGTGCTCGTCGCGGTCGCGGTCGCGGTGACGTTTCCACCGCGGATGATCGCATCGGTCATGAGCACCTCGGCGACCGCAGCGGTCTCGTCGGCCGAGGCGGCGATCGCCGTGAGGGTGACGTCGGCGTCGCCGCCGTCGAGCGTCGTGCCGGCGACGAGGATGATCTGGGTCGCCTCGAACAGGAAAGTGACGCCGTGGAAGACGAGGACTCCCGTGATCCGGATGATCGACCCGGCGCCCGTCGTCGTGACGGTGAACGAGCCGATCGGCCGCACCGAGTGCGACTCGAACGCGTTCGTGAGGCTGCGCACGAGGATGTGGCCGAGGTTGTCGGCATCGGCCGAGATCTCGATCGTGTCGTCGGGGGTCGTGTCTGCGACGTCGAAGTCGGTCGTGTCCACGGGACCGAGGGTCGCGATGCCGGTGTAGGCGATGACGCGGCCGCCGATGGTGAGCGTGCCGGACTCGGGCCCGTTCGGGCGCGAGGTGATCGCGGTCTGCGCTCCCTCGAACCGCAGCACGTCGTCTCCGACGGCGCCGCCGTGGATCGATCCGATGTGGCCGGCACCGACGACGATGACGTCGTCGCGGCCCGTGGCAGAGCCGACGATGCCCGCGAAACCCGAGAAGCTCTGGGCGCCGACGGTACCTGCGCCGTCGCCCATGATGCGCCACGTCGTGTCGGCCGCAGGGCCGTGCAGACGGTGCCCGGCGCCCATCGCGGCGAGTTCGCCGACGGACGTGAACGTGACGTCGCCGACCTGTCCGGCGCCGGCGCCGTCGGTCGTCCATGCGAGGTCTGTGCCCGCGACGGCGAGCACGGCAGCGCTCGTGACCGTGGTCGGCACCGGAAGCGAAGCGGGCAGGCTCACCCGGCCGCCGGCTGAGATCGTGAGCGAGATGACGGATGCCGCATCCCGCCGCGTCGTGACTCCGTCCGCGACGACGACGAGTTCTGCACCCTCGACGGTCACTGTGACGTCGCCGCTCGCCGAGACGACCCAGTCGGTCGCGGCCTCGTCGACGTCCGCGACAGCCGGTGCCGCGGGCGCGGAGGCGCGTGCGACGGGCGCGGGCGCCGCGGGCGCATCCGGGAGTTCGGTGGTTCCGGTGACGGGCGCGGCGGGGGCTTCCGGCGTGGGCTCTGCAACGGACGGTGACTCATCGACGCCCGTCGGCACGGTTGCGCTCGGATCGGCGACGACCTGCTCGGTCTCTGCGGTCTGCTGCGGCGTCGCATCGCCGACGTCGAGCGGACGCACCGAGACGATCGCCGGAGCCCCGACGACCTCGTCCGGGTCGAACGTCTCACCCGGCGTCGGTGCCGGGTCGGGTGCGGGGGTCGGGGTCGGGACGGGCGTGGGATCCGGAGCCGGGATCGGCGGCACGGGCGGCGCAGGAGGCGCAGGAGGCACCGGCGGTGTCGGCAGCCCCGGGATGTTCGGGATGGGCGGCGGTGTGGGGGTCGAACCGATCGTGCCGGGTCCGACCGTTCCCGGGCCGCAGGTGAGGCTCGTGCTGCTCGTGCTCGTCGACGTGGTCGAGCCGGTGCCGCCCGTCGTGGGCTTCGACCCGGTGTCGACCTGACGGCAGTTGGGTCCGAACGGCGAGACGGGCTGCGGCGCGGACGGCGCGACGGGAACGAGCTCGACGCGGACGACGATCCGATCGCCGGAGCGCGGCAGGACGGGCGTCGTCGGAACGAGCGGCGGCGCCGGCACCTCGACGTCGAGAACGACGGGAGGCAGCGGCTGCGCCGGCTCGGTCCCGCTGTCGATAAGAGGAGCCGGTGAAGTCCAGGTGCGGGGTGCAGGAGCTGCGGCGGTCGTCTCCACGGCCAACGCGGCCGAGACCCCGGCCATCTGGCCGATCGCGAGACCCGCGCAGAGCGCTCCGACGAGAGCCGTGGGCCACGCAGATGGTGCGCCGACGGTCGCCGCGCGCGCGGGACGTCTCGTACGTTCCCTGATCAAAGGGGTCTCCGACTCTTTTCGGGCCTTTCCGCCCGCAAGGTTCCTGCTGAGATCCCCGTCCCCCCATGCGAGCTGTGATGAGCAGCCCGCATCCCGGTTCGAACCATAGGGCTCGGGGCGGCCTTCCACAAGTGCAGGAGTGAGATGCGCCCGACGAAATACGTCGACCACAGGTTGCCGCGCCCCAACGACAAAGGCGGATGCCGGGGCTCGAGGCCCGGCATCCGCCTGTGTGCGGAGTCTTTCGACTACAGCGAGTTGATGATGTCGCGCATGAGCGCGGCGGCCTCGGACGGGGTCTTCCCGACCTTGACTCCGGCGGCCTCGAGGGCTTCCTTCTTGGCCTGTGCCGTGCCCGCCGAGCCCGAGACGATGGCGCCGGCGTGGCCCATCGTCTTACCCTCGGGAGCGGTGAATCCTGCGACGTAGCCGACGACGGGCTTGGTGACATTCGCCTTGATGAAGTCGGCCGCACGCTCTTCGGCGTCGCCGCCGATCTCGCCGATCATGACGATCGCCTTCGTCTCGGGGTCGGCCTCGAAAGCGGCGAGCGCGTCGATGTGCGTCGTGCCGATGACCGGGTCGCCGCCGATGCCGATGGCCGTCGAGAACCCGATCTCGCGAAGCTCGTACATCATCTGGTAGGTCAGGGTGCCCGACTTCGAGACGAGACCGATCGGTCCCTTGCCCGTGATGTTGGCCGGGGTGATGCCCACGAGCGACTCGTCGGGCGTGATGATGCCGGGGCAGTTCGGGCCGATGATGCGCGTCGTGTTGCCCTTGGACTGCGCATACGCCCACGCCTCGGCGGTGTCACCGACGGGCACGCCCTCGGTGATGACGACGAGAAGCGGGATCTCGGCGTCGATGGCCTCGACCATCGCGTCCTTCGTGAAGGCGGGCGGCACGAACGCGATCGACACGTCGGCGCCGGTCTTCTCCATCGCCTCGGCGACGGACGCGAAGACGGGCAGCTCGACGTCGGAGCCGTCCTTCGCCTTGTGCAGCACGGTCGTGCCGGCCTTGCGGGCGTTGACGCCGCCCACGACCTGGGTGCCGGCCTTCAGCATGAGGGCCGTGTGCTTCGTGCCCTCGCCGCCGGTGATGCCCTGGACGATGACCTTGGAATCCTTGTTGAGGAAGATCGACATGTTCTGCAGTCCTTTACGCGTTGGCGAGCTCGGCGGCCTTGTCGGCGCCTTCGTCCATGGTCTCGGCGAGGGTCACGAGCGGGTGATTCGCGTCGCGCAGGATCGCGCGTCCCTCTTCGACCTTGTTGCCGTCCAGGCGCACGACGAGCGGCTTGGAGGCGCTCGCGCCGAGCTCGGCCAGGGCACCGACGATGCCCTTGGCGACGGCGTCGCACGCCGTGATGCCGCCGAAGACGTTGACGAAGACCGACTTCACCTGCGGGTCGCCGAGGATGACGTCCAGTCCCGCGGCCATGACCTCGGCCGAGGCGCCGCCGCCGATGTCGAGGAAGTTCGCCGGCTTCACGCCACCGTGGTTCTCACCGGCGTACGCGACGACGTCGAGCGTCGACATGACCAGGCCCGCGCCGTTGCCGATGACGCCGACCTCGCCGTCGAGCTTGACGTAGTTGAGGTCGTTCTGCTTGGCCTTGGCCTCGAGCGGATCCGCGGCATCCTTGTCTTCGAGGAGCGCGTGATCGGGGTGACGGAACTCGGCGTTCTCGTCGAGCGAGACCTTGCCGTCGAGCGCGATGATGTCGCCCTCTTCCGAGAGGATGAGCGGGTTGACCTCGACGAGGGTCGCGTCCTCGCCCGTGTAGACGTTGTAGAGCTTGACGAAGACGTCGCTGACCTTGTCGACGAGCTCGGGGGCGAAGCCCGCCGCCTCGGCGATCTCGACGGCCTTGGACTTGTCGATGCCCTGCTGCGGGTCGACCGCGATGCGCGCGAGCGCTTCGGGGCGTTCCACGGCGAGCTCTTCGATCTCCATGCCGCCCTCGACGCTCGCGAGCGACAGGTAGGAGCGGTTGGCCCGGTCCAGCAGCACCGAGAAGTAGTACTCCTTGTCGATGCGTGCGCCCTGGGCGACCATGACGCGCTTGACGACGTGGCCCTTGATGTCGAGGCCGAGGATGGCCTGCGCTGCCTCGAACGCCTCGTCGGGGGTCTTGGCGACCTTGACGCCGCCGGCCTTGCCGCGGCCTCCGGTCTTGACCTGCGCCTTCACGACGACGACGCCGCCGATCTTCTCGGCCGCTGCGCGCACCTCCTCGGGCGTGTCCGCGACGATGCCGGCGAGAACCGGCACCTCATACTTCTCGAAAAGGTCTCGTGCCTGGTACTCGTATAGATCCACAGTGCATTCCTTCGCAGGTGGCGAATGGGTGGGGGCCGCAGAAGAAGCGGCTCAAAGTCGAGAGAGATCGACCGACTCAGCGTACTACTGCGCGGCAGAGACCTCGGACCCGGCCGCTTCGGACGGCGTGCGCGGAAGGCGCTCGAGATCGCGCACCGCGGGTCCTTCGAGACGCGTGCCGTCAGGGGCGAAACGCGATGCGTGAAGCGGGCAGTCCCACGTGCATTCGGCGTCGTTCCACGACACGACCCCGCCGAGGTGAGAACAGACGGCGCTGACAGCACGTGTGACGCCGTCGACCGTCGACACGCCGACGGGCTTGGCACCGCGGTGCGCGATGACGCCTTCGCCCTCGGCCGGGCGTGGCACGGGAACGGGCGTGCGCTGCGCATCGATCCATCCGGATGCGGCCTCCCATCCGACCTTCACGTTCTCGACGCCGCCGCGGGCGAGGTCGGCGGGCACCGTGATCCGGCGCGCGATCGTGTTCATCCACTCGGGGCGTTCACGCCACGGCGTGCGTCGCACTTCGGCGGCGATCCGCAACGCAGCCGCCGGAGCGTTCGTGAGTCCCCACTTCGCATACCCCGTCGCGAAACGGATCCGCCCGAGACTGCGCGGCATCGCACCGACGAAGGGAACGAGATTGTGCGATTCGTAGTCCTGAGCCGACCACGCGTCGACCGGCCGGGCGCCGGGAAAATGCCGCTGCGTCCAGGCGATGAGGTCATCGATGCGCTCCTGCTCGTCGCCGCCGCGGCCCACGACGTGCCCGTTGCCGCCGACCACGAGTTGCGCCCGGCCGGCCGGGCCGTCGGCGTCGGTCACCGACCGCACCGACCGGGTAGGGCCGTCGACCGAGAGGAACAGCCCGTCAGGCAGGGCGGCATCCGTCTCGAAGGCGACGCAGTACGAGCGCATGCCCTGCACTTTGGCGAAGTAGAGGCCGCGGTCGACGATCGGCGTGCCGGTCGCGAGGACGACGTGACCGGCCCGCAGGGTGCCCTGAGCGGTCTCGACGATCGCTTCGGGCACGACGCGTGCGTGCCGCACCCGGGTGCCGAGGTACAACGCGCCGCCCGCGGCGACGAACGCCTCGGCGAGCGCGATCACGACGGACTGCGGATCGATGGCCACCTGGTCGTCGAGCGCGACGGCATCGACGAGGGGGAACCCCCAGTCCACGCCGTCTCCCGCGATGCGGCGAACGGCCAGCCCTGCTTCGGCGGCGGCAGCGGCCTCCGCCGCGACGGTGTCGACGCCGTCCTGCGTCTGCGCGTACGAGTAGGCGGTCCGTCGCGAGAAGGGCACGCCCGCTTCCGCGGCGAAGTCCGTGAGCCACTCGGCACCGGCACGGTTGGCGTCGACATAAGCGCGCACGAGCGAGGCGGGGTGATGGCGCCGCAGCGTCGAGAGCACGCTGCCCTGCAGGAGCGACGCCTTGCCCGTGTTGCCGCCTGTCGCGAGCTCGCCGACACCGCCCGCCTCGACGACGGCGACGTCCCGTCCGTCGCGGGCGAGCAGGAGCGCTGTGCTCAAGCCCGTGATGCCGGCACCGACCACGACGACATCGTGGCGCGTGCCGGCATCGAAAGCAGTGCCTGACGGCACCGTGCGGTCATGCTTCCACAAGGGGGTCATCACCTCAGTGAACTGCACGAGGCTCGTCCGGTCGACGGGCTTGACACCGCGACCGGCGACCCGCAGACCGTTAGGCTCGCTGCGAGATGTCCGACCCTCTTGCCACCCCCGTCGCCTCGCGCGCCGCCGTCGTCGCTGCGGCGCTCGAGCTGTTCGCCGCGCAGGGCTTCGATCAGACGTCGGT
This sequence comes from Microbacterium sp. Y547, assembly GCF_057669785.1. Classification (NCBI taxonomy): domain Bacteria; kingdom Bacillati; phylum Actinomycetota; class Actinomycetes; order Micrococcales; family Microbacteriaceae; genus Microbacterium; species Microbacterium sp. Y547. Next base: position 452,410 of record NZ_JBYHFN010000003.1, read on the forward strand.
CGAGCAGATCGCCAAGGCCGCGGGAGTGTCCCGCTCGACCTTCTTCCGCCAGTTCGGCGGCAAGGATGACGTTGTCTTCGCCGATCACGAGCTACTGCTCGACGAGCTGCGCGACGACCTGGCGCAGCCGCACGACAATCCGTGGCTGGCCGTGTGCGAGGCATCCGTCCGCGTCTTCACGCACTTCGCCTCCGACCCCGAGCTCGCGCGGCGCCGCTACGCGATCGTGCGCGGAGTGCCCGCCCTGCGCGACCGCGAGATCGTCACGGTCTTCCGTTATGAGCGGCTCTTCGACGAGTACCTCCGCCACGCCCTGCCGGGGCTCGATCCGCTCGATGCCGTCGGCTTCTCGGCACTCGTGACGGCCGTCCACAATCACGTGCTGCGCCAGTTGCTGCGCGGCCCCAAACGGGTGCCCGTCGCGGTGCTGCGGCGCGCCCTCGACGATGCGATGCGCCGGTTCGGGGTGCACCCCGGTCCCACCGAGCCCGCCGGCGACGACGTCGTGGTGGCGGTCTTCCCTCGCCGAATGCCCTCTGCCGAACTCGCCCGCCGGCTCGCGCCGCACCTCGACTGAACTCCGGGAGACGAAACCGGGCCGTTGCCCTCTCGCGGTCAGGGGTCGCAGGATGGGGGCATGCCGTACGACATTCCCGCGCCCATGCTCGCGAAGTCCGTGCCGGCAGTCCCCGACCCGGGCAAGACACCGGGCGGGCTGAGCTTCGAACCGAAGTGGGACGGCTTCCGCGCCCTCGTGGCGTGGGACGGCACCGACGTCGAGATCGGCTCGCGCGGGGCGAAGCCCCTCACCCGCTACTTCCCCGAGCTGGTCGACGCGTTCCAGAGGCTGCTCCCCGAGCCCTGCCTCATCGACGGTGAGATCGTGGTGCCGACCGGCGCGGCGGGCGCGCAGCGACTGGATTGGGAAGCCCTCTCGCAGCGCATCCACCCCGCCGAATCGCGCGTCACGATGCTCGCCGCTCAGACCCCGGCCATGTTCATCGGGTTCGATCTGCTCGCCCGCGGCGATCGCGACCTGCAGCCCGAGCCGTTCTCCACGCGCCGTTCCGAGCTCGAGAGCCTGCTGGGTGGCGTGCCGCACCCCGTGCACGTCACCCGCGCGACCCGCGACCGCGACCTCGCCGAGCGCTGGCTCGCCGAGTTCGAGGGTGCCGGGCTCGACGGCGTCGTCGCGAAACCGCTCGCACAGCCCTACGCACCGAACAAGCGCGCGATGTTCAAGATCAAGCACTCCCGCACGGCCGACGTCGTCGCGCTCGGCTACCGCATCCACAAGTCGGGCGCGGGCGTGGGATCCCTGCTCGTCGGACTGTATACCGATGGCGGCATGCTCGTCTCGGTCGGCGGGGTGGCCGCGTGGAGCAACGCACGGCGCCTCGAACTCATCGACGAACTCGCGCCCTACGTCGAGCGCGACAAAGAGGGTGCGACCGTCAAGGGCGAGACCGATCGGTCGCGCTTCTCGGCCGCCAAGGATGTCTCGTTCGTCCGGCTGCGCCCCGAACGGGTGCTCGAAGTGCGCTACGACCAGCTCGAAGGCCAGCGGTTCCGGCACACCGTGCAGTTCCAGCGGTGGCGCCCCGACCGCGAGGCCCGCTCGTGCACCTTCGACCAGCTCGAGCTCGTCTCGGCGTACGACCTCGGCGAGGTCCTGGACTGAAGCCGCGCGTGGTCAGTCGGTCTTCTTCGCCCGGCTCGGCTGCACGCGCGGCGGTTCGCCCGGCATCTTGGGGAACTCGGGCGGGAAGGGCAGCTCGCCGAGCCCCGACGCGAGGTCGCGCTCCCACCACTGCAGCAGCGTATCGATGCGCCCGGGGTTCTTCTGCATCTCCGCCCACGGGTCTCCCCCGTCGGCCAGTCGCTGCGGCATCGAGCGCACGGTGAACGCCGCAGGGTCGACATCGGCCAGTTCGTCCCACGCGAGCGGGGCCGACACGGTCGCACCCGGGAGCGCGCGCGGGCTGTAGGCACCGGCCATCGTGCGGTCGCGATTGGCCTGGTTGAAGTCGAGGAAGATGCGCCGACCGCGCTCCTCCTTCCACCAGTTCGTCGTCACGCGCTCCGGCATGCGTCGCTCGAGTTCGCGTCCCGCCGCGATCACGGCGTGCCGCACATCGAGGAACTCCCACTCCGGCTCGATGGGGCAGAAGACGTGCAGGCCGCGGTTGCCGCTCGTCTTGATCCACGCCTCGAGTCCTGCCTCGGCGAGCACGTCGCGCAGGGCGGGTGCCACGGCCGCAGCGTCGGAGAAGTCTGTGCCCGGCTGCGGATCGAGATCGATGCGCAGCTCGACGGGGTTGTCAGGGTTCGAGGCGAGCGAGGCCCACGGGTGGAAGACGACGGTGTTCATCTGGGCCGCCCACACCATCGCGGCCGGCTCGGTGAGCACGATCTGCGGATGCCGCCGGCCGCTGTTGTAGGTGACGGTCACGGTGTGCACGAAGTCGGGCGCCCCCTGGGGTGGGTTCTTCGAATAGAACCGCTCGCCGTCGACGCCGTCGGGAAAGCGCTCGAGCGAGACAGGCCGATCGCCGTTCGTCGACAGGAACGGCACCGCGACCGCGAGGAGGTAGTCGACGAGCTCGTGCTTCGTGATGCCGAGGTCCGGCCACAGCACGCGGTTGGGACTCGACAGCCCTACTTCATGGTCGCCGTCAGGGCCGGGGATCGTGAGTGCGATGCGTTCGGACGCCATGCCTCGACGATAGGCCGCAGCGCGGCATCCGTCACCTGGTTTGCGCGAACGCGCGCGCGATGCCTACGGAGCGAGCGCGAGGACGGGCGCCAGTTCGCTGCGCGACAGGCGAATCCAGGGCCCGCGGGGGTCGACGATCACGCCGGCGAGTCCTTCCTCGGCGACGAGCATTGCTGCCAGCTGCGGGGCGGTGAGCGGCGCTGCCTGGTCACCACGGCCCGTCGCGACCACCTCGAGCGGGTGCGAGTAGACCTCGACGTAGCGCGTTCCGTCGGGCGCACGGCCCTCGGCGATGCCGACCGGAGCACCGTCTTCGGAGCGGTTGACCGCGACCCACATCGGCGCCTGTGTCATCGCCTCGGCGACGGCTGCGGGGGTCGCATCGGTGCGTTCCTCGGCGAGCAGGGTCTTGATCGCGAGCTTCTCGTCGACGGCGGCGAGCATGCGCTCGATGAGCGGGCGCTGCAGCACGATGCGGGCGGGCGCCGACGCGGGATCGATCACGAGCCCGGCCGTCTGGCTGGCGAGCACGTGACGCAGCACGGCCATCGTCGGCTGTCCCATGGCCGATGTGTCGGCGTCGCCGTCGGCGCGCACGCTCGCGGCGAGGCCCGCGCCGCTCGAATACGCGATCACGTACTGGCGGTCACCGGCGGTGGCGATCGCCATCGGCAGCTCTTTGCCCTCGGCGATGAGTTCGCGGGCGTCACCCTTGACCCGCAGGAAGAGGTGCCCCTGCAGCACTTGCCGGGCGAGAGCGAGGACCTGCTCGGGCGTCGGGTTCTCGGGCAGGCTCGCGAGGCTCTCACGCAGCAGCACATTGTCGCGCAGACCCGGAATCGTCTCGACGGGGCGCTGCGTCGCGGCGTCGGCGTCGACCCCGGTCGGACGCGGCGTGGCCGGGGCGGGGGCGGGTTCAGGGGTGCCGAGTCCGCGGAACGCCGACACCGAGATGCCGACGGATGCCGCGGCGTCATTGCCGTCGGCTGCGTCCTCGGGAGTCGTTTCGGACGTCTCGACCTCAGGGGTCGCCTCGGATCCGTCGGGCTGGCGCTTCGGGCGGCGCGAGAAGAGGGCCATGGGTCGAGCCTAGCCCGCGGCGCCCACCGAGACCGCGCGGCTAGAGCTTCTCGATCGGCGCGATCTTGATGAGCAGCTTCTTCGCGCCCGCCGAGTCGAACCGCACGTGCGCGACGCGCTTGGCGCCCTCGCCCGTCACGAGATCGACCTTGCCTTCACCGAAGTCCTCGTGACGGATGCGGTCACCCGGAGCGAGCTGCATGTCGCCGTTGTCGCGCACTTTGGCCGGGATGCGGTTCGCGAACCGCTTGATCGACTCACCGTCGCGCGCGGGAGTGTCGCGACGCGGCAGCGGCACGAGGTCATCGCCGTAGCGTTTCGAGCCGGCCGGGGCCCGGCCGTTGAGCGCACGCGTGCGCGTGCCGCCGCGCGAATTGACGTCTCCCGGGGACTGGCGCCACTGCACGAGGTCGGCGGGGATCTCCTGCAGGAACCTGCTCGGCATCGCGACGGTGACCTCGCCGAACTGCGCGCGGGTCATCGCGAGCGACAGGTAGAGACGCTTCCGTGCCCGCGTCACCCCGACGTAGAAGAGGCGACGCTCCTCCTGGGGACCGCCCGGCTCGCCCGCCGAGATGCGGTGCGGGATCAGGTCTTCTTCGACACCCGTGATGAACACGGCGTCGTATTCGAGACCCTTCGCGGTGTGCAGTGTCATGAGCGACACCGACCCCGAGGCATCCTCGAGATCGTCCGCGTCCGAGACGAGCGCGACTTCGGAGAGGAAATCGATGACGGTGCCCTCGGGATTGTTGCGAGCGAACTCGCGGGCAACGGCGACGAGCTCGTCGAGGTTCTCGAGGCGGGCTTCGTCTTGCGGGTCGCGGCTCGCGCGCAGGGCATCCTGGTAGCCGCTCTTGTTGAGCAGCAGCTGCAGCCCCTCGGCGACCGCCGTGGGCGGGGCGAGTTCGCCGCTTCGCGGGAGCATGATCTCGGTCGCCTCGGCCAGTACGGCATCGAGCTGCGTGATCGCGGCCTGGATCTTGGGCCCGACACCGAGCGCCGAGGCGTTCGCGAGCGCATCGCGGAACGTGATGCCCTCGTCTGCGGCGTACCGCGCGATGGTCGTCTCGGTGACATCGCCGATCCCTCGACGCGGACGGTTCAGGATGCGACGCACCGACATCTCGTCGGCGGGGTTCGCCACCGCCACGAGATACGCCAGCGCGTCCTTGATCTCGGCGCGATCGTAGAACTTCGTGCCGCCCATGATCTTGTACGGGACGGCCGAGCGGATGAGGATCTCTTCGAGCGCGCGGGACTGCGAGTTCGTGCGGTAGAACACCGCCATCTGCGAGTAGTCCAAGCCAGCGCGGTGCAGCGCCTCGACCTCGTCGGCGACGAACTGGGCCTCGTCGTGCTGCGAGTACCCGGTGAACCCGATGATCGGCTCACCCGCGCCGACATCGGTCCACAGCTTCTTGTCTTTGCGGTCGAAGTTGTTGCCGATGACGGCGTTCGCCGCGCTCAGGATGTTCTGCGTCGACCGGTAGTTCTGCTCGAGGAGCACGACCTTCGCCCCGGGGAAGTCGCGCTCGAACTCGCTGATGTTGCGGATGTCAGCCCCGCGGAAGGCGTAGATCGACTGGTCGGAGTCACCGACGACGGTGAGCGACGCCGCTTCGTCGTCGCCGCCCGCGGCTCCGGCGCCTGCCGACGGCTCGAAGATCATCATGCCGCTCGACCCCTCGAACCCGGACCCTGAGCTCGACGAGGCGCCCGGCGGCCGGGTCAGCTCGTGGATGAGCGAGTACTGCGCGTGGTTGGTGTCCTGGTACTCGTCGACGAGGATGTGCCGGAAGCGGCGGCGGTAGACGTCGGCGACGTGCGGGAACGCCCGGAAGAGGTAGACGACCTGGCCGATGAGATCGTCGAAGTCGAACGCGTTGGCCCGCTGCAGCGCGCGCTGGTAGTCCGCGAAGAGCTCGACGAAGATCCGCTCGGCGGGGTCGCTGAGGTTCGCCGAGCGCGCGTAGGACTCGGCGTCGGCCAGCTCGTTCTTGAGCTTCGAGATGCGACTCTGCACGGCTGCCGGGGTCAGGCCGAAGGCATCCGCTTCGTGCTCTTTGACGAGCCGTTTGATGAGGGCGCGCGAATCGCCCGAGTCGTAGATCGTGAACGCCTTCGTGAAGCCGAACTGCTCGGCCTCTCGGCGCAGGATGCGCACGCACGCTGAGTGGAACGTCGAGATCCACATGCCCTGTGCGCGGTCGCCGATGAGCTGCCCGACGCGCTCGCGCATCTCGCCGGCGGCCTTGTTGGTGAACGTGATCGCGAGGATCTGGCTGGGCCACGCCTCGCGACTGCGCAGGAGCGACGCGATGCGTCGCGTGAGCACGCTCGTCTTGCCGGAGCCGGCGCCCGCGACGATGAGCAACGCGGGTCCGCGGTAGATGACCGCTTCGCGCTGCTGCGGGTTGAGGCCGGCGAGGAGGTCTTCGTCGGGACGGACGCCGGGCGTCGCGGATCCGCGATCGTCGCCGGCGATGAGGGGCTGCAGGGGCTCAGACATTGCCCGCTAAGCCTAAGCGCCCCGGCCGACACCATGCCCCCGCGCGCACGCACGCCTGCCCTGCCCCTGCCCTGTCCTGTCTTGCCCCTGCCCTGCCCCTCAGTTCGTTTGCCCCACTTTGCTGCCCCTGACCCCGAACCGCCGCAGATCGGGGCAAGTGAACCGGCGGCCCGACCGTTCACTTGCCTCAACCGGCGACCGCAGCGCGCCAGGGCAGCATCCTGAGGCAAACGAACTCAGGGGGGCGCGGCTCACAGCCCGACACAGCAGAATGGGCATCGTGCGCATCCTCCTGAACATCATCTGGCTGATCTTCGCGGGCTTCTGGCTCGCGACCGCCTACGTGCTCGCCGGCATCCTGCTCTGCATCCCGATCATCACGATCCCGTGGGCGATCGCCTCGTTCCGCACCGCGAACTACGTCTTCTGGCCGTTCGGCCGCACCATCGTCGCGCGGCCGACGGCCGGCGTCGGATCGTTCCTCGGCAACGTCATCTGGGTGCTCTTCGCGGGATGGTGGCTCGCCCTCATCCACATCGCCTCGGGCATCGCCCTGTGCCTCACGATCATCGGCATCCCGATGGCGATCGCCGACTTCAAGATGGTGCCCATCTCGCTCATGCCACTCGGCAAAGAGATCGTCTCAACGCGCGACCGCGCGTTCTGACGCTCGGCCGAACGGGTCGGTCAGCGACCGATGGATGCCTCGCGGGCACGCGACAGCGCAAGCACGAGTCCGACCGTGCACAGCACAGCGCCCGAACCGGCGACCACCCAGGCGGCTTCACCCGGCAGCTCGACGTATGAGGTGAGCCCGAGCCCGGGCGGCAGGAAGCCGAGTTCGTCGTGCCAGAGCTCCAGCGCCCGATCCAGGCCGACGAAGCCGAGCGCGGTGGCCGGAACAACCAGTGCTCCGCCGGCCGCGGCGAGCACGATGCCGCTCGCTCGACGCGTTCCGAACTGCGCTGCCAACGCCCAGACGGCCGCGACGAACACCCACAGCAGCAGCCCGCCGGCGAGGACGATGTAGGTCAGGCGCAGGACCGGCACGTCCCACAGGGTCGACCAGTAGCCGCCGGGACCGGTGACGGACACGACCGCGAGCGAGAGCACGCAGCGCAGTACGATCACTCCGCCGACAGCGGCCATGAGGGGGTAGGGCGAGCGTCCGGGACCGACGAGCACGCGCGCGATGGCGGCGAAGACGATCCACGCGCCGATGTCGACCGCGAGATACGTCCACGACAGGAACGACGTCTGGACGGCACGGGTCGCGATGAGGAGCCCCGCCGGTACGACCACGAGCAGGACCCGGTCGAGGGTCAGCATGCCCAGAGTGGACTCGCGCGCACGCCAGGGCCTCGTCGAGGCGAGCCAGGTCACGCGCGCGGCGGCCGCGCCCGGGCGGCGGACGAGTCGCGTCTGCGCCGCGAGCGTGCCGATGATCAGCCAGGCCAGTGCGAGCACGAGCAGCACGCGAGCAAGCCATGCCATAACGGCGTCGCGGTCGGCGCGAGCAGCAGCCGGCGCGACATCGGCGTTCGAGGCGAGCTCGACGGCCGCAGCGGGACTCACACCCAGAGCAACGGCGGCGAGCGCCCCGAGTGTCATGGCCGTGACGACAGCGGGGATGTCTCTCCGCCTCGCCGTCGTCATTGTCCGAGCCTAGTGGGGCGAGCGACCCCGTTTTCGCCACTCTCGGCGCGCCGCGCGCACGATGGATGATCGTCGTGCGACGCGTGTCGCACGACGACACCGACCCGCACCACATCCGTTCGTGCACATCGCCGAACTCGTCGTTCGAAGGGATCCGATCAGCTCGACCTGCGCATGGCCCGGATGCCGACCCACAACCCGACGGCCGCAAGGGCGACCGCCGCGACCCAGCCCCAAACGACCGTGAGCGAGGCCAGCTCGCCGGCGAACAGCGCCCGCTCTGCCTGCACGACCCAGTTGACGGGATTCACCGTCGCGACGGCCCGCATCCATCCGGGGCCCTCGTCGAGCGGAAGCAGCATGCCCGAGAGGATCAGCAGCGGAAAGATCAGCGTCTGCTGCACTCCCCAGAACAGCCACTCGCGGTCCTTCGTCTTGAGCGCGAGGGCATAGGACAGCGACCCGAGCCCGACGCCGAAGACAGCCAGCAGCGCGAGCCCGATCACGAGGCCCGGCACGTCGATGCGGAACCCGAACGGCCACGCGATGAGCACGATGATGATGGCCTGCACGACGATCGGCGCGACCTCCTTGAGCGCCCGCCCCACGAGCAGCGACGAGCGGGACAGCGGTGCGACGAGCGTGCGCTCGTGAGAGCCCGTCATCATCTCGTACTGCAGGTTCGACCCGACCGCGCCGGTGCCGAACAGCACGATCATGACGAGGACACCGGGCACGAACCACTGCAGGGTCTCGCCGACCGGCTGCCCTGACGATCCGACGAGCAGCGGGGCGAACAGCCCGAGGAAGACGAGCGGTTGCACGAGGCTGAAGATGAGGGTGAACGGGTCGCGCAGCACCGGTTTGAGCTCGCGCGTGAGCACGTTCCATGTGTCGCGCGCGGCGTTCGTGCGCGCGGCGGTGTCGGTAGAGGTCATCGCTGGGCTCCTGTCGTCTCGGTCTGGTCGGTGGCGGCGACGGGCTCGCCCTCGCCGGCTTCCCGCAGGGTGCGTCCCGTGAGCGCCAGAAAGACGTCGTCGAGGGTCGGCGGGGCCCCCGTCGCACGCTCGACCCGCACGCCCGATGCGTCCAGCACCCGCACGGCTGCGGGAAGCAGCGCGGCGCCGTCAGGTGCAGTGACCGCGACGGATGCCGGACCCTCGCGCCGCACCTCCCGGTCGGTCAGCTCCTGCACGACGGCGACGGCCCGCGCCGCATCCGCCTCCGTCGCGAAGCCCAGGGTCAGCGCGTCACCCGCGAGGTTGGCCTTGAGCCGCTGCGCCGTATCGTCGGCGACGATCCGCCCTTTGTCCATCACCATGACCCGCTCGGCGTAGTGGTCGGCCTCTTCGAGGTAGTGCGTCGTGAGGAAGACGGTCGTGCCGTGCTGGGTGCGCAGGTCGAGGATGTGCTGCCACAGGTTCGCGCGGCTCTGCGGGTCAAGGCCCGTCGACGGCTCGTCGAGGAAGATCAGCGGCGGCGCGTGCATGAGGCCGAGGGCGATATCGAGCCGGCGCTTCTGTCCGCCCGAGAGCTGCTGCACCGAACGCGTCGCGAATGGGGCCAGATCGAGCGACTCGATGAGCTCGTCGGCGCGGGCGCGCGATGCAGCCGTCGACATCCCGTAGAAGGCGCCCTGGCTCAGCAGCTCGTCGCGCACGCGCTGCGAGAAGCTGCCGCTCGTGAGCTGCCCCACGTAGCCGATGCGGGCGCGCACCGCCGACGGGCGACGCAGGATGTCGAAGCCGACGACGCGCGCCGTGCCGGATGTCGGAGGAATGAGGGTCGTCAGCATGCGCAAGCTCGTCGACTTGCCCGCGCCGTTGGGGCCGAGGAACGCGACGAGCTCGCCCCGCGCGACCCGGAAGGTGAGGTCGGTGACCGCCTCGACTGTCTGTTTCTTCACGGTGAAGCGCTTGGTGAGCCCCTGCGCTTCGATGATCGGTTCGTTCGTCATGCCGCGACGGTAATCCCCTACCCGGTCAGTATCCGTCCGCATTGTCGGGCAGTGTGGGGACATGTCCGACACGACGACGCGCGCGCTCTCGCTCCTCAACATGTTGCAGACGCACCGGCACTGGCCGGGTTCGGAACTCGCCTCCCGGCTCGGTGTGACCGAGCGCACCGTGCGTCGGGACGTCGAACGACTGCGCGACCTCGGCTACCGCATCGAGTCGTCCCCCGGTGCATCCGGGGGGTATCGGCTCGAAGCCGGCAGCGCCGTGCCGCCGCTTCTGCTCACCGACGAAGAGGCCGTCGCCATGGCGATCGGACTGCGGGTCGCGGCGTCGCAGCGTCTCGTGTCCGGGCCGGAGACGACTCTCACGGCGCTCGCGAAGCTCGAACAGGTACTGCCCGCTCCCCTGCGCCGACGGGTCAATGCTCTCGCCGAGACGGTGCAGCCGGCGGGCCTCAACGCCGGTGCAGCGGTGTCGAGCGACGTGCTCGGCGAGCTCGCGCTCGCGTGCCGCGACCACGAGCGCGTGCGCTTCACCTACACCGCGGCCTCGGGCGAGGTGACGCGACGACGCGTCGATCCGCACGTGCTCGCGCCCGCCGATCGGCACTGGTATCTGCTGTGCCGGGACCTCGATCGGGATGATTGGCGCACGTTCCGCGTCGACCGGCTCACCTCCGTCGAACACACGCGCGTTCTGTTCGAGCCCACGCCGCTCACCCCCGAAGAGATCGAGGAGTTCATCCTCGTCGCTCGGTCCTGGGCGCGGCAGCCGCTCGAAGCCGACGCCGTCATGGAGCTTCCGTTCGAGCAGATGCGCGAGTACTTCGGGCAGTGGGGGCAGGGCGCTGAGGCCGAAGACGAATCGCACACGCGCTGGCCCGTCGGCGGCGCGGACTTCCGCGAGACGATGTACGGCCTCAGCTGGATCCCCACCGGCGTCGAGTACACGACCGATCTCGTCGAGCCGGCGCGGGCCGAGCTGCGCGAAACGGTCGAGCGGATGCTGCGCGCCCTGACGGCGCCGCCACCGCCCACCCGTCGCGATCGAGGCTGATCACCGTCGCCCCGGGGGATCGTCATCTGGCGACGCACGGCGAAACGTATCGACACATACCGTCGGCGAGCCGGATCGGGTCGGTACCGTGGGGCATCGCGGCGATCCGGGTGGTCCCGGACACCGGCTCATACCTGGGTGTGTTGCGGGTTCGACTCCCGCCGTCGCGTCGAGTGCCGTCCCCACTGACCGCGAGACTGCATCGGCAGGCCGAGACAGTGGGGGAACCCCTCAGTCTCGGCGGTCCGTTGCAGTCTCGGGGTCACTCGGATGCGGCGGGCTCAGGGGGTGAGGGCGCCGCATCCGGTCCTCCCCGGGGCCTCCGGGAACGGGTTCTCCACAGATCGTAAAGACGGCTTCATCTTGAGCGGCCTGGACGAGCCGGTGTCCCTGTCCGTGGCCCGGCAGGTCAAGCCCCAATGCGTGGTGTAGCCGTT
>NZ_JBYHFN010000004.1:0-70700 GCF_057669785.1 Microbacterium sp. Y547
GCACGCTCGAACCCATCCGCAGCCAACACACCCGGCACCACCGGCGGCGCCGTCACCGTCACCTGCTCCGACCGCACCCCCGTCGCACCCGCATCATCAGTCACCGTCAACGACACCGTGTACGTCCCCGACACCGCATACGAATGCGACGCCGACACCCCACTGGCCGTCCCACCATCACCGAAGTCCCACGCATACGACACCACCGAACCATCAACATCCGACGACGACGAACCATCCACCGACACCGACAACCCCGACACCACCGACGAGAACCCCGCCACCGGCACCACATTCTGCGGAACCGCAACGGTCGGATCTGTCATGGTCACCTCGGCGAAGGAGACCTTCACCGGGAACGCGTTGGCCGCAGCCGAGACGTAACTCGACACCGCCACCGAACCGGGGGACTGCAGCCCCGCGGCAGAGTCCGTCCGCGTTACCTGCCATCCGGACGGCTCGGGCGTTCCTGCGCTCCAGATCTTGCCTGCCAGCGCCGTCGGCGACGTGCCCTTCACCTCGAACACGACGTTGTACGTGTTGTTCGGCGCGATCGTCAGCCCCGGCACGGAGTATGCCGCGCCGATCGCGGTGCCACCACGCATGACGTGCAGGATCACCGACCCGTCAGCGGCGATGCGCACCCGCAAGAGGTACTGCTCGGCACCGACCTGACGGCCGACGAACGAGATGTACTGCGCGTTGGCGATCTTGTCGACCGAGAACGTGGTGGCAAGGCGCGTGCTGGAACTGCTGACCGCCGCCAGATTGGCCTGGTGGGTGACCGCACTCGACAGCGTCATCACGCCCGCGCCACCGGTGACAGCGAACCGACCGGCGAGGGGCGACACGCTCCACGCGCCCCCTTGTTCCGCGGTTCCCCAGCCGTTGGCCGTCGTGCGCTCGAAGGCATCCCTGGCGATCACGTTCGTGGTCGGCGGAGCAACGACGACCACCTGTTCGCTCGTCTGGTTCGCTGCACCGTCGTCATCGGTGACCGTCAGCGTGACGGTATAGGTTCCCGCCTCTGCGTAGGAGTGCGCGGCCTCGACGCCCGTGGCCGTGCTTCCGTCGCCGAAGTCCCACGCGAACCCCTCGATGGATCCGTCGGAATCCGTGCTGGTGGATGCGTCCACCGCGATGTCGAGGCCCGTCACGCGCGACGTGAACGCAGCGGTCGGTGCGTGGTTGGGCGGCAGGGCCACGGTCACTTGCGCAGAGATCGTCGCGGCGCCGCCACGGTCGTCGGTCACGATCAACGTCACGGTGTAGACGCCCTCGTTCGCATAGGTGTGCGAAGCAGTCGCGCCCGTTGCTGTCTGGCCGTCGCCGAAGTCCCACGCGTACGACACGATCGAGCCGTCCGGGTCGGAGCTGGCTCTGCCGTCGACCGTGACACCCAGCGCGGTGTCGACCGTGCTCGTGAAGGAGGCCGTCGGGAGCACGTTCGGCGCGAGCACGGTCACCTGACCGGTCACCTCATCGGTCATCCCCTGACCATCCGTGACGACGAGCGTCACCTGATACGTTCCGGCAGCGGTGTACGAGTGCGTGATGACCGCGCCCGTGCCCGTGCCCCCGTCGCCGAAGTCCCACGCGTACGAGGCGATCGGGCCGTCGAGATCGCTCGAACCGCCGGCATCGAACGTGACCACGAGATCCGTCGGGGCGCTCGTGAAACTCGCCGTCGGGTGCTGGTTCACGAACCCGTTCCTGCCCAGTTCGTAGTGATCTGCTGCGCGCTGGGCAGACAGAGGAGCAGGGTAGATGGCGACCTCGTCGATCGAGCCCTGCCAGTACGTCGCGCCCTCCCACGGGGTGTCGCCGCCGACGCGCCAGTAGCCGCTGTTGACTTCGGCTTGCGTGTTGTCGTTGGTGGCGACGAGTTCGCCGTCGATGAAGAGCTGCATGCCTCCGGAGGACAGCTGTGCCACCACCTGGTGCCACGCGTTGTCGTTGAGTCCTGCTCCGCTCTCCACCGACCGGATCTCACCGACCCATGTGCCGAACTTCACGCGGCCATCGCCGGTCATGTAGAGGTTGCGGTCATGGTTCGAGCTCGTGCCGGTCTGCGCGCTGCCGAAGCTCACGAGCTTGCCGCCGACCGTGGAGTCGGTCTTGAACCACGCCTCGATCGCGAAAGTCGTCGGGTTCGAGAAGCGTCGCGCACTGGAGACGCCGGTCTGCTGATCGCCGTCCGGACGCAGCGTCACCGCCGCGTTGTCTGCGGCGAGCGCGCCCGCGACCCCCCGCTCGACGTCACCATAGAAGGTCCCCGGGTTGTCCTGCGTGCCGGAATCCCGGACCGTGGCGCCCGAGGTCTCATCGAGCCGCCAGTAGATCGTCGGAGACTGGCTGTACACGGCGGCCCCGTATGCGTCGGCAGGGGTTCCCGGTGCCGCCGTCGTCGTGATGCTCTGCTGCGAGAGGCTCGATCCCCCTCTGTCGTCGGACACCGTCAGCGACACCGTGTAGGTCCCGGGCGCGGAGTAATCGTGTGACGGATTCGGTCCGGTGCCGCTGCTGCCGTCGCCGAACGCCCAGGAGTACCCGGTGATCGTGCCGTCGACGTCGGAGCTCTGCGAAGCGTCGAATGCCGCCGCGAGGTGGGTGACCGATGTGGTGAAGGACGACACCGGCGGCACGTTGGGGCCGGCGACGGTAACCGTCCGCGTGATGGTCCCGGTCGCCCCGCGGGCATCTGTGACGGTCAGCGTGACATCCCATGAACCGCTGTGCCCGAAGGTGTGCGCCACGGTCTGTCCGGAGCCGGTGGAACCGTCGCCGAAGTTCCACGCGTACGACGCGATCGGACCCTCGGCATCGAGCGATGACGAGGCATCGAACGAGACCGAGAGGGCATCGGCGATGCTGGAGAAGTTGGCTTCAGGGTTGGCGTTGATGACGCCGGTGTCGCCCAGATCGAAGTGCTCCTCGACCTGTCGCGGCGTGAGCGCGATGGGGTAGATCGCCACCTCGTCGACCGAGCCGCGCCAATAGACGTCGCCCTCCCAACTGCTGTCGCCACCCACGCGCCAGTACCCCGCGTAACCCTGTGCGCTCGTATTGGGATCGCTCGAGACCAGTCGCCCGTCGAGGAAGAGCCGCATGCCGCCCGCCGACATCTGCGCTACGACATGGTGCCACTGGTTGTCGTTGAAGCCCGCGGCGCTCTCTATGACGCGCGCTTCACCCGTCCAGACGCCGAACTTCACGCGACCATCGCCGGACATGTACACGTGACGGTCGTACGCACTGCTCGTGCCTGTTCGGGAGTTGCCGAACCCGACGATCTTTCCGCCCGTCGTCGAGTCGGTCTTGAACCAGCTTTCGATCGAGAAGGTCGTCGGGTCGGCAAACGACGCGTCGCTCACGATCCCCGTCTGGTCCGAACCATTCGGGTTCGTCGTCACCGCGGAGTCTGCCACGCCTTCGAGCGCGCCCGAGACGCCCCGTGTGACGTTTCCGAAGTACGTCCCCGTAATGCCGTCCGGGCCGGAGTCGGCCGCTGCCGGGCCGGCGCTGTCACCCAATCGCCAGTACAGCGTCGGGTCCAGGTCGAACACCGATTTGCCATAGGAGTCGCTCGGCGCCGCCGGGGTCGTCGACGCGCGACCCGACTTCGTCCAGTGCTCATCCACTTGGGAACGAGTCAGGACTGCGGGGTAGATCGCGACGTCAGAGATGGTTCCGTCAAGGTATTGGGACCCGACATTAGGCCAGCCACCGAGGCTGTCTCCTCCGATACGCCAGAGGCCCGTGAACCCCTGCCCTGACGTCACGTCAGCGCGGTTGGACACGCGCTTTCCATCGAGGTACAGCGTCATCCCGTCGGCGCCCAGCGTCGCCACGACGTGGTGCCACTGATCGTCGTTGTAGCCCGCAGCGCTTTCGATGGTGCGCACACCGCCGGGGTGCACCCCGAACGTGACTTTGCCTGACCCGTCGAGGTACACGTGGCGGTCGTAACTGCCTGATCCGCCCGACGACGCATTGCCGAAGCCGACGATCTTGCCGCCCGCGGTCGAAGAGGTCTTGAACCAGGCCTCGATCGACAACACGTCAGAACCCGGCTCGGTGGCCTTCATCGCCGCATACGATGCATCCGCACCGCTGAACCTGGTGGCCTTGCTCGAGGTCGCGAGGTTCTGACCCGAGACACCGCGTACCGCGGTGTTGACCGTCAGGTCGGCACCGTCGGACCAGTTGATGGCGTTGGTGCCGCTGTTCTCGCCGAGCGGCCAATAGTGGCGCGCTCCGTCATCGAGAACGGCGAGCGCATAGTCCGAGGCCGCGGTGTCGGACGCGGTGATCGAGCCCCACGCGCTGGTCGCGGTGTTGCCCTCCGCATCCGTCGCGCGCACCCGGTACTGGTAGGTCGCCCCCGTCGCCACCTGCGTGTCGACGAAGCGCATGTCGGGACGGGTCCAGAAGTTCGACTTCTGCTCGGTCGAGTAGATCGGCGTCGCGCCCTTGTCCTGACGGAAGAGCTCGTAGGTCAACGTCTCGCTGTCGCGGTCGGTGTTCGCCGGCCATGACACGCGGACCTCACCCCTGCGGAGCGAAAGAGCGCTCACCTGCCACTCGGCGCCGGTGAACTGCGGCGCGTCGGCGGCCGCTCCCGCTGACGTCTTTCCGAAACGCACGAGTCCTTCCTGCGCGGTGTTGTTCACCCGCAGGAACTCACCGCCATAGACGACGTAGTCGTCGTTGGCTTCGACATCCCACCCGGCCTGCTGCTTGCCCGTGTAGTCGCCGACCTGCCAGGTCGGGTACCAATGGAGCATGGTTGCGGCGGGCTGCCCGACGAACGAGCGATAGCCGTGCGGATCCGAACCGAAGGTGTTGCCGAGGTAATCCTTCGAGAAGGCCAGCGAGTGGTTGAAGGTCCACTTGGGCGCGGCCTGCGGGAACCCGCCGATGTTGCCGCAGTAGTGAGCATGCGTGGCGTTGTAGACCACACCGTGACCGACCGCGACGCCGTAGCTGTCTCCGTGACAGTCCTGGAGCCAATCGATCGAGCCGTCCGTCCAGCTCGCGCGGAAGACACCCTCGAATCCGTCTTCCTCGGTGCCGTAGTAGTCATAGCCCGTGCCGTAGACGCTGTCGCCGTCAGAGGCGAGCGAGTAGATCGCGGCGTTCTGACCGCCGTTGCGGATCGTGCTGTTGACCTTCCACTCGATCGACGTGCCGTCGACGGCGTTGAGCGCGGCCAGACCGCGGCCCGGGTTCGTGGATCCATTGGTGGATTCGAAGGAGCCGCCGATGACGACTTTCGAGCCATCCGAATTGACCTCGATCGCACGCACGCCGTTGCCGCCGACGGGCCGGGCGGAGAACGGGAGCAGCGCCGCGGTGTCGGCGTTGACGGCGGCGACGCGCAAGCGCGAACCTCCGGCCACGTTCGTGAAATTGCCGGACAGCCAGACGGTGTTGCCCGCCGTCGCGATGTCGGTCACGACTTGGTTCGCGCCGGGGTTCCAGGGCAGCAGTGCGCCCGTCGCGCTGCTGAACGCGGCGATCCGGTTGCGGTTCGCGCCCGCGATCGTCGTGAACGATCCGCCCACGTAGATGCGCGACCCATCGGGCGAGGCCACGATGGCTCGGATGCCGCCGTTGGCACCCGGATTCCACGAGGTCATGACGCCCGTGCTCACGGTGTAGGCCATGAGGTTCGCGCGCGGGCTCGTGTTCACGTTGCGCGCGGCACCCGCCGGGCGGGCATTGGTGAACTCACCGCCGACCCACACCTTGTCGCCAACGATCGCCTGTGCGTAGGCGACACCGTTGATCTGCGCCGTCGGCAACGGAACCGACGTCACCGTCTCAGGTACCCCCTCGGGCGGGTTCGTGTCTGCGGACGCGGGCGCCGTCGTCAGCGTCAATACGCCGACGACCATGGTGGCCGTCGCTGCGAACGCGACCGCCGACGTCATCCACGGGTGACCGTGACGGCGCGGCGCGGGTACTCGAATACTGCCCGGTGTGAAAACCACGGCTTGTTCCCCATCAGCTCGCTGAAGCGAGCAGTGCAGACCGGTCGACAACGACAGGCCTTATTCCCCTGCCCGTTCACCCCAGCGATAAACGAGCTCTTCCCCAGTACGTTGGCACTGTAGGGGGGGCACATCGCGCGACACAAGACTCTCGACAAACCGTCAGAGCCTCTGCTATGGGATCGGACCCCGGAACGTGATGGCAGGCTGACCGGCGTAGTAGTCCAGAACGAAGGTCACGTCATCGCGACGGTCCTCGGGGATGCGGAAGAGGTAGACGCCCGTAGCCGTGTCACCCGGCGCGAGCGAGCCGCTCACCGGCAGGCCGCCGGGTTGCTCATAGGTCTCTGCCGGGTCACGCTCGGGGCCCATGTAGGCGTTCATCACCACGAGGTTCAAATCCAGCGGCTGGTTGCCCCTGTTTGTGATGTCGACCGTCACCCGCACCGCTGCGGCGACGACGTCGCCCGGGCCGACGACCTCGCCGGTCACGCTCTCGAAGCGCACGAGCGACGCGGAGATGCCCTCCGCGTCGCCCTGCTCGGTCGGCCCCACCGGGGCCAGTTCGGGGAACGGATCGGCGTCGTTCCCGCCGGGTTGTGAGGCCGACGGTGCGGGGGTCGACCCCGGGGTGACGGATGCCGAGGGCGAAGCCGACGTCGATTCACTCGGCGAGCCGGAGCCGCTCGGGGATGGGCCGGCTGTCGAATCGCGGGGCATGAGCGCGACGGCGATCACGATCCCGACGATCAGAACGACCCCCACGGCCACGGCGACCCAGGTGATCGTCCGGCGTCGAGATGACACGTCGGCCGGTCCGCGCGTGGCGGCCTGCTCTTCGTCGGACATGTGCCCCTCCCCCTGCGCACCGTCGGGGTCGCACGCCCATCATCGGTGCCGCGAGCCCTGATATTAGCCGCCCGTCGGTCCAAGGCGCTGCCGTCGCGCTGTGACTCGGCCGCGAAGCCGTCGCCGCCCGGAGGCTACGATTGCGGAGTCTGACGTCGCGAGCAGGGGGTGAGCGATGCGTCTTCGTCCGCGCGGACGCCCGCGCTACCTGGTCGTCCATCCCGGCGCGGAGCTTTACGGCTCGGACCGCGTCATGGTCGAAAGCGTCATCGGCATGCTGGACTCCGGCGCGCATGTCGTGGTCGTCCTCCATGATTCCGGCCCGCTGGTGGCAACCCTCGAAGAGGCGGGGGCAACCGTCGTCGTGGCTCCCGGGCTCGTCCTGCGAAAGTCCCTCCTGCGGCCACGCAACTGGGGCGTCCTCGTCGGCTCGGCGATCCGCGGCTTCCGCAGCGCCCGGCGACTGCTGCGTCGGCATCGCCCCGATGCCGTCTACGTGAGCACCGTCACCCTGCCTCTGTGGCCGCTCGCGGCGGCATCGCGCCACGTCCCCGCCCTGGTGCACCTGCACGAAGGAGAACAGGCCGCGTCACGCGTCGTGAAGGCGGGGATCTACGCGCCCGCACTGTTCGCACAGGACATCGTCGTCAACAGCGAGTTCAGCCTCGGCGTGCTGCGCAGCGTGTTCCCGCGCCTGGCCGACCGCGCGAACGTCATCTACAACGGCGTGGCAGGGCCCGCGACCCGAACGCCCGCTCGCCCGACGCTCGCCGACCCCGTCCGCCTCGTCTACATCGGGCGCCTCTCGCCTCGAAAAGGGCCCGACCTCATCGTCGAGGCCCTGGCCCTGCTGCCAGACCGCCTGGGACCGCTCGAGCTCGATCTGGTCGGCGACGTCTACACCGGCTACGAGTGGTTCGACGAGCGTCTGCGCGCGCGTATCTCCGAGCTGGGCCTGGATGGGCGAGTACGGCTGCTCGGCTTCCGACCGCAGGTATGGGCGGATGTCGATGCGGCCGACATCGTCGTGATCCCCTCCCGCCTGGACGAGCCGTTCGGAAACACTGCGGTCGAAGGCGTGCTCGCGGCACGCGTCGTGCTGGTGAGCGACACGAGCGGGTTGCGCGAAGCGACAGCAGGCATCCCGACGGCTCTGCGGTTCACTCCGGACGATGCACCGGCGCTCGCCGCCGCCATCATCGACGCCGTCGAGCGGTGGCAAGAGCTGCAGCCCGCCCTCGAGATCGAGGCGGCGTCGGCCGGCGAGCGGTTCTCGCCCGGTCGCTACCGCGCCGACATCGCGACGCGCATGGCCGCGCTCACGAAGGTCCCGTGACCTTCGCGGCGTCGATGGCGCGCATCTCGCGGAACCACTTCGCCGCGGCCAGCGCCAGGAACCCTGCGCACAGCAGCCCCACGATGCCGTAGACAATGAGGAAGACGACCGGCGCGCCCCACAGAACGAAGACGAGGCACAGCAACCCGTAGTCGGTCGGCACCAGCAGCAGAGACCGCAGGGCGGTGCCCCCGCCACGAGCATGCGTCGACGCGACGTCGTTCTTGCCCTTGAGCAGATCGTTGAGCAGCATCCCGAAGAAGGTCACGACGGCGACGACGCTGAACCCGAGCGGGATCAGGAGCCACACGGGGTCGATGTCCGTGAAGCGGAACAAGCCGATCGCGACCGCCAGGTGGAGGCTGGCGATCTTCAGGGCGTCGACGAAGTGATCCAGCCACTCGCCGGCGACGCTGCCACCGCCGCGAAGCCGTGCCAGCTGTCCGTCCGCCGAATCCCAGGCGTAGCCGAGCGCCAGCAGGAGCGCGACGACGACACCGAGCCAGATCGACACGGGAACGAGGCAGAGCAGCGCGATACCGGTGAAGGTGAAGAGGGCGCTCACCGCGGTCACACCGTTCGGCGTCCAGCCCCAGACGAAGGCCGTGGCCGCGAGGACGCGACCGATCTTGCGGTTGACGTAGACCGAGTAGGCGGGCGCTCCACGCGCGTGGCCCTTCTGGGCGCCACTCAAACGCCGCAACGCGCCGCGCCAGTTTTCAGGCATGTGTTCCGGTTCCCCTCGCCGGTTCGTCGGCGTCTGCGAACATCCATGCGTCCGCCTCGAGGCGACCGTCGTTCGGCGGAAGTGACGCCACGATCGATGTCGAGCGGTCCCCGGCGTCGATCTGCTCGATGATAGCGCGGGCGAGTCCGGCCGCATCGGCGTCGCCGGGCACGACCGCATGACCGTGGGCGGCCAGCCACGGCGCGAGACCGGTTTCTGTCGTGGTGACGATCGCGCATCCCTGTTCGAGGGCCTCGACGATAGGCAGGCCCACTTGCTCCCGCCAGGTCGGCGACGGCTGCGAGGGGAGCACGAGCACCAGCGACCTCACGAGAACGTCGCGGATCTCGCTGCGCGGCGGGTCTTCGACAAGCTCGACCGACGGATGCTGCGCGGCGAAGACGCGCACATCCTCGATCAGCGTTCCTTTGCCCAGGAGTGTGAGCGTCGCTTCGGGGCGCTCGTGAACGACCTGGGGCCAGGCGCGCAGAAGAAGAGGGAGCCCCTTACGGGAGACGAATGCCCCCAGGAAGGCGATTCGCTGCGCGCGATCGGTCGGCGGCAGATCGCTGCGCGCGGGCAGCGCGGGGATGAGTGCCTCACGCATCGCGCGCGACGGCGGCAGTTCTGCCCGATACACATCCCGAGCGCCCTCGGTGCCGTAAGCGATCGCATCGACGTGCTTCCAGACGTACCGCGCCAGCGCTCGTTCGACCATCCATCGCGCGCGGCGCTTGATCGACGGCGACGGTGCGGCGAAGGGGTCGGTATTCCCGATGGCGTATGTGACGATCCGCGGGCGATCGCCACGACGAAGGAAGGTGACGGCGAAGACGGCCAACGCCGATGCCGGAAGACTCGACGCCATGAGCGGCTCGTTGATCTCGAGGGCTTCCAACCGGGACCGGCGCAACAGCAATGCCGCGCGGATCGGTGTCGCGTGCACGATCTCGAGTCCCTCCGCGAGCGACTCGTCGAAGTCGTACCGGCGGACGCGGTACACGATGGCGGCGGGCGCGAGTTCGCGGGCCCTCTCCAGATGGGCCGTGCGCACCGACTCGTAGAGTCGGGCTCGTCGTGAAGCGAGCTTCATCCTGCCGAACCCCCTGCTGTGCCGGAAGGCCCATTTTGACAGACCGGCATCCCGCTAGGCTCGCTCACAGTGACGGGGGGCCAGGTGGAGGATCGCGGGACACTGATCGACATCGGCTTCCCTGCTGAGCGGTCGATCTCGACCTGGCAGCGCAGACACGAAGCCGGCGAGGTGCCGGGGCGTTGGCCCTACGGCTTGGACGGACTGCAGGCGGGGGCCGATGTGCGCAGCATCGATCTGCCCGAGCCACGTCTCATCGACCGCGCGCGAGCACGCCTGCACCTCTCGCGCCCGGCCGACAAGACCGCCATCGGGGTCACGTGGGACGAGAACGCCGCGCTGCGCATGATGACGAACCACCCGCACACCCGTCACGTCAGTGGGGTGATCTGGCTGACCGATGCGGCGGCTCGCGGTCGCGATCTGGGCAGGATGCCGGCGATGCTCGCACGATGCGATGCCCTCTGGGTGCTCAGCGACGCGCAGATCGAGCCACTGCGCAGCCTGCTTCCGGGCATCCCGGTCGAGTACGTCAGGTTCGGGATCGACAAGTCCTTCTTCGCCCCTCGGCCGTACCCGAGGACACCCCGCGTGGTGAGTGTCGGCGGTGACCGTGACCGTGACACCGAGACCCTCTTCGAAGCCCTCGCTCTCGTGCACGCCACGCGGCCTGACGCCGAGATCGTCGTGCAGACGGCGTCGACACTGGCGCCACCGGAGGGAGTCCAGACGATCCGGCATCTTCCGCACAGAGAACTCCGTGAGCTCTATGCATCGGCGAGTGTCATGGCCATCGCGACCCGGCCGAACCTGCACGTCTCAGGGATGACGGTGTCTCTGGAGGCGATGGCGACCGGTCGCCCTGTCGCGATCACGCGGACCCCGGGCATGGACGACTACGTCGCGGACGGCGAAACCGGTCTGCTCAGTCCTGCGGGTGACCCCGGCGCGCTCGCGTCGAACGTGCTCACGCTGCTCGATGACCCCGCCGCCGCGCAGGCGATGAGCGAGGCCGGTCGCCGAAGCGTGGAACAGCGGTTCACCTCAGAGCTGATGACCGGAGCGATCTTCGAGGTCATCCGCCGTCACGCCTGACCACGTCAGCGCCGCGCGGGCCCGGAGACGCCTCGCCGTCCATCCCGAAGGCCCCTCGCCAGCTCGCGCCACGGGGCCACCGACGTGACGAGCTGCTTGCGCCCGCCTTGGAGGACGATCTGCCAGCCCGCGCGCAGCGCGGTGCGACGCCACTGCTCGGCGGTCGCGCGGTCCAAACGCAGCCTGGCGAACAGCAGTCGGTTGCGGATGTTGTAGTAGTAGTACGTCCCGGATTTCGCCCGCCCGGCCGTGCTGTCCTCGTGCGTTCCACCTTCGTCGTGCACCGCCTCGACATCGGGCAGAACGCGGACATCCCCGCCGGCATCCCAGACTCTGCGCGAGAGGTCGACGTCCTCCCAGTAGAGGAAATAGGCCTCGTCGAACCCGCCGATGCGCTCCCACAGCGCACGCGACAGGGCAAAGCACGCTCCGGACACCCACGTCATGCGGGGGCGACCCCGGTGACGATCACGGTGACGGATGCCCGCCATCGTGCCGTCGTCCAAGTACAGGTCGATCCCCTCAGACCACAGCGACCCGTCGGGACGCCGGATCACGGGGGCGACGAGGCCGGTCGAATCCCGGGCCGCGTCGCGGAGAGCACGCGCAGCGGCGGCGGAGATGACGGCATCGGGGTTGAGGACGAGGATGACATCGGCTCCTCGGTCGAGCGCCGTCGCGGCGCCGCGGTTGACGCCGCCGCCGAAGCCGGCATTCTCATCGAGCAGCACGGCCGTCCAGTTCCGTCGCTCACACAGCGCACGGACGCGGTCCCGCTCATCCATCGTCGTGAAGCAATCGACGATGACGACGTCGAGGTCGGCCCAGTCCGCGGCGAGCGGCGCCAGATTCCGCTCGACGAGCTCGGCGGAGCCGTACGAGACGACGACGAGCGCGGTGCGTGCGAGTGTCACATCGACCCCTTCCCCGCCCCACCCTAGGCAATGCGCGACACGACGTTCGGTACCCTGAACCCTGCGGCCGGGGGAGCCGCGGAATTCGGAGATCCGATGCCGGTGCGCGCACCCCGTGTCATGCAGTCGTTCAAACGGCCGCGCCCGACGACCAACCCGTACATCACGATGCTGGACCAAGCTCTGGCCGCTGATCCCTCGATCGAACACGTCACCTTCTCGTGGCGCGGGGCGCTCACGACCCGATTCGACGTGCTGCACCTGCACTGGCCCGAGGTGATGCTCGAGGGCGACGCCGCCTGGAAACGGTGGGGCAAGCGCGCCCTGATGCGCATGCTCCTTGTGAAACTCGCGCTCACGAAGACGGGTGTCGTCCGCACGCTGCACAACGTCGAACTGCCGGATGTGGACGCGTCGACGCGCAAGCTGCTGCTCGCTCTCGATGCGCGTGTGGATCACTGGATCGTGCTCAACGCGACGACGACGACCCCCGACGCCAGTCGTACCACGCTCATCCCCCACGGTCATTACCGGGATTGGTTCGCCGCCCTGCCGCGCGGCGAACGTGTGCCGGGACAGATCGGATACTTCGGCCTCATCCGGCGCTACAAGGGACTCGAGACGCTGCTCGAGGCATTCGAGACGGCCCGCGCCGATGCACCGTCTGTCAGCCTGCGTATCGGCGGCCGTCCGAGCAGCCCGGAGCTCGCCGGCGTCGTCGAGGACGCGGCATCCCGTGTGCCCGGCATCACGACGACCCTCCGTTTCCTCGACGACGCCGAGCTGGTCGAGATCGCCACCACGTCGCAGCTGATCGTTCTGCCGTACCGGTTCATGCACAATTCGGGCGGCGCGCTCGCGGCCCTCTCGCTCGATCGCCCTGTCCTGGTTCCGCGCAACGCCGTCAATGAGGCGCTCGCCGACGAGGTCGGCCCCGAATGGGTGCGACTCTACGACGACGAGCTCACCTCGTCGCGGCTGCTCCTGGCCCTCGAAGAAGCACGGGCGGCACACGGCACACCCGACCTGTCGCAGCGGGACTGGGATGGCGTCGGCAGGGCGCATGTCAGAGTGTTCGGCCGGGCTCTTCACACCCGGAGGCGCCGATGAGCGAGGTCGTCGTCGCGATCCCGAGCTTTCGACGGCCGGATTCCCTGGCCGCTCTGCTCGCGGCGCTGCGTCCTCAGGCGGAGTCGACCAGCGCGCGCATTCTCGTCGTCGACAACGATCCGGCCGCGACGGCCGCGCCGGTTGCCCGGGAGCATGGCGTCGACCATGTCGTGGAGCCGGCGCGCGGCCTGACTGCCGTGCGGAACCGAGCTCTTGATGAAGCAGCCGACGCGGACGCGCTGATCTTCATCGACGACGACGAACTGCCGTCGCCCGACTGGCTCGAGACGCTCATCGCTCGGTGGCGGGACAGCGGAGCCGCCGCCGTGTCGGGGCGCGTCGAGACGACGTTCCCGCCGGGGTTCACCGACGAGTGGATCGTCGAGGGTGGGTTCTTCCGCCGCGTTCACTTCGACGACGGAGCCTCCCAGGCAGCGGCGGCGACCAACAACCTGCTCCTCGATCTTCGCTTCGTGCGCACCCACGGCTTGCGCTTCGACGAGAGGTTCGGGATGTCCGGCGGTGAGGACATCTTCTTCACCAAGCAGCTCGTCCGCGCGGGCGGCACGATCACCTCCTGCCCGGCAGCACTCGTCTACGACATCGTCGACCCCGCGCGATTGACCCGCCGGTGGGTTC
Source organism: Microbacterium sp. Y547 (assembly GCF_057669785.1). Lineage (NCBI taxonomy): Bacteria > Bacillati > Actinomycetota > Actinomycetes > Micrococcales > Microbacteriaceae > Microbacterium > Microbacterium sp. Y547. The sequence goes on from NZ_JBYHFN010000004.1 coordinate 13,760, forward strand.
TGCAGCGCGCGTACCGCGTGGGAATGACCTCGGCCCAGACCGAGCTCGGGCTGAGTCGAGGGCTCGTGCCTCGTATCACGATGCTCGCGGGGGGTCTGGCCCGCGTCATCGTCGGCGGCGCGCGATGGATCGCAGGCGAAGCGGCCCGCTCGCCCCGCCACAGCGCCCGGGGAGCGCGGGCGGCGTGGCGTGGCGCCGGTATGGCAGCGGGCGCCCTCGGCGGGCGTTACCAGGAGTACGCGCGGCGCTGACCCGCCCGTCGCGGCGCTCACTACCGCGTCAGAAGTCCGCACGCTATGATCAACGCGGACCTCGCAGAATCTGGGGCCGCGGCTGGGGAGTTGCGGTAGGGGTCCACCTCTGGGGGCTTCAATGACCGTTCGCATCGGCTATGCCGCGGGAGCATTCGATCTGTTCCACGTCGGACATCTCAATCTCCTTCGCCACGCCAAGGAGAACTGCGACGTTCTGATCGCGGGTGTCGTCAGTGACGAGATGCTGCGGCAGGTGAAACTCGTCGATCCGGTGGTTCCCACCGCCGAGCGCGTCGAGATCGTCCGCCACATCAGCTTCGTCGACGACGTCTACGTCGAGACGACGCCGCAGAAGCTCGATGCGTGGCGCGACGTCGGATTCACCCACTTCTTCAAGGGCGATGACTGGCGCGGCACAGACAAGGGTCTGCGCCTCGAGCGTGATTTCGCGAGCGTGGGCGTCGAGGTCGTGTACTTCCCCTACACCGCACACACCTCGAGCACACAGCTCCGCCGCGCGCTGGATCTCATCCAGCGCGGCGCCGCCGACGCCGTCGACCGGGTCGAATCGGCCTGACGGCGCGACTGTCTCCCTCGTGCGACGAGGGCCTCACCGACGTGCCCCGTGCGATCTCTGGGTCGGCGCGATCGCAGGTGGGTGTCCGGTATGTCGGCGTGCACCGTCCATGATGGGACGAGCGCCAACAACGAAGGGACATCTATGCGGATCTCAGTCATCGGATGCGGATATCTCGGAGCCGTCCACGCGGCAGCCATGGCCGAACTCGGCCACGACGTCGTCGGGGTCGACGTCGATGCCGACAAGATCGCCGCGCTCACGCGGGGCGAGGCCCCGTTCTTCGAACCCGGCCTGCCCGAACTGCTGCAGACGCATGTAGCCTCCGGCCGGCTGCGGTTCTCGACCGATATGGCGGATGCCGTCGGCAGCAGCGTCCACTTCATCGCTGTCGGCACTCCGCAGCGTAAAGACAGCATGGCCGCCGATATGTCGTACGTCGACTCGGCGATCGACGGCCTGCTCGCGCACATCGGAGCCGGCGACGTCATCGTCGGCAAGTCGACCGTGCCCGTGGGCACCGCCGAGGCGGTCGCCGAGCGGATCGAGGGCTCGGGCGCCGTGCTCGCGTGGAACCCAGAGTTTCTGCGCGAAGGCTGGGCTGTGAAGGACTCGCTGACTCCGGACCGCCTCGTGTTCGGTCTGCCGCCCGAGCCCGATCAGGCCGCCGTGGCCGAGGCCGCCCTCCGCGAAGCCTACGGCCCCGTGATTGCACTGGACACCCCGCTGATCGTGACCGATTTCGCGACATCCGAGCTCGTCAAGGTCGCCGCGAACGCGTTCCTCGCCACCAAGATCTCGTTCATCAACGCGATGGCCGAGATCGCCGAGGTGACCGGTGCCGACGTCGTGCAGCTCGCCGATGCGATCGGGCACGATGACCGGATCGGTCGGCGGTTCCTCGGTGCGGGCGTGGGATTCGGCGGCGGCTGCCTGCCGAAGGACATCCGCGCCTTCACCGCGCGGGCCGAAGAGCTCGGCCGCGCCGACTCTGTGGCGTTCCTCAAAGAGGTCGACGCCATCAACCTGCGCCGGCGCAGCAAGGTCGTCGACCACGTCGTCGAGGCCCTGGACGGTCGGCCGGTCGGCAAGGTCGTCGCGATGCTCGGCCTCGCATTCAAGCCGCACTCCGACGATGTGCGGGACTCCCCCGCGCTCGACGTCGCGGTGCGGCTGAAGGGCCTCGGCGCCGACGTCCGGGTCACCGATCCCGCTGCGATCGAGAATGCCCGGGCTCGGCACCCGCAGCTGGACTACCGCGAATCGTTCGAGGACACCGTGCGCGACGCTGACGTCGTCGTGCTCGTGACGGAGTGGGACGAGTACCGCTACCTCGACCCCGAAGCAGTGCTGCCGCTCGTCGCGACGCCGAACATCGTCGACGCGCGCAACAGCTACGACCCCGCTCGCTGGCGCGACGCCGGTTGGACATACCGCGGCCTCGGTCGGCGCTGACGCCCGGCGAGACCCACCCCTCTGACACCGCGAGACTGCATCGGCGTGGGCCGATGCAGTCTCGCGGTGAAGGGCGTCAGATCAGAGAGAGCTCGCGCAGCTTGGCCTCGACGTCGGCGTTGGACGGCTCGACGTGGTGCGACGTGTCGGGATAGACCACGACGGGGATGTTCGTGCGGCCAGAGATGTCGCGGGCGACGTCGGCGGCCTTCGGGTCGGCCTCGAGGTCGACGTACGTGTACTCGACGCCGAGGTCGTCGAGCTGCTTCTTGGTGCGGCGGCAGTCCGAGCACCATTCGGCGCCGAACATCGTGATGGTGGAATCTGCAGTCATCCCCCTATTCTCCCGTGATTCCGCGAGAGCGGGCCGCTGCGCTCAGGGCACCGACGGGTCGACCACCGAGAACTCACGAAGAGAGACGGTCAGCGGATAGGCATTCGCCACCGACGACACCCGGCTGTGCACCCCGACGGTTCCGGCAGCCTGCAGCGCCGCCGTGCTGTCGGTCCGCGTCACCTGCCACGCCACCGGCTCGGCGGTTCCGTCTCGCCACAGCTTGCCCGAGAGCGTCGTGGGCGATGTCCCCCTCACCTCGAAGGCGAGGTTGTATACGGCCCCCGCGACGATCGACAGTCCGTTCACCGGCACCGCGGCGCCGATGGCCGTTCCACCCCGCATGACGTGGAGGATCGCCGACCCGTCCGCACCGACGCGCACCCGCAGCAGATACTGCTCGGCCCCGACCTGACGGCCGATGAGCATGATGTAGTGCGCCTCGGCGACCTTGTCGACCGAGAACACCGTCGACACGCGCGCCCTCGTGGTCGTCACGCCGGAAAGGGTGGCCTGCTGCTCGGTCGACGTCGCGAGGGTCATGTGCCCAGATCCGCCCGAGACACGGAACTGGGCGGGGGTTCCTCTGATCGACCAGGCGCCGCCCAGATCGGCGGATCCCCATCCGGTGAGCGTCGACCTCTCGAACGCGTCACGGGCCAACCCGGCAGGCGGCGGTGCAGCGACGGAGACCTGGGTCACCTTGGTGTTCACGGCACCGTCGTCATCGGTCACGGTGAGCGACACGGCGTACGTGCCGGCAGCGGCATATGTGCGCGACGCCTGGGCGCCGGTCGCCGATCCGCCGTCACCGAACGACCAGGAGTGCGACGCGATGGATCCGTCGGCGTCAGAACTCCCCCTGCCGTCGAATGCGACCGTCAGGCCCTGCGCGCTGTGGGTGAACGCCGCCGTCGGGCTCAGATTCGCCGGCGGCGCCGTAGCGGAAGGATCCGTGACGCGGATGTCGTCGAACGTCACGGTCAGCGGGAACGCATTGGCTGCGGACGACACACTGCTGTGCACTCCGATCGACCCCGCCGACTGCAGCGCTGCCGTGCCGTCCGTGCGCGTCAACTGCCACGCGGCCGGTTCGGGCTGGTCTGCGCGCCACAGCTTTCCCGACAGGGTCGTCGGAGAGACGCCTGAGACATCGAACAGCGCGCGGTACGCGACTCCTGGCGTCATGGTGAGACCCGGCACGGGGAACGCGCCACCGATCGCCGTGCCGCCGCGCATGACATGCAGGATCGCCGAGCCGTTCGCGCCGATCCGAACCCGCAGCAGATACTGCTCGGCTCCGACCTGGCGTCCGATCAGCGTGATGTAGTGCGCCTCGGCGATCTTGTCGACAGAGAACACCGCCGACATCCGCGCACGCGTCGTCGCAACCGATCGCAGATTCGCCTGCTGCCCCGTCGACGACGTGAGGGTCATCGAGGCGCGACCGTCTGCGACACGCAACCGGGCGGGCGACCCCGTGATCGTCCATTCGCCCCCCACGTCGGCGACCCCCCATCCGCTGGACAGCGACCGCTCGAACGTGTCCCGCGCCAGCACGCCGACCTCGCCCGGAGCCTTGACCGTCCAGACGGCGGATGTCTCGGTGCTCGAACCGTCGCTCACGCGGACACGCCACTCGTACTCCCGGTCAGGCTGCAGTCCCTGCCACGTCGTGGTCGCGGTCGCGCCCGACGCCGTCAGGACGGTCGCGAGAGGGGTGAACGGTGCCGGTTCCGGAGGCACCGTCGGAAACGGAAGAGTGAAGGACGAATCCGGGTCGGTCTCGTAGCTACCCAGGTACGGCGAGTAGGTCACTGCTGTCATCGTGGCCGCGGCCGGGTCGAAACGGTAGTAGCGGAGCCACCCGTTGCCGCCGTTCGGACGCGCTTGATAGTCGGTCAGGACCTGATGGACGGGCTGACCGCACGCATTGTCATCGGTGCGATGCGCTTCGCCGAGATCCCCGTCGGTCTCGTGTCCGTTCAAGACGAGCCGGATCTGGCAGTGGGTGCGCACGAAGCTCTGCCACATCACCTCGGGCGTCGTGCCTCCGGGGCGCTCGGGCCGAGTGCGTCGCGTGCCCGGCACATCGAGGAAGGCGTGGGTGAACATGATGACCTGTCGGTCAGGATGCGCCTTCAGCACGCGGTCCGCCCATTCGAGCACGGGCGTCGGGGCCTCCCATTCGAGACCGAGCACGAGCCAGTCGACGCCACCCGCAGTGAAGAGCGAGTAGTTGTTCATGTTCGCGCGATCCGACGCGTCGGTGCCGAACTGGTTCTGGCCCATGTACCCGCCGTATCGGGCGGTCGACGGCGTCCATGCCGCGTTCTGATAGCGACTCGGCGGGAACCACCTGTCGTACTGGGTGTGGTCTCCGGTCGCGTAATCGAAGTCGTGGTTGCCCGCCACCACGGCGTTGGGCATGCCGTTGTCGTCGAGCACCTTCAGGCCATCGGATGCGAACGGCCAGTGTCCCGCCCACGACCAGGTGCCGACGAGATCACCGAGCTGCACGGCGAACTGGGTGTTCAGTTCCGCGCGTGTGTCGACGATCCACTGAGCCTGCTGCGCGATGATCGGGGCCCGCGACGCGTTGGTGTAGTTCTGGATATCCGGGATGGCGACGATGCTGAACGGCTCGGCGGTCGTCTGCCCGGGAACCGTCGCCCCCTTCAGCCGGCCCTCGAACGTGACCTGCAGAGGGTCGTTGTCGGGGTCCGTGGCCCGGACTGAGAGGGCGGGAGCCGTGCTCGTGGCCGTCGCACCGTCAGCCGGCGAGACGAGCACGGCACTCGGCGGAGCAGCCCACGCCGCCGGCGCACCCGAGATCGTCGCGCCGAGGACGACGACGAATGCCAGCGCGGCCGAGCCGAAACGGACTCGCCGACGGCCGACCATCAGTGGTGCCAGGCCCATCACCCCTCCCCAGTCGGGTGCGAACATGCCGGTTCTGAGCGGAGTATGGCACTGCGAAATCCGCGCCACAAGGCCCTGGTCAATACGGTGCGTTCCCCCATGTCGGCCTGAGAATCCGGCGACAGGGCCTGACGATGAGGACAGCCGACCGTCTACGCTCAATGGCGTGAACGACGGCATCGAAGGAAACACCCGAATCATCGAGGGCACAGTCGTGACCGACTTCTCGGACCGCATGAGCTACGGCGGCTACCTGGAACTGGACACGCTGCTTGCTGCGCAGCATCCGCTCAGCAACCCCGAGCACCATGACGAACTGCTGTTCATCATCCAGCACCAGACGACCGAGCTGTGGCTCAAGCTCGTGCTGCACGAACTCGGTGCGGCGTGCCGGCACCTGCGTGCCGACGAGCTCGGTCTCGCCCTCAAATGCGTCGCCCGCGTCAAGCACATCCAGAAGACCCTCACCGAGCAGTGGTCGGTGCTGGCGACCCTCACCCCGGCGGAGTACGTCGAGTTCCGCGGCGTGCTGGGCAACTCCAGCGGGTTCCAGTCGGCGCAGTATCGCGCCGTCGAGTTCACCCTCGGCAACAAGAACGCCGCGATGCTGCGGGTGTTCGAGTCGGACCCCGCCGCCCACGCCCTCGTCACGGCGGCCCTCGAGGCACCGAGCCTGTACGACGAGTTCCTGCGCCTGCTCTCGCGCCGCGGCTACGCGATCCCGCAGAGCGTGCTCGAGCGCGACGTCACGCAGGCGTGGACCTTCACTCCCGAGCTCGTGCCGATCTTCACCGAGATCTATGCGCACCCCTCTGAGCACTGGGCGGCGTACGAGACGAGCGAAGAGCTCGTCGACCTCGAGGACAACTTCCAGCTCTGGCGCTTCCGTCACTTCAAGACGGTCGAGCGGATCATCGGCTACAAGACCGGAACGGGCGGGTCCAGCGGTGTTCCGTTCCTGCGGCGAGCCCTCGAGCTGACGTTCTTCCCCGAGCTGCTCGCGGTACGGACGGAGCTGTGAACGACCCCGTCGATCCGCTGCGGTTGGCGCACCTGCTCGGCTCCGCGGCATCCGCGTGCCGGCGAGGCCTCACGGGTGACACCGGCATCGCGCTGCCCCCGTTCGTTGATCACCACGTGCACCTGCACCTCATCGACGATCGACGCCTCGTGGCGGGCGGTATCGCCGGCGTCGTCGACCTCGGCGGAGACCCCGTCTCGCTCGCGCGCCAGCCTCGGCGCGCCGTGCCTCGCCGCGCGTTCGCGGGGGCATTCCTGACGGTGCCGGGCGGCTATCCGTCCGGCCGCTCGTGGGCCCCCGAGAGCATCGTGCACGAAGTGACGAGCGACTCCCCGCACGAGGGCGTGCCGGGTGGGGCGGCGACCGCCGTCGCCGAACAGGCCTCGTTCGGTGCATCCGTCATCAAGGTGGCGCTCAACAGCACCGCCGGCCCCGTTCTCGATCGCGAGACCCTCACCGCGATCGTGACGGCCGCGCACGCACGGGGCCTGCCCGTCGTCGCTCACGCCGAGGGCGAGGGGATGCCGCGCCTCGCGCTGCGCGCCGGCGTCGACGCGCTCGCCCATACGCCCACCGACCCGCTCGGTCCGCGCTTCATCGCGAGCGCCGTCGCCGCCGGGCAGCGGTGGATCTCGACGCTCGACATCCACCAGGGCGATGCGCGTACGGCCGCCGTGGCGAACCTCGCGGCCTTCGTCGCCGCGGGAGGAACCGTGCTCTACGGCACCGACCTCGGCAACGGCGATCTGCCCACGGGCGTCAACGAACGCGAACTCGCGGCCCTCGTCGACGCCGGCCTGCAGGGGCCCGCGCTCATCCAGGCCCTCACCGACCCGTGGCCGCTCGCGCCGAGCACGGGCGCCTTCACCACTTTCATCCCGGGCACGCCGCCCGACGCACTCGACGAGCTGCCCGCGTGGCTCGCGACGGCGACCGTCGATCTCACTGAGGAGCTCACACATGACCAAGACTGACTTCGATTCGACCGCATCCGCCCACGATGCCGCCGATCCGCTGCACCACTATCGCGAGCTGTTCATCGGGGCCGAGACCTCGCTGGTGTACTTCGACGGCAACTCGCTCGGACGCCCCCCGCGTGCGTCGGTCGACCGGCTCGCGCGGTTCACGACCGAACAGTGGGGCGGGCGGCTCATCCGCGGGTGGGACGAATCGTGGATGCAGCTGCCCTTCGCCGTCGGAGACGCCATCGGGCGGGCGGTCATCGGCGCGACCCCCGGCCAGACCGTCGTGGGCGACTCGACGACCGTGCTGCTCTACAAGCTCGTGCGCGCCGCCTTCGACGCACAGCACGCGGCCGACCCCGCGCGTGTGGAGATCGTCGTCGATCGCGACAACTTCCCGACCGACCGGTACCTCGTCGACGGCATCGCACGCGAGCGCGGCGGACGCGTGCGCTGGATCGACGTCGATCTGTCGTCCGGCGTGACGGCAGAGGCACTGCAGCAGGCGGTCGGGCCCGAGACCGCCGTCGTGCTGCTGTCGCACGTCGCCTACCGTTCGGGCTACCTCGCGGATGCGGCATCGCTCACGCGCATCGCCCACGACGCCGGCGCGCTCATCGTGTGGGACCTCTGCCACTCGGCCGGATCGGTGCCCGTGCACGCCGATGAGTGGGGCTTCGACCTCGCGGTGGGATGCACCTACAAGTACCTCAACGGAGGCCCCGGCTCGCCCGCGTTCGCGTACGTCGCGGCCGACCTGCAGGACCGCCTCGCGCAGCCGATCCAAGGGTGGATGGGCGCCGCCGACGTCTTCGCGATGGGTCCGACGTATGCGCCGGCGGCCGGAATGCGCCGGTTCCTGTCGGGGACACCCCCGATCGTCGGGATGCTGGCGATGCAGGACACCGTCGACATGATCGACAGCGCCGGGATCGATGCGGTGCGGGCGAAGTCGGTCGCGCTGACCTCGTTCGCCGTCGATGTGTTCGATGAGCTGCTCGCCCCGCTGGGCGTGACGCTCGCGTCGCCGCGTGACCCCGACCTGCGTGGCGGCCATGTCACCCTGTCGCATCCGTCGATGCGCGCCGTGACGGCGCGGCTGTGGAAGGACGACGTCATCCCCGACTACCGCGACCCCGATGGCCTCCGCATCGGTCTGTCGCCGCTTTCGACGTCGTTCGCCGAGACCTTGACAGGCATGCGGGCGGTCGCCGACGCCGTCACTGCCGAGAGCTGACGGCGTCGGGCGCTGGGTGGGGTGGTCCGGCCCGGTTCGGCCTGGTCCGGTTCGGTCCGGTTCGGTTCGGCCTGGTCCGGTTCGGCCTGGTTCGGCCTGGTCCGGTTCGGTTCAACCTGGTCCGGTCCGGTTCGGCCTGCCTGGGGCTTCACTTGTCGCACTCTGCTCACCCGGCACACCCGGCAGCGCCGTTTGAGGCAAATGAAGCTCGGGCTGCAGTCGGGCGGCGCCACCGATTCACTTGCCGCACTCTGCTCCCCCGGGCCGCGCGGCAGCGCCCTTTGAGGCAAACGAACCCGAGCAGCATCCGTTCACTTGTCGCACTCTGCTCGCCCGGCCGCGCGGCAGCGCCGTTTGAGGCAAACGAGCCCGAGCAGGCCGCACCACGAGAACACCAGGAGCCACCCCACACGCACCGTCCTCGCACGGCGAGCGCGGCGTAGACTGAACGGCCCGCCTGAAGGAGAGCCCGTGCCCGAGACCGCGCCCGCCCTCGCCGAGGACGTCCGTCGCCCGATCGACGCCGCGATCACCGAGCTCAGAACGGGGTCCGCGACGTGGGCGCACCTCACCCTCACGCAGCGCGCTCGTCTCCTGCAGGGAGTGCGCGCCGCGGTGACGGCGGTCGCCGACGAGTGGGTCGACGTCGCCGCCACGTCGAAGGGTCTCGACGCCGGCCACGTGTTGCGCGGCGAGGAGTGGCTCGCCGGCCCGTACGGCACGATCGTCACCCTCGACGCCTACCGCCGCACGCTCGAGCGCCTCGCCCGCGGGGTGCATCCGCTCACCGGGATCGCAACCGAGCCTGCACCCGCCGACCGCCGCCGCGCGAGCGTCTTCCCGCTCGACCCGATCGACCACCTGCTGCTCTCCGGCTTCTCGGGCGAGGTCTGGTTCGAGCCCGGGGTGACGGATGCCACGATCCGCCGCGACGCAGGGCTCGCGCAGCTGTCGCCCGCGACCCCCGGAGGCATCGGGCTCGTCCTGGGGGCGGGGAACGTGACGTCGATCCCCGTGCTCGACGTGCTCTACGAGCTGATGGCGCACAACCGCGTCGCGATCCTCAAGGTGAACCCCACACAAGACGCGCTCGTGCCGATCTTCGAGCGCGCGCTCGCCCCCCTCATCGAGCCGGGCTTCCTGCGGATCGTCCGCGGAGACGGCGCCGTCGGGGCCTACCTCACGCAGCATCCCGATGTCGCCCACGTGCACATCACGGGCGCCGCGGGGACGTTCAACGCGATCGCGCCGCACCTGCGCGTGCCGATCACGGCAGAGCTCGGCGGCGTCTCGCCCGTCATCGTCGTGCCGGGTGAGTGGTCCGACGCCGACCTGCGCTTCCAGGCCGAGCACATCGCGACGATGCGGCTGCAGAACAGCGGGCACAACTGCATCGCGGGGCAGGTCGTGCTGCTGAGCGCCGACTGGCCGCAGCGAGAGGCCTTCCTCGCCGAGCTGCGCCGCGCCTATGCGGCAGCCCCCGCGCGCCCCGTCTGGTACCCCCGCGCCGACGAGAGCCTCGCCCGCGCGGCGGCCGCATACCCGGATGCGGGCGTGAGCGGGGCCGGTACGCGCCTGCTCGTCGAGATCGACGACGACACGGATGCGACGGCGCTGCAGACGACCGAGTACTTCGCGCCCGTCCTCGGCGTCGTCACCCTGCCTGGCGCGGGAGCGCGCTTCCTCGACGCGGCGGTCGCCCACGCCAACGAGAACCTGTCAGGCACGCTCGGCGCGAATCTGCTCATCGATCCCCTCACCCAGGCCGCTCTGGGCGAGCGCGTCGAGCAGGCGATCGCCGACCTTCGGTACGGCTCGATCGCCGTCAACGCCTGGACCGCGATGGGCTTTCTCACACCGACGTTGACGTGGGGCGGCTTTCCCGGCGCGACGGTAGACGACGTGCAGAGCGGGATCGGCATCGTGCACAACGCGCTGCTGCTGGATCACGTCGAGCGGTCGGTGGTGCGCGGACCGTTCCGCCCCTTCCCGCGCTCGCTCGATCCGCGCGCACTCATCCGCTCGCGCGGACGCAGCTTCTCGTTGCTGCCGAAGCCGCCGTGGTTCGTCTCCGCCCGCACGGGCGCCGTCGTGAGCGAAGGACTCACGCGCTTCCGCATGAACCGCCGATCCGCCGACCTCATCAAGACCCTCGCCCGCGCCTTCGGCGCCTGAGACCTCAGCGGACGGGCGCGCCCTTCAGCCGCCTGCGAACCGGTCCGTCGCCTCTCTCAGGGCCGCTGCGATGCCAGGCTCGGACGCCGAGTGGGCGGCATCCGGGACCATCACGAAATCGGCCTCGGGCCATGCACGGTGCAGATCCCACGCCGTCATGGCGGGTGTGCACACGTCGTGACGGCCCTGCACGATGACACCGGGGATGCCGCGCAGCCGGCCGGCGCGAGCGATCAGCTGCCCCTCTTCGAACCACCCGCCGTTGAGGAAGTAATGGTTCTCGATCCGGGCGAACGCCGTCGCCGCCTGGGGGTCGGTCATCGTGTCGATGAGCGACGGGTCGGGGCGCAGCGTGAGCGAGGCTGCCTCCCACCGCGACCACGCGACGGCCGCCGGAATGTGCACGGCGGGATCCGGGTCGGTCAGGCGCCGGTGGTAGGCCTCGATGAGCCGAGAGCGCTGCAGCACGGGGATCGGCGCGAGGAATCTCTCCCACTCGTCGGGGAACACCGCCGATGCGCCGCCCTCGTAGAACCACTCCAGTTCGTGACGGCGCAGCGTGAAGATGCCGCGCAGCACGAGCTCGGACACGGCGGCGGGGTGCGCCTCGGCATAGGCGAGCGCGAGGGCGCTCCCCCACGAGCCGCCGAAGACCTGCCAGCGTTCGATGCCGAGGTTGCGGCGCAGCAGCTCCATGTCGGCGACGAGGTGCCACGTCGTGTTGTGGCGCAGATCGGCGTCGGGTGCGCTCGCGTGCGGGGTGGAGCGGCCGCATCCACGCTGATCGAACAGCACGATGCGGTAGCGCTCGGGGTCGAAGAACCGCCGGTGCCACGGAGCCGTGCCGCCCCCGGGGCCGCCGTGCAGAAACACGACGGGCTTGCCGTCGGGATTGCCGGACTGCTCCCAGTAGACACGGTTGCCCTCGCCCGCGATGAGCTCACCGGTCTCGTACGGCTCGATCGGCGGATAGAGGATTTCGTCGAGCGTCATAGGTTCGACGGTACCGCTCCGCGCCTCCCGCGGCAGAGCAGGCAGCCCAGGTGCCCCCGCGCGGGAAGTGGGCGACAATGGACGGGAACAAGGGGGCACCATGAGCGACATCATCGATGCGGATGCCGCGATCACGACCCGCGCCGACCTGACGCCGGGTCCTGAGACGAGCCCGGTCACCCTGCCGCACGCGGCGGCGGAGTGCCCGAAGTGCTTCACCGAGCTGCGCGCCGACCGTGATTGGTGGCAGGCCCGCCCGTCGAGTTCGCGCCTGGTCGGACTCGTCGTCGCTCGCGAGGACATGCCATCGGTCGTCGAGCAGCGCAACGAACTCACGCGGTTCGGCGTACCGATCGAGGGGTTCCGCCACCCCTCGCCCGAGACGATGGAGTCGTGGGAGGAGCGCCTTCACCGCCTCGTCGGACGCCTCGACCGCGGTGACGTGATCGTCGTCGCGAACGTGCACGCCCTCGGCCGCAGCATCGATGAAGAGACCCGCACGGTGGCCGAGCTGCGCCGGCGCGGCATCATCGTCAAGGTGCTGGGTCACGGCGGCCCGCACCTCTACGACACGGGTCGCTGACCCGGGTCAGTTCTCGTCGTCTGCGCTCTGGGCTTCATCGAGCAGGGCCAGATCGTCGCGCGTGACCAGGCGCGCCGCTATCGCATGCTCGACGAGCCTGACGCGACGGTTGGTCGCGTACGAGCGCACACCGCCGCGCATGCCCGGGACACCGATGCGGTCGAGCTTGTCGCACACGTTGTCGAGCTTGCGGTTGAAGCGCGTGAGCGTCCAGCCCAGCCGCTCGGCGGCCTGCGCCGACGTCGGCAGCTCGCTCATGCCGGTGCCCTCGCGGCGCAGGACGGGCTCGGCCAGCGCGAGGATCATGAGCCGCTGACCGAGGGTCAGCGGTACGTCGCCGATCGTGCTGAGTCCGTCGCCCCGGTCGTCGTCGTCGATGCGCGCGGTCTCGCGGAACGCCGGTTCGCTCGAGGTCACGGTGAGCTCGTAGGTCGTGGGTCCGGCACTGAAGATGACCGAGGTCGCGGCGAAGACGAGCGGCAGCCGGGCGCCGGGGGCCAGCCAGGCCTGCACGCGTCCGCCCGAATCGGTCACCGTCGCGGTGAGCCGACTGCCGACGTTCGAGAGCAGCCACAGCCCCTCGATGCACGAGATCGTCAGGAAGGTGCGGTGCAGGAAGAGGTTGTCATCGATCGCCAGGTCGCCCTCGCGACCGACCGTGAACTCGGCGTCGGGTGAGACCGAGAAGACCTCGCCGGCGAACTCGACGCTCAGCGGTGGGGGCGCGCTCATGAGGTGCACTCCGTGACGGCTTGAGATGAACGCCCGGACTCGCGCACGGTGAACAGCTCGATGCACGTGCGGCCCGACGGGTCTGCCGGAACGGTGACGGTCGGCTCGGACGTGCTGGCGGGCGAGCGCTCCTCTCCGGCGCGTACGACCGACCACAGGTAGTGGTCACCGTCCTGCGGATCGGGGTTCGTCCAGGTGAAGGTCACATCCGCGCCCACCGCGACAGCGGTGACGCCGGCGGGAGCGGGAACCGCGACCGAGACGGGGTCCTGCGGGTTGGCCGACGTCTCGGGCGGCGGCGGAGTGGGCGTGTTCCCGGCGAGAATGCCCGGCAGCGAGACGCCGACGATGATGGCGGCGAGCACGACCAGAACACCGGCGCCGATCGACCAGCCCACCACTGTGCGACGCGAGCGCGCGGGCGGCGGGGGCGGCTCGGACGCTGCCGGGGCGGATGCCTCGGGGACGGATGCCGCGCGGGCGGATGCCTCGGCAGCCGTGGGCGTTTCGGCTTCGACGGGCGGCGCGGCAGGGGCGGAGTGAGCGGGCGGGCGCAGAATCGTCGCCGACACATCGGTCGCCGGCTCGGCCGTCCCCGGCGGCACGCGCAGCATCGTCTCATCGACGCCCGGCGCGAAAGCAGAGGGCGCGGGTCGGTGCTGGGCCGGAGCGGTCGCTGCCGACGGGCGCGTGAGTCCGGCCGCGGGTGCGGTCTCGGGGTTGATGCTGACGACACCACGCACGCGGGTGAGGCCGTCGTCATCGTCGTCGACGATGTCTTCCTCGGGCACGGCGTCATCGAGGATGTCGATCGCCGTGACGGCGTGGGACAGCTCGATCTGCACCTTCTGCAGGGCGCGGGCGAACCCCAGGGCCGACTCGTAGCGGTCGGCCGGGTTCTTGGACATGGCGCGCTCGAGCACCCACTGCAGCGATGCGGGCGAGTCCGTGCGTGCCAGCGAGGGCAACGGTGCGGTCTCGATCCGCTGGATGAGGTCGGCTGCTGTGTTGCGCTGGTCGGGCTGCTCGAACGGCGAGCGCCCCGCGAGCAGGGTGTACACCGTCGCGCCGAGCGCGTAGACATCGGAGCGCGGGGTCGACTGCGGTGCGTCGGCGAACGATTCCGGCGGCGACCACGGGATCGAAAGCCCCGCCGATTCGGCCGCTGCGGCCGTGGTCGAGGCGATGCCGAAGTCGGTGAGCGCGGGGCGGTTGTACTCCGTCACGAGGATGTTGGCGGGCTTGATGTCGCGGTGCAGGACCCCTGCGCGGTGCGCCGTCTCGACGGCCGCGGCGACCTGCACGCCGACGCGCAGCGATTCGGCGACCGAGAACGGCTCGCGGCGGTAACGCACCTGGAGGTTCGGCTTGGGGCAGTACTCCATCACGAGGTACGGGCGGCCGTCGCCGGCGACCCCCGCCTGGTAGATCGTGACGATCGCGGGATGCGTCGACAGCATCGCCATGACGTTCGCCTCGGCGGTGAACTCAGCCACCGAACCGCTCGAAATGCGATCGAGCAGCAGCACCTTCACCGCGACGCGGCGACGAGGCAGCTGCTGCTCGTAGAGGTAGACGTCGGCGAAACCGCCCGAGCCGAGGACGTCGATGTACGTGAACCCCGGCAGATCGGGCGGCGCCATGGGCGCGCGCTTCGCGTTCACAGGGACTCCTCGACGGTCACGGTGATGCCGTCGCCGAGGTCGAGCAGGTCGCCGCTGACGACGACCGTCGCCTCGCTCGGATGCAGGCGCACCGGGTCGGCGCCCGCCCGGTGCAGGATCGTGCCGTTCGTCGTGTTCAGGTCGGTCGCGACGATGCTGTCGCCCTCGACCCGCAGTTCGAGGTGGCTGCGTGAGATGTCCTGCTCGGGGCTGTCGACCGCGACGAGGTGCGGCAGGTCGGTGCCGACGACACGCGTCGATCGCGGTCGGCGGCCGATCACGACGGTGCGATCGAGCAGCAGCTCCTGCCCCGTCGACAGCCGGATGCGGCCGGGCGCCGTCCGCCGGGGCGGAGCGAGCGGCGGCGGCGGCGGCATCGAATCGGTGCCCAGCGCGCCGCGCATCGCGCGCAGCTGGGCGAGCGAGATCGTCTCGCCGTCGTGGTCGCCCGCGATGGGTGCGGGCGGGCCAGCGGGTGCATCGGCCGGGCGCACGATCGTCGCGGCCCACGGACTCTCGCCCTCGCCCCGGTCGGCGGGGCTCTCGGATGCCGCCGTGCGTGCCGGCGACCCCTCGGGCGGGCAGTCACCCGTGCGGGCGAACGTCGATTCGGCGGGCAGGAGAGTATCGGCACCGGCCATCGTGACGGCGGCGGAGTCGATGAGCCCGGGCAGCTCGGGCGCCACGGGAGCCGGCGCCGGCTCCACGATCGCCGCCGGCACCTCGACCGGCTCGACCGGCCCGGCTGCAGGCGCTTCCGGCACCGGGGTCGGCTCGGGGGCAGGAACCGGCTCGGGGGCCGGATCCGGTTCGACGTCGATCGTCACGACGGGCTCGACGACGGAAGCCTCGGCACGGGCGGCACGCGGCTCGGGCACGCCGACGGGCGCAGCATCCGTCTCATCGAAGGAGACCGTCACGGCGGACACCAGCACGATGCCGTCTCGGATGGGGTACTCGACGGGGGCGTCGTGTTCGGCGGTGACGATATGGGCGCGGACGGCTCCCGGGATCGTGCGCTCATTCCAGGTCGTGACCGATGCGCCCGAGAGCTCTTCGACGCCCGTCGGCGTCTCGACGGTCAGCTCGAACGCGCCGCGCACGACCGCGCGGACGCCGTCGTCTTCAGCGAGCACGACCGCGAACGGCGGAATCGCGGCGAGCGAGGTGCCGAACGCTCCCGTCAGGGCCTCGATGACGGCGGGAAGCCCGCGACCGGCGTCCGCCTGCCGCCAGACGCTCTCGAGCAGGGCGATGGGCACGTCGGCGCCCAGCACGACGAGCCCTCGGCCCGTCACCACCGCTTGCCACGGTCCGGGTGCGTATCGTCCGACGATCATCGCCGACCCCCTCCTGTCCCGACACGGGGTCGGGTGTCCTCGTCGACGTCTTCGTCGTCATCGTCGTCCCCCGTCACACCGGGATGGATGACGAGCGCGTCGACGACGATCGCGGTGATGTTGTCGCGGCCGCCCTGCAGCATCGCCTCGTGAACGAGGCGGGTCGCAGCGGATTGCGGATCGGATTCAGCCCGCAGAACCGTGTCGATGCGCTCACTGCTCAGTTCTCCGGACAGTCCGTCGGAGCACACGAGCACGCGGTCGCCGACCTGTGCGGGGATGACCCAGTAATCGGCTTCGGCAGAGCTTCCGCCGCCGATCGCGCGCGTGATGACGTTGCGACGGGCATCGACGGCGGCGGCGGCCGCGTCGAGCTGTCCGCTGTCGATGAGCTCCTGAACGACGGAATGGTCGACGCTGATCTGGTCGAACTCGCCGTCGCTCAACAGATAGGTGCGCGAATCGCCCAGATTGAGGGTGAGCCAGCACGCGACGCCGTCGACATCGGCGATGACGACGCCGCTGAGGGTGGTGCCGGCACCCGCTGCCGCTTCGGGAAGGTCGTCGACGCGCCTCCGAGCGGTGTCCAGGGCCGCCCGGACGTCGCGCATCGAGAGGCTGTCGCGCCCCGCGAGCGTCGAGAACTCGGCGATGACGGCGGCCGAGGCAAGCTCACCCGCCTGGTGGCCGCCCATGCCGTCGGCGACGAGGAAGAGCGGGGATGCCGCCAGGTGCGAGTCCTCGTTGATGCGGCGGCGCAGGCCCGGGTCGGTCGCGGCGCCCGCCGCGACCTCGACGAGAGGCACGCTCACGCGTCGCCTCCGACGGTGGCACGGCGATCGCCGAACTCGAGCGCGTCGCCCGGGCGCAGCGCGGTCTGCACGCCCGCCGCGAGAACCTGGCGCCCGCCGTCGCGCACGAGCGTCGTGCCGTTGGTCGAGTGGCGGTCCACGATGTAGGGGCCAGTCGCCGTCGACCCGATCTCGAAGTGCGTCTTGGACAGCGACAGCGTCTCATCACGGAGCGACGCGACGACGGCGCCGTCTTCGCTGCCCGGATTGCGACCGAACAGCGTGCGCGTGTAGACGGCGGTGCGGGTACCGTCATCCCACAGGAGAACGACGATGGCGCTCGCAGCATTCGCGGCCCGCGTCTCATCGATGTCGATCTCCTCAGAGATCAGCCCGGGCGCCGAGATGCGCGGCGGCGCAAGGGGCGGCGCCGACACAGCAGCCGGGACGGCGGGCGCGGGGGTGACCGCCGGAGCAGGGCTCGGTGCCGCAGCCGCAGCCGGAGATGCCCCGCCCCCGGTCGGGTCGATCGTAATGCCGGGCACGAGCGAGATCATGCCGTCGGCGGCGACATCGGTGCGGGGCGACGGGGCGAGGGGCTTCGGGGGCGTCGACGGGTACGCCGGCGCGAGGGGCGGTGCGAAGTCGCGCGGCGGCAGGGGAGGCGGCGGTGTGGCGGGCGCCGCGGGGCGAGGCGGCTGCGAGGCGGCTGCGGGACGCGATGGCGGCGCCGACTCGGGTGCTCCGGCACGGGCGACGGCGTCGACGACGACGGCGTTCACGACCTTGTCATGCCACCCCTGGCGCCGCACGGGGTCGAACAGGGGCGTGAAGTACCCGACGATGATCGAACCCGCCAGGCCCCAGATGATGTTGCGCAGCAGTGCCCGGCCGAAGCCGATCGGAGCGCCGGTGGTGGCATCCCGCACCTGCACGCGCACGATGCGCTGGCCGGGCGACCCCTTGCCGCCCTGCAGCGCCGAGTAGACCAGCGCCCAGGCGATGCTCGCGAGGCCGAGGGCACCATAGACGAACAGCAGCACCAGCACGATGGCCTCGGGGGTGCCGGCGGCCAGCGGCTGCGCGATCACGACGCTGAGCACCGTCACCACGATCATGACGGCGGCGAGGACCGCGCCGTCGACCACGTAGGCGGCGACGCGGCGCCCGATCGAAGCGAGCGCAGGGCCGCGCGGCGCGGGAGCTACCGGCAAAGCGTAGGTGGGCTGACTCATTCGGACTCCGGGGGTGAGGAGGTGTCGGCTCGTCGATCGTCACCGACCGAGCGGGCGCGGGTTGTGCGTGAAGGGAGCGCGAACCGCGTGCCCGCGAGCAGCGAGCGCAGATTCAGTCTGGCCCGCATCCGCTGCCAGAGCGAGCGTCGGGTCGCCATGCCGCCGACGATGTCGTCGACCTGGCGCCAGAACTCGTCGATGTCCTCGGGCGTGGGGTCGCTCGGACCGAACACCTCGACGTCGGCGCGGGTCGCCAGCGCCGTGACGCGGGCTTCAGCGAACGCGTCTGAGACGGTGACGGCGTCCTCCTGACGCGTGCCACCGGCCCGGACGGGCGTGCCGTAGTCGACCGCGCGGTCGACGAGCTCGTCCCACCCACCGCTGATGCGGTCGGACGGGCGCTCCGCGGCGCGGCGACGGCGACGCTTGGCCGCCTTGAAGAGCCCGATCACGATGAACGGCGCGGCGAGAAGCGCGAGCACACCGAGCACGCCGCCGCCGATCGCGAGGATCACCCCGAGCATGCCGAGGTCGTTGTTCTCCTCGTCTTCGCTCTCGCGGTCGTCGGGGATCGCGATGGGCAGGTCGACAGGCTCCTGCTCGGGCGGAGGCGGCTGCAGCACCTGCGGCTTGGGATCGGCCCGCGGCTTTGTGGTCTGGTCGTTGGGCGCCTGGTCCTCGGGCGGCGTCGGGTCGAAGCGCACCCAGCCGGATCGCTCGAACGCGATCTCGACCCACGCGTGCAGCGTGTCGCCCGTCGCCGTGAAGACGGCTTCGCCCGCAGCATCGTCTTCGGGATAGAACCCCATGACGACGCGCGCGGGTATGCCGATCTCGCGGGCCAGCAGAGCCATCGCGGTCGCGTACTGCTCGTCGTCGCCGATCATCTGATCGGAATCGACGAGGGTCAGGATCCGCTCCGCGCCGTGACCGGCGCGCGAGAGGGTCTCCCCCTCGAGCCCGTGGCTGAAGAAGCCGTCTTCGGCGAGGAAGCTCTCCAACGCGCGCGCCTGCTCGATCGGCGTGTTCGCGTCGGCGACCGCCTTGGCTGCGATGTCGGCGAGGCTCTGCGGCACTCCCTTCTGCGAGGGGAGTGTGACGGGAGCGAACGCCTCATCGGCGAGGCGTTCGTCGCTGTGCTCGACGGGCAGCATCGTTTCGACCGTGTACGCGTCGCCCGTCGCGAGGCGCGAGATGACGACGCCCGTGCCGGTGGACTCGTTGTAGTGCGCGCTGCGGCGCAGATCATCGGCACGCGGACCGTCGAACTCGACCTCGGCGATGGATCCGGCGCCCGGCATCCACACGCTGTCCCACTGATCCATGTCGAAGCGCAGCGTCACGGGCGTGCCCGTGGCATCCGCCGACATCTTGCCGCGCACGGGGCGGAAGGCGCTCGAGGACCCGGCACCCTCGTCGGACACGTTGTAGACGGTGCCGCTGTACGCATCCATCGTCGCGATGCGCACGCGCGCCCCCTCGGGCAGGCCCGACACCCGGAACAGCGGCTCATCGGCCTGATCGCGCACGAGCGCGCGGAAGCCCTGCAGCGGGCTCGGGTACTCGCGGATGTCGAACGGCGGGATGACGACATCGCGCAGCACGTACCGCGGCGAGTCGGGTGCGGCCAGGGCGCTCGTGGTGACGCCGATGATCGCGGCGACGGCGACGACTCCTCCGCCGAGCAGGATGCGGCGGGCCGCGGCGGCGCGCGGCGAGCCTTCGCCGTCTGCGCCGAGCGAGATCGCCACTCCGCTGTGCGCCCAGGCGGCGCGCACAGACAGCCACGCAACGGCGACGATCGCGAAGAGGATGCCCTGCACGATCGGGGCGGCGGGCTCAGAGGTTCCGATCGCGATCTGGATCGCGAGGAACGCTGCCGCCGGGATGAGCGCCCACGCGGCGCGGTTCGCGCGCAGCGCGAGACTCGTCGTCAGAACGGCGGCGACGAGCGTGAGCAGGAACGGCACGACGAGGTGGCCGTCGCCGGGCGCGACAGGCGCGACGGTCGTGAGCAGGCCCTTCCACGACGTGACCGCGCCGAGAGCGAGGCCGCCCAGGGTGTCGAGCGTCGGCACGACACCGACCACCGCGGTGTGCGGCAGCGCGAGCGCGCCGCCGAAGACGAAGTAGACCGCGACCGTCACCCCGGCGATGGGCAGAGCACCCCAGCGCCACCACGCACCCAGCGACGCGATGCCCATGCCCAGCAGAGCAGCCCCGAAGGCGGCGACGAGGTAGGAGGGCGCCTCGAAGGTCGGCCAGAAGCCGACGATGGGCACGCACAGCAGCAGCGCGACAGCGACGAGGTCGAGGATCCAGCGCCGCAGCGGCAGACGCGACGGCGACGTGGTCGAAGCGGTCATGCGAGCACCTTCCGCAGCGCACCGGGCAGTTCGTCGAGGGCTCCGACCGTGAGCACGTCGGCATCGCCGATGCGACGCAGCGCCGGGGCGGCGCCGGGTTCGGCGACGACCACGAGCACACGCGCGCCGAACGGCAGGCGTGCGCACGCGCGGCGCAGCGCCGCGGCGTCGACCGAGCTGCCGCAGATGAGCACGACGACGCTCGCGAGCGGCAGGGTCGCGCCGACGGTTCCGGCGAGCTCGACGATGCCGCCCTCGCGCGGGCGCGAGTGGTCGATGACCGACAGCGAGTCGAGGAATCGCTTTCCGTTGGATGCCGGCAGCTCGCGGCCCTGCACGCGCATCTCGACGCGCTGCGAATCACGCAGAGCGCGCAGGCCGATCGATCCGGCGATCGAGATGCCGAGCTCGAACTCGTCGCCGTCGAGGTAGTCCCCCGCGCTTCGTGACAGTGCGATGACGAAGTGCGATCGGCGGGTCTCTTCGTACTGGCGCACCATCATCTCGCCGATGCGCGCCGTCGACTTCCAGTGCACGTGGCGAAGGTCATCGCCGGGCTGATACTCGCGCAGCGCGTGGAAGGACACGTCGTCGCGCGAGAGGTCGGTCGCGGGAAGCCCTTCGAGGTCGCGCAAGAACCCGAGCGACTGGCCCGAGAACGCCACGGTGCGAGGGTGCACGTAGAGATCGACCGGGTCGTCACGGCGGTGTACGCGCTCGAAGACGCCGAGCGGGTCGCCGCGCACGACACTCACGGGCCCGACGGCGAGCACGCCTCGGTGCTGCGTCGGGATCGCGAAGAGCTCTTCGGCGGTCTCGCCCGCCGCCAGGCGACGCACGGCGAAGACACCGCGACCTGCCCCGACGGGGAGAACGACGCGCGAGGGCATGATCGCGCGGGTGCCGGTGTTGGCGAGCGTCAGGGCACCGACGGCCCGTTCGCCGACGACGACACGCGTGCGGTTGAGGTCGAGCGTGGCGGCGTACGTCGTGCGGCCGATGAGGAACAGCGCACACAGGGCGACGACGCTCGCGAGCACGACGGCCGTGACCGTCAGCTCCCACCAGCCGAGGCTCTGCCCCGCGATCCACAGCACGATCGCCGTCGCGATGAGCACCCAGGCGAGGGGGCGGAACACGGACAGGATGCTGCGGACGCGCTCCCACACGCCCAGGGCGACGCCCTGCGCGTGCTCACGGCGCTGCCCCACGGCAGTCGCCGGGCGGAGCGCATCCGTCGTCATCAAGCTGCCGACCTCGCCTGCGGGGCGTCGACCGTCTCGAGCGTGCGGGCGATGACGGTCTCGGGCGTCGTGCCCGAGAACTCCGCCTCGGGGTCCATCACGAGACGGTGGGTCCACGTCGGTGCGGCGAGCCGCTTGATGTCGTCGGGCGTCACGAAGTGACGGCCGTGCGCGGCCGCCCACACCTTCGCGAGGCGGATCATCGCGATGGCGCCGCGCACCGAGACGCCCAGGCGTGTCGCGGCGTCGGCGCGCGTCGCCTCGGCGAGCTGGGCGGTGTAGCGCAGCACGGCGGGTTCGACGTGCACGGTCGAGGCGAGATCAGCCATGTCGCCGACGGCGCTCGTCGTGATGATGGCCGTCAGGTTCGCCGACGGGTTGCGCTCGGCGGCACCGGCGAGGATCCGCTCGGCGATCTCGAGGTCGGGGTAGCCGATCGCCGTCTTCACGAGGAAGCGGTCGAGCTGCGCCTCGGGCAGTTTGTACGTGCCCGCCTGCTCGATCGGGTTCTGCGTCGCGATGACGAGGAAGGGCCTCCCCGCTTCGTGCGCGACACCGTCGACGGTGACGCGCGACTCCTCCATGACTTCGAGCAGCGCCGACTGCGTCTTGGGCGACGCGCGGTTGATCTCGTCGGCGAGGACGATCGATGCGAAGACGGGTCCCTTGTGGAACTCGAACCGGCGGGTCGCCTGGTCATAGATCGTGACACCCGTGACGTCGGAGGGAAGAAGGTCGGGCGTGAACTGGATGCGATTGCTCGTGCCCTGCACGGTCGCCGCGAGGGCCTTCGCGAGGCTCGTCTTGCCGGTGCCCGGGGCATCCTCGAGCAGCACGTGTCCTTCGGCGAGCATCGCCGCGAGCACGAGCCCGACGACGTCGCGCTTGCCCATGAGGGCTCGGTCGACATTGTCGACGAGTCGTGTGAACGTGCCCTGGAACCAGGCCGCCTGCTCGGGGGTCATAGTCATGCGTGTCGTGTCTTTCTCTCGAAGATGGGGAAGCGGTCGGGGTCACCAGGTGGCGCGTGCGGCGTCGCCCCAGCCGACGATCGTGATCCACGCCTGCGATCCAGGAGCTCCGCCGAAGTGGCAGGTGAACTCCTTCGAGCCGTTGGCGGGGAGGTAGACGTTCGAGTAGCGGGCGAACCCCGGTGCGTTGGCGTGGCTGCAGATGATGTCGTAGTTGCCCGCGGGGAAGTTCTTCACCGTCACGCCCATCTGGGCGCAGTACTGGGACGTGCAGGTTGCGCTGTTGGTCCGAGTGCCCTTGTACGTCTGGGCGGACGCCTGCGGCGGCGCGGAGGTCGTCGCCGACTGCGAAGCGACGGCCGAGACCTGACCCTCCGAGTCGTAGGCCCGCACCTGGATCGTGCCCGTGAAGCTGTGACCGTGGTCGCGCGACTCGCTTCCGGAGCGACCGACGTTCTTCCAGGCTTCGCCGTTGATCTTGATCTGCATGGTCTGGATGGGGCGGCCGTTGTCGGCCGGAGCAGACCACGAGTAGGTGATCGTCGTGCCACTGGCCGACGCCCCTGCTCCCGGAGTGTTGACCGGACCATACGGGCGCGCGGGGCTCGCGGACGACGCGGCCGGCCCGTCGTATCTGACGCCGTCGATCGTCGTGTAGCCGCGCACCTGCACGGTGTAGCTCGAGTTGTTCGAGATGCCCGCCGTGATCGTGCGACCGTCCCAGTCGCTGCGCCAGCCTCCGCCGACGTTGTACTCGTAGGCGATCTCGCCGGCGCGCGCGCCGTTGCCCGGCGCGGCACCGTAGGTCACGACGATGCGGCTGTTCGCCGCGGGAGTCGTCGCCTGCACGTTCGTCGGCGCACCGAGCTGCGTGAAGCCCCGACGGGGCGCGGACGCGGAGCTCGCAGCGCCCCAGCCCGCCTTGTTGTGCGCCTCCACCGTGAAGGTGTAGTCCGTCTCGGACGCCGCGACGACGATCGCCTGCGAGGTCGCACTGCCGGGGATGTTCCCGATGGTGCTGACGACCGAGCCGCCACGGAGGACGTTGACGCGGTACTGGTCGATCGTGTCGCCGTTGTTGGCGGGCGGCTGCCAGGCGACCTGCATCTGCGCCTGGGTACCGACCGGCGCCAAGCGCGCCGTCGCCGGTGCAGCGGCTGCCGCCGGGGGCGCCGCAGGCACCATGGGTGCCGAGTTGGCGCTCCAGCTCGACGGGTCGGGCGCGCGGTTGTGCGCCCGAACGCGCACCTGATAGTTCGTGCCGTTCTCGAGGCCCTCCCAGGTCAGCGAGGTGCCGGTCACGTTCGTCTTCTGCGCGATCCCCGACGGCGGCGCCGGTGAGATCTCGAGCGTGAACGACTCGACGGGCGATCCCGGTGTCGTGGGCGTGACCCACGCCACCTGAAGGCTCCGGTCGCCGAACTTCAGGGTCGGCGGCTGCGGAGTGTCGGGGCGCGCGTCGGGGCGGGCCGTCTCAGACGGTGCAGACGGATCCGAATCGCCCACGCGGTTGGTCGCGACGACCGTGAAGTTGTATTCGACGTTGTTGGTCAAGCCGTCCAAAGTGCACGTCGTGGCGGCACAGGACTTGGTGTAGGTGCCGCTGACCGCCTCGACCGTGTACGTCGTGATCTCGGCACCGTTGTTGGGCGGCGGGCTCCAGGAGAGCACGACCGTGCGATCCTGCACGCTGGACACCGTCGGGGTGCCCGGCGCGTCGGGCCGGCCCTGCACCGTGAGACGAATGCGACCCTCGACCTCACGATCGACGTCGGCGGTGGCATCCTGCACGCGATAACGCACGACCATCGTTCCGAAGAAGTCGCCGTTGGGCGTGACGCGCACCTGATCGCCCGCGACATCCACCGTGCCGGCACCGGTCTCGACGATCGCCGTCGTGACCTTGAGCGGCGTGTCGGGGAACGGGTTGAAGTCGTTGGCGAGCACGGGAACCGTCACCGTCTTGCCCTGGTGAGCCTCGTCGATCGTGTCGTCGTTCGCTGTCGGCAGCGGGCGGGTCGACGCCGTCACGCGCGCTGTCACACTGCCCTCGATCGGTTCGGTCTCGCCGTCCGAGATGCGGATCGCGAGGGTCACGGCCGTGCCCTTCGGCGTGCTGGGCGACGCGCTCACGAGAAGGCTGCCGCCGTCGACAGAGGCCGAGAACCCCGACGGAGCGCCGCCGATGAGCTGGTACCGCATGCGCTCGAGGTCACCGCTGTCGGGGTCGGTCGTGAGCGCGCGCAGGTCGAGCGTCGCCGCATCCTCACCCGGAGCGACGTCCATCTGGCCGTTCGTGAACGTGGGCTGCTGATTGTCGGGCGGGAGGACCGTGATCGGGAGCGTCAGCATCGCCTTGATGCCGGCGGGATCATCGGGCCCCGTGCCATCCGTCACCTCGAAGGTGATGGCATCCGGACCGAAGTAGCCGTCCCGTGACGTGTAGACCAGCGTCGTCTGGTCCTTCACGAGGTTCGCGCCGCTCGAGTTCGACGCCTGCACCTTGGCGGCCTCGGTGATGACGACGCGTTTGCCCGCCGCCGCACGCACGTGCTCGGCCAGCGGGATCTCGACCGTCTCGCCACTGACGACCTCGATGCCCTGCACCGTCGTGAGTACAGGCGGCATGGTCGTGAGGCCCGGAATGAAGACGAACGCCGAGGCGGTCAGGCGGTCCTGGTCGGTGATCGTGTAGGTCAGCAGCTGCGCTTCGTCGGTGAGCGTCACCCGCAGGGTGTCGCCGCCGACGACCCGCGCCGTCTCGGCGTCGGTCGTGACGGTCAGACCGTCCTTCGTACCGTCGGGGTCCTCGTCGTTCGCGAGCACCTCGACGTCGACCGTGGCGCCGTCGATGTCTTCGGGGCGGATCCGGTCGTCACGGGCGATGGGGCGCTGCAGCGGCACATTCTCGGCGACCGTGATCTGCAGGACTGCCATGGCTTCCGCGCCGCGTGCGTCGCGGATCGTGTACTGCACGCTCGTCTCGACCGGCTCGGGCGGCGACGTCACGACGACGCGCTCGCCCTGCACGACGGCCTTCAGGCCCTCGACGTTCGGCACGACGAGTCCATCGCGGACGAGGCCGAACTGGTCTCCGTCGGGATCGGAGTCGTTCGCCGTGACAGGCACGGCGACCGAGCGATCGGGGCGCATGATGACGGAGTCCTTCACGGCATACGGTGCCTGGTTCGCCGCTTCGGCGGGGGCGATGCCCACGCGGATCGGGGCCGTCGCCTCTTTGCCCAGCCGATCGCGCACGCGATACGTGAATGAGTCGAGGCCGGCGGACTCGGTGAACGCCTCATAGGTCAGGTAGTTGGGGCCGACCTCGACGATGCGTCCCTTCTTGGGGGCGCTTGCGACGCCGACGAGTTCGACCGAGTCGCCGTCGGGGTCGATGCCGTCCAGCGGGATCGCGATCCGCACCTGAGAGCCGTTGAGCACGCGAGCCGTCAGGTCGCGCGGCCTCGGAGCCGTGTTGGTCTCTTCGTTGACCGGCAGAATCTGGATCGTGACGTAGCCGGCATCCTTCTGCCCCGTGCTGTCGTACACCTCGTAGGTCGCGTAGGCGGTGCCGGGCTCGTCGCCCGCGCGGAAGCGCAGGGTGTCCTCGGACACGAAGATCTCGCCCACGGCGGCGTCGATGAACGGCGGGATCAGGTCGGGAGAGACGTGGATCGTGTCGCCGTTGGGGTGGTAGTCGTTCTCGAGGACGGGGATCGTGACGATGTCTCCTGCGCGCACGATGACCTCGTCATCGTTGGCCACGGGAGGGCGCAGCTGTGCCGGGGCCGGCACCGGGATGACGATGACCTCGCCTTCGGCCGAGCGGGCGCCGTTGGAGATGCGATAGCTGATCACGACCTGTGCGCCCAGCGCCGCCTGGTCGGTGATGCGCAGGGTCTCGTGGTTGAGCACCGACACGGCGATGCCGCTGTTGGGCTCGACCGTCACCGACTGCACGACGAGGATGCCACCCGCCGGGTCGCTGTCATTCGCGAGCACGTTGACGAGTACGTCGCCGCCGCTGGGAAGCAGCGCGACATCGCGGACGGCGATCGGGTCGCGCTCGAGGTCGGCGTCGTCCAGCACATCGACCCGCACGAGGCCCGGCACGCCGTTCGCCCCGGCCGAAGCCAAGTACTGCACGTAATAGGTCTTGGCGACATCGGAGGTGAACGAGAACGACTTGTTGGCGAAGTCGGGGACGATCGTCGCGCCGGCCACCTCGTCGACACGCGTGAGCCGCAACGGCTCCCGGCTCGAGCTCGTGTCATTGGCGAGCGGTGACACCGTGACGGTCTGCCCCACACGCACGACGACGTGATCGGCGTTGGTGACGGGCACCGTCGAGCCGACGGGGCGCACGTCGAAGCGGACGATCCCCTCGGTGACCTTGTCACCGTCGGACACGATGATCGGAACGTCCTTGCGGCCCTGCGTGCCACCGACGGCACGGTAGGTGATGCGTCCGTCCGACGTGAAGTCGGCCTCATCGCCCTCACTGGGGACGACCGCCGAGAGGAAGACATCGTCGCCGTCAGGATCGATCCAGTCGGGCAGCACGTTGTACGTCACGGTGCCGCCGGATTCGACCGTGACCGCGGTGATGCGGTTCTGCACGGGCGCGGCGTTGACGTCCCATCCGTGCACCGACAGCCGGGCCGTCGCGGTGTCCGTACCGCCGCGCCCGTCATCGATCAGGTAGACGAAGGCGTCCGACCCGGTCGCGTCGTCGGGGACGGCGATCTGCAGACCGGCACCGTTGTTGACGGGCTGGATCTCACCGAGGGCGGGCGCGCCATCGGGAAGCGTCACGGTGAGCACGTCGCCGTCGGGGTCACTGTCGTTGTCGAGCACGGGAAGCACCGTCGTGCGGCCGGGACGCACACCGAAATCGTCGTCCGTCGCGATCGGCGGAGTGTTCTCTTCCGTGCGCTCCGGGAGCGTCGTCTCGACGGATTCCTCGGTCGTCTGCTCGTTCTCTTCTTCGGACTCGCTCTCGGGCGGAGTGACGTCGTTCCAGTTGTCGATGCGCTGCAGACTGTCGCTGGCCATCCATGCCGCGCCGCCGACGATGTCGTTCAGCACGATCACGTCGCGATTGACGCGGAAGCGCAGCACGGCCGAGGCATCCGCTCCCTCGACCGTCGTCGTCAGGTCGTCGTCCGCCCCGATGCAGTCGCGGATGAACGCGGCCGATCCCGACCACGCCCCATAGGTGCAGCCCGACAGCTGGACGGGCGCCGCGGGGACACCCTGCGCACCCGACGAGGTCACCACGGGCTCGGAACCGTCCAAAGGCACCCGCACGAGCGAGGATGCGGTCGCGACGACGACGGCGTCGGTGGCGACCGACGGCATCTGAAGCACACCGGTGTCACCGCGGTCGACCTCGGTCGACTGACCCGTCGAGGTGTGCAATATTCCGGATGCGGCATCCAGTACGACAGCGATCTCACCGACCACGGTGATGCTCACCCGACTGGTCTCATCCACGCCGGGCAGCTCGCTGAATACGGGTTCGAGAGGCGCACCGTCAGGATCGACGGGAACGGTGACCAGCTCGCCGGTCTGGGGCGCCACGGCGCGCACCGTGCCATCGGCACCGACCGTCACGGCAGCTCCCGCGCCGAGTGAGGCGATCGGGTCCGTACCTTGCAGCTCGAAAGCGCTCGCCGCCGCAGACGGCAGCACCCACAGGTCACCCGACGGACGATCGAGGACCGCGACGGTCGATCCGCCCAGCTCGACCTGCGCATCGCCGGGCACCTTCGCGGCCGTCGTGAGGGCCACCATCGCGGGGTCGATGGTCGTCAATGTGGCATCGGTGCCGTTGTGCACGAGGACCGTCTCACCGGACTGCAGGATGTCGTAGTCGTCGCTCGTCGTGCGCAGGGCACCGTCGAGCACGCGGGACTCGTGGTTGAAGTGGCCGATGAGCAGGCTCGACTGCTTCGTCACCCACACCCCGCCGTCGTGCAGGTCGACCTCGGTCGTCGGCTTTCCTTCGTGGAAGAACGCCATCGTTGTCAGCGCGAGCGCGGACACGGTCACGACACCCGCCGAGGCGAGCGTCCTCGGGCGCGCGCGCAGCCAAGCAAACGACTTCATCAGTTCGGCCTCCCCCGGGGCGCTGCCGACGCGGAGCGTCGGATCCCGGGGCCGCCCCGGGTGCTCACACTCGGAGGTGTGATCTGCTTAGCCTAACCGCGGAATGTTCCTCTTTCGCAACATAAAAGATGGGGAAGTTTCCCCATCTTTCACATGCCGACGTACTTCGCCAGGTGCGTCGCCGTGAGAGTGCCACCCGATGCCACAAGGTCAGCCGGCGTCCCCTCGAAGACGATGCGCCCGCCGTCGCGGCCTGCGCCGGGGCCGAGATCGATGATCCAGTCGGCATGCGCCATGACCGCCTGGTGGTGTTCTATGACGATGACGGAATTGCCCGCCTCGACGAGCCGGTCGAGCATGCTCAGCATGTTGTCGACGTCGGCGAGGTGCAGCCCCGTCGTGGGCTCGTCGAGCACGTAGACGGCGCCTTTCTTGGCCATCGAGATCGCCAGCTTCAGTCGCTGGCGTTCGCCGCCTGACAGCGTGTTGAGCGCCTGGCCGAGCGTGATGTACCCGAGCCCGACGTCGATGAGCCGCGCGAGCGTCGTGTGGGCGGGGCCTTTCGTGATGAACTCCGCTGCCTCGCCCGCCGACATCGCGAGCACCTCGGCGATGTTCTTGCCGTCGAGTCGGTACTCGAGCACGTCATCGCTGAACCCCGTGCCCTCGCACGTCTCGCACATCGTCTCGACGCTCTGCGTGAACCCGAGCTGCGTGATGATGACGCCGAGCCCCCGGCACGCCGGGCACGCGCCCTGCGAGTTCGCGCTGAACAGGGCGGGCTTGACCCCGTTTGCTTTGGCGAAGGCCGTGCGGACAGCATCGAGGATGCCCGTGTAGGTCGCCGGGCTCGACCGGCGCGAGCCCTTGATGGGTGCCTGATCGAGCACGACGACGTCGTCGAACGCGGGCACGTAGCCGTGGATGAGCGAGGACTTGCCCGAACCGGCGACGCCCGTCACGACCGTGAGGATGCCCAGCGGCACGTCGACGTCGACGTCCTTCAGGTTGTGCCGGTCGGCACCGCGGATCTCGAGCCTGCCCATCGCCGTGCGCACGGTGTCTTTAAGGCGCGCGCGATGGTCGAGGTGGCGGCCGGTGACGGTGTCGGATGCGCGCAGCCCCGCGACGTCGCCCGTGTACTGGATCTCTCCGCCCGCACGCCCCGCGCCCGGCCCGAGATCGACGACGTGGTCGGCGATCTCGATCACCTCGGGCTTGTGCTCGACGACGAGCACCGTGTTTCCCTTGTCGCGCAGTTGCTGCAGCAGGTCGTTCATCCGCTGGATGTCGTGCGGGTGAAGGCCCGCCGTCGGCTCGTCGAAGACGTAGCTGATGTCGGTGAGCGACGACCCGAGGTGGCGGATCATCTTCGTGCGCTGGGCTTCTCCGCCTGAGAGAGTTCCCGACGAGCGGTCGAGCGAGAGGTAGCCGAGCCCGATCTCGACGAACGAGTCGATCGTGTCGCGCAGGCCCCGCATGAGCGGGGCGACCTCGGGGTCGTCGACCGTGCGCAGCCAGGCGGCGAGATCGGTGATCTGCATCGCCGCGGCATCCGCGATGCTCGTGCCCTTGATCTTCGATGAGCGGGCCCCGTCGTTGAGACGGGTGCCCCCGCACGCGGGGCAGGGCAAGAACTTGACGGCACGGTCGACGAACGCGCGGATGTGCGGCTGCAGCGCATCGCGGTCTTTCTGCAGCATCGACTTGGTGATCTTGGAGACGAGCCCCTCGTAGGTCATGTTGATGCCCGACATCTTGACCTTCGTGGGCTCTTTGTAGAGGAAGTCCTGCAGCTCTTGATCGGTGTAGTCGGCGATGGGCTTGTGCGGGTCGACGAAGCCGGATTCGGTGTAGCCCTTCACCATCCAGCCGTCGACGCTGTAGCCGGGGATCGTGATGGCGCCGTCGGCGAGCGACTTCGTGCGGTCGAACAGTTCGTCGAGGTCGACGTCGCTGACCTCGCCGAGGCCTTCGCAGTTCGGGCACATGCCGCCGGTGATCTCGAAGGACCGGCGCTCTTTGATGCGCTGGCCCGCCTTTTCGATGGTGACCGCGCCGGCGCCCGTGACCGAGGGCACGTTGAACGAGAACGCCTGCGGCGAGCCGACGTGCGGCTGACCGAGTCTGCTGAACAGGATGCGGAGCATCGCGTGGGCGTCGGTGGCCGTGCCGACCGTCGAGCGGGAGTTGGCTCCCATGCGCTCCTGGTCGACGATGATCGCCGGGCTGATGTTCTCGAGTGCGTCGACCTCGGGGCGGTTCAGCTGCCCCATGAACTGCTGCACGAAGGTCGGATAGGTCTCGTTGATGAGGCGCTGTGATTCGTTCGCGATCGTGGCGAACACGAGCGACGACTTACCCGAGCCGCTCACGCCCGTGAAAACCGTGAGTCGACGTTTCGGGATCTCGACGCTGACGTCTTTGAGGTTGTTCTCGCGTGCCCCCACGACACGGATGACTTCATGCGAATCGGCGACGTGCTTGTCGGACATGGTCCTCCTCGAGTCGGCTACATTGTGCCGCACACCGCGGACACTTCGCGTCCTCAGGGCGAAGGCAGGGTGCGCCAGCAGCCGGCGACGTGGTCGTCGACCATGCCGGCGGACTGCATGAGGGCGTACATCGTCGTCGGACCGACGAAGCGGAAGCCGCGGCGGCGCAGCTCCTTGCTGAGCGCCGTGGATTCGGCGGTGGTCGCGGGGACGTCGGCGAAGGATGCGGGGCGCGTGCCGGGCGGGGGTGCGAAGGACCACATCAGCGCGTCGAGTTGTCCGGCATCCATCTCGCGCGCGATGCGCGCGTTCGAGATCGTGGCCTCGATCTTGGCGCGGTTGCGGATGATGCCCGCATCGGCCATGAGCCGTTCGACATCGCGCTCATCGAACTGCGCGACGGCCGTCGGATCGAACCCGGCGAAGACCTCGCGAAATCTCGGCCGTTTGCGCAGGATCGTGATCCACGACAATCCGGCCTGAAATCCTTCGAGGGCCATCTTCTCGAACAGGTGTCGGTCGCCGTGCAGCGCAACGCCCCACTCTTCGTCGTGGTACCGGGCATACTCGGCGTCCGTACCGACCCACGAGCACCGAGCACGACCGTCGAGCCCCATGATCGTGTCGGTCGTCACGGGTCGACTCTACGATGCGGCGTTTCCGCGGTGCTTTCGGGCTCTTCCGGCGGGCTCACGCGCGCGACAGCGCCGCCCGAAGGGCCTCTTCGAGATCGACGTGCTCGAATCCGAACCCCTCGCGAACGAGCCGCTCCGGCACGACCCACCGGCTCTTGAGCACGAGCTCCGGTTCGGTTCGAAACAACCACATCGCGGGCTCGAGCATCCGCCGCGGGATCGGCAGCCCGAACGGAACCCCCACGATCCGTTGCAGGGTCGCCATGAGCGTGCGATTGTCCGACGGGGTCGGGCTCGCGAGGTTGACCACGCCGTCGATGTCATCGCGGTCCCGCAGGAACCTGACCGCGCCGACGACGTCGTCGATGTGGATCCAGCTGAATCGCTGCCGTCCACGCGTGTCATAGTGCGGGGCGCGCCCGTCGCCGCTCGGTGAGACGCCGATCCCGCGGTAGCGACGATGCTGCGGCCACCACCCGTCGAGATGCGGACCGCCGAGTCCATTACGGGCGAGGGTCGCGAGCATCCGCGTCGCGGGACCATCGCCCAGCACGATCGCCATGCGCAGCGCCACGCGCCGCGTCTCAGGCCGATCGCCGGCGAAGAACTCGCCCTCCCAGTCCCGTGCGACGTCGACCGAGAACCCGTTGCCCAGGACGCCGTCGGCCTCGGTGTTCGCGGTGTCCATCGAGTGGCGGTAGATCGTCGCCGTCGAGGCGTTGAGCCACACGCGCGGCGGCCGGGCGGCAGCCACCACGGCCTCGCGAAGCGCACGCGTTGTCTCGATGCGCGACCGGTAGATCTCATCGCGGTTGGCGTCGATGTAGCGGCAGTTGACTGACTTGCCGGCGAGGTTGACCACGACGTCGGCGCCGTCGACGACGCGAGCGATCGCGGCCGGGTCATCCCACGTCACCGGCGCTGTTCTGCCGATCGTATCGACGTGATACCCGTCGGCGACGAAGGCCTCGACGACCCGCCTGCCGACGAAGCCCGTCGCACCCGCGATGACGACACGTGGCAGCATCCCTGATCCTCTCGTCGAACGGAACACGTTCAGACTACGAGCCGCATCGCGGCGCCCTCGTCAGCTACTTCTTCTTCTTGAGCGACTTCTCGGACACCGGCGCCGCCCCCGACGCCTTCAGCGCCGCGTAGTAGTCGCGAGCCTCGTTCTGACGCTCGCGCTCTGCACCCGACGCGATCGGGGCCCGCACGTGCTCGGGCTCGAGCCCGTACGCCTCGACGAGATCCTGCGCGTGCGGACGCAGCCGCGCCGCCAGACGATCGATGTAGCGAGACACCGACGCCGCGCGCTGAGCCGACAGGCGGCCGTTGATCAGATACCACGCGAGGTGCTTCTCGATCAGGTGCAAGCCGAACAGGTCCCGCAGCCACGAGAGCACCTGCTGCGTCGACGGGTCGGTCAGCTTGTTGATTCCGTCGGTGAAGGCCTCCCACTGCAAGAGCTCGCCGTGGGCGCGCGCCGCTTCGATGAGATCGGCCTGGTTCTGATTGAACAGGTCGGCCGCCTCGTCGATCGGCAGCTTCGCCGCCGGACGCAGTCGCCCGCCGACGTCGGCCACCATCTGCGTGACGCGCTCCGCGAGCAGTTCGTGCTGCTGGTCGGCGCGCAGTCCCAGCTCGACCGACCGCGCCGTCGAACCGAAGTCGGCGACAGCCTGCCCGAGCTGTCGCAGACCCGCGCCGTGGAAGACCTTGCCCGCCGTCTGCCCGACGGCGTAGCGGGCCAGAGCCGCGGCATCCTTGTTCTTGAACTGCTTGGCGTAGTCCGACAGCAGACGCTTGCCGACGAGCTGGAGCAGCACGTTGTTGTCGCCCTCGAACGTCGCATAGACGTCGAGATCCTGGTGCAGGGTGACCATGCGATTCTCGGCGAGGTAGCCCGCACCGCCACAGGCCTCGCGGGCCTCCTGCACGGTCGTGAGGGCGTTCCACGTCGACAGGGGCTTCAGCGCAGCGGCGAGCGTCTCGAGATCCTCGCGCTCGTCGGGGGTGTCGTTGCGGCCCGAGAAGACGCTGTCGAACTTTCGCAGCAGCTCATCGTGCGCGAAGTAATGCGCGTAGTTCTGGGCGAGCAGCGGCAGCAGCCGGCGCTGGTGCTTGCCGTAGTCGAGCAGCACGACCTCGTCGGTTCCGCTGCCCGAGTCGAACTGGCGGCGCTGGTTTCCGTACGTGATCGCGATCGTGAGCGCGAGCGCGGTCGCGGTCATCGCCGCACCGTCGAGCGAGACACGGCCCTGCACGAGCGCGCCGAGCATCGTGAAGAAGCGGCGGCCCGGGCTGGCGATGTCGCTCGAGTAGCTGCCGTCAGGTGCCACGTCGCCGTAGCGGTTGAGCAGGTTGTCGCGCGGGATGCGGACCTGGTCGAAGTGCAGGCGGCCGTTGTCGATGCCGTTGAGGCCGCCCTTGACGCCGTCGTCCTCGCCGCCGATACCCGGCAGGAAGGCTCCCTCGTCATCGCGCAGCGGCACGAAGAAGCAGTGCACGCCGTAATTGACGCCGCCCGTGATGAGCTGCGCGAAGACGGTCGCGGCCTTGCCGTGCAGAGCGGCGTTGCCGAGGTAGTCCTTCCAGGCGCCCCGGAACGGCGTGTGGATGACGAACTCCTCGGTCTCGGGGTCGTAGGTCGCTGTCGTCCCGATCGCGGCGACGTCCGAACCGTGGCCCGTCTCGGTCATCGCGAACGCACCCGGGATCTCGAGCGTCATGGCGCCTTCGAGCCACAGATCGTGGTGCTTCTTCGTGCCGAGGTGGTGGATCGCCGACCCGAACAGCCCCCACTGCACGCCCGCCTTGACCTGCAGGCTGGGGTCGGCGAGCACGAGCTCCTCGAAGCCCGAGATGTTCGCGCCGTTGTCGGCTTCGCCGCCGTACTCCTTGGGGTATGCCCGACCGGCTGCACCGTGGTCGACCAGCAGGTGCAGCTGGGTGAGGACGCGCTCCCGGTGCTCGGCCATGGGCGTGCCGGGGACCTGCCAGAACACGGGGTCCTTGATCATGGCGCGAGCGATGCGGCGGGTGTCAGCCCACGTGCCCAGCAGCAGATCGTTGACCGCCGCGGTGTCGATGCGCGGTTCGGACGCCTCGGCGGCCGTGTGCGCAGCCGTCGGTGCGCCGCCGGCGGGCGTGCGCTTGCTGGTGGCGGGCTTCGAGGACCGGACGACGGCATCGGCCATGGAACATCACCTTTCGTGCGACAGGAAATCTCCACCAACCGTAGGACTCCCACAAGTGGGCGCCAACCGCGTTAGACGAATGTCACAAAATGGGGTCGGGGCGCCGTCCGGACCGGTTGTGCGGTCCCGACAGCAGCACGGCCGGCCGGTCGCGGAGGCGGACCTCAGGCGTCGGCGACGACGGCCAGAACGGCTTCGCCGTATGCCTCGCGCTTCTTCGCTCCGATACCCGTGATGCCGTCGAGGTCGGCGAGGGTCGCGGGGCGCCGCTCGGCGAGCGCGCGCAGCGTCGCGTCGCCGAACACGATGTACGCGGGCACCCCGAGCTCTTTCGACACCGAGGCACGCCACGCGCGCAGCGCCTCGAACAGGTCGCGGTCTTTGTCGGCGACATCGACGGGCGCCGAGCCCTTGCGCAGCCGGGCAGGCCCCGCACCGCGTCCGAGCACATCCCGGCGCAGTGGCACGGGCACTTCGCCGCGCAGCACACCCGCTGCCGGCTCGCCGAGGGCGAGCGTGCCGTACTCGCCGCGGGCGACGAGGATGCCCCGCGCGAGAAGCTGCCGAACGACGCTTCTCCAGTCCTGGTCGGAAAGGTCGGACCCCAGGCCATAGGTCGACAGCGAGTCATGCCCCTGCTGGCGGATGCGATCGGTCGAGGCCCCGCGCAGGATGTCGATCAGGTGCCCCGCGCCATACGCCTGACCGCGCTCGCGCTGCAGTCGCACGATCGTCGAGAGGAGCTTCTGTGCGGGGATGAGCCCGTCCCACGTGTCGGGAGCCTCGAGGCACGTGTCGCAGTTTCCGCACGGAGCGGAGTCCTCGCCGAAGTAGGCGAGCAGGTTCTGGCGGCGGCATCCGACCGTCTCGCAGAGCGCGAGCATCGCGTCGAGATGCTGACCGAGCCGCATCTTGAACGCCCGCTCGCCGGGGCTCTGGTCGATGAGCCGGCGCTGCTGCACGACGTCGCCGAGCCCGTAGGCCATCCAGACGACGGATGCTGCGCCGTCACGGCCCGCGCGCCCCGTCTCTTGGTAGTACCCCTCGACCGATTTCGGCAGGTCGATGTGCGCGACGAAGCGCACATCGGGCTTGTCGATCCCCATTCCGAACGCGATCGTCGCCACCATGACGACGCCGTCTTCGCGCAGGAAGCGGGACTGGTTCGCCGCGCGCACCTCAGCCGGAAGCCCCGCGTGGTACGGCAGAGCATCGATGCCCTGCGTCTGCAGGAACTCGGCCATCTGCTCGACCGACTTGCGGCTGAGGGCATAGACGATGCCGGCGGGCCGAGGTTCGTCGCCGAGCGACCGGATGAACCCGACGAGCTGGCGTCGCGGATCGACCTTGGCCTCGATCCGGTACTGGATGTTCGGGCGATCGAAGCTCGCGACGTAGTGCTGCGCGTCGGGCAGGTGCAGGCGCTGCGTCAGCTCGCGGTGCGTCTCGCGCGTCGCCGTCGCCGTGAGCGCCATGCGCGGCACAGCGGGGAACCGCTCATGCAGGTCGCCGAGGGCAAGGTAGTCGGGGCGGAAGTCGTGCCCCCACTGCGACACGCAGTGGGCTTCGTCGATCGCGATGACGCTGAGCCGCCCGCGCTGAAGGAGCGCCGTCGTCGCCGAGCCCGAGAGGCGCTCGGGCGCGACGTAGAGCAGGTCGAGCTCACCCGCGAGATACGCCCGCTCGACCGCTGCCCGCTCGGCCGGCGCCTGCGTCGAATTGAGATAGGCCGCGCGCACGCCGTTGGCCACGAGCGCGTCGACCTGATCGTGCATGAGCGCGATGAGCGGGCTCACGACGAGCCCCGTGCCCGGCCTCACCAGGGCGGGCACTTGGTACGTGATGCTCTTGCCGGCACCGGTCGGCATCAGCACGACGGCGTCACCCCCGCCGACGACCTGCTCGACGACCGCGCCCTGATCCCCGCGGAAGGCGTCGTAGCCGAAGACCTCTTTCAGGACGACGCGCGGATCGGCACCCGTGAAGTCACGCCGGGGAGTGCCCGCGAAGGGGTCGGCGGCGGGAGCGTCGAGCCCGAACGGCGGCTCGTCGAACTCGGGCGGCGGCGCGAACTCATCGGGATCCCACGCGAGGTCGGCATAAGGATCGGTCGCCGCGTCAGCCGTCGCGAACGGCGCGGCGGACTCAGCTTCGCGGGACAT
This sequence comes from Microbacterium sp. Y547, assembly GCF_057669785.1. Classification (NCBI taxonomy): domain Bacteria; kingdom Bacillati; phylum Actinomycetota; class Actinomycetes; order Micrococcales; family Microbacteriaceae; genus Microbacterium; species Microbacterium sp. Y547. Next base: position 51,222 of record NZ_JBYHFN010000004.1, read on the forward strand.
CCCTCAAGCGTAACCACGGCCGCCGACGCCGGGCGCAGACCCGGAGCGGACTCAGCCCCACTTCGCCGCGATGGCCGCGATGACCGTGGCGTTGCGGGTCGTGCTGACCCCCAGCAGCCTCGCGACGCGCAGCGCCGGCACATCGGCGTACGCATAGCCCTCGACGAGCAGCGCGTGCACGGCGCGTCCGCGCACGACGACGTCTCCCGCATCGGATGACGTCGCTTCGACCTCGGCCACGACGCTGGGCTCGGGGGCCTCTTTCATGAGCGAGACGTAGTGGCGCACCGTCTTCGGACGCGCGGCGGCGAGCGCGGCCGCATCCCGCGCGATCTCGGCGAACTCACCCGGCCGGAACACGATCGTGGGCACCTCGAAGCCGCGATCGGCGAGGAACGCCCTCTCGAGGGTCTGCTCGATGCGCTCGCGCGAGCGCATCGTCGTCGCGAACCGCACATTGCCGGTGTTGATGTGGGTCTCGGCGTCGGCGAACCCGGCACCGGTCACGACCCGGCTGATGTCGTCCTTCGAGAACTTGCGTGTCGGACCCAGATTGATGGCCCTCAGAAACGCGAAGAAGGTCGCCATACGGTTACGGTATTGCGCGCGACGCACGGGCGGCACCCCCTTGTCGCGCAGCGGGATGGGCTACAGCCGCAGCACCTCGGTGACGTGCACGACGGCCGCGCCCGCCTCGACGGATGCCGCGAGGTCGACTTCGGCGCGGATTCTCCAGTCGTGGTTGCCCGCCGGGTCGTCGATCGTCTGCTCGACGAGCCAGCGGCCCGGGGTCGAGGTCTCGTCGATCGCGCACAGCCGCGGCGATCGCGCGGATCCGCCCGTGAGCATCTCGTCGTGCTCGTCGTAGTACGCATCGAGCACGGCGGGCCAGTCGACGTCGGGGTCGAGCTCGACGAGGGCGTCGTCGCGCTGCAGCGCGGCCAGCTGCACGCGACGGAAGAGCTCGTTGCGCACGAGCACCGTGAAGGCCCGACGGTTCGTCAGGATGGACGGCGGCGCAGGAGGCAGGACCGGTGCCTCACCCGCCGCGACGGGGTCGATGAGCGCGGCCCATTCGTCCACGAGCGACGAGTCCACCTGGCGCACGAGTTCGCCGAGCCATTCGACGAGGTCGTCGAACTCGTCGGTGCGCGCCTCGTTCGGCACCGTCTGGCGTACCGCCCGGTAGGCATCCGACAGATAACGCAGCACGAGACCCTCGCTGCGTGTCAGGTCGTAGAGCGAGACGAACTCTCCGAACGACAGCGCCTGCTCGTACATGTCGCGCACGACCGATTTGGGCGACAGCTCGAAATCCAGCACCCACGGCTGCGACGACGCGAACGTCTCGAACGCCTGGGCGAGCAGGTCGGCGAGCGGCTTGGGGTAGGTGATCTGCTCGACCAGCGCCATCCGCTCGTCGTACTCGATGCCGTCGCGCTTCATCGCGCCGATCGCCTCGCCGCGCGCGCGATGCTCCTGTTGCGACAGGATCGCGCGCGGGTCGTCGAGGGTCGATTCGATGACGCTGATGACATCGAGCGCGTAGTGCCCTGTGCCGGTTTCGTCGTCATCGGGTGACAGCAGCCCGATCGCGGCGAGCGCGAACGGCGACAGCGGCTGGTTGAGCGCGAAGTTGGGCTGCAGGTCGACCGTGAGGCTGATGCCCGACGGCCCGGCCTGCACGACGCCCGCGGTCACGAGCGTGCGGAAGATCGCGAGCGCGCGCCGGGCGAGCTCGTACTGACGCGCGCGGGGCTCGTGGTTGTCGAAGACGAGCGAGCGCACATTGCCGAACACGTCGCCGCCGCGCGCGATGACGTTGATGAGCATCGCGGCCGTGAGCTGCAGGTGCGGCACGAGAGGCTCCGGCGAGGCCGCGACGAGCCGATCGAACGAGCCCTCACCCCAGTTGACGGTGCCCATGGGGGCCTTCTTGCGCACGATCTTCTTGCGCTTGGCGGGGTCGTCGCCGGCCTTGCGCAACGCCGCCGCGTTCTCGATCTCCCACTCCGGCGCCATGACGATGACGTTGCCGTGCGTGTCGAAGCCCGCCCGGCCCGCGCGCCCCGCGATCTGGTGGAACTCGCGGGCAGAAAGCTGCCGCATCCGCTGTCCGTCGAACTTCGTCAGTGCCGTCACCATCACGGTGCGGATCGGCACGTTGATGCCGACGCCGAGCGTGTCGGTGCCGCAGATGACCTTGAGCAGCCCCTGCTGTGCGAGCGTTTCGACGAGGCGGCGGTAGCGGGGCAGCATGCCCGCGTGGTGCACCCCGATCCCCGCTCGCACGAGGCGCGAGAGGGTCTTGCCGAAACCGGTGTTGAAGCGGAACGCACCGAGCGCCTCGGCGATCGCGTCGCGCTGCTCACGCGAGGCGATCTTGGTGTTGACGAGCCCTTGCGCGCGTTCGAGCGCGGCCGCCTGCGAGAAGTGCACGATGTACACGGGCGTCTCGCGCTCATCGAGCAGATTCTGCACGACCTGGGGCACGGGCTCGCGCGAATACGAGAAGTGCAGCGGCACGGGCCGCTCCACCCCCGTCACGAGCGCCGTCGGCCGGCCCGTGCGGCGGGTGAGGTCGTCGGCGATCGGCGTGACATCGCCGAGGGTCGCCGACATGAGCAGGAACTGCGCGCGCTCGAGGATCAGCAGCGGCACCTGCCACGCCGATCCGCGATCGGGGTCGCCGTAGTAGTGGAACTCGTCCATCACGACCTGGTCGATGTCTGCGTCGGGGCCGCGGCGCAGCGCGATGTTCGCGAGGATCTCGGCCGTGCAGCACACGATCGGCGCATCGGGGTTCACCGACGAGTCGCCGGTCACCATGCCCACGTTCGCCGCGCCGAAGATGTCGACGAGGGCGAAGAACTTCTCGCTCACGAGGGCCTTGATGGGTGCCGTGTAGTACGTCCGACCGCCCCGGGCGAGGGATGCCGCGTGGGCGGCGATCGCGACGAGCGACTTGCCCGTCCCGGTGGGGGTCGACAGCACGACGTTCGCGCCCGAGACGAGCTCCATGACGGCTTCGTCCTGCGCGGGATAGAGCGTCAGCCCGCGGTCGGTCGCCCACTCGACGAACATGTCGTAGACGGCATCGGGGTCTGTGCCGACCGGCGGGGGAAGAAGGCTCACCCGTCGAGTCTGCCCGACACGCCGGGCCTGCCGCGCTCCGGAAGGTGCAGCCGTGCGAGATATCGCTCGGTGCGCGTCGGGATCCGTGCGCGATCGGCCAGCGACACCCCGATCGTGAGCACGGCCGCCAGCGGGATCGTCCAGGCCGCCGGCTGCGCGAGCAGCACCGCCGCGAAGCCGGACAGCGGCGCCACCGCCGACACGGCGAGCGCCGCCGCGCACGACACGGCCCCGCCTACCATTCCGGCGACCGCGCCGCGTGCCGTCAGGCGCCGCCACCACACCCCCAGCAGCAGCACAGGGGTCAGGGTGGATGCCGCGAAGATGAACACCGTTCCCACACTCGCCCCGAGACCCGACGGCACCGTCAGCAGTGCGACGGCGAGGGGCACGATGGTGCACAGCACCGCAGAGAAACGGAACGAGCGCACGGAGCCCGAGAAGAGGTCCTGGCTCACAACGCCCGCGATCGATACGACCAGGCCCGACGACGTCGCCAGGAACGCCGCGAACGCACCGGCGACGATGAGCGCCGTGAGCAGTTCGCCGCCGAGGCCGGGAAAGACCCGCGAGGGCAGCGCGAGCACGACGGTGTCGGCGAGACCGGGGACGGCGAGGTCGGGGGCCACGACACGGCCGATGAGGCCCATCGTGCTCGATACCGCGTAGAACGCGCCGATCATCGCGATGACGATGACCGTCGTGCGTCGCGCCGCGACTCCGTCGGGGCTCGTGTAGAACCGCACGAGCACGTGAGGCAGCCCGATCGTGCCGAGCAGGAGCGCGACGAACAGGGACACCGTCGCATAGATGTCGACTCCGGCGGGCCCCACCTCGGCGGGGAACACCAGCGCCGGATCGAACGACGGCTCGCCGTCGGAGAGGGCGATGACGAGGAAGAAGACCGGCAGTGCGAGCGCCGTCAGCTTGAGCCAGTACTGCATCGCCTGCACCGCCGTGACGGCGCGCATCCCGCCCGCCGCGCCGATCCCGGCGACGAGCACAGCCACGAGCACGGCCCCGACCCACGGCTCGACGTCGGCGACGACGCCCAGCACGAGACCCGCGCCGTGCATCTGCGGCACGATGTACAGCCACCCGATGATGAGCACGAGCATGCTCGTGACCCGGCGGGCCCCCAAGGACTGCAGTCGCGCCTGCACGAAGTCGGGGATCGTGTACGCCCCGCTGCGGCGCAGGGGCGCCGCGACGAAGAGCAGCACGAGCAGGTAGCCCGCGGCGTAGCCGATGGGGAACCAGAAACCCTCGGCACCTGACAGCAGCACGATTCCCGCGAGTCCGAGGAACGTGCCCGCAGAAAGGTACTCGCCGCTGATGGCCGAGGCGTTCCAGACGGGGCGCACACTGCGGGATGCGACGAAGAAGTCGCTCGTCGTGCGACTGATGCGCAGCCCTGCGACACCGAGTGCGACCGTGACGGCGACCAGCAGCGCGATCGCGACGAGGTCGAACACGGGATTCACGGTTCGCCCCGGGACTCCGCCGACGAGCGGGACAGCTCGCGGTAGCGCCGTTCGTTGCCGCTGGCCCCCACGGCGTAGATGACCGCGAAGACGAGGATGAGCGGGTAGTACCCGTACGCCTGCAGGAGCCACGACAGGGGAACCCCGGCGACGACGGGGTCGTGCAACCGCGCGACGAGGAAGATCACGGCGGTGAGCGCCCCCGCGAAGAGGAAGAAGCCGATCAGGCAGCCCAGGGCGAGTCGCAGCTGACCGCGCACGAGCGAACGCTCGAACACGGTGCCGGCTTCGCGCACGGGAGCACCCGGCAGCGCGATGCCCCGCGTCGGCACGGCGGCATCCGGAATGCCCGAGACCCGCACGCGGGCGCGCGGGTCAGAGGGTTCCGCACCGGTCACGGCTCGGCTCTCGTGAAGGCCTCACGCACCGACGGCAGCAGGCGTCTGCTCACCGGCAGCTCGATCTCGGCGAGCACGACGGTCGGCGGCGTCGCCGCCAGACGCAGCTGCACGACGGCCTCCTTGTGCACGAGGTATGAACGGTGCACGCGCACGAAGCCGGCGTCGGCCCAGCGCTCCTCGAGTTCGGAGATGGGTGTGCGCACGTGGTGCCCTTCGGTCGCTGTCCACAGCCGGGAGTAATCCCCCTGCGCGTGCACCCACCGGACGTCGCTGCGGCGAAGCATCCGCACGTTCTGGCCGATCGTGACCGGGATCAGCTCGTCCCTGCCCGGGGCCCCGGAATCCTCGGTCGCCGCAGCGACGACCCGGTCGACCGCGCGGCGGAGCCGCTCGACCCGCACGGGTTTGAGCACGTAGTCGACGGCCCGCACGTCGAAGGCCTCGACAGCACCTGCGTCGTCCGCCGTGACGAAGACGACGGCGGGCCGCGTGGGTGACGACGAGAGCACGCGCGCGAGCTCCAAGCCGGTCAGCCCGGGCATATGGATATCGAGGAAGGCGCCGTCGACGCGATGCGCATCGAGCAGTCGGAGCGCTTCTGCTCCGTTCGAGGCGGCGTGCACGGTGCCGATCCGCGCATCCCGGCGCAGGAGCGCGACGAGTTCGGCCAGCGCCGGCGGCTCGTCGTCGGCGACGAGCACCTCGATCGTCATGCGCGTGCCCCTTCCCGGCAGGTGCGGTCCAGGCTAGGTCACTTCAGGGTCGTTGAGGGGCTGGGACCGCGGAATACGCAGGCGCACGAGCATGCCGGCCCCCGGGTTCGTCTCGACGATGAGTCCACCGGTCGGACCGTACAGCTGGCGCAGGCGCGTATCCACGTTGCGCAGGCCGATGTGGGCTGACGACGCCGCTCCAGCGAGCAGGGATGCCGCCGCCGCAGGGTCCATCCCGACACCGTCGTCGTCGATCGTGATCTCGGTGTGCGTTCCGTCGTCGTGCGCAGTGATCGTGATGATCCCGCCGCACTCGCCGGGTTCGAGTCCGTGGCGCACGGCGTTCTCGACGAGCGGCTGCACCGAGAGGAACGGGATGACGGTGGACAGCGTCTCGGGCGAGACCTGCAGCCGCACCGTCAGGCGCTCGCCGAAGCGGGCGCGCTCGAGCTCGAGATACGAGTGGATGCTGCCGAGCTCTTCGGACAGCGTCGTGAACTCCCCCTGCCGGCGGAACGAGTACCGCGTGAAGTCGGCGAAATCCAGCACGAGCTCGCGGGCCCGCGGCGGGTCGGTGCTGATGAACGACGCGATCGCCGTCAGCGCGTTGTAGATGAAGTGAGGGCTGATCTGCGCACGGAGCGCGCGCAGCTGCGCCTCGGCGAGCGCCGTGCGCGAGGCTTCGAGCTCGCCGAGCGCGAGCTGCGCGGCGCACCACGCGGCGACCTCGCCCGTCGCGCGCACGAGCGGTGCGCGCACGTGCTCCGAGAAGGCGACGACGGCGCCCCACGCGTTGCCGTCGATGATGATGGGCGCACCGACGGCTTCGAGCTCACCCGAACGGCGACGGGGAAAGACCTGGCGGCGCCCGGTCTGCCGAGCCCGCTCGGCGACGCGGGCGGCAGAGGCCCGCAGGGCGTCGGACGCGCCGTCGAGGGCCACGTCTCCGTCCGGCCCCACGATCGCGACGGCCTGAGCGCGCAGAAGTGCGCGCAGCTGCTTCGCGGCCCGGGCGCGATCGGGAGCCTCGCCCGTGCTACGCAGCGCAGCGGCGGCGAGCGCGGCGAGATGCAGCGTGCGGTACTCCGCGCCTTCCGCATCGCTGCCGAGATCGCGCGAACCGCCGGCGACGCGGCGCAGCAGGCCCAGCGCGAGAATGAGGGCGGCCCCGAGCACGACGCCGATCGCTCCGGCGACGATGACGGGGTCGAGCACGTCAGCAGCAGCGAGCGCCGGGATTGCGGTCCTGCTCGGCCATCCTCTGACGCCAGAACTCGCGTTCGCTCATCGGCTCGGTGTCGTGATGCGCGTGGTGATGGCTGAGGTAGGCGTCGTAGGCCCGGTCACCCATGAGGTTCGTGATGTACCAGCGCACGCTGCGCCCGGCGCGCTGCACGCCGGCCCACAGGCCCTTGGGCAGCGCAGTGGCTGCGGCATCCGTCGGAGTCATCAGACCCTCCCGTCATCGTGCGCAGTAGCGAGCGTAATGGACGCATCCTGGTCCGGACAGAGCGGGGTGCCGCGCAGAGGAGTCTGCGCTGCACCCCGGCTCTTGGTCAGTGTCCCGAGCGCGGGCGTGCGCCGTCGACGGGGGCGACCGTGGCCCACTCCTTCTCGATCGCCCGCTCGGTCTTGGTGGCGATGAAGCCCGACGGAGCGAAGCGACGCGACGGCACGTATTCGTCTTCGTTCTCGTCCCCTCCCCCGCGGATGACCGCGCGGACCGTCACGATGATCGACATCACCATCACCACGATGGCGAGCACGACGAAGATGATCGACAGGGTGCCCTGGACGGCCGTGTTGCGGATGACCGCCTCGAGCACCTCGGGGGCGCCGAGCGAATCGTCTCCGGCCGCGAGCGCGTCGCGGTAGCGGATGTGATTCGCCCAGTAGCCGATGGCCGGGACGGGCGAGAAGATCTTGTACATCGACGCCGTGATGGTGATGACCGCCGTGAACGCGAGCGGCGCGGCGACGATCCACAGCCACTTCGCGTAGCTCTTGCCGCGCTTGGCGACGATCGCCATGACGACCGCGAGCGCGATCGCTGCGAGCAGCTGGTTGGCGATGCCGAAGAGCGGGAAGAAGGTGTTGATCCCGCCGAGCGGGTCGGTGACACCCAGGATGAGGATGGCGCCCCAGCCGGCGACCATGATGGCCGTCGCGATCCAGACCCCCGGACGCCACGAGACGTCACGGAACTTCGGGATGAAGGTCCCGATCGAGTCCTGCAGCATGAAACGCGCGACCCGGGTGCCTGCGTCGACGGCCGTGAGGATGAACAGCGCCTCGAACATGATCGCGAAGTGGTACCAGAACGCCATGAGCGCTCCGCCGTCGAGCGAGCTCATGATGTGGGCGATGCCGAGCGCCAAGGTCGGGGCGCCACCGGTGCGCGAGACGACGCTCGGTTCACCGACGGCCGCGGCTGTCGAGTTGAGCAGCTCGGGCGTGATGCTCACTCCCTGAAGGCCGAGGTTGTTGACGAACGCGACGGCGCCCTCGACGGTTCCGCCCGTCACAGCGGCGGGCGAGTTCATCGCGAAGTAGATGCCCTGGTCGATCGAGATCGCCGCGACGAGCGCCATGATGGCGACGAAGGACTCCATGAGCATGCCGCCGTACCCGATGAAGCGCGTCTGGCGCTCCTTCTCGATGAGCTTCGGGGTCGTGCCGGATGCGATGAGGGCGTGGAAGCCGGATAGCGCACCGCACGCGATCGTGACGAAGAGGAAGGGGAACAGTGGCCCCGCCCACACCGGCCCGAGGCCCGTCTCGGCGAAGACCGTGAACGCCGGCACCGAGATCTCGGGACGCACGAGCACGATGGCGCCCGCGAGCATGACGATGACGCCGATCTTCATGAACGTCGACAGGTAGTCGCGCGGCGCGAGCAGCAGCCAGACGGGCAGGACGGCCGCGACGAAGCCGTAGATGATGATGCCCCATGCAATCGTCGTGCGATCCAGCGTGAAGGCGGCCGCACCCCATTCGGTGTCGGCGATCCACCCGCCCGCCACGATGGCGAGCATGAGCAGGACGAAGCCGATGATCGAGATCTCGGTGATGCGCCCCGGGCGGATCCAGCGCAGGTAGCAACCCATGAACAGCGCGATGGGGATCGTCATCGAGACGCTGAAGACACCCCACGGGCTCTCGCCGAGGGCGTTGACCACGACGAGCGCGAGGATCGCGACGATGATGATCATGATCAGGAGCGAAGCGATGATCGCCGCCGTGCCGCCGATGCGTCCCAGCTGGTCACGGGCCATCTGGCCGATCGAGCGGCCGCCGCGGCGCATCGAGAAGAACAGCACGAGGTAGTCCTGCACGGCACCGGCGAAGATCACGCCGATGATGATCCAGATCGTGCCGGGGAGGAAGCCCATCTGAGCCGCCAGGACGGGGCCGACGAGGGGCCCGGCGCCGGCGATCGCGGCGAAGTGGTGGCCGTAGAGCACGCGGCGGTCGGTCGGGACGTAGTCCTTGCCGTCCTGCTTGCGCTCCGCGGGCGTCGCGCGGGTGTCGTCGGGCCGCGTGATGTACTTCTCGATCACCTTCGAGTAGAAGCGGTACCCGATGAGGTAGGTGCAGACGGCAGCGAAGACGAACCAGATCGCATTGACGGTCTCACCCCGCACGATCGCGAGCATGACCCAGGCGAGTCCGCCCAGGAGCGAAATCCCGACCCAGAGCAGGATCTTCGGGAGCGTCCACTTCGCCTCGCGCCTGCGCTCGGCTTCGGGGACCTCGACGGGGGGAAGAACGGCAGCGGCGCCACCCTTCCGGGGACGGGACTGTGATGTCATGGCAACTCCAAGATCCGCGCGACTCTGTGCGTGAAGACACGCTAGGCCGGGCATCCGCCCGTCGGGTCGTCGTGCCGGTCCGGATGCGACGAACGGCGCCAACCGAGCGACGAGCGGTGCCGTGATCGCGGGACGGAGCGCAGAGGGTCGCCAAACGTGCCACGCCCGCATACGTTGGGATCACGCGCCCCCGATGAGAGGACCGGCATGACCACCGACCTGCCCGACCTGACCCAGGAACCGACCGTGACGCGCGACGACGCGCAGAGCAGATATGAAGTGCACGTCGGCAATGTGCTCGCCGGCTTCACCGAGTTCCGCACCGACGCGCGCGGGCGCGTTGTGTTCCCGCACACCGAGATCGACCCGGCCTTCCGCGGCAAGGGTCTGGCCGGCGCGCTCATCGGCGAGGCGATGGCCGACAGCGCCGCACGCGGCGACACCGTCGTTCCGCTGTGCCCGGCCGTGGCCAAGTACGTGCGTGCGAACGAGATCGACGGCCTCACGCTGGCGTGGCCGAACAACGCCTGACATGACCCGGCACGACGAGGCGGGGCTGCTGCGCGACGAGGCACCGCAGCTGGCCGGCGCTGCGGTGTGCGACGGCCCGCGTGCCGTCCGCATCGAACCCCGCGACGTGCCGCTGGGCGGTGTGCGTGCGATGCACGTGCGCCGGCTGCTGCCGCACCGCGACCTGCCGATGGTGGGGGCCTGGTGCTTCCTGGACCGCTTCGGCCAGCAGAGCGTGAAGATGCGGCTCGAGCCGCACCCGCACATCGGCCTGCAGACGGTCACGTGGCCGCTCGTCGGCGAAGTGCACCACCGCGACTCGGTCGGCAGCGACGTCGAGATCGGACGCGGCGCCCTCAACATCATGACCAGCGGCGCCGGGATCTCGCACTCCGAGTACTCCGTCGGCGACGGCCCGATCGCGCTGGATGCGCTGCAGCTGTGGGTCGCGCTGCCCGAGAGCAGGCGCCACGGCGCCCCCGGATTCGAGCGCCACGTCGACCTTCCCCGCGTCGAGCTCGCCGGCACATCGGCAGACGCACCCGCGGGTACGGCATGCGTCGTCGTGGGAACCTTCGCGGGAGCGACATCACCCGCGACGATGCACACCCCCATCGTCGGAGCCGAGATCGACCTGCCTCCCAGCGCACGCGTGCGACTGCCGCTGGATGCCGCGTGGGAGCACGCCGTGGTGGGCGTGGACGGCGAGGTGACCCTGCATGCAGAGGGGGAGACGCCGCCCGTCGCCGCCGACGAGCTGCTGTACCTCGGCGTCCGCCGCGAGTCGATCGAGGTGTCGACCGAGGCCGGTGCGCGGATCTTCCTGCTCGGCGGTGAGCCATTCGAAGACGAGATCATCATGTGGTGGAACTTCGTCGGCCGCGCACACGAAGAGATCGCCGAGGCTCGTGAGGACTGGGAAGCCGGCTCCGCCCGCTTCGGCCATGTCGTCGGGCACGGCGACGAGCGCATCCCGGCCCCGCCCATGCCGGCGGTGCGGCTCACCCGCCGTCGTCGGCGGATGTGACGCGGACTACGATCGAACCGTGGCCCGAACCCCGCTGTTGTCGACTCGCGCGCTGCTCGTCTGCGCGGCGATCGGCGTCGCGACGGGACTGCTCGGCGGCATCGCCGGCTGGGTGACCGTCCCCCTGCTCGCGGCGCTCCCCCAGGTGTACGGACTCGTGCTGGGTGTGCATGTCCTTCCCGGCATCATCGCGCAGGAATCGCTGCGCCTCCCCTGGGTCGCCCTGACCACTCACCTGCTCGCGGCGCTCGTGTCGTGCGCCATCGCTCCGCCGTACGCGATGCAGTTCCTCGGCACGGCGATCCTCTTCGGCGGCATCCAGGAGCTCGTCGCCGCCCTCGTGCGCTACCGCTCGTGGGCGCCGTGGCGGTTCTTCGTCTCGGCGATCTTCATCGGATTCGTCGTCGCCGCCGCGGTCTTCTTCGCCGCGAACATCGGGACGATGGCGCTGTGGGCGCAGATCCTCTACCTCGCCGTATCGGTGCTCGGTCCCATCGCCTGGACGGCCGTCGGCCTCGCCATCGGCGCGGGCCTGCGCCGGGCCGGCGTCGGCCACCGCGGCGGCACGCGGACGACGTGACCGCCGCACCCCTCGTGCGCGTGCGCGATCTCGCCATCCGGCACGAGGGTGCGGACATCGCGCTACCCGCGTCCGCGTCGTTCGACATCGACCGCGGTGAGGTCGTGCTGCTGCTGGGCCCGAGCGGATCGGGCAAGTCGACCCTGACGCTCGCCCTCAATGGCCTCATTCCGCACGCCGTGCCGGCCGACCTCAGCGGGGACGTCGAGGTCGCCGGACGGCCGACGACCGAGGCGACGGTGGCCGAGCTCAGCACGCACGTCGGGATGGTCTTCCAAGACCCGGACGCGCAGCTGGTCACGGGAACGCTGCTCGACGAAGTCGCCTTCGGACCCGAGAATCTGCGGATGCCGGTGGGCGAAGTGCTCGCGCGCGCCGAAGACGCGCTGCGCCGGGTCGGCCTCTGGGAGCGGCGCACCGAGAACCCCGACAAGCTCTCCGGCGGCGGTCGGCAGCGCCTCGCGATCGCGTGCGCGCTGGCGATGGGATCGCCCCTGCTCGTGCTCGACGAGCCGACCGCCAACCTCGATCCGCGCGGGATCGAGGAGGTCTATGCGGCGCTGGACGAACTCGTCGCCGCCGGTGATCGCGCGATCCTGCTCGTCGAGCACAACCTCGACGCCGCCGTCGGGTTCGTCGACCGCGTCATCGTGCTCGACCATGACGGTCGCGTCGTCGCCGACGGATCGGTCGACGCCGTGCTGCGCGACCGCGCCGACGATCTGCACGAGATGGGCGTCTGGCTGCCCGTCTCGGCGCTCGCGGCCCTGCGGCTGCGTCGCGCAGGGTACGAGCTCGACCCATTGCCGCTGACGCCCGCCGAACTCCACGCAGCGCTCGAGGCTGCCGACGGGCCGCACGTGCCGGTCGCCGAGCCGGCGCCTCCGGTCGCTGCGCGCGAGGGCGCGGGCCTCATCCGGGTGCGGGGGCTGTCGGTGCGACGCGGGCGCACCGAGGTGCTGCACGGGGTCGATCTCGACGTCGGGGCAGGAGACTTCGTCGCCATCGTCGGCGCGAACGGCGCGGGCAAGACGACGCTGCTGCAGGCGATCGCCGGTGTCGTGCCGCCCCCGCGGGGCACCGTGCGAATCGGCGACCTCGACGTCGCACGCGCCGACCCGCGCTCGCTGTCGTCACACGTCGGTTTCGTCTTCCAGAACCCCGAGCACCAGTTCATCGCGCACACCGTGTACGACGAGATCGCACACGGCCTGCGCCTGCGACGCGTGCCCGACCACGAAGTGCGCGAGCGCACCACTCGCCTGCTCGAACGGTTCGGCCTCGCCGACCGGGCAGGAACCCACCCCTTCCTCCTGTCGGGCGGGCAGAAGCGCCGTCTCTCGGTCGGCACCGCGCTCGTGGCCGGCGCCCCCGTCCTTGCGCTGGACGAACCCACCTTCGGGCAGGATCGTGCCCGCGCCGATGAGCTGCTCGGTCTGCTGCGCGAACTCAACGCCGACGGCACGACGATCCTCGTCGTGACCCACGACATGCAGCTGGTCACCGAGTACGCCGACCGCACGGTCGTCGTCGGCGACGGCGGGATCCTGCGGGCAGGACCCACGGCCGACATCTTCGCCGACGACGAGCTGCTCGAACGCGCAGGTCTGCGCCCGCCGCCCCTGCGCCGAGCGCTGCGCGGTCTCACGCGGCATCCCGAGCTCTCACGCATCACGCGGCTGGCCGACCTTCCGGCCGGGAGCACGTCATGAGCGCGACCGGTCCCATCCTCACGGTCGCCCCGAGCGGCCGAGCCGACCCGTACGCCGAACAGGTCACCGCCTCGCCCGTGCGGTTCCTCTACGGCCTCAATCCGCTCGCGAAGCTCATCGCCCCCCTGCCGGTCATCGCCGTGCTCATCTTCGTGCGCGACCTCGCGACGCCGGCGGCCTTCCTCGTGCTCGCCTACGCCCTGCTGCTCATCGGGGTGCGCTTCACCCCGCGCCTGGTCGGCATGCTCGCACTGGCGATCCCCGTCGCGGCCCTCGCGCTGTCACTCGGGTTCGCGGTGTGGACCGACCCCGCGCTCGTCTCGGACACCCCCGTCGCCTGGCGGATCGGCGACTGGACGCTGTATGAAGGCGCCCTCGTCATCGGTGTCGGAACAGGGCTGCGGCTCGCCGCGATCATCGCGCTCACGCTGCTCGCGGGCCTGTCCACGGCAGGGCCCGACTTCGTGCGGGCGAGCGTTCAGCAGCTGCATGTGCCGTACCGCATCGGCTACACCGCGCTCGCAGCCTTCCGCTTCGTGCCGCGCTTCGGGCACGAGCTCGACGTGATCCGGCAGGCCCACCGCGTGCGCGGGGCACACGGTGGGCGCGGCCCGTTCGCGGCGCTCGCGCGCTGGTTCGGCTACGTCGTGCCGCTCTTGGCCGGAGGCATCCGGCACGCCGAGCGTGTCGCCCTCGCGATGGATGCCCGCGCCTTCGGCGCGCACCGCGACCGCACCGAACGGCACCTCGTGCCGTGGCGCACGCGCGATACCGTCTTCGTCGTGCTGTTCTGGGTGGTCTCGGCGGCGCTCTTCGTCGGCGCCGCCGAGCTCACATAGCGGTACGACTCAGCGCTTGCCGGCGAGGGGGCGCGAGACGATGTCGCGCATGATCTCGTTCGTGCCGCCGTAGATGCGGTGGACGCGCGCGTCGAGGAACGCCCGGGCGATCGGGTACTCGGTGATGTAGCCGTAGCCGCCGAAGAGCTGCACGCACGTGTCGAGCACCTCCCACTCGCGCTCGGTCGCCCAGAACTTGACTTTCGCGGCCTCTTCGGGAGAGAGCTTGCCGTCCTTGTAGGCCAGCAGCGCGCGGTCGATGTACGCCCACAGCGCGTCGACCGTCGTCGCGACGTCGGCGATGCGGAACCGCGTGTTCTGGAAGTCGATGATGCGCTCGCCGAACGCCTCGCGCTCCTTCGTGTACTCGAGGGTCCACGTGAGGGCAGCGGCCGCAGCGGCTGCGCCGGCGACCCCGATCGACAGGCGCTCGAGCGGCAGGTTCATCATGAGCTGCACGAAGCCCATGCCTTCCTTGCCGCCGATGAGGTTCGCCTCGGGCACGAAGACGTCGCTGAACGAGAGCTCGGCGGTGTCGTGGCCGTGAAAGCCCATCTTCTGCAGCTTCTTGCCGTGCTCGAAGCCCTCCATGCCGCTCTCGATGATGACGAGGCTGAACGCGTCAGGGCGGTTTCCCTCGCCGGTCTTGACGAAGGTCACGACGATGTCGGCGGTCTTGCCCGACGAGATGAACGTCTTGGCGCCGTTGACGATGTAGCCGCCCTCGACCTTCTTCGCCGTGGTCTTGATGCCGCGCAGGTCAGAGCCGGCGCCGGGCTCGGTCATCGCCAGCGCGCCGAGGACCTCACCGGTAGCCATGCCCGGAAGCCACTTCGCCTTCTGCTCCTGCGTGCCCATGTGCACGAGGTAGGGCACGGCGAGGTCGTCCTGGATGCCGAATGCTCCGGCGAGCGATCCCGCACCGGCGGCGATGATCTCTTCGTTGACGACGGCGCGGAAGCGGTAGTCCTGCAGCATGCCGGCGCCGCCGAACTCGTCAGGCACCGAGAGACCGATGATGCCGGCGTCGCCCGCCGCGCGCATCGTGTCGCGGTCGATCTCGCCCGCGACATCCCACCGCTCGATCGCGTCGTTCGTGACGAAGCGCTTGACGAACTCCTTCACGACGTCGCGGAATGCCTCGTGGTCCTCGTCGTAGATGTCGCGTTCCATGAGCTGCGTCCTTTCGTGAGCCGAAGCGGCGGGCCTCACAGACCTCTTCGCCGCAGGCGAGTCTAGCCGCGGCATCCGCGGTCAGGCCATCGTTGTGAGATCGCATCCCATGTTCCGCGGTACTCGGTACCGGGATTTGTCGGATGCCTCCACCCGGTCAGTGCTGGTGATCGTAATGCGGCGCGGGCGGGAGTCCGAAGAACTCTTCGAGCGTGCGCCAGCCGCCCTCGTGGTACTCGCGGGCCAGCTCCACGCCGATGTAGCGCAGGTGCCACGGCTCGGAAAGGTACCCCGTGACCTCGGTGCCGCCCTCTTCGTAGCGGACGACCCAGCCGTACTGCCACCCGTTCGCCGCGATCCATGTGCCCTGGGGCGTCGCGGCGAGATCGTCGATCGTGGCACAGGTCTCGGCGCACGGCACGACGTCGGCCGCAAGACCGGACTGGTGCTCGCTGTAGCCCGGGCGCGCGCTCACGAGGTCGGCCTGGTCACCGCCGCGCACACGCGCGTGGTGCTCGTACGTCGAGACCTGCGTCATGTACGAGCGGTAGGCGCTGCCGACGGCGATCTCTCCCGCGCCCGCGGCGATCGAGGCTGCCGCCATGCGGGCCATCGCGTCAGCCGCATCGGCCCGCAGTTCGCCGCCGCCGAGGTCGCGCATGCCCGGGGGCACCGCCAGGTCGTCGGGCGCATAGTCGATGGGCACGAACGGCCGCGCCTTGTCAACGACCAGCCACGTGCGGGCGGGGTCGTCGAGGCGGATGCAGGGCGCGAGGCCCGATGCGACGGCATCGCGGAACACCGTGGGCCCGCCGGCGGCGGCGATCGTCGCGGATTCGTTGCCGGCCTCGAGCGCCGCGAGAACGACGGGGTCGCTGCACGGGTCCGGAAGATCGCGCACGACGACAGAGGACTCACCGGGCGCGAAGGCCTCGGCCGTCAGCGGCGGTGCGCCGAGGCCGGGGCGAGCCTCGATGCGCACTTCGCCGAGCGTGTCCGCGACGACCTCTTCGGCGACGATCGCGACCGGCTCCGGCACGAGCGCACCGGTGACCGCCGAGGTCGAGCCGACGACGATGAGACTCGCGACCGTGAGCGCCATGCCGACCGAGGCGTGCACGACGCGGTTCGCACGCGCATGACGGATCGGGGCGCGGCGGCGCCAGCCGCCCAGCAGAGGCGCGGGTCGTGCGGCTACCGGGGGCATGTCCGGCAGGGGCTTCTTGAAGATCGCGGGCGTGCGCGGTGAATCGGATGCCTCCGCCTGCGCTTCGCGCAGCGCCCGACGTGTGCGCGGAGCACTGCCGGGCACCCCGGCGTCATCGCCGGCCGCGTGCGCGGCGCGATGCATCGGGGGGGTCTGTTCGGGATCGGGCACCGCGTCCCATTCTGTCCCGCCAGGGGTTCGAAGGCCAGTCGTCGCGTCGGACGACGTCAGTCTTCGAAGAAGACCGCACTACCGGTTGACATACTTTCGTAGATCTGTTCCCATGGTGGCATGCGATGGCAGGGGCAGGAACTCGGAGTGCCGGATCCCGCGGCTCTTCCGGGCCTCGAGCATCTCAACGGTCTCGTCCGGTCCGTGACGACGCCCGAGTTCGCCGACATGACGTTCCATGAGGTTCTCTGCAAGAGCGCCCTGAACCATGTGCCGGGCTCGTCGGCGATGCCGTTCGACTGGACCATCAACCCCTATCGGGGCTGCAGCCATGCCTGCAGTTACTGCTTCGCCCGCGGCACGCACGAGTACCTCGAGTTCGACCCGGGGCGCGACTTCGACTCTCAGATCGTCGTCAAGGTCAATGTCGCCGAGGTGCTGCGGCGAGAACTCGCGCGCGGTTCATGGGGGCGCGAGCCCGTTGCACTGGGAACCAATACCGACCCATACCAGCGCGCCGAGGGCAGGTATCGCCTCATGCCCGGGATCATCTCGGCGCTGACGGATTCAGGTACGCCGTTCTCGGTGCTCACGAAGGGCACTCTGCTGCGCCGAGACCTGCCGCTGCTGGCCGAGGCGGCGGCATCGGTCGATGTGTCGATCGCGATGTCGATCGCCGTCTTCGACGATTCTCTGCAGCGCAGCCTCGAGCCCGGCACGCCGTCGGCGACGGCGCGACTCGAGACGGTGCGCGCCGCGACCGCCGCGGGATTCCGCGTCACGGTGTTCCTCATGCCGATCCTGCCGCACCTCACCGACTCGGTCGCGGCGATCGACGAGGCACTGCGACGCATAAAGCACGCCGGCGCCGCACGGGTCGTCTTCGGCGCGCTGCACCTGCGGCCCGGCGCCAAGCAGTGGTACTTCCGATGGCTCGAGCACGAGCATCCGGATCTCGTGTCGGCGTATCGCGGGTTGTATCCAGGAGCATCGACGACCGCGCCGAAGGCCTATCGCACGTGGCTCGCCAAGCGCGTGCGTCCCCTGATGCGCGTGCACGGCCTCGACGGGCACGACGAAGAAGCCGCGCCGAGAAGGCCCTCGCCGTCGGCGGCGGCCACACGGTCACGAGTCTTCACGACGACCCGTGGCCGTGCAGCCGAAGCCGCGCCGGCGATGCTCTTCTGACCGGCCTCAGGCGACCGGGTTCAGCTGCCGGCCGGAGATCTCCTCGAGAAGATCGTCACCCAGGCGCACCTCGTCGAAAGGCGCCTCGATCTCGGCCCGGTCGAGCAGTTCGGTCATGCGACGGCGGCGCTGACGGGTGATGAGCGTCACGACGTTGCCGGCACGACCCGCACGACCGGTACGGCCCGAGCGATGCAGGTACGTCTTGTACTCGTCCGGCGGATCGGCCTGCACGACGAGATCGATGTCGTCGACGTGGATGCCGCGTGCGGCGACGTCGGTCGCGACGAGCACATTGACACGGCCCGACGTGAGCCGGTGAAGATTGCGCGTGCGCTTGGCCTGGTTGAGGTCACCGTGCAGCGCGACAGCGCTGATGCCCGCATCGTCGAACTGCTCGGCCAGCATCTCGGCGTACGCGCGGGTGCGCGCGAACACGAGCGTCTTGCCCTCGCGGTCGACCAGCGAGGTGAGGATCTCGGCCTTGTCGCGCTGGTCGATGAGCAGCACACGGTGGTCGATCGTCGAGGACTCCTGGTCCTCACCGGCGACCTCGTGCACCGCCGGCTCGACGAGGAACTCGTCGACGAGCGCAGCGACTTCGCGATCGAGGGTCGCCGAATACAGCAGCTTCTGGCTGCCCTCGGCCGTGTGGCGCAGGATCCGCTGCACGGGTTCGAGGAACCCGAGCTCGCACATGTGATCGGCCTCGTCGAGCACCGCGATCGCGATGTCGGACAGATCGAGCTTGCCCTGATTGACGAGGTCCTCGATGCGACCGGGGGTGCCGATCACGATGTCGACGCCCTTGCGGAGCGCGCCGACCTGACGCGCCTGGGGCACACCGCCGTAGATCTGCGTCGTGAACAGGCCCACACTGCGAGCGATCGGCTGGATCGTACGGTCGATCTGCAGCGCGAGCTCGCGAGTGGGCGCGAGGATGAGCGCCCTCGGCGCGCGGGCGAACTCGCGACGCTTGCCGGACTGGCTGCGCAGCACGCTCTCGACCAGCGGCGCACCGAAGGCGATCGTCTTGCCCGAGCCCGTGCGTCCGCGTGCGAGCACGTCGCGACCCTCGATGACGGCGGGGATCGTGGCGGCCTGAATCGGGAAAGGGCGCGGGGCGCCCAATTCGGCGAGGACGCGGACGATGTTCTCACCCAGTCCGAGATCTCCGAACGTCACATCGGTGACGTCACCGGCCTGCACGGCCTGGGCCTGCAGACGCTCGTGCACGACATCGACGCGCTGCTCGTCACGCGCGGGCTTGGCCGTCCAGTCCGAGCGACCGGGGCGGTTGTCGTCGCTGCGGCGCGGACGATCGTCGCGGCGGTCCGTGCGCGGCGCGGGGCGACCCGCGTCGCGGCCGCCGAAGCCGCGGTCGGACGAACGCGTACGGTCCTGCGACCGGTGCGGTGCCCGGTCGTTCGACTCACGGCGAGGGGCGCGGTCATCACGATCGAAACGAGGACGCTCACCCGAATCACGACGAGGGGCACGGTCATCACGATCAAAACGAGGACGCTC